>JBBAKI010000003.1:0-227027 GCA_040403595.1 Sediminibacterium sp. | reverse complement strand
ACACTCTACTAATTTAGACTATATTTTGTCCACTTTATGCTGACGATTTACATTGGCGTTACATACTTAGAAATACTATCAGCTACATTCAATTTATTTAAACCCAACGCGGTTAATGTTAGAGATTTAGCATAGGGCATAAGCATAGCAGCGGTATCCGTTGTTTTCACAACATCTTTAACGCCAGCCGAATTTCCAGCATAATAAGCATAAGGGACAGTTCCAAAAGCGGAAGCTCCTAAATCAATTAGCTCTTTGGTATAATCCCAGTTTGAAACAGGTGATAAAGGCTTAATAGCAATTTTTAACCCTAAAAAGTAAGGTCCATTAGCCCAATCAACCTTATCAAGTCCACTAAGGGTACCTCCAAGACGTTGGCCACTACCAATATTGATACTAAAAACACCCAAACCATCGGTGGTGGTTTGATGGAGTTCTGTTAATACTTTGGTTCCATTTGCAGTAAATTGTAAAATACTAGACTCTACAAATACAACGCGGTCTTTGGCAGGGTTAGAGAAGTTGTCTCTTGCAACCGCTTGAAAAAAGATCCCATAATTTGGGTTCGTATTTTGTGCAAGGGCTTTGTTTACCCAGCAAAAGTTTAGTAAGATTACTAAGACACAAAATAATTTACGCATACCGATTTCATTTAAGGCGGCGAATATAGATTTATGTCTAATATTAGAACATTGTCTAAACCCTAAACATGTCTTCTTTTAGAAGATTGGACATAATTTTTATAATATTAATTATAAATAAAAATATTATATATTTTATTGTTTACTATATAAAAAAAAGAGGACAAATATTGTTTAACTAAAAAATGGATTTTTAAAAATATTATAAACAATTTCATGCTGTAATTTAAATTATATCAGCGCCTCTAACAAAATCTCAACAGGATGAAGGGCCTTTGCACCCGTTCCATCCTTGATTTGATGTCTGCAACTGGTACCTGGAGCTGCCACGGTGCAGGTAGATGCATTTTTTCTAACATTGGGAAATAGTACCAACTCTCCTATTTTCATAGATACATCATAATGTTCTTTTTCGTATCCAAAAGACCCGGCCATCCCACAACAGCCAGAAGGAATGGTTTGAACGGTATAGTTGGTAGGTAGCGATAAAGCCGTTACTGAATCCGCTAATGAACCAACAGCTTTTTGTTGGCAATGTCCATGCAATACGATGGTTTTAGCTTTGGTGGTAAATACCTCTTTTGTAATATTTCCGGCCTCCATTTCTTTGGTAATAAATTCATCGATGTAAAAGCTATTGCGCGCTAAACTTTCAGCTGCAACTAAATTTTCATCGCTTGCCAAATCAGGATATTCATCCCTAAAAGTTAAAATAGCCGACGGCTCAATACCTATTAATGGACTCTTTTCAGAAACGATATCACCTAATAATTCAATATTTTTATTTGCAATTATTTTTGCTTTTCTAACAAGCCCTTTTGAAAGCCATGTTCGCCCACTCTCTTCATGAACCGGTATCACCACATCATAACTTAAAGCGGTTAATAATTGTACCGCTTTAATGCCAATATACGCATCGTTGTAATTGGTAAACTCGTCACAAAATAAATACACACGTTTTATGGGATGCTGCGGTGCCAAATAGTTTTTGCGGTACCATTTGATTAGTGTTTGACTAGAAATAGCGGGCATAGAACGCTCCACCGCAAAGCCCACAGCTCTTTTAATAATGCCACCTAGCATCTTATTTTGCATTACAAAATTATAAATGCCGGGCGCTATCGAACCAAGTTTAGCAGATGCCGTAAAATTGGCAATCAACTTTGATCTAAACGGTACACCATTGGCGTCATAATAATGTTGCAAAAACTCTGCCTTTAATTTTGCCATATCCACATTGGAAGGACATTCACTTTTACAGGCTTTACAACTTAAGCAAAGGCTCATGACATCATAAATTTCTTTATGGTTAAAGCGGTTTTGCTCCGTTGAGTGCGTTAAAAATTCGCGTAAAATATTAGCCCTTGCTCTAGTCGTATCCTTTTCGTCGCGGGTTGCCATATAGGATGGACACATCGTACCTCCCGATAAGTGCGTTTTTCTGCAATCACCCGATCCATTGCACTGCTCGGCGTGTTGTAAAATATCTTGTTTGTGAAATCTAAAAATCGTTTCAAATACTGGCGTACTTTGTCCGGGCTCATAACGTAGCATCGTATTCATGGAAGGCGTATCCACAATTTTGTTAGGATTAAAAATCCCTTTTGGATCCCAAGTGTACTTTACCTCCCTAAGTAAGTTGTAATTTTTTTCACCCACCATTTGCTTTATAAACTCTCCACGCAAACGCCCATCACCATGCTCACCACTTAACGACCCATCGTATTTTTTAACCAGTGTTGCCACTTCTTCGGCGATGGTTCTAAATAGCTGATTCCCTTCGATGGTTTTTAAATTAATGATAGGCCTTAAATGAATTTCACCAGAACCAGCATGCGCATAATGCACCGCATACAAACCATGCTTATCTAAAATTGCATTAAAGTCTTTAATATAAGCGGGCAAATCGTTTACATCCACAGCGGTATCTTCAATAACCGGCACTGCTTTTTCGTCTCCGGGTAAATTACTGAGCAAGCCAAGACCCGCTTTACGAAGTATCCATATTTTTTTGGTATCGGCACCAAATAAAACTGGAAAATGATAACCAAGTCCGGCGGCGCGCATATCTGCTTCTACTGCGTTTGTTAATTCCAAAATTTCTTCTCTGGTTTCACGCACAAATTCAATCACTAAAATAGCGCCCGGATCACCTTCAACAAAAAAACGATTTTTACTCTGCTCCTTGTTTTCTTTGGTACATTCTAAAATATAATGATCAATTAATTCACTGGCGCTAGGATTGTATTTGAGGCCAATTAAATTAGCATGGAGTGATTCATCGATGGTATTAAAATGAACACATAAAAGTCCTGTTTCATTGGCAGGTGCTGGAACTACTTGTAATTTTATTTCGGTGATAAAAGCAAGTGTACCTTCGGAACCTGCTATTAAGTTACAAAAGTTAAAAGCTGGGCCACCCGCATTAAACGGGCTTGCTTCCACAAGCACATCAATGGCATAACCTGTATTACGGCGTACAATTGATTTTTTAGGAAATTCTTTTATAATTTCTTGCTGGTTGTCATAGTTGCTAAGCATCGACCTTACCGACTTATATATTTTTCCTTCTAAACTATCCAACCCACATTTAGCATGAAAATCATCATTGCTAATGGTATTAAAAACAACTTCAGACCCATCACTTAAATAAGCAGTAACTTCTAATAAATGCTCACGCGTACTTTTATAAATAACTGAATTAGATCCACAAGAATTATTACCTACCATACCTCCCATCA
Source organism: Sediminibacterium sp. (assembly GCA_040403595.1). Lineage (GTDB taxonomy): Bacteria > Bacteroidota > Bacteroidia > Chitinophagales > Chitinophagaceae > Sediminibacterium. The sequence continues at coordinate 223,645 of JBBAKI010000003.1, read as the reverse complement.
TGGCTCTATTAGCTGTTGATGTTTCGGGCCCAAAAAATAATCCGTGTGGTTTTAAAAATAAATTAAGTTCATCTCTAATAACACCAGGCTCTACCCTCACCCAACCTTCATTAGCGTTAAGCTCTATAATTTTTGTAAAGTGTTTTGATACATCCACTACAATGCCATTACCAACCACTTGTCCTGCAAGAGATGTTCCCGCTGTTCGGGGAATTAATGAGGTATTATTAGCGGCAGCAAATGAAATTAAAGTGGCGATATCAGCCTTTGATTTTGGTATCGCCACAGCAAGCGGCATCTCCCTATAACTAGAAGCGTCTGTAGCATACAATGTTCGCATGGTATTGTCAAAAAACAAATCTCCTTGCAGTGTATCTGCTAAACTATGTAACGCTTTATCCATTGCTGCTTATTCTAAAGCAAATTTAGCTAAAATATATAGATATCAGATTCAATTAGCTATATAAACAATATTTGATTTAATTTAGGGTCTATGAAAACGATACATAAAATCCAAATTCAACTACTATTTATTTGTTTTGCAATCAGCGCAGTAGCACAAAACAATAGCAAATACGAAGTCATTAAAAATATACCTTATTATGTCCAAAGCATTCGAGATACAAATGCCTACATCAAAGAACAATGCGTACTTGATATATACAAGCCCATTGGTAAAACAAATTCGCCTGTAATTGTTTGGTTTCATGGAGGCGGACTTACGGGTGGCACAAAATCCATACCAAAAGAACTACTCGATTATGGTTATGAAATTGTTTCTATCGAATACCGCCTAAGTCCAAAAGTAAAAGCACCTGGATATATAGAAGACGCTGCTGCAGGCACTGCATGGGTGTTTAACAATATTGAAAGATATGGCGGAAACACGAAACAAATATTTTTATCGGGCCATTCGGCAGGCGGATATCTAGACCTTATGATTGGACTCGAAAATAAATGGTTGGCAAAACATGGTATTAGTGCCGATTCTATTGCAGGACTTATACCATTGAGTCCTCAAGTGATTACACACTATACGATACGCGATGAAAATGGTATTTCAAAATACCAACCTTTAATTGAAGCTTATGCACCTATTTACCATATCAAAAAAAATACACCACCCATTGTTTTAATTACAGGTGATAGAGAAATGGAATTACTAGGCAGGTACGAAGAGAACGCTTACTTTTTTAGAATGATGAAACTTATAGAAAACAAACAAGTAAAACTTTTTGAACTAGAAGGTTTAGATCATGTTGAAATGATGAAACCAGGCATCAGTTTACTCATGAAAGAAGTGAAACTTATACTTAAGAAATAATTTTACGCGGCGCCTAGTGTTTATGATCTAGTTGCGTCAAGTATCGTTCCGGAAAATTAGTAGTAATATACTGTATCCCCTGATCCAATAAATGAGTAAAGTCTTCATCCTTATTTACGGTCCAACTACCAATCATTAAATGTTGCTTTTTAGCATTTACTGCAATAGATGGGTTACCCAAAAACTGCGCATAATTAAAATTAATGCCGTTAAATTTTGCAGCCATTACTTCTTCTAACGACTTATTGTTTTCTAAATATAAAACAGTTGCAGAAGGAAGTGTAGCTTTAATGGTTTGAAGCACTTCAAAATCAAAGCTGATATAAATAATTCTATTTTCGATCCCTAGCTTTTTAGCAAGCTCCAATGTTTCGAGAGTTGTTAGTTGGCTTGTGGTATTACTTAATAAGGCAGCTTTAATTTCACAAATAAGCAGTGTGTGATGATCAGAAGCAGTTCCTTTTTTAAAATAATCTTCTAGTAGTGGCAAGTTTTCGCCATTGCTTAGCTTTTTTGCATTAAGGGCCTCATACGTTTTTAACTCAATGGTATCCCCAAAATGTGTTGGATCATGGTTTACCACCAGTTTGCCATCGATTGTGCGGCGTACATCAAACTCGCTTCCGTAAGCTTTAATTTCGATTGCTTTTTGTAGCGATGCAACAGAATTTTCTGGCAAGTTAAATTCTTTCCACGCACCTCGGTGTGCAATAATTTTTGTGTCTTGGGCCTTCATTTGTTGAAGCATACATAAAGAGGCAATAGTGAAAAATAGTTTTTTCATGTTTTTTATTTTAATTGCTGCAACGCTTTAGCAACGGTAGAATCTGTACTATTAAGTATTTCATAATACCCTTCACTTCTCCATATTTGGCGCCCCATGAGTGCCTTAATCGATTGTAATAAATAGGCTTTACCAGCCGCCGAAACATTATTTGCTACAATAGTATCCTTTGCAGCAGCGGCTACAAAGGCTTTCCACTCCTGAGTGTCAGGCAAAAACTTTACCAGAAATTCTTGGGGCGTTTTAAAGGACGCATAATAAGCGCGGTTGTTTTTATACAACTGATATACAAAATTAGATAGCGTATTGGATACGTATAATTGCATAATTAATGTGTCTTGCAAACTAGCAGCTAGCGGCACAATAACATCGGGCGTAATACCACCACCTCCGTATAAAATATGACCAGCTAGTGTTTTGTATTTTTTACCTTTTAAAACACTTGAATCTGTTTTATCCAATAACCCACTATGGTAACGGTCCGTTAATTCTTGTTCATATTTTTCTTTACCAACTGCATATGTTTTTTGAATATTTCTACCTAATGGTGTGTAATACCTTGCGATGGTTAACCTTACGGCGCTTCCATCGGTTAGGCTAAACTGTTGCTGCACAAGGCCTTTACCAAATGAACGTCTTCCAATAATAGTAGCCCTGTCCCAGTCTTGTAATGCACCAGCAAGCACTTCACTAGCAGACGCAGATGTTTCATCTATCAGTACCGTTAATTTTCCATTTTCAAATAAACCCGGACGCTTACATATAAAATCATTGCGTTTACTATTTGCACCTTCGGTGTAAACAATCAATTTATTATCGCTTAAAAACTCGTCGGCAATATCAACGGCTTCTTGTAATAAACCGCCGCCATTACCCCTAAGGTCTAGCACCATCGATTTCATACCCATTTTTTGTAATTTTTCTAAAGACTCCATAAATGCCTCATAGGTTCTTTCAGAAAACTTATTGATTTTAATATAACCAATGTTGGGCTGCATCATATACGCAGCATCAATAGGCGAAACCGGAATAACGCCTCTAGTAATGGTAAAGTTTTGCTTTTTTTGATCTCGTAAAACGGTAATTTTTACGGTACTGCCTTCGGGTCCTCTAAGCTTAGAACGAATCCAGTCTGCGTCTATATTTTTACCGGATAATTGTAAGGAGTCGTTGGCCGTTAAAATTTGATCCCCTACTTGTAACCCTGCCTTAAACGAAGGGCCATCCTTAAACACATTCATAACGTTTAAAGTATCTTTAAAAAGTTGAAATTCGATACCAATACCCATAAAGCTTCCAGCAATGTCGTCATTAAACGCTTCCAAATCTTTGGCAGGAATATACGCCGAGTGTGGATCTAAATGAGAAAGTAACGCATCGGCAACAAGGGCATTGATGCTATCTGATGCTACCGGATCTACATATTTATTATTAATAAGGGAAACCAGTTCTTGCACCGAACTACGTCCAGAAAAACCTAAAAATTTACCACCAGCGGTATTGTCACGTAATTGGTAACCTATCGTCATACCCACCACCATCACAACAGACAACAAAACAGGTAACCACAAACTAATTTTCTTTTTTTGATCGTTCATTTTTTCTTATTATTTGGGCGTCCTTACAAATATCCTATTTAAAAGCATAAAATTGCCATAAAACCTTAAATATTAGTTAGATAAAGTCTATTTTGTCAGAGATATTTTCGTACTTCGTAGTATCATTTTTAAACTAAAATTATGCGGGTAACTTTAATTGCAGACAGTGGCGCTACCAAATGTGAGTGGTGTTTACTGGTAGATGGCAAGAAAAAAAAGACCATCCTTACAGATGGCCTTAGCCCCTATTTTTTATCTACCGCTCAAATCACAGCGTTATTAGAACAGCACTTGCTTCCCAAAATCAAAAACTTCCCTCCTAAAAAAATATTTTTTTATGGTACAGGGTTAGCCAATCCGGCTAACGCCAAAGTCATTCATACTGTTTTAAAAAGCGTGTTTAGCAAAGCAAAAATTGAAATCAACAATGATTTAGATGCAGCCGCTAGAGCATTATGCGGCAAGCAAAAAGGGATCGCTTGTATTTTAGGTACAGGTGCCAACGCAGGCTATTACAATGGAAAAAAGATTGCTAAAAATAGTCCGGGGCTTGGATATATTTTAGGTGACGAAGGAAGTGGCGCTTTCCTTGGTAAAAAAGTGGTACAATATTATTTGTACCAAACTTTTGACGAAGAACTCATGGCTCTATTTAACAAACGATTTAATACCAGCAAAGACGATATTTTAAACCATGTTTACAAGCAACCACTTGCCAATCGATACCTTGCTAACTTTGCTATATTTTTAAGTGAAAACAGAGGGCATTATATGATTGAAAATATTATTGAAGATGGTTTAAACGATTTCTTTTTTACGCATCTCTATAAATTTAAAGAAAGCTGGAAACTACCTATTAATTTTGTAGGCAGTGTTGCCTATGGTTTTAAAGATGTATTAAAAGAACTTTGTCATACCTACGAATTAGAATTGGGTAAAGTTTTAAAAGCTCCAATGGAAGGTTTAATTACCTACCACAAATAAATTTACATGGCTCCATTTACAAGAATTACAGAACAAGATTCTAATTACAGACAATTACAAGACATGTCTGTAATAGAGGTTCTAACCAATATCAATAAAGAAGATCAAACAGTACCGTTAGCAGTAGCTGCAGCTATTGACGCTATCGAAAAAGTGGTGAGTATTGCCATCGAAAAAATGTTACAAGGGGGTCGTTTATTTTATATGGGTGCTGGCACAAGTGGCAGGCTTGGTATTGTTGATGCGAGTGAATGTCCGCCAACGTATGGCGTACCATACGGATTAGTCATTGGTATTATTGCTGGTGGTGCACAAGCCATTACCAACGCCGTAGAAAATGCCGAAGACAATACCAACCAAGGATGGCTTGATTTACAAGCGCATAACGTAAACGCAAACGATGTTGTAATAGGTCTAGCAGCAAGTGGTACCACACCTTATGTGATTAGTGCCCTTCAAAAATGCAACGAAAATGGTATTACTACTGCAAGTATTTCTTGTAATCCTGGCTCACCATTATCGGATGCTGCAAAGTTCCCTATCGAAGTGGTAGTAGGTCCCGAATTTATTACCGGTAGTACCAGAATGAAAAGTGGTACCGCTCAAAAACTGGTGCTCAATATGATTTCTACTGCCGTAATGATTGGCCTTGGCCGTGTAGAGGATAACAAAATGGTAAACATGCAACTCACCAACGAAAAATTAGTTGACAGAGGTGTTCACATGCTTATGAAACAAATTAATAGCACCGATTACGAAGCCGCAAAAGCATTATTACTCGTGCATGGTTCTGTTAAAAAAGCAACCGAAGCTCATTTGGGTTCATAATTTATTGGCATGCATAACATAGAGCCTTTTTTTAATTGGAGACATTTATATACCGCCGAAGAAGATCCTAAATCTCCTTTTTATGGCCGTACCTACTCCGAATTTGAATTTACGCAGGTTATTTACAATTACTATATACATCCGCAATGGGATGATTTTGGTAGCCGAACACTCTATTTAAAAATATTGTTTGTAGACTATGACGAGCAGTATGCCATTATAGAATTGATGGGCGAATGGAATGATGCTATCGAAAATGACATTATGGAACTCAAAAGAGAAATTGTAGATCAATTAACTAAAAAAGGGATTTATAAATTCATTTTGATTTGTGAAAATGTTTTAAATTTTCATAGCAGCGACAAAGAATATTATCAAGAATGGTACGAAGAAGCTTCTGAAGAAAATGGCTGGATGGTTGCCCTTAATATGCCAGCACAAACACAACAAGATTTTAGACAAAAAAAGCTACACTACTATATAGAGCTCATGCAAATTGACAATTGGCGAAACTTTACACCCGCCCATTTATTTGAAAAAATAAATGTAGAGTTATCCAATCGACTTACATTATAATACTTGATACTTGGCGTTTCGGCGCAACCTTACACCATAGGTTTCTCCTAAAGTAATACCTGGTTCAAAACTAGCTACTTGTAATACCAAGCCATCTAATTGTACTTGCACCATATAATGGCTACCCATAAAAAAAACATTAGAAACGATACCTTGTAATCCATTAACTGCAGGCTTTTCAAGTAACAGTTGGGAAGGTCTAATAAATAATTGCTGTTCTAAATTTACATTTGGCACCAGTGATTTAATAGCTGGAAACATGGCAGCACTTATACAATTACAAGTGCCTAATAGTGCCGCTTCATATTCATTACTCGGTGCATAAAAAATGGTATCTGGGTTATCATCTCTAATAACCGCACCATCTTTAACAAGAAGCATTCTATTGGCCCATGGAAGTAAATCTGCGGCATCATGCGATACTAAAATACAAGTGGTATCAAAATGCGTAGTAATATCTGCAATCACATCTTGCATGATTTGCTTATGAATTTTATCGAGGTTCGAAAATGGCTCGTCTAGTAATAATAAAGAAGGCTCTGTGGTTAATAGTTGTGCCAGCACAATACGCTGCTTTTCTCCGCCAGAAATTTGATTGGTTTTACGCGCAAACAAATGTTCTATTCTACAAATTTTATAAATATGGTTAGCCCTGGCTTCCGGAATTTTTCGGGCCATATCTAAAAGCTCTTCTACCCTATAATTGTTACGTAGTTCAAAATGTTGCGATAAAAAAGCAATTTTTGGATGTCCTGGAATGAGCTGCTCACTTGGCATTAAAACACGTTCTCCATTAAAATGCACCGATCCAGTGTTGGGTTCCAATAACCCAGCTATCAGTTTTAAAAGCGTGGTTTTACCAGAACCGGTTTCTCCAGCTATCGCTAGTTTTTGCCCCTTAGGCAATTTAAAAGAAATGGTATTAGCATAACCATACCCGGCATGATTTTTTGCAACTTCACGAACCTCTAATAAAAACATGGAATAAAATTAAGCCATTCACCTATTAGCTACCGGTAAATCGTATATTTGAACATAAATATTTTTAAAAATGGCTTTACCCGTAAATAATTCTAAAGCAGGCAAACCTGGAACAAAAAACCAGGCCAACAAAGCACAAGGATCTAAATTTATTGCTAAACCAGGTACCAAAGCGGTAACTGTTGGCAAAAAACCTATTAAAACAGGCGGTTCTAGAGGAAGTTAATAGATCTAATTATTACACAAATTAATATATTAAGTCTTCGTAGGCAGCTTGTAATTCGGAATAGGCATGCTTGTCCCCTGCTAATTTGCAGGCTTCCAACCCTTTTTCGTACCATGTAATGGCCTCAGCGTTTTGCTCCATTTTTTCAAGCAACTTGGCCAAATGGTAATACGTACCCACATAACTAGGTGTTTCTGTTACTATTTCAGTAAATAGAGCCTTTGCCTCCTCGTCTTTTCCAATTTTAATATACTCGAGGGCTAGCGCGTGCCTTAAAAAGTTATCTGTGGGTTGATGGGCTAAAAAACCAAGCAATTTTTCTATCCGATCCATGAACCAAAGATAGCCGAACTTTGTAATTAAAATGATACCTATATTTGTAAATAGTTGCATAAACAACTATGTAATATGTAGGATAAATAATATCATATGAAAATATTAGTTTGTATTAGTAAAACACCAGACACCACTGCTAAAATTGCATTCACAAATGCAGCCAAAAAATTTGATGAAGCAGGTGTTCAGTGGATCATCAATCCATACGACGAATGGTATGCACTTGTACGTGCCATTGAATTAAAAGAAAAAGACCCAAGTGTTACGATTCATTTAATTACCGTGGGTGGTGCAGATGCAGAACCTATTATTAGAAAAGCACTCGCACTTGGTGGAGACGAAGCCATTCGCATCAACGCAGATAGCAACGATAGTTATTATGTTGCCGCTCAAATTGCAGCAGTTGCCAGCACCGAAAAATATGATTTAATTTTTACTGGAAAAGAAACCATCGATTACAATGGCGCTAGCGTGGGCGGTATGCTTGCTGCTATTTTAGATACACCTTATTTATCATTAGTGACCTCCTATTCTATAGAAGAAAATACTTCTACCATCACCAGAGAAATTGAAGGTGGTGAAGAAGTACTAACTGTAAATTCTACTGTCGTTGTGAGTTGTCAAAAAGGTGTTGCAGAACAAAGAATACCCAATATGCGCGGTATTATGGCTGCACGTACCAAACCCCTTAAAGTGCTAGAACCCTCTGCAGTAGAGGCTTTAACAAGCATCGAAAGTTTTGAACTTCCAGCTGCAAAAGCGGGCGTAAAACTGGTGAGCGCAGATAACGTAGAAGAACTTGTTCGTTTATTACATGAAGAAGCAAAAGCTATTTAATTCATTCCAACATTATTATTATGGTACTCGTATATATAGATCATCAAGACAATCAAATTAAAAAAAGCACATTAGAAGCCATTTCATATGGCGCTACTGTGGCTACTCAGTTAGGCACCGAAGTACACGGTTTATTATTAGGCTCCGTTACCGAAGACCTAAGTGCACTGGGTCAATACAACCTAAAAAATATTTATCAAATATCAGATGCGGCACTTTCAAATTTTGATGCACAAGTATTTGTAAAAATAATTGCTGCTGCTGCTACAAAAGTGGGCGCTACCACAATTGTATTTTCACACAACCAAACGGGTAAAGCTTTGTGTGCTGGTGTATCTGCACTATTAAAAGCAGGACTTGTTACAGGTGCTATTGCATTACCCAATACAAGCGCTGGTTTTGTTGTAAAAAAATCTGTGTTTTCTGGAAAAGCATTCGCCAATGTTTCCCTTTCAACAGCCGTAAAAATTATTGCTATTAGCCCTAATAGTTATAAGGTTGTTGGTGGTGCTGCGGCAACTGCCACCACTACCCCAATAGATATTCCTGTAACGCCAGGCCATGTAAAAATTACAGCCGTTAATAAAACAAGCGGAGAAGTATCCTTGACAGAAGCGGACATTGTAGTAAGTGGTGGCCGTGGCTTAAAAGGCCCAGAAAACTGGGGGATTTTACTAGACCTCGCTAAAGAGCTTGGCGCAGCAACTGCCTGTTCTAGACCCGTTGGCGACGCACATTGGCGTCCTCACCACGAGCACGTGGGTCAAACAGGCGTTCAGGTTGCCCCTAATTTATACATTGCCATTGGTATATCTGGCGCTATCCAGCACCTTGCTGGCGTGAACAGAAGTAAAACCATAGTGGTGATTAACAAAGACCCTGAAGCACCATTTTTTAAAGCTGCCGACTATGGTATTGTAGGTGACGCATTTGAAGTGGTACCTAAATTAACCGAAGCGATTAAAAAAATGAAAGCCTCGGCTTAGTTTTTATACGCCTTCTGTTCAATTGTATTTATTTTGAATTAATTTCGTGCTGTCTATGAAAAAAATAGAACTCGAAATAGTAGCCCTTTCCCATAGCATTACCCAATCGCATTCTTATGCCGTTGTATTAGGTGAAGCGGGTGGTGGCACTAGAAGGCTTCCCATTGTTATTGGCGGTTTTGAAGCGCAGGCTATTGCCGTGGCATTAGAAGACATGCACCCTAGTAGACCCCTCACCCACGATTTACTTAAAAACTTCATGACGGCTTTTCATGTAGAGCTTCAAGAGATCATCATTAACGATTTGCAAGAGGGTATATTTTATGCAAAATTGGTTTGCTTTACAGATCATGATACCATCGAAATTGATTCCCGTACTTCTGATGCCCTAGCATTAGCCGTTCGTTTTGGATGCCCTATTTACACCTACGAACATATCTTAGATAACGCTGGCATTTTAATAGATGAAGGTGGTGTAAGTAAACAAAAAATAGAAGCCGTTGGCGGGGAGCGACCTTTTAAAGATCAAGATGATATTACCAAACTAGATTTAATAGCACTTGAAAAGTTACTGCAAGAAGTGTTAGAAAATGAAGATTATATAAGAGCTATTGCGATACGCGATGAGATGCAAAAAAGGAAAACTAAATGATTTGTTTCCCTCCCTGCAAAATCAACCTAGGGTTACGTGTCACCCAAAAAAGAGAAGATGGTTTTCATGTACTTGAAACCGTTTTTTATTCACTCACATTAACGGATGCATTAGAAATCATTATTGCAGACGCACATACTACGGAGCTCCTTACATTTACAAGTTCTGGCTTAGTCATTCATGGAGATACTTCAGACAATTTATGTTGCAAAGCTTATTGGTTGTTAAAAAAGGACTATCCTACTATCCCAAACATAAAAATGCATTTGCATAAAAAAATTCCAATGAGTGCAGGACTTGGAGGCGGATCCGCAGATGGCGCATTTACACTTACACTGCTGAACCAACTTTTTAATTTACAAATACCACAGGACAAACTCATGCAGTATGCCTTAACGCTAGGTAGTGATTGTCCATTTTTTATTTTAAACAGCCCAGCATTTGCAACAGGAAGAGGCGAAATACTTGCACCTACACATGTTAACCTAGATGGGTATAACATTGTAATTGTAAATCCGGGCATTGCCATATCTACTAAAATGGCATTTTCATTGATTACACCCAATCAGCCAAGCACACAAATACCTGATATTTTAAATTTACCCATCAATACTTGGAAGGATTCGCTCATCAATGATTTTGAAGCACCTATTTTTAAAACATTACCCGAGCTACAAAATATTAAAGCAACGCTCTACAACAATGGTGCTGTATATGCATCGATGACTGGAACAGGTAGCACTATATATGGAATTTTTCCAACATCCATCATGTCTGAAATCAGTTTTGATTTTCCATCAAATTATTTCGTTTACATCAATCAGTAATTAATAAACTATCGTTTGTTTGTTTTACTGTTTATTACTTGGTGAAATCTCGTTTTAAATGTTATCAAATTTTTAATTATTTTCAATCTACGATTGCCTGCCATACATAGCTTTATTCCTGACCTTTAACTTCGGTTTCACATGATTGTTTCTACAAACAACCAGGGGTTGTATGACCCCGCTTTTGAACATGATGCTTGCGGCATCGGTTTTGTTGCCAATATCAAAGGCATTAAGTCTCATCAGCATATTTCTGACGCATTAACTGTTTTAGAAAACATGGAACACCGCGGTGCTTGCGGCTTCGAAAAAAATACAGGTGATGGTGCAGGACTTATGATTCAAATTCCGCACGAATTTTTCTTTGATGAATGTATGGCACTAGGTGCTCATTTACCAGACTATGGTCAATATGCGGTAGGTGTTTTATTTTTTCCAAAAGACAATGCGTTAAAAGAAGAATGTCGTGAAATATTTGACAGAGCTGCCGAAAAATTAGGACTCGAAATTATCACCTATCGTAAAGTACCCGTTAATACAAAAGACATTGGCTTAACAGCACTTTCGGTAGAACCTTGTATGGAGCATGTATTTATCAAATGTCCCGATACGATAGATTCACCCGAAGCATTTGAACGTAAATTATTTGTACTCAAAAATTACGCTTCCCATACGATAACCAATAGCATCAAAAAAGATGAGATAGGTTTTTACATCACATCACTTTCTTCTAAAACCATTATTTACAAAGGACAACTCACTAGTTTACAGGTGCGTAATTATTTCGTAGACCTGAATGATAAACGCGTGGTGTCTGCATTTGGACTGGTACACTCCAGGTTTGCCACCAACACTTTCCCATCTTGGAAATTAGCACAACCGTTCAGGTACATTGCACACAACGGTGAAATTAATACGCTTCAAGGAAATTTAAACTGGTTACGTGCCGGTGAAAAAGGTTTTAATACGCCTAACTTTTCCAAAGAAGAAATGGACATGTTATTACCTATTGTAACATCAGGACAATCCGACTCTGCCTGCCTCGACAACATGATTGAGCTATTGTTTATGAGCGGCAGATCTTTACCACACGTAATGATGATGCTTATTCCAGAGGCTTGGGATGGCAACGAAAGCATGGATGCTACTAAAAAAGCATTTTACGAATACCATGCATGTTTTATGGAACCATGGGATGGCCCAGCTTCTATTTCATTTACAGATGGTAACATGATTGGTGCCACACTGGATAGAAACGGACTCAGACCTTCACGTTATTGCGTAACAAATGATGACCGTGTAATTATGGCATCAGAAACAGGAGTGCTTCCGATTGATCCTTCTACCGTTATAGAAAAAGGACGACTACAACCTGGAAAAATGTTTGTAGTAGATATGGAGCAAGGTCGTATCATCAGTGACGACGAATTAAAACAAAAAATTTGTAGTCAACAACCTTATGGTGATTGGCTTAACCAATATAAAATTAAATTAGAAGAACTACCTGAGCCACGCGTGATGTTTACACACCTTGAGCCCGATCAAGTTTTTAAATACCAAAAAGTATTTGGATATTCTACCGAAGATTTAAATACCATCATTGCTCCTATGGCCATCGATGGCAAAGAACCAATTGGCTCTATGGGTACCGATACACCGCTTGCTATTTTAAGTGATCAACCACAACATGTAAGTAGTTATTTTAAACAATTGTTTGCGCAGGTAACCAACCCACCTATCGATCCTATCAGAGAGCGAATGGTGATGTCACTTGCATCATTTGCAGGAAGCAATGCAAATATTTTATCGGAAGATCCACTAGCATGTCACTGCGTTGCGTTAAAACACCCCATACTTACGAACCACAATTTAGAAAAAATTAGAAGTATAGATACTGGCATTTTCCAAGCTAAAACACTTCAAACTTATTTTAGAGCGGACAATAAACCAGGTTCTTTAAAAGCAGGATTGGATAGATTATGCCGCTATGCTGTAGACGCCGTAGAAGATGGTTTTGAAGTAATCATTTTAACAGACAGAGCCGTCGACTCAGATCATGCACCTATCCCATCTTTACTTGCTACAGCAGCAATCCACCATCATCTTATTAGAAAAGGATACCGTGGTCAGGTAGGTATAATAGTAGAAGCTGGTGACATTTGGGAAGTGCATCATTTTGCATGCCTTGTTGCTTTTGGAGCTACTGCAATCAATCCTTATCTAGCGCTATCCAGCATTAGAGATATGAAAATTTCTGGCGCTATTGACACTACCCTAGAAATTGACAAGCTCAAAAAGAATTATATCAAAGCCGTTAATGATGGACTCTTAAAAGTTTTTTCAAAAATGGGCATCTCTACTCTTCAATCTTATCAGGGAGCACAAATTTTTGAAATCATTGGGCTCAATAAAAAAGTAGTAGACACCTACTTTACTGGTGCAACATCCCGTATAGAAGGCATGGGACTTGACGAAATGGCAAAAGAAATTATGGCCAAACATTATTTTGCATTTCCTAAAAAACAAATTTCTGTTAATAGACTTACTGTTGGTGGTGTTTATCAGTGGAAGCGCAAAGGTGAATTCCATTTGTTTAATCCACAAACCATTCACTTATTACAACACGCTACCAAGTCTAACGATTTTGACGTGTATAAAAAATATGCAAGGCTTATTAATGATCAATCAGAAAAAGCAGCCACCCTTCGCAGTCAATTTAAATTTAAAAAAGTTAGGCCTAGTATTTCAATAGATGAAGTGGAGCCTGCAGCAAATATTTACAAACGTTTTGCAACAGGTGCTATGTCTTTTGGTTCTATATCTTGGGAAGCACATACCACACTTGCCATTGCCATGAACCGTTTAGGCGGCAAGAGTAATACCGGCGAAGGTGGAGAAGACGAACAGCGCTATACCCCACTTGAAAATGGTGATTCGATGCGTTCTTCTATCAAGCAAGTTGCCAGTGCAAGATTTGGTGTAGATAGTTATTATTTAACGGAAGCCGACGAAATCCAAATTAAAATGGCACAGGGTGCTAAACCTGGCGAAGGAGGCCAACTACCTGGTCATAAAGTAGATGATTGGATTGGTAAAACAAGAAATGCAACACCTGGTGTTGGATTAATTTCACCACCACCCCACCACGACATTTACTCAATCGAAGATTTATCTCAATTAATATTTGATTTAAAAAATGCAAACCGCGCAGCACGGATCAATGTAAAGCTTGTATCAAAAGCGGGCGTTGGAACCATTTCTGCCGGTGTCGCCAAGGCAAAGGCAGACGTAGTATTAATTGCAGGGCATGATGGTGGCACGGGTGCCTCTCCTATTAGTTCTATTAAACACACTGGACTTCCTTGGGAACTAGGCCTCGCAGAAACACATCAAACACTGGTAAAAAATAAATTGCGTTCTAGAATTACGGTACAAGCAGATGGCCAAATGAAAACGGGTAGAGACATTGCAGTTGCTACGCTCTTAGGCGCCGAAGAATGGGGCGTTGCCACCGCTGCACTCATTGTGGAAGGTTGCATTATGATGCGCAAGTGTCATTTAAACACCTGCCCTGTTGGTGTTGCAACACAGGATCCTGAATTACGCAAACGCTTTACCGGCAACCCCGATCATATAGTAAACTTTTTTACATTTATTACGCAGGAACTACGTGAAATTATGGCAGAGCTTGGCTATAAAACCATTGATGAAATGGTGGGTCAAGTAGATGCACTTGAAATGCGCGACGATATTACCCATTGGAAATATAGCAAATTAGATTTATCAAGTATTTTATACAAAGAACCTGCAGACGCTTCTACTGGTTTATACAAACAAGAAGCGCAGGATCATGAACTTTCGAATGTACTAGATTGGAAATTATTAGAAGCTGCAAAAGATGCCATTGCAAGTGGCACAAAAATTAAAGCATCTTTTCCAATTACCAATATTGATAGAACAACGGGCACGATTGTATCGAACGAAATCACCAAAAAATATAAAGCTGCTGGGCTACCTGATGGAACCATTCATTATTCGTTTATAGGAACCGCTGGCCAAAGTTTTGGTGCATTTAACACAAAAGGTGTTACCCTAGAAATTGAAGGAGATGCCAATGATTACTTTGGTAAAGGCCTTAGTGGTGCGCACCTAATCATTTATCCAAGTAAGAGGGCAACATTTGTTGCAGAGCATAATAGTATAATTGGAAACGTAGCCCTATATGGTGCAACGGCTGGCAAGGCCTTTATTAGAGGTAAAGCCGGTGAACGTTTTGCCGTAAGAAACTCTGGTGCAGAAGTTGTAGTGGAAGGTGTTGGTGATCATGGTTGCGAATACATGACGGGTGGTAAAGCTATTATTTTAGGAGAAACAGGTCGAAACTTTGCAGCGGGCATGAGTGGCGGTGTCGCATACATTTATGATACAGCTGGAAATTTTGCAGATAAATGCAACACCGAAATGGTAGATTTAGATCCGTTAGATGCATCAGATAAAAAGTATTTGCATCAAATGATTGGTGAGCACGCAGCTTTAACAGGAAGTAAGGTTGGAGCATTTATTATATCTGATTTTGAGCATCAATTAGCACATTTTGTAAAAGTGTTTCCTAGAGATTACAAAGCAGTACTATTACAAAAAGAAAAAAAAAATCAAAAAGCGATTTAAATTTTTTTATAGATGGGTAAGCCTACCGGATTTATTGAATTTACAAGAGAGCTTCCAAATAAAAGAGCTCCTCTGGAAAGAGTTAAAGACTACAACGAATTTGTAGAACGTTTTTCTGATCAAAAATTAAATGAGCAGTCAGGAAGATGCATGAACTGCGGCGTTCCGTTTTGTCATAATGGATGTCCTTTGGGAAATATTATTCCAGAATTTAATGACGCCGTTTATAATAACAATTGGGAAGAAGCCTACGAACTATTAAGTGTTACCAATAATTTCCCTGAATTTACTGGACGTATTTGTCCTGCTCCTTGCGAAAGCGCCTGCGTGCTTGGCATCAATCAACCGGCAATTACCATCGAAGAAATTGAAAAGCATATTATTGAAATAGCTTTTGATAAAGGTTTTGTCAAACCCAAAAATCCAAACATTAGAACAGGTAAAAAAATTGCTGTAATTGGATCAGGCCCTGCTGGACTTGCTACTGCTGCACAATTAAATTATGCAGGGCATCATGTTACTGTATTTGAAAGAGATGATGCACCTGGAGGATTGTTACGATATGGTATTCCCGATTTTAAATTAGAAAAATGGGTGATTGATAGACGTGTAAAATTATTAGAAAAAGAAGGCATTTCTTTTAAATGCAATAGCAATGTGGGGGTTAATATAAATATTGCTGATATTATTAATGAACACCATGCAGTTGTCATTGCAGCGGGTTCTACCATTCCAAGAGATTTAGATATTCCAGGAAGAGATTTAGAAGGTGTTTATTTTGCCATGGATTTTTTAAAGCAACAAAACAAAAGAGTAAGTAATAAAGAGGTTGTTGAACAACCCATACTTGCAACAGGTCAAAACGTTGTTGTTATTGGCGGTGGCGATACAGGAAGTGATTGCGTGGGTACTTCTAATAGACAAGATGCAACGTCTGTTACACAGTTAGAACTCATGCCAAAGCCACCTGTTTCCAGAACAGATATGATGCCTTGGCCTACCTACCCTATGACACTAAAAACGTCTAGCTCACACGAAGAAGGTACCAATAGAGAGTGGGCAGTATTAACCAAACGTTTTATTGGAGAAGCAGGTAAACTAACAGGCATTGAACTAGTAGATATCGCTTGGAAAGCATCAACACCCGATAAGCCAGCCAGATTTGAAGAAATGGATGGAACTACTAGAATTATACCTTGTCAAAAGGCATTTTTAGCCATGGGCTTTTTACACCCGCAACACAAAGGCTTTATTCAGGATTTAGGGTTAGAACTAGATGCAAGAGGCAATGTATTAGCCAATGAATCTGATTATAATACAAGTGTTCACAAGGTGTTTGCTGCAGGTGATACTAGAAGAGGTCAATCTCTGGTTGTATGGGCCATTAGTGAAGGTAGAGAGTGTGCAAGAAAAGTGGATGAATACCTAATGGGCACTTCTTCATTGGAATCTAAAGACAAAAGTTACTTAATTAATATATAATTTGTTTTATAATATAATATACTCAAAGCTTGATTTTTAATTAAATCAGGCTTTTTTATTCCATTTTTTAAGGATTTTCTCCATTTTCGAATTATTATCCTCAAAACACTATTCACATTAAAACTAATTATATGTTTATATATTTTATAGTTTGATGTCATATTTATGGTAATTTAGTCATGTAATTATTATATTATAATTTAATACTATTTATTTATGTATCAGAAAAAACTAAACGTTTACAATGTAGCACCCTTTTTGGTTCTATTAATTGTGGCTATACTAGCCATATTTGCCCCGCCGGAATTAAGCTTTGAAGACAAAGCAGGTGTTTACAACGGAGCAGATATTGCCTGGATAATTGTAGCAACGGCTTTAGTGTTTTTAATGACCCCTGGACTGGCCTTCTTTTATGGCGGCATGGTACACCGTAAAAATGTGATTTCTACCATGATAAAAAGTGTGGTAGCAACTGGTGTGGTTACCATCATTTGGGTTACGGTTGGTTATAGTTTATGCTTTGGTGAATCTCTTGGAGGATTTATAGGTAATCCAATGACGCACTTATTTATGAAAGGTATTAACGGCGGTGCACCATGGAGCTTAGCCCCTACTATCCCACTTGGTTTATTTGCACTATTTCAACTCATGTTTGCAATCATCACACCAGGCTTAGTTGTGGGCGCAGTGGCTGAAAGAGTCAAGTTTACTTCGTATATATTATTCATAGTTTTATTTAGCCTTTTCGTGTACGCACCTATAGCACATTGGACTTGGCACCCACAAGGATTTTTATTTAAGATGGGCGCACTAGACTTTGCTGGAGGTACTGTGGTTCATATTTCGGCAGGCTGTGCCGCATTAGCAGGTGCGCTTATTTTAAAACGAAGAAAAGCACATTTAGAACACAGGGAAATTCCTCCCGCAAATATTCCTTATGTATTAATTGGCACAAGTTTATTGTGGTTTGGTTGGTTTGGCTTTAATGCTGGATCTGCACTTGGTGCTAATGCACTTGCAGTTACAGCATTTGCTACAACAAATACAGCCGCAGCCTCTGCAGGATTATCATGGATGTTTTTTGATGTCATGCGTGGCAAAAAACCATCGGTACTTGGCTTTTGTATTGGCGCTGTAGTAGGCCTAGTAGCGATAACACCTGCTGCTGGTTTTGTTGCAGTACCACAAAGTATTTTTATTGGCTTTGTTGCTGCTATCATTTCAAACTTAGCAGTATACTACAAATCTAAATCTAAGCTTGATGATACGTTAGATGTATTTCCTTGTCATGGAGTTGGAGGTATGGTTGGTATGCTAATGACTGGTGTTTTTGCAACAAAAACGGTTAATGGAGCAGGTGCAGAAGGTTTGTTATATGGTAACACCGAATTTTTTATTATACAGGTAAAAGCACTTGTAATTGTTGTAGCGTATAGCTTTTTAGTATCTCTGCTTATATTTAAAATAATTAGTTTAATGCTTCCATTACGTGTTAGCCAAGAAGAAGAAGAAATTGGTTTAGATGCTTCACAACACGATGAAAAATACGGTAGAAACCCACATAAAATTTAAATAAAAAAGTTTCAATGTTAAAGAAAATTCTAATTGCGAGTGCAATTTGTTGCAACCTTGTTCCCACTTTTGCTCAAAAAGATAGTACTAAAAAATCAAGCACCACAATAACGGCCTACGTTGATGTTTACTACAGAGCATTAACAAAAGATGGTGGCGGAAGCAATAACAACTTAACAAGTTTTACCTATTCTAACAATGCTTTTAAGCTAGGAATGGCGAGTGTAAAAATTGACCAAACATTAGGGAAATTTACAGCTACCCTTGATGTAGGTGCGGGAAAAAGAGCTGATGAATTCTCCTACAACGATCACGATGTTTTAAGCAACATCAAACAAGCCACACTCTCTTATGCAGTATCTGATAAACTAAAATTAACTGCGGGTAAATTTTCCACCCATTTAGGTTACGAATTATTAGATGCAACCAGCAATAGAAACTATAGTATGTCTTATGGATTTTCTTACGGTCCATTTTTTCATACAGGTTTTAAAGCAGATGTTTCTTTAGGAGGAAAATCGACACTTATGGTGGGCCTTGTTGACCCCACCGACTATTCAAGTTTTAAGGGTAAACCAAAATACATCATTGCTCAATTTAGTTCTTCTACAAGCAATGATAAATTAAAAGGATATTTCAATTTTGTTCATGGCGATGTTACCATACAATACAATGTGGTTTTACTAGCCACTTTATCTAATAAAGTAAGTGCAGCATTTGATGGCAGTATCAACCAACAAAAAATGGGTTCAACTTCAAGCAGTTGGTGTTCAAATGCATTTTATGTAAATTATGATATTTCAGAAATATTTGGATTGACCGTAAGAGAAGACTTTTTTAGTGATAGAAAAGTAAATCCATTAGGCCTTGGCAATGTTAATGCCACCACCTTATCTGGTAAGATTAAAGTAAAAAAAATAACCCTTATTCCTGAATATAGAATGGATGGTGGTAATACATCCTTATTTAATACAAAAACAGGAACCGCTAGCAGTGCATCAAACTTTGTGCTAGCCGCAGTATACGCGTTTTAATAGTTCACATATAGCAAGCAATCGAAAAAAGTGGCGGTCCAATCTAATTGGCCGCCATTTTTAATGCCGTTAATAAAATATTGCTTAAGTTAGCAGCTATGAAAACGGCTGTTAAAACAATCAGGTTCATCTATAGCATTTACGCCTTACTTACCTTTGTTCTGGTAATGCTAGCTGTAATGCCTTTTGTGTTTTTATCGCTCCCTTTTGGAAGGGTAACAGGCGGTAATATGATTTATAATTTATGCATGATTTGGGGAAGGGTATGGTATATTTTT
Organism: Sediminibacterium sp.; assembly: GCA_040403595.1. Taxonomy (GTDB): domain Bacteria; phylum Bacteroidota; class Bacteroidia; order Chitinophagales; family Chitinophagaceae; genus Sediminibacterium. Next base: position 203,672 of record JBBAKI010000003.1, on the reverse strand, counting down.
TTAGGGGTAAGGCACCAAGAAATTCATGAAATAGAACATGAAAAAAGCCAGCAGTACATTTTTATTGCCAATCACAATTCCTACATGGACATTCCACCCATTGTATTAATTGCCCATAACCCACTTCGTATATTGGGTAAATACGAATCTTCAAAAATTCCGGTTTTTGGTTGGATTTATAAAGAAGCTGTTATTTTAGTTGATAGAAGTAGCCCAGAAAGAAGATCAAAAAGTGTACGGGCATTAAAACAAGCTATCACAGATGGCCTTTCTATATTTATTTTTCCAGAAGGAACATTTAACGAATCGGAACAACCCCTTAAATCATTTTTTGATGGTGCCTTTAGAATTGCCATAGAAACACAAACCCCCATCAAACCCCTATTGTTTATTGACACCATCGAGCGCATGCATTTTAGCACTTTATTTTCTATGACACCTGGTAAAAGCAGGGTGGTTTACTTAGCCGATATTTCAGTGGCTGGTTTAACCATCGAAGACCTTCCAGCTTTAAAAGAAAAGGCATACAAACAAATGGAGGAAGGTCTAAAAAGATACCGCAAATACCCAACCGTTTTAAGCGTATTTTAGCACAAAATTGGCACCTTGTTTGCAGAAATTATTATACCACTTGCTTTACCTAAAAACTATACATGGGCCATTCCATCTAGGTTTCAGGCACTTGTAAGCCCTGGTATTAGAGTAGAAGTACTACTTGGGCGCAACAAAAAATATGCAGGCATCATTAAAAAAATTACCCTCGAAAAGCCTGCAGCTTTTGAACCCAAAGAAATCTTACAAGTAATTGACGAAACGCCCATTTTACATCCTACACAATTGGAATTTTGGGAATGGATAGCTTCCTATTACATGTGTACCGAAGGTGAAGTGATGCAAGCTGCTGTACCGGCCAATTTAAAATTAACCAGCGAAAGTATTTTAATTTGGAATGAAGACAGGACACTCGATTTTTCTGATTTAACCGATAACGAATATGTGGTAGCCGAAGCACTACACATCAAAAAAGAATTGAGGCTTTCTGAAGTGCAACAATTGGTTGACAGTTCACATGTGTATCCGCTCATAAAAAAACTTATCGAAAAAGAGGTTTGTTTTATTTGGGAAGCATTAAAAGATAAATATAAAGCAAAAAGAGAAACCTTTATTCGTTTATCGGAAACCTATAGTAGCGAAGCAAGTATAGAAACGCTTTTAAACAATTGGACAAAAGCACCTAAACAAATGGAACTGCTACTTGCATTTATCCATTTACAAAAAACACAGGATACGGTTATCCAATCCGAACTATTAAAAAAAGCAGGTGCAAGTGCAGCACAATTAAAAGGACTTATTGAAAAAGGAATTTTAATTGCCGAAAAAAAGGCCGTTGACCGTTTTAATTATGGAATTAATAATGCCGAATTAGAAAATACCTATACCCTATCTGAAGCACAAACAAATGCGTACAATAACCTTATTACATTATTTGATACAAAACCCGTTTGCTTACTACATGGCGTAACAGCTAGTGGTAAAACGCAGATTTATATAAAACTCATAGAAGCAATTATAGCAAAGGATCAGCAGGCATTATACATGCTTCCAGAAATTGCTTTAACGGCGCAAATGATACGCCGTTTACAATATTATTTTGGCGACAAAATTGCTATTTATCATTCTAAATTTAATGCAAACGAGCGCGTTGAAATTTGGAATAAAGTAAATTCGGGGCAAATAAAAATTGTATTAGGTGCAAGGTCTTCCCTATTATTACCATTTAAAAATTTAGGGCTTATTATAGCAGATGAAGAGCATGACCCTTCCTATAAACAACAAGACCCAGCTCCGCGATACCATGCAAGAGACGCAGCTATATATTATGCTACACTTTTTAATGCCAAAGTGTTATTAGGCAGCGCAACGCCTTCTATCGAATCGTATTACAATGCGCTTCAACATAAATTTGGTCTTGTTACATTACAAGAACGCTTTGGTGCAGCAACACTGCCTACCATTGATATTATCAACGTTCAAAAATTACCTAAAAAAGGAAAAGTAGCACTTACAGAACCTCTTATTGAGGCCATTCAAGAAACCCTTGCCAAAAATAAACAGGTGATCTTATTTCAGAACCGAAGAGGCTATGCACCTTATATGATTTGTGATACCTGTGGATGGATTCCACAGTGTAAACAGTGTGACGTAACCCTCACCTATCATAAAGCAAAAAATACGTTAACCTGCCATTACTGTGGCAGCAATTATCCCGTTGTGCATCAGTGCGCAGCATGTGGCAGCAACCAGTTTACACAAAAGAATTTTGGTACCGAGCAAATACAAGAACTCTTATCGGAACTTTTACCAGATGCACGCATTGCACGTATGGATCATGATAGCGTAAAAGGAAAAAATGAACACGACGCACTTATAAAATTATTTGAACAACGCGCCATTGATATATTGGTAGGCACACAAATGGTGGTAAAAGGGCTCGATTTTGAACACGTTAATCTAGTGGGTATTATTGACGCTGATGGCATATTAAGCTTCACAGATTTTAGGGTCAATGAAAAAGCCTATCAACTGATGGAGCAAGTAAGTGGCCGCGCGGGACGTAAAGATGATCAAGGCAAAGTACTCATTCAGGTAAGCCAGGCCAACCATCCAGTATTACAATTTGTGCAAGGGCACAACTATCCTGCTTTATTTGATTTTGAAATACACAACAGGCAAGCCTTTAATTATCCTCCTTTTTCCCGTATCATACTTATTACGTGTAAGCACGTAGATAAAAACATAGCACAAGAAGCCGCTAATATATTAATGCGCGGTTTAAGTAGCTCGTATGGAAAATATATTACTGGGCCAGCACAACCCCTTGTTGATAGAATTAGAAACCAATATTTGTGGGAGCTCCTTTGTAAGATCCCAAAACAACAAGTTAGTATTGGTACATTTAAAAATAGGTTGCAACAACAAATAATGATACTGCAAACCAATAAAAGATATAGATCGGTGAGTATAGTAATCAATGTGGATCCACTATAAATTTTGATCAAAAAAAAGAGCTGCCGTAAGGCAGCTCTTTTAATATCGATTATTAAATACGTATTAGTATTGTAATTTTAATTCTACTCTTCTGTTAGCAGTACGACCTTTAGAAGTTTTGTTATCTTCAATTGGTTGCTTAGAACCAAAACCAGCAACGCTAATTTTAGCTGCATCTACTTTACCTTTTGAAGTAAGGTAAGTTTGAACGCTCTTAGCACGATTTTCAGACAATGGATCGTTTATAGCATCAGAACCAGTGTTATCACAATGTCCTTCGATAGATAATTTAAAGTTCGCATCATCGTTTAACGCTTTAGCTACTTTATTTAATCCTTTAAAAGAACTTGAAGCTAATTTAGCACTACCAGTTGCAAAAGTGATTTTTTTAGCACCTTCAGCAACAACTTTAGAAACTTCTTGCTTGATTGCAGGACAACCATTGTTTTCCTTAACACCAGCAATTGTAGGACACTTATCTTCTTCATCGTTAACACCATCATTGTCTGTATCAGGAACAGGACAACCTTGGTAACGAGCAACACCAGCTACTGTAGGACATTTGTCCTCTTCATCATTGATACCATCTTTATCAGTATCAGGGATTGGACATCCTTGATATTTAGCTAAACCTTTTAAAGTTGGGCATTTATCATTTTCATCATTCACACCATCGTTATCCGTATCAGGTACTGGACAACCATCATATTTTGCAACACCTGCAACAGTAGGACATTTGTCTTTGCTATCTACGATACCATCATTATCAGAATCCTTTTCAGGAGCTGGTGGTGGTGGAGGTGTAACTTTAACAGGCTCTGGTCTATCCTTAAATGGAGAAACGATACCAATGTTATAAGCAATATGATTTACTGCTAAAGATGACATAGCAGCTTTGTACACAAAATTTGTAGTTAAGAAATTGTCATTTCCTAAATTAAATTGAAAGCCCATTCCTGCTGGTGCGTATGCAGCAAAATATTTACCACCATACATAGAAGCACCAACACCAAATGTCAAGTAAGGAACCATGAAATGGTTATCCTTTAATAATTTGATATTTAAGGCAGCGTCTGTTTCTAATAATAATTTTTTAGAAGCTGGAACAGCAACGCCAGACTTTGCATAAAATGGATATCTTACAAAAGAAGCACCAAGTGATACTTGAAGATCAATGTAATCAGTAATCCCTTCTACGTATTGAAAAGACATACCAGGATCTAAATCTCTAATTTTAGTCCATTGGTTGTTTGTTAATACAGAAGACATAGAATTTTTACCAATTAACTCGGCAGTTGTCATGTCTTGCAAAAGGAAATGAAATCCTAATGACGGTCTTTTTTTATAACTGATTGGGGTAGTTTGCGCTGGAGCAGAAACAGCCATGCCAATCACGATTAAAGAAAAGAGAAATTTCTTCATAAACAGTTTTTTATTAATTATTGCAAAAATACACGCTGAAACTGATTTTGAGAAAAATTTAATCAAAAACTAAGGTATTAATTTATCCCAATCGGTGTAAAAACTACTTATTAGCCTTTTTTGACACTTTTTGAACCCAAACTGGCCCAATTTCAAGCTTAAAATATCTAAATAAATTCGAGACTTATCAATTTTCATTAATAAATCACCCAATTGGGATTGTTTTTGTTAACGAGTAAAGGATTTTCAAAGAAGTATTACAATAAAAAAAACTACCAAAACATCAAAATCTTATAAAAAATTGACGGGAAGGATAAAAAATAGTTCATTTAAAATTTAAATTAAGCTTTACAAAAAATTGTAAACCAATAATTTAGATATTTTCAACTAAAAATACAGAAGATAAATTAATGGGGCCATGAATGTGCGGAAAAACCTCATTAATAGAGCCAGCTAACTCGTAAATAAGTGGATGAACTACTTTAGATTTATCAATCGTAAGTTTGACAAGGTTGGCTTGGCCTTTATAATATCTATCAAGTACTCCATCAACCTGCGCCTCAGCACTGCAATGAATAAAACCTTCAATGGCTAAACTTTCGGCAACATATTCACCATCCTCCTGAGCTTTAGCCCAAGCAGATGCAGTAGTAATATGGTATATATAGTTAGAATCCATAGGTTTAATCCTTAATTATTAATGGCATTTTTTGTGCCCGAAGCATCATATCTGCTAAAACCATGGCAGTTACGGCTTCTAAAACAACAGGCACTCGAAGTGCAATACACAAATCATGCCTTCCTTTAACGGAGAATGGCTCTATAATATTGCGCTCCCAGTTCCAGCTTTGCTGTTCTTTGGGCGTGGAAGCGGTAGGTTTGATGGCAATTTTGAAATAAAGATCGTTTCCATTGGTAATCCCGCCTACAATTCCACCGGCATGGTTGGTGCTTGTTTTACCAGAAGCATCCAAAATAGCGTCGTTATGATTTACGCCAAACATTTTTGCAGCAGTAAAACCAGTACCAAACTCGATACCTCTTACGGCAGGAATAGAAAATACGGCGTGCGATAACATAGATTCGAGCGAATCAAAAAAATGTTCTCCTAAGCCAACCGGTAAATTAGAAGCCGTGCAATCTACAATACCACCAATGCTATCTTTTGCATCAATGGCTACTTGCAAGCCTTTTTCCAAATCTGTTTCACCACCAATTTCTACAATAGTTGATTGAACTTTAATAGCATTCGTTGTTGCTAATAATTTTTTTGCGATCACGCCAGCAGCTACCAAACAAACGGTTAAACGGCCGCTAAAATGTCCGCCGCCTCTATAATCTTCAAAGCCACCATATTTTGAATGCGCAGTAAAATCGGCGTGACCAGGACGCGGCACTTCTCGGTGCTTATCATAATCTTCAGATCTAGTATTGTTATTTTCAAATAAAATAGTGATTGGTGCACCAGTTGTAAACCCTTTAAAAATGCCTGATTTAAAAATGGGCAAATCATCCTCTTTACGCGGTGTGGTACCTTTTTGAACACCTCCTTTTCTTCTTTCGGTATCTTCTAAAAAATCAGATTCTTGTAGTGGCAATCCCGCAGGACATCCATCAATCGTAATGCCTACACATGCGCCATGTGATTCACCAAAAATATGTACTCGAAATAAATGTCCAAAACTGTTCATGGGTATAAAATTTATGGAAGCCGTTTATTTATAATCGACAGTTGCAGTAAGATACGAAAGGTCTTTGTAAAAATTAGGATATGATTTATTAATCGCATCTGCATCTCCAATTTCAACAACACCATCAGCTTTTAATGCAGCAACAGCGCATGCCATAGCAATGCGGTGATCGTGTCTCGAATGAACAACGCCTCCACTAACACCCTTTCCACCTTCTATAATCATGAGGTCATCTTGCAATACAATCGATACTCCTAATTTTCCAAACTCTTCTTGTAATGTTAGCGCCCTGTCACTCTCTTTGTGGGCAAGTCTACTCACACCTTCTATCACTGTTTTACCTTCACAAAAAGAGGCAAGTGCAACAAGTGGTGGAAATAAATCGGGACAATCGGTTGCATTAAAGTGAAATGCTTTTAAAGGAAGTGGTGCAATTTCAATTTTTGTAGGCTGAATAGAAATTTGACAACCACTATCAATTAAAGCCTGCAATACTGCTTTATCTGCCTGTGTAGAAAATGGATCCAGCCCTTCTACAACGATGCCTCCAGCTATAGCACCCGCCACGAGTAAAAATGATGCGCCACTCCAATCCCCTTCTACCTGATAGGTTATCATTGAATTGTCAAGCGCATTATTTGGTGCTGAAAAAACAAATTGTTCATGATTAATACATGTTACGTTCCAACCAAAATGATTCATAACAGCAAGTGTAAGATCGATGTATGGTTTACTTTTTAAATGGGTAACTGTGATGGTACAATCACTTGCACCTGCACCACCATAAGCCATTAATAAGCCAGTTAAAAATTGAGAACTAAGTGATCCGTCTACAGTAATGTTTTGAGGCCTAATGGGTCCTTGAATGTGCAAGGGTAATTTGCCAGCATCCGATGAAATGGATACGCCTATCTGTGGTAATATTTCATCAAAAAAGTGCATGGGCCTCGTTGTTAAACTACCCATGCCCGTTATTGTAATAGGATGACTACTTAATACAGCAATGGGTGTAAACATTCGAATACCAAGTCCGCTCTCTCCACAATGAATGGTATCACGCTCTGGGTTTACGCCGCCAGATACAATATGTAAATTTCCATTTTCAAGTTTGGTAACAACGGCACCAAGTTTTTGAATTACATCAATAGCCGCTAAGTCATCATTACTAACGCCCGGATTTTTAATAACCGTTGTTCCCTTTCTCATTAAAGAAGCCGCACAAGCACGCTGCATACTACTTTTGCTAGCAGGTGCTGTAATGGTTCCAGTAATTGCAGAAGGCGTTATGCGCGCTTTAATCATGACTAAATTCCTTTTAATATTTTTTCTAGTGTTACAAATGGAATGGTTTGTATAACACTTTTACCTAGTTTTTCTAACAAAATGTAATGCACTGCATCTTTTGTTTTTTTCTTATCCTTTTGCAAAATAGAAATAGCTTTTGAAATATTAAAAGAAGCGTAGGTTGGTAAACCATACTTTTCTAATAATGCTACTAATGTATCTCTTCCTTTAAAATGTATTAATTGCTCAGCAATTACTGCGGCATAGGTCATTCCAATACTAATGGCCTGACCATGGCTTAATTCGTATGTATTTTCTAGTGCATGCCCAAGGGTATGGCCAAAGTTTAAAAGTTTACGATCGGCCTTTTCAAACTCATCGGCAAGTACCACTTTTGTTTTAATCATTACATTTCGCTCTACTAATTTTGCTGTTAAAGACAAGTCTTTTTTATATTTAGCAAGTGTATGCGATTGCAATTGTTTAATTAACGCGCCATCTTTAATGGCACCATGCTTGATAATTTCCGCAAAGCCATTTTTCCATTCGGTTAATGGCAACGATTTTAGAAAACTCGTATCAAAAAGTAAAAAATCAGGTTGTCTAATAATGCCCACCATGTTCTTATATACGCCAACATCAATTCCGTTTTTTCCGCCAATAGAAGCATCCACCATAGCAAGTAAAGAAGTAGGCACAAAACCAACTGCTATACCGCGCATATAAATACTTGCTACATAACCTGTAATATCTGTGATGACACCGCCTCCAACTCCAATCAAAGTGGTTTGACGATCGGCACTGAGTTCAATGAGTTGATCAATAACTACATCAACGGTTTGCTGTACCTTATACTGCTCACCGGACTTTAAAACAATGGTTGACCAACCTTTAAATTTTTTTTTATGGGCTTCAAAAACATTTTCATCTGTTATAATCACAGATGATGTGATGGGCACAATGTTTTTTAATGCATCAAAAGAAGCATCAAAATAATAGTTAACAGGTTTACCTGAAAAATGAAAAACCTTTTTTTTCATCGCGAACATATTATGCATGATTCCTAAGCTTAGGAATTCATGATTTTGTTTTGGTGGTTGATACTTTCCATATGCACCGCATCAAAATACTTGGTAATGAATTCTTTGCCAAGACCCAGCTTCTCACCTCTTGCGTAAGCGCGCTCTAAAATAGCATTCCATCTATTGGTTTGTAAAATGGTAATGTTATTGTCTTTTTTATACTGACCAATTTTATCGGCAACTTTCATACGTTGACCAATGAGTTGTAACAATTCATCATCAAGTTGGTTAATTTGCTGACGCATTATTTCCATTACTGCGTGGAGTTCTTCAGAATCAATTTCCTCGGTTCTCCATATAATAGAACCAATCATTTCACCTAAACGCTCTGGTGTAACTTGTTGTTTTGCATCACTCCAAGCATTGTCTGGATCGATATGGCTTTCAATAATTAAACCATCAAAATCAAGGTCAATTGCTTTTTGAGCAACATCCATTAAAATATCTCTTCTGCCACAAATATGTGAAGGATCATTAATCATTAACATGCCTGGATTACGGCGTTTCATTTCGATAGCCAAATGCCACATGGGCGCATTTCTATATTCGGTATTACCATAAGAGCTAAAGCCTCGATGTATCAGACCAATATTTTTAATGCCTGCATTTGCAACGCGCTCTGCAGCACCAATCCATAATTCTAAATCTGGATTTATTGGATTTTTAATAAATACTGGAACACCAGCACCTTTAAGAGCATCTGCCACATCTTGCACACTAAAAGGATTTACGGTGGTTCTTGCACCAATCCATAAAACATCAACACCAAAATGAAGCGCATCTTCTACTTGTTTAGCAGTCGCAACTTCAATGGCAACTGGTAAACCAGATTCTTTTTTTGCTTGCTGCAACCAAGGCAACCCTTTAGTACCAATGCCTTCAAAACTACCTGGACGTGTACGTGGCTTCCATATACCTGCACGTAAAATATCCACTTTGCCAGTAGCCGCTAATCTAGTAGCTGTTTGAATAACTTGTTCTTCTGTTTCTGCACTGCAGGGTCCAGAAATGATTAAGGGTCTTTTTTGTAGAAGCGCTTCCACTCCTATTTTTGTTTCGATTGCTTGCTCCATAAAAATATTTAACCAGTGTAAAAATTACTCACCATTTCTTGGTCTACGCTCACCACCACTATCAGCATCATTCATACGAATGCGTCTACCCTTATAGTTTTTTCCGTCAAGGGCACTCACCATTTGTTTAGCAGCGCCTTTCTCAATTTCGATCCAAGAGTTCATGTCTTTCATATCTATTCTACCAAGAGCTTCTTTTTTAAGATCGCTCATGTCTAAGATATATTGTAAAAAACTTGCTTTATAAAAACCATCTTTGGTACCAAGGTTTACAAATAGTCTGCTATAACCATTACCACCACCTCTTGCAAATTCTTTTCTATTATCGCCTCTTCCACCGTCACGATCTCTTCCACCGATACGTTCTCTACCACCATCACGTTCTCTACCATCTCTACGTCTTGCTTGATCTGGCGCATCACTTTGTTCACGTCTGCCCTTATCTCTATGGTTAAGGTCTTCAGCGTTTTCGTAATATTTTAAGAACCTGTCAAACTCCATGGCAGCCACACGCTTAAGCACATCTTCTTTGCTTACATCAGCAAATTTTTCTGCAAGCATGGGTACGTATGTTTCATAATCACCGTGGCTAATATCTGCAGATAATAATTTTTCCATGAAAGAGAAAAATTGCTTGCGGCAAACATCTTTACCACTTGGAATATCTAGTTTAGAAAACTTAGAATTGTTGATACGTTCAATTTGCTTGAACTTGTACATCTCTTTTGAATGAACAATAGAAATACAAATACCTTGAAGACCCGCACGGCCTGTTCTACCACTACGGTGCGTGTATATTTCTACATCATCCGGTAATTCGTAATTGATAACGTGTGTGATACCTTGCACGTCAATTCCTCTAGCAGCAACGTCTGTGGCAATGAGGAGTTGTAAAGTTTTATCTCTAAACTGCCCCATAACTTTATCACGCTGGCCTTGTGTGAGATCGCCATGTAATGCATCAATATCATAACCTTCGCGGGTTAAACGCTCAGAAATATCTTGCGCATCAATTTTAGTTCTTGTAAAAATGATACCATAAATACCCGGGTTAAAATCAATGATTCTTTTAAGGGTTTGGTAACGGTGTTGCGCCGAGGTAACATAATATTGGTGGTCAATACTTTTATTAGAGGTATTTACTTTACCAACGGTTACTTCTACAGGATCTTTCATGTAACGCTTGCTCACCTTTCTAATTTCTGGTGGCATGGTAGCGCTAAACAACCAAGTACTTTCGCGTTGTGGTGTGTTTTTTAAGATGAATTCGATATCATCCTGAAAACCCATGTTAAGCATTTCATCTGCCTCGTCTAGTACAACATATTGTATTTGCTCTAGGTTAATTGCTTTACGTTCAATCAAATCAATTAAACGACCAGGCGTGGCCACAATAATTTGCACCCCTCTTTTTAAGTCTCTAATTTGTAGGCCAATAGAAGTACCACCATAAACGGCTACTACAGAAATACCAGTCATGTATTTCTTAAATATTTCTATTTCCTTTACAATTTGCATGCAAAGTTCTCTGGTAGGACAAACAACGAGTGCTTGTGGATATTTTGCCTTTTCATCTATAATATGTAATAGAGGTAATCCAAATGCAGCTGTCTTTCCTGTACCTGTTTGTGCCAAGCCAATAAAATCCTTGGTTCCACTAAGTAAAACCGGGATTGCTTGTTCTTGGATTGCTGTAGGGTTCACGTACCCTAATTCTGTGGTTGACTGAATCAATCTTGCATCAATTCCCAACTCTTCAAATGTCGTCATGTATTAAAAATTTTGCGGCAAAGGTACTTATAAGGTCGTGCTTTGCCTGTTTTTTATTTATTGTAAGCCTGTTTTTAACAAAGCGGGCTATTTTAAAATCCGCTTTATTCCATTGGCTTTCTCAATTAATTCAAGCAAATAATCTGGATCTTCCTTTTCTAAGCTTGCCTTAAATTTTCTTAATTGAGAGATATGTTCATTAAGAACGTCTAAAACGTTCTCTTTATTCTGCATGAGAATAGGAACCCACATACTTGGATTACTCTTTGCAAGGCGAACCGTACTCTCAAAACCACCACTTGCCAGTTCAAAAATGGCGTCTTCTTCCCTTTCCTTCTCCAAAACGGTGTTGGCAAGGGCAAAAGATGTTATATGTGAAATATGACTAATATAAGCAACATGTACATCATGCGCAGCAGCGTCCATGTACAAAAGGTGCATTCCTAAGGTCTGATACACCTGCTCCACCAGGGCAGCAGCATCCGGGTCGCTGGCTTCTTTAGAACAAATAACCGTAGCCTTGTCTGTAAAGGCATTTTTAACAGCTGCTTCCGGCCCACTGTACTCGGTACCCCACATTGGGTGGGTGGCAACAAATCTGCCCCTTTTGGGATGCGCCTCAACAATTTTACAAATATTTTTTTTGGTAGAACCTACATCCATCACCACTTGCTTAATGGCGATATCAAGTATTTGAGGTAGTAAATTTTCGGCAGCATTAATAGGTGTAGCAATAATAATTAAATCAGAGAACGCAACTGCATCTTTTAAAGAATGCGCTTCATCAATAATACCTAATGCAAGCGCCTGGTTCAAATGTTGCTCACTCGCATCTACACCAATCACTTTTGCCGCAAAGCCCTTCTCTTTTAAAGTAAGCGCCATGGAACCACCAATTAAACCCGTACCAATTATCGTTACAATCATTGTTCTACAATTTATAATGCAATACCTGCATGTTTAACCCTTTCGATAGCTAATTCAAAACGCTCTACAGGCGCACATAAACTAATTCTGACAAACGCATTACCCCCCGTTCCAAAAATACCTCCAGGTGTAATAAAAACATTGGCATCGTACAACACTTTATCACTTAAAGCAAAGCCATCGGCATAGCTATCCGGTATACTAGCCCAAACAAACATACCTACCTGTGTTTTTGAATACGTACAGTTTAATAAGTCGAGTAGTTCAAAAACTTTTTCTCTTCGCGTTTTATAAATAACATTAATGCTATCATACCAATCTTTACCTAAGCTGAGTGCCTTTGCAGCCGCCAGTTGAATTGGCAAATACATTCCACTATCCATGTTGGATTTAAAACGCAACACTTCTTCGATACGTTCTTTTTTTCCGACCAACATGCCTACTCTCCAGCCAGCCATGTTAGAACTTTTACTTAAAGAATTTAATTCCACCACCACTTCTTTGGCACCTTTTACAGCAAGTAAACTTTTGGGCGTTTCATTTAAAATAAAACTATATGGATTGTCGTGACAAATTAATATTTGGTGCTTGGTTGCAAATGTAATAAGTGCTTCAAAAAAATGATCTGAAGGAAGTTGCCCCGTTGGCATATGCGGATAATTCACCCACATTAATTTTACTTTAGATAAATCTGTTTTTTCGAGTGCTGATAAATCTGGCTCCCAATTTCCAAGGGGGGTTAAATCGTAATATACGGGTTCACCACCTGCTAATTTTACAGCACTACGATACGTTGGATAACCAGGGTTAGGAATGAGCGCCTGATCACCAGCATTTAAATACGTCATACATATATGCATGATGCCTTCTTTACTGCCAATAAGCGGTAGCACTTCGGTGTCAGGATCTAAAGTAACACCATACCATTTTTGATACCAATTAGAAATGGCATTACGCAACACTGGCGAGCCTTTATAAGATTGATAGGCGTGCACATTATCTGGAGCAGCTGCTTCTTGCAAAGCCTTTACCACTTCTGGGTGTGGCGCCAAATCAGGACTGCCAATACCTAGGTTGATAATTTGTTTACCCGCTTTATTGAGCTGCTCTATTTCACGCAGCTTTTGTGAAAAATAATATTCACCAATACCGTCTAATCTTGCCGCTAATTTCATTTCCATAACTATCCTTTTTGCATTTTACCTTTTTGATAGATACCAAAAATTCTTACACTATTTGTTAAATCGGTTAACGCTTGAAGTACTTGATCTAATCTTTTACGCCTGTCAAATTCCATGTCAGCAAAAAAACCATATTTAAAATTACTTCCAGGAATAGGCATGCTTTGCAACTTAGATAAATTTACATCGTGCTTTGCAATTTGCGTAAGCACTTTAGCGAGCATCCCTTTGGTATGATTGGTTTGAAAATAAATAGAAGCTTTATTGGCAAGCACATCCTCTATAACATCAGTAGCTCTTTCCAATACTAAAAACCTAGTAAAATTATTTTTTTGCGTTTGAATATCTGGCCCAATAATATCCAAATTAAAAAGCTCGGCTGCTAATTTACTAGCTACTGCCGCCACATGTTTAGATCTATGCTGCTGCAAGTGTTTTGCACTTAGCGCCGTATCTTCTGTTTCTACTAATTTCCAATTGTTTTTTTCGAGGTACTCTAAGCACTGTAGAAGCGCCATTGGATGACTATGCACTTCTTTAATGTCAGATAACCGAACCCCTTTATTAACGAGCAAATTTTGGCTAATCGACAAATACACTTCGCCCGTTACTTTTAATTTAGAACCAAGCAATAAATTATAGTTGGGCAAAATACTTCCAGCAATTGAGTTTTCGATGGCCATCATGGCACCCGCCGTTTCTTTTTTATTTTCTGCTTTTTTTATCAACTCCCTAAAATTAGCACAAGGCACAACAGCCACGTCTTTACCAAAAATAGTACGCGCCGCCACCTGATGGAAACTACCTTCATAACCCTGAATAGCAATACCCAGGTCATTTACAGGCTTTCTTGATATTTTGTTTTTTGTTGGCATATCCTTAAAAAAAATCCCGGCCAGTTGGCCGGGATTGTATGTAAAAAATTTTTGTTACGCTAATACATATAATACCCGGCTCCTTTTGGTAAAGAAGTAATAGTAATAGAAACTAAACCAGGTATTTGACAATATTTGTTTCATTGCATTTCAAATATAGGTAAATAAAACGCGAAAAAAACAAGTTGCGCTAATATATTTAGCTAACAAACTTTAGTTATTTAGTGCCATAACACTCACCTCATAACAAAAACCAATAGTAATATTTCTAAAAAATAAGCCCTCTTGTAGAAACAAGAAGGCTATTTACGATTGCTTGCCATATGAAAATCTTGTAGATTGTTGAAACCGGCAAGCTAGTTTTGACCGTTTAGGGTCTAAACAATCTAGTTAGTGTTTTACTACTTAGGAGCTTTAGTTGTATCAACAGCAGCACCAGTTGTATCAACAGCAGTTGTATCCATAGATACAGATGCAGTTGTGTCAACAGCAGTTGTGTCTGCAGTTGCTTCTTTGTTTTCACCTGAGTTACATGCTACGAAAGCTACTACAGCTAAGATTGCGAATACTTTTTTCATTTTTTTGGGTTTTTGTTTGAATGAATGTTCCTATTTATACCGGAAGGGGTAAAAAGGTAACCCGTGAAACCCATTTTTTTTTGAAAAAAAAATTTTCAAGCTATATTGGGTTACTTTTATACCCTAAAGTGTATTAAAAGGAGTATTAGTGAAAGCTACGAGTAACGAACAAGCATTATTAAAGGGGCTGGCTAACAATGATTCGGCTGTTATTGAACTTCTCTATAAAGAGAATTTTAGTACCATTCAAACCTTTATTTTGGCCAATAATGGCTCTTATGACGATGCAAAGGACGTTTTTCAGGAAGCAATGATTGCGCTATATGAGAAAGCACAAACCCAGTCATTTGTCTTAACCTGTCAAATTAAAACCTATGTATATTCCGTATGCCGCAGACTATGGCTTAAAAGGCTTCAACAAAAGGGTCGCTTTTCGCACCCGATTGACAATTTGGAAGATAGTATCTCAGTGGATGAAGACCTTGAAGCCCATGCTAAGCACGATGCCGCCTATGCCATAATGGATACAGCCCTTAAAAGCCTAGGCGAACCTTGCAAAAGTCTATTAGAAGGCTACTACCTTCAAAAAATGGATATGCAAGCTTTGGCTGCCGAATTTGGTTATACCAACTCCGACAATGCCAAAAACCAAAAGTATAAATGTTTAATGCGCCTTAAAAAGTTGTTTTTTGCGCAATACAATATTGGAGCGTAAGTAACACAGAATAAGCAAAAATGGAAAATTTATTATTATTAGAAACCATCGAAAAGTACCTGGACAACCAAATGGATGCCCAAGAAAAGGCTGCTTTTGAATTGGTTCGTAAAAATACACCCGAAATTGACCAAATGGTGGTGGAACATGCCATATTCTTAGGGCAAATAAACCAGTATAGCGCTACCAAATCTATCAAACAAACACTTGTGCATACACACCAAACTTTATTAGAGCGCGGTGATATTTCAAATAGCGAAACTGTTTCTGGCGGTGCTAAAATTGTACAATTAATTAATAAGTACAAAAAAGTAGCTTCTATTGCCGCTTCTGTTGGTGGTGTCATTGCACTATTTATTAGCGGGCTGGCCTTATACCTTTCTCCAGTTAGCCACAGCAGCCAAATTCAACAATTAAGCAACGATATCGCTGCCATTAAAAAAAGTCAGCAATACCAAGGCAAACTTATAAATGAAGTAAAAAGCAAATTACCTGTTGGCGTTAAATTTATTAGCGGTGGTTCTGGATTTTTAATTGATGTCAAAGGTTTTATTATAACCAACGCACACGTTATTAAAGGATCTGGCGCTATTGTTATTGATAATACCGGCAAAGAATATGTTGCTCAAATTGCTTTAATTGATCTAGAAAAAGATTTAGCCATCTTAAAAATTGATGATGCAGATTATACATCTAAAAAATCACTCCCTTATTCTATTCGTAAATCAACCACCGATTTAGGCGAAGAAATATTTACACTCGGATATCCAAGAAATGAAATTGTTTATGGTACTGGTTATTTAAGTGCTAGAAGCGGTTACGAAGGCGACTCACTCTCTTATCAGTTACAAATGAGTGCTAACCCTGGCAACTCTGGTGCACCTGTATTTGATAATGCTGGCGAAGTAGTAGGCGTATTGAGTACTAGAGAAGCTCAACTTGAAGGTGTGGTGTTTGCATTAAAATCAAATAACATTTACAAAGTTGTGAATGATTACAATGCTAGCAATGAAGGCAGCAAAGACATTAAAATAGCCACACGTTCTATCCTTAGCAGCATGTCACGTAAAAAGCAAATCGCAACACTTGAGTCTTTCGTGTTTTATGTAAAGTCTTTTGATAAATAATTGTCATAAACGGTCACAATCCTATCCCCATAAATTACTTGGATACAATCCCTTTTCTACTAAACTAGTAATACTAGCTTGCACTACAGGCGCATCTTCTTTATAAGTAACACCAAACCAACTGGCAGATGTAGTACCCACTTTTACATTACCCAGTTTAGCATTTACAAAATGCTTGGTAACAGATGGTAAGAAAAATTCTGATTTTATATCCATCCCTTGAGCATCTAAAAATGTAGAAAATTCAGACTCGCATAACGCCACAAAACTTGGTGGGTAACATAAAAAATTCATGCTAACAATGGTGTCTGGGGTTAATGGAAACAATGCATCATTGTCTTCATATACAATAACACCATCATCGTTTTTAAATATTTTTGTACGCTCGTTGATGTCTAATAAATTACCCTCAGCGTCTACACTACAAACCCCTCTACTTACGGTACCATTATCACTCAAAGTTTTACCCAATTCGTATCCAATAATAGCATAGGTTTCATCATTGCACTGATTGTTTAAAAAAGCCGCTGCTTGCACAAAGGCATCTCTTCCGTAAAAATCATCTGCATTGATAACTGCAAATGGTTCGTTTAATTTTCCTTTGCAACATAGTACCGCGTGAGCAGTACCCCAAGGTTTAACACGTTCTGACGTTATCGTTTTACCTTCTGTAAAAGCAGACAAATGTTGGAATACATAATCGGTTTCTATTTTGCCATTAAGTTTTGGCTCAAAAATTGCCTTAAATTGCTCACTAAAATCTTCTCTGATAATAAAAACTATTTTACCAAAACCAGCTTGCAGAGCATCATAAATTGAATAATCCATGATAGTTTCGCCACTAGGTCCAAAAGACTGAATCTGTTTCATGCTACCGTAACGGCTTGCCATACCGGCTGCAAGAATCACTAAAGTTGGTTTCATAAGAGTGTATTAAGGGCTGCGAAGCTAAATCATTCTTTAAAATAGTTGCTATAAAATACAAATGAATATTAATACTATTTACATACAAGACATTCACAAAATATGTGACAATATATTGAATATCAATATTTTAAGAGCCGATTTATTGGATCCTGTAGTAAGTGGCAATAAATGGTTTAAACTTCAATTTTATGTGCGTGATGCCTTAGATGCAGGCAAAACAACCCTTGCCACTTTTGGTGGGGCCTATTCCAATCATATTGTAGCAACTTCAAAATATGGTGCTACCGTGGGGCTACAAACAGTAGGATTTATAAGAGGTGAAAAACCAACAACCCTCTCACCTACCCTAACGGATGCTATCCAAAATGGCATGACGCTCCATTTTGTTTCCAGAACAGATTTTGAACAAAAAGAAAAAATCATAGTTGATAATGAACATCCAAACTGGGCTTGGATACCTGAAGGTGGTTACGGTGTTACTGGCGCGGATGGTGCAAAATCAATGCTATCCATTAAAGACACAAGTAGTTATGACACGATTGTTTGCGCAGTAGGTACAGGTACTATGATGGCTGGACTAATAAAAGCAGCAGCGCCACATCAAAAAATAATAGGCATATCGGTTTTAAAAAATAATATTTCGATTGAAGTAGATATAAAGGCACTCTTAACTGTAGAGGAATCAAAAAAGAATTTTGAAATTATCCATGGTTATCATTTTGGCGGCTATGCAAAACACACACCAACGCTCATCCGTTTTATGAATGATTGCTATACAAATATGGAGGTTCCGCTAGATTTTGTATACACAGCTAAATTAATGTACGGCGTCAAAGACCTTGCTAGCAAAGGAAAATTTGAACCTCATGCAAATATACTTGTTATACATTCTGGAGGACTCCAAGGAAACCGTTCTTTTAAAAAAGGAACATTACACTATTAAAGTAACATCAAAAATTTGTTCAAAATTTTGTTTGACCAAATCTTTTACTTCCTGTATAGGCACTTCTCGACCTAATTCTTTTTGCAAAGATGTAACCTGTTTATCAGGTATCCCACAAGGAACAATATTGTTAAAATAAGACAAGTCTGTATTTACGTTCAGCGCAAAACCATGCATCGTAATCCAACGACTACATTTAATACCCATCGCGCAAATTTTACGCGCAAATTTTTTATTGCCCGGATCCAACCAAACACCCGTTTCGCCCGCACTTCTTCCAGCAGCAATACCATAATGCGCAAGTGTTTGAATAATCACTTCTTCTAAACTTCGTAGGTACCAACCCAAATCTGTTTTAAACTTTTCTAAATCTAAAATGGGATAACCCACCAGTTGCGCTGGTCCATGAAAAGTAATATCTCCTCCTCTATTGATATGAAAATAATCGATCCCGTTTGCCTCCATAAAGGCCGTGGTCATCAGCACATTGGCCGCATTACCATTTTTACCTAGCGTATACACAGGAGGATGCTCTACAAATAATAAATGATTTTTAGTAGGCCACTCGGTAACCGGTATTTGAGTTTGGCTCCGGTAACTCGCTTTAATTGCCGAATTCTCACTTAATAAAGACTCTTGGTAGGTCCAAATCTCTTTGTACCTCCGAGTACCCAAGTCCTCAAAAAAAACTTCCTGCTGCATTGCACAAAAGTAGGAAGGTTTGGGGCTATTTTTGCAACTATGGAACCGGATATTGATTTATTTAATGAAGAAGGCGCAGAAACCCTCTACGAAAGAAAAACCTTTGTAATAGACAAGGGGCAAGAACCCTTTCGCATAGACAAGTGGGTGCAAACACATATGGTAGGTGCCACCAGAAGCAAGGTTCAACAAAGTATTGAAGCAGGTTTTTTAACCGTTAACGGAAAAAATGTTAAAAGCAACTATAAGGTAAGGCCCGGGGATGAGATATTAATCATGAGTCTGGTAAATCCGGAAACACATGTTTTGAAAGCAGAAAACATTCCGCTCAATATTGTATTTGAAGACGACGCAGTTATGGTCCTTAATAAGCCATCCAATATGGTGGTTCATCCTGGGGTTGGAAATTATACAGGTACATTATTAAATGGGGTTGCTTATTATTTGCAAGAACAAAATCCAAACATAGACGAACAGTCTTTACCTCGTTTTGGACTTGTACACCGCATCGATAAAAACACCACAGGTTTAATTGTACTTGCTAAAACCGCCGAAGCAGCAGCACATTTAGCAAAGCAATTTTTTAACCATACCGTAGAAAGAAAATACACGGCACTTGTTTGGGGTGATGTTATTGAAGATAGCGGAACCATTGTTGCAAATATTGCGCGTCACAAACAAAACCGAAAAACGTTTGATGCCTATCCAGAAGGCGATATAGGCAAACACGCTATTACACATTATAGCGTTATAGAAAGATTCAATTATGTAACACTCATTCATTGTGTACTAGAAACCGGTCGAACACATCAAATTAGAGTACACTTAAAACATATTGGTCATACTTTATTTAACGACCTCGAATACGGTGGAGACCGCATTTTAAAAGGCACGATTTATACCAAGTACAAACAGTTTGTTGAAAATTGTTTTGACGCCTGTCCGAGGTGCGCACTGCATGCTACCACACTTGGATTTGTACATCCTACTACCAATGAATTTATCAAATTTGAAGCAGCTATACCTGATGATATGTTAGCTGCAGTTCAAAAATGGAGCGGGTATGTGCAAAATAAAACACGCACCGAATAGTGCGTGTTTTATACATGATATCAAGTAAACTTTTATTTTTTTTCTTTCGCTACTTTTTGCAGGGCGTCTAGTTTTGCGATGTATAAGCTTCTACCATGTGTACCGAGTATAATTTCATTGTCACGTGGTTGCACAGCAATGTCATGCACAGGCACACTTGCAGGAAGTCCTTTATTCCAGATCATAGAACTATTACCCCCATCCAGGCTTACATACAAACCCCCATCTGTACCTACGTATAAAATGCTTTCGTTTGACACGTCTTCTTTAATAACGTTTACAGGCTCTACAGGAAGGTCTTTCATAATTTGCTTCCATGTAGTTCCATAATCATCAGAACGATAAACATAGGCATTAAAATGATCGTTACGGTAGCCATTTAAGGTTACATATACACGGGCTTCATTAAAAGCACTTGCTATAACCCTACTAACATATAAACCTTTTGGCAAGCCTTTATTTAAGAGTGAAAAAGAATAACCACCATCTTTACTAATTTGTACATTTCCATCATCTGATCCCACATAAATAAGGCCAAACTTTAATGGGCTTTCACTCATGGTTGATAAAGTTCCAAAAGGAACATCACCTTGTACCGGATTGGTGGTTAAATCTGGACTAAGCGTAACTAAACTGTCACCTCTATTAAATGAACGGTGAAACTTATTACTTCCATAATAAAATACATCTTGGTTATGCTTGCTAAGTAAAATGGGTGTTTGCCAATTATATCGCAGTGCCAATTCTCCTAAATCACGAGAAGGCCTAACTGACTTTCTTTCTTTGGTAACTAAATTTTGACGGGAATACGCACCAAATTGAGAACCACTATAAATGGTTTTATTATCACGCAAATCTACTTGTACTTGCATCCCATCACCACCATTGATTCCTGTATAAGGGTTATGACCACTATCGTACCAATTATAATTTTCTTTGTTGGCACTAGAGCCATACCAGGTTCCATTGTCTTGAAGTCCACCATATACATTGTATGGCTTAGCCATATCAAATGCAATGTTATAAAACTGCCCAACTGCAGGTGTATTGGCTTTAAACCAATGTTCACCATCGTCATACGTAATATTACAACCCCCATCATTTCCAATGATCATGTGGCTATCACGTTTCCCATTCATCCATACAAAGTGATGATCTGAGTGCACATTTTCTTTACCAATTTCTTTAAATGTTTTTCCACCATCAGTGCTTAAAACAACACCTACACCCGTTAACGCAATTTTATTTGCGTTGGTAGGACTCACAAATACTTTACCAAAATAGTATCCATAGGTACTATAAATACCAATGGTTTTATCATGTGTTTTTTTCCAAGTGGCACCACCATCATCGCTTCTGTATAATTCGGCACCATAAATAGGTGTTTCAAATAAAGCCGTATTGGCATCATATAAATAATCCCAAATACAGGTTGGCACTAATATTCCATTTTTTACCGCTTCTTTTAAACCAGCACCCGTATACTTTGTAGGCATTTGGTTACGTGGCGAACGAACAAATGCATTTAACTTTCTATCATCCAATGCAGCAAATTGTTCTTTGGTTAAATCTTTAAAATCACGAAGTACGTATCTGCTGGTATCTGCAGCTTTTTGTAAAGCTGTATCTGGTTGATGAAAATTATTATCAACCACAGCAAAAACGGTTGATGGATTTTGTGGATACACAGCTAACCCAATTCTACCCACACCCTCACCATTAGGAAAACCAGCACCTGGTGTATTGATTTGTTTCCAAGTATCCCCACCATCTGTACTCTTATAAATGCCACTTGTTTTACCAGACTCTTCAAAATTGGAAGCGGTTCTGGTTTTATACCACATAGCCGCATATAAATTAGATGGATTTTTTGTATCAATATCAATATCTACAGCACCTGTGTTAGCATCTACAAACAAAGTTTGTTTCCAATTTTTTCCACCATCCGTGGTTTTGTATACACCACGTTCTTTGTTAGGAGAATACAAATGGCCTAAAACTGCAACCCAAGCAGTATTGGGTTCCATTTCATTGATAACAATTTTACCAATGTGATGACTTTCTGGAAGACCTAGATAATCCCAAGACTTTCCTCCATTCATAGACTTATAAACGCCAATTCCAGCGTATGAAGATCTGCTACTGTTTACTTCACCGGTACCCACCCAAATAATATTGCTTTTCCAGTTTACAGCAACAGCACCAATTGTAATAATGGCTTCTGAATCAAATACAGGTGTAAAACTTTGTCCGTTGTTGACAGTATGCCAAAGCCCTCCCGTGGCATACGCCACATAAAAATTAGTAGGGTCTTCTGGATGCACAGCTATATCTACGACCCTCCCACTCATTACACTTGGGCCAATATTTCTAAAGGCAGCCGTATTAATGGTAGAAGCCTCCAATAATTTTTTACGTTGCTCAAAAGATGACATTCTTTCTGAAGCTGTCGTAGGCTTAATTTGAGCAGTGCTATACAATGACATTGTTAGCAAAAGGCAAAAACTGAGTATTTTTCTCATGGTGGTTCTTATAATTTGAAATATTAACTGAATAAATGTAAGAAAATGCGCCTTCTTTTTACCTTTTTTTGTATACTATTTTAAAGTAGCTAACGTAATGGAAACCATTGGAATGAAAAGAAGCGGTAAACCCATTATTTGATAGCAGCCATAAAGCTTTTTGCAAAATACTGCAACTGATAATCAATACTATTACCCCAATAGGCTTTGTTATGCCCACCCGGTCTTTCGGTGTAATCATGATCAATTTTATTCGCAAGTAGCAACTGATGCAAAGCACGGTTTACATCTATAAAAAAATCTGAAACGCCACAATCAAATATGATATGTAGCTGATTTGGCTTTAGATTTTTAGCAATATTGATGACTGAATAATCCTCCCAATTTTGAGGTTGATCCGTGATGGTTCCTAGTGATTTTTTAATGTCCCAATTGTTAGGAAACGGCCTAATATCTACCCCACCACAAACACTACCTGCATTCCCAAATAAATCAGGATGGCGAATTCCTAAAAATAATCCTCCATGTCCACCCATGCTTAAGCCAGTAATTGCGCGGTGATCTTTATTGGCACTTGTTGGAAAATGTGTATCGATATAAGGCAGTAACTCCTGGGTAATAAATGTTTCATATTGAATGGAATCATTGATGGGGCTATTGTAATACCAACTTCCATATCCGCCATCCGGACATACGAGCATAACTTGATATTGATCGGCTCTATACTGCAGCTGTGGTGCATCTTTGAGCCAACTTCCATGATTGCCACTGTATCCATGCAGTAAATAAACAACTGGAAATTTTACACCTGTTTGCCCTGCAGTATTTGCAGGTATAACAACGGCTACTTTAATATTTTTATGCATGGCATTACTATACACTACTAGCGTATCTACACGCGCAGCATTTGAAATAACTGCAATAAACAATCCTACAAATACGGATACAAGATTTTTCATAAAAAATGATTTACATAAAAAAGCCACTTGAAGATAATTCAAGTGGCTTTAATATTGGTTGAACTTTTATTATTTTTTCTTTTCTTGAGCAGCTTGCATTGGATTTAATCCAAATGATTGACCTCTTCCAAGTGAACGTTGCTTAAACAATGAAAACTTGCTAGGCTCTGCACTTACATTACCCCAAAAATTATTGGTTTCATTGATATCTGCAGTTTCACGCATTGGATCTAATTTAATACTCGCCACTTCTTTACGAGACATAAATACACGTGATACTTTGTTTTCATTTTTACGCCAGATTTGAGCACCCATACGCTCTGTTTCTTTGGTACCATCTTTGTACGTAAACTCAACAATGATTGGCATCACAAGTCCGCCTTTATTACTAAAAGTAATTTCATATAAATGCACATTACTATAGTTTGCTTTATCGGCATCAGACAATGCTTCTGGTGTACCAAATGAAGGCATGCTATTTTTTGTAGCTGAATCATAAGGCTCGATACCTCTTGCATAACGCCAGTAAAAATCTCTTAATGAGGTATCAGCATCTGTTGCAAAAATGATAGCCTTATCTTCTCTATTTCTGATTTTAGAAATATCCTCAAAACTGTTAAGCGTTGGCTTGTCTAAACCTAATTTCATGCCGCCAGCATTTCTACCAGCACCCATTCCACCACCACGAGGTTGAGCCGAAGCGTCATACACCGCATGAGCCACTGTATCAATAGCAATGTCACAAGCATCAATACCATAAAACCAACCTCTCCAGAACCAATCTAGATCAACAGCACTAGCATCTTCCATGGTTCTAAATAAATCGGCAGGTGTAGGATGTTTGAATGCCCAACGTCTAGCATATTCTCTAAACGAGAAATCAAATAGTTCTCTACCCATAATGGTTTCACGTAAAATATTTAAACCAGTTGCAGGTTTAGAATACGCATTAGGACCAAATTGAATAATATTTTCACTGTTGGTCATAATTGGCTCTAATTGATCTTTAGGCGCTTTCATATAATCAACAATACCAAAAGCAGGTCCTCTACGTGAAGGATATTTATTGTCAAATAATTCCTCGGTTAAATATTCAACAAAAGTATTTAAACCTTCATCCATCCAAGACCATTGACGCTCATCAGAGTTCACAATCATTGGGAAGAAATTATGTCCTACTTCATGAATGACAACTCCAAGCATACTAAGTTTAGTTGCTTCACTGTAAGAACCATCTTTATTGGTACGACCGTTGTTAAAGCAAATCATTGGGTATTCCATACCATTAGACGCTTCAATACTTTGCGCTACAGGGTATGGATATGGAATAGAAAACTTAGAAT
Source organism: Sediminibacterium sp. (assembly GCA_040403595.1). Taxonomy (GTDB): domain Bacteria; phylum Bacteroidota; class Bacteroidia; order Chitinophagales; family Chitinophagaceae; genus Sediminibacterium. Next base: position 178,411 of record JBBAKI010000003.1, on the reverse strand, counting down.
AAGAACGAATGGTATGTGCTACCACTTTAGTAGAATACTTTCTCCATAAGTTGTAAGCTTCTTTTGGATAACCACTCATACACATTACTTTCTTGCCTTCTACATAAGTTGGCATTGCATCCCATACAAATTTGCGACTAGAGCCCCATGCAAAATCACGTACGTTGTCTGCTTTAAATACCCATGTTTTTTTAGCAGTACTTTTTTGCTTCTCCGCATTTTTTGCTTCATCAAGTGTTACTACTTCAACCACATCTTTTGCTGTTTGAGCCGTTTTCCAACGTGCTAATTGAGCAGCAGATAATACTTGCGCATAGTTTTGACACTCACCAGTTCCCATTATAACGTGGTCTGCAGGTGCAGTAATTGCTACATTATAATTACCAAAGGTTAAAGCAAATTCGCCTCTACCAGTAAATTGATGATTTTGCCATCCCTGAAAATCAGAATATACACAAAGTCTTGGGAACCATTGTACCATAGTGAATACGCTATTTCCATCTTCTGGAAAAAATTCGTAACCACCTCTACCTCTAAATACCAAACGATCAGATATTTTATAAGACCAATCAATATTTAAAACAAATTTTTGACCAGGTAATAATGTGGTAGGTAGATCAATACGCATCATTGTTTGATTGATGGTGTATTTTAAAGCCTTACCGGTAGCGTCTGTAATTTTTGAAATGATATGACCGTAGCCATTGTCTTTTTTTGCATCTTCTAAAGCTTTAATAGAAGCTTCAGAAACCTGACGTAATGAACTACCATCCTGAAAATCAGCTTTGTTTAAAGTGTTGTGCTCATTTTCATCCAACTGTAACCATAAATACGTTAAAGCATCTGGAGAGTTGTTAAAGTAAGTAATGGTTTCACTTCCTTTTAATTTTAGATTGGCTTCATCCAACTCACACTTAATGTTGTAGTCGGCACGTTGTTGCCAATACTTTGGCCCAGGTGCTCCACTAGCGGTTCTGTACTCGTTGGGAGTAGCTAAAATTGTGCCTAACTGCTCAAACTTGTTTCCGTGGTTTGAGGTTGGATTGTTTTGAATGTTTTGGGCAAATGAAACGGTGCTCACTGCAACAAACATTAAAAATGCAAAAAATTGCTTCATAGCATAAAAGATTATAGATTAAAATAGCGCTCAATAGCCATTTGAAGAGAGCGTGCAAAAATGCCACCACTGACAATTAAAACAAAGTCTCTTCTTGGAGCTCTTAATAGCGAAACGAATATAAAAGAAATAACTAAAATAGCCATCACTATTAGAATTTGACCTATTTCAAGCCCCAAATTAAACGCCAGTAAGGCTAGAACTATATTTTGCTGCATTCCCAGCAGGCTTTTTAGGTAAAAACTGAATCCTAACCCGTGAATAAGACCAAAAAATAGGGCAAAAAAGTAAATGACCGGGAAACGAGTATTAAAACTGAACTGCTTTACAAACATATTAATAATTGATGTAATAAGAATAGTTACTGGAATTAAAAACTCGATCCAATTGATAGAAAAATCGAGGTAATTAAACACGCTTAGAATAAGGGTAATGGAGTGTCCAATGGTAAAAGCAGTGATGAGCACCAGCCACTTTTTCCAATCCGATAATTGATATCTAATACACAAAGCAGCCACAAATAAAATATGATCCATACCAGACAAATTGGCGATATGGTTGAATCCTATTTGGGTATACATCCAAAACTCATGCATAAAAATCAAATTTTAGTTAGACATTTGTTGTTAAGATCAGGATACTATGGTAAATATACTAATTCATTGGACGCTCACAAGCCTACTAGCCATATTACACCCATTTTTTGTCTCCGTTATAGATATCAACCACAACGCAAAAGAGAGAAGTTTAGAAATGAGCGTTCGCATTTTTAATGAAGATTTAGAAAAAACCCTGCAAAAATATACCACCACTAAAATAGACATACTTCAACCAACCAATAGAGCTTTTGTGAATGAAGAAATTCAAAAATACGTATCAAAACATCTTACAGTGATTGTAAACGGAAAACCTATTAATTTTACGATTATTGGTTTTGAACAACAAAAAGAAAGTACCTGGTGTTATTTTGAAGCACAAAATATTAATAGCGCCAATACCGTAGGAATTGATTGTGATATTTTATACGATTTAGAAAATTCGCAAGTCAATATTATACACGTGAAGTCTAAGGGTACAGAAAAAACATTCAAATTAGACTACCCGAGCAGAACTGCAAATTTTACCTTTTAATTAATCTTATTCAACAATGGTCACGAGTATTTTATCTATTCGGTGCTGATCCATATCAACAATTTCAAAAGTAAAAGTTTTCCAAGCGAGTGTTTCACCTGTACTTGGTATTTTTTCTAAAGAATGAATAATGAACCCAGCAAGCGTATCAAACTCTTGATCGCCTTGTAGCATAAATTCTGTTTTATCAAAGTAACTTAAGAAATCATAAAACGGAAGTTGCGCATCAATTAAATAAGTGCCATCCGCTCTTTTTAAAATTTCATAATCATGGTCTTCTTCTTGAGGAATATCGCCAACAATGGCTTCTAGTATATCATTGAGCGTAATCAACCCTTCTATAGATCCATACTCATTGACAATAAAACAGTGGTGAATTTTAGATTGCTTAAAGCTTTCTAACACCTGATATGCTGAGTTATTTTCTGGTACATACTTTGCTTCTTTGGCTACTGCGCTAACAAGTTGCGCCCCATCTGCAACAAACAAATCCTTTAATGAAACAACGCCTTTTATTTGATCAATACTCCCCTCGCACACAGGATACATCGAATGTAAAGTTTCAGGCATATGCGCTCTTACATCAGCAACCGTTTTGGTAGATTCTAACCATAAAATATCACTTCGGTGTGTCATGAGTGAAGTAATATTTCTATCACTTAAATGAAATACTCTCTCAATAATTTCTTGCTCCGCTTCTTCAATCGTTCCTTGCTCTGTTCCTTCACTAATGATGGCTTTAATTTCTTCCTCTGTTACCTGATTGTCATTGGGCTTCATTTGTAAAATGCGCATAATCAAATGCGAAGACGCACTCAACAACCATATAAACGGATACATGATAAACGTAACCCACTGCATTATGACAGACACCGATTTTGCAATACCTTCTGGATTGCTAAGTCCAATGCGTTTAGGAACAAGTTCACCAAGCACCAAAGAAACATAGGTTAATAAAATAACAATAATGAGTGTTGCAACTGTTTGCGCATAAGGCGCTATCAATGCAAATTGTGCTAACCAGTTCGAAAGTGGTTCTTTAAAAGTGCCGCCCGAATAAATACCGGTTAAAACACCAACAAGCGTGATGCCAATTTGTATCGTAGATAAAAAGGTATCTGGATGATTGGCGAGCTTGAGCGCTCTTTTGGCATCTACATCTCCTTTGTCTGCTTGGGCATCTAGCCTAGCTTTTCTGGCAGAAACGAGTGCAATTTCGGCCATAGAAAAGAACCCGTTAATAAGTATCAGTCCTAGAATTATAAAAATCTCTGACATGAATTAAAAATCGTTTGGCGTAGTTCTACTTTGCCAAAGCTACGATAATATAAGGGGTTACTTCTTTATCTCTTGTAGCTGGATTTAAAAATGGAAGTGTAAGCATGCTCACACCAAAATAGGCATTTTGATGCAGTATGGAAGAGGCCGGGAATTTTCGTTGTAGGGCCGGGTAGCTTGACGCCTTGGTAATTAAAATTTGTTGTGGCTTTAAAAGGGTACTATCAAAAATTCTTTCAAACGAATGATTCCCATAAAAGTGAAGTGCCCTACTTTCATCAATCTCATACAAGTAAATATTATTTTTAGGCAAATTATTTTGATTAATAAATGCAGCCGCAGAAACGCCTAATTCATACTTTAATAATTTTGGATAAAAGGAAGTATTTAAAATAAGATTCACACCAAGTATGGTATAAAGTGCTAAGTATATAAACTTAGGCACCATCGTTTGCTTCGTAAACAAGACATACCAGTAATAGAAAGCACCAAAACTAGCTACCACTTTAACGTAAACAGGCATGTCCGTAAAAACGAAATAAGCGATCACTACTATTGCAACCCATAAAATGGAAAAGATAAACCCATGAAAATACAGCAAACCTTTTTGCAGCTTTAAAAAGCCCTGCGAAAAATACATTTGATGCAACCCTTTTGCAGTAACAATAGCCGCAAGTGGTAATACCACAAAAATATAATGCGGAAGCTGCGCCTGACTTCTTGCAAGCATGCAATATGTTAATACAAACCCGCCTGTTGCAACAAACTCCTCATTGCTTTGCAGCTTACATTTGGTTTTAATAAGATCTTTAATGGAGAACAAAAGCGTAATTAAAAAAATAAATATCCATGGCAAAAAACTCCAAAGCATATTTTCTAATAGAAAAGTAAAATGATTCATTTCATTGAATACATTTTCTCCGGTATACCTACCAAAACTTTGTGTCCAATAATAAAAACGAAGCCCTGATTGTATAGGCACACCATGAATTATTTTTCCTGGATGTAAATCAAATTGATTGTATAATCCAATACTCATTGGAATGAGCATCATGACAACTATAACAATCCCTATTATATATTCCCACCTAAAAAATTGCTTCCAATTACGCTGTAATAAAAAATGAATGGAAAAACTCACGCCCGGAACCACCATTGCAATAGGTCCTTTGGTTAACATACCAAGACCAATGCCAACAAAAGCCATCACAAAATGCTTCCATAGATTACTTTGATACCAAGCCGCTAATTGCCATATACTAAACATGACAAAACCCATTAGCATGGTATCACACCTAACATCATGCGCCATTAAAATAAAAGCTTGAGAAGAAGCGAGTACCAATACAGCAAGCTGTGCTGTTAGCTTATTATAATACAAAAGGGTAAACTTATACGTAGACCATAATGCTAAACCTAAACAAAGTATGGAGGGTAACCGGTAGACCCAATCATGAACACCAAACAGTTGAATACTAATAGAAGATAACCAAAACAACAACGGCGGTTTATCTAAATAATCAGCACCTAAATCGTAGAGCTGTAAATAATTGCCAGTGCTAGCCATTTCTCTACTCATAGATGCATATTGGGCAGCATCAATATCAATTAATGGAATACCAAGCATTCCAATCACACACACTAAGCAGGTGGCAAATAATGATACTACAAAAAACTTATGACTCATGCGCTGGATATAAATGGTCAATTTTTTGATATGCCTTGTAAACAACAGTGCCTATAATATACCCAAGAAGTGCACCCATGACAACATCTAAAGGATAATGCACGCCAACATAAACCTGCGCATAACATATAAGTGACGCCCACACAAATAATAGATATTTCCAATTACCAAAGTATGAACCAAGGGTTGCAAATAAAAAAGTAGCAATACCGTAATGATTGGTGGCATGAGATGATGTGAAACTATACCCACCCGAACAGTGGTCTAATAACATTCGAACTTGGTTGTAAAAATTTGGATCAAAACAAGGCCTTGGACGTTGTACCCAATTTTTTATTAATCCACTACTAATTTGGTCTGTTAACAAAACCGTTAATAGAGCAAACAATAACCAAATCCAACCTTTTTTACCAAAGTTTACAAATACAAAAATGATAAGAAATAAATAAAGTGGAATCCAAAATGTAGACTCCCGAATAAGCGGCATGATGGAATCCAAAAAAGGATGCGTTGCTTTTTGATTGATCCATGTAAAGCAGGATTGATCGAGCGCCGCTAAGGATTCAAAAAAAGGTTGCATAAGCAAATACATGATAATTAAAGATACTAAGAATTTGAATGCTTTTGAGCCAGAATAATGAGCCTGTCAGCGCTTTCAGGGGCATACGAATCTAGCTGGTAGTTGCCAAAGGTTGCTACAATGCTTAACCCTGCTTTTTGCATAAAAATCGTAAACTCATGTAAGGTATATTTTCTAACCTTCTCTTCAAAAACACCCAACTCCTCTTTAGTAAGGGTATCTATTACTTTTATTTCTTTGTACAAAAACAAATGGTCCTGCCACTTTTTAATTTGAAAAATAGTGGTATCTATTTGAGTATCGGTAGCAAGGTCTAGGGTAGGATCAACAATACCAACATTTAAATAATCTATCACAAGCGTACCACCCTCTTTTAAATTATTAGACATGGCATGTATGGCCAATTGGTGCTCATCGTCCGAATTAAAATAACCAAAACTGGTAAAAAAATTAAATGCGTAATCGAAATAATTTTGTCTAAAAGTTTCCCGCATATCATGGACGGAAAATGACAGTCCATTTGTTTGCATACTAGATGCTGCTTCTATAGAAGCAGGAGATAAATCTATTCCTACAATATCAAATCCAGCGTCAAATAATGCTTTACTGTGCCTTCCCTTTCCACAAGCAATGTCCAGCATTGTGGCATGTGGCTTAGGCTTTAAATACGCCAATAAATTATGGATAAATTGTAGCGCCTCCGTATCGTCACGGTGCTGATACAATGCATGATAATAGCTAGAATTAAACCAATCTGTAAACCAACCCTTTTTGCTCATATAATTGTTTAAAACTCATACGAAATTAGGGTAAGCAAAGCAACAAATTTGATTTATGTTTGCAGCTTTAATGATGAATTGATATGGCGTTAATTAAAAGTATTTCAGGCATTAGAGGCACCATTGGTGGAGCACCAAATGAATCATTGAGCCCACTAGATATAGTTCGTTTCTCGGCAGCCTATGGCTCATGGCTTTTGGCAAGCTCCAATGGCAATAAAAAAGTAGTGATAGGCAGAGATGGTCGTATCAGTGGCGAAATTGTACAATCACTAGTGGTTAATACCCTTTTAAGCTTGGGTATCGATGTTATGGATCTTGGTTTAAGCACTACGCCAACCGTAGAAATGGCCGTGGTTTTTGAAAAAGCGGCAGGTGGTATCATTTTAACAGCGAGCCATAACCCCAAAGAGTGGAATGCTCTAAAATTACTCAACCATAAAGGTGAATTTATAAGTGGTGCCGATGGTGCTGCGTTACTGGAGATTGTTAAAGAAGACAAATATAATTTTGCTACTGTAGATCATTTAGGAACACAAACCAAAAATGATACTGCATTAGACACACATATTAAGGCCATTCTTGCGCATCCGTTGGTGGCTGTTGATGCCATTAAAGCAAGCAATTATTCAATTGTGGTAGATGCGATAAATAGTTCTGGCGCATTTGCGGTTCCTCAATTATTAGAAACTTTAGGTGTTACCAATGTAACAGTTATTAATGCCGAAGTAAATGGCCGTTTTGCACACAATCCGGAACCGCTTCCCGAAAATTTAAGGGAATTGTGTAGCGAGGTTTTAAAACAAAATGCAAGCATGGGAATCGCTGTAGATCCAGACGTAGACAGACTTTGCTTTGTTTGTGAAGATGGTACTTTATTTGGCGAAGAATATACCCTTGTAGCTGTTGCTGATTATATTTTGCAAAACAAAAAAGGCAATACCGTTAGTAACATGTCATCTACAAGAGCCCTAAGGGATGTAACTGAAAAGCATGGTGGCACATACACGTCTAGTGCTGTAGGAGAAGTAAATGTTGTTGCTAAAATGAAAGCGACAAACGCTGTTATTGGTGGTGAAGGCAACGGTGGCATCATTGTTCCTGAATTACATTATGGCCGAGACGCCTTAATTGGAATCGCATTATTTTTATCTCATTTAGCTAAGGAGAAAAAAACGGTGCAACAACTCAGAAAAACCTACCCAGACTACTTCATGAGCAAGAACAAAATAGAACTTACCCCAGGCTTTGACTTGGAAAAAATATTTAGCCACCTAAAGGAAAAATACAAGAACCATTCTATCAACACCGAAGATGGTTTAAAAATTGATTTTGAGTCGGATTGGGTGCACCTTAGATCCAGTAATACCGAGCCAATTATCAGAATTTACGCCGAAAGCAATTCTCAAAATGTGGCCGAAAATATTGCACAAAAACTAATGAAAGATATCCAAGAAGCGGGTATCTAAGCAATAAGTAACAAATCCTTATATTTGATAGCATGGAAAGGATCTATCTAGACAATGCGGCCACTACCCCACTAGACCCCCAAGTATTGGAGGCCATGATGCCTTATTTAACGGTACATTTTGGAAACCCTTCCTCTATCTACAGCTATGGACGTGAAACACGCCTAGCCATAGAAAATGCTCGAAAAAAAGTAGCGGCTATTTTAAACACCCGCCCATCAGAAATATTTTTTACCAGTGGTGGTACAGAAAGTAGCAATACGGCTATTCGTGCGGCTATCAATGATTTAGGTTGTACGCATATTATATCTTCCCCAATCGAGCACCACGCAACCACCCATACAGTAGAACATTTACAAAAAACGGGCGCAGCTACATTAAGTTATGTGAAGCTTTTGCCGAATGGACATATAGATATTGCAGATTTAGAACAACTACTAAAAAATAGTACCAAAAAATGTTTGGTTACCCTCATGCACGCCAACAATGAAATTGGCAACATGATTGATTTACATCAAATTGGCAACCTCTGCAATGCTTATAATGCTATTTTCCATAGCGATACCGTGCAAACAGTTGGGCACTTCCCTTTTGATTTAAAAAACACGCCAGTTCATTTTATAACAGGAGCAGGTCACAAATTTCATGGCCCAAAAGGCGTTGGTATTTTATATATCCATGAATCAATTAAAATAAACCCTTTGGTACATGGCGGTGCGCAGGAGCGCAATATGCGTGCAGGTACCGAAAACTTATATGGCATTGTGGGCTTTGCAAAAGCATTAGAAATTGCCACAGAACAATTTGAAAAAGACAGCGCTTATATAGATGAACTTAAGCGTTACATGATGGATAGCCTTCAACAAAATATAGAAGGTGTATCATTTAATGGAGATCCTTTAGGAAGCGCTTTATATACTGTTTTAAGTGTAAATTTTCCAGCGTCGAGTAAAAGTGAAATGCTACTCTTTAATTTAGATATCAATCATATTTGTGCTAGTGGTGGAAGCGCCTGTAGCAGTGGTGCCAATGCTGGTTCACATGTAATTAGAGCCATCAATAATAACCCTGATATTACCACTGTAAGATTTTCATTTAGCAAGCACAACACCAAAAATGAAATTGATGTTGTGATTGCCAAATTAAAGGAAACTATTTAACCTTATTTCTCTGTTTCTTTAGTCATTACTTTACCCGGAATTTCAACCGACGGATTGTACATGGTTTGCATTTGACCAAGGGCTTGCAAATATGATTCAGCCGTTTGTTTTTCCTGCGCCATATTGTCGGCTTTCATGCCCGATAGTGCATTGTAGAAATTCACTTGTTGCTGTAAATCTTTTTTAACAGCAGTACTTACTTTTTGAATAAGGGCTTTGTCTCCAGCTAAATAACAAGCTTCTAAAAATAATAGGGAATTTCTGTTGTGTATGTTACCTCTGCTGGTTAACCCATATCCAAAATTGCTTTGAAGCATCATTTTGTCTGCTTTATTTAACAAGGCTCTTGCTTCTTCTTTTCTATTCTTAGACGCTAAATCAATAGCAAGCTCCGCATACGCAGAACGTATCCCATTTAAGTGTCTTCTATTTTCTTCATCAAAATAAACACCTGCTTTATCTGCGTTACCGAATGAAAACTTGTTGGTTAATTTATCCAACATCCAATTGGTATTTACCTTACTATTTTTAACAGGCGCTAAACGGTAGCTTAAACCATCTCTTCGTAAATATTGATCAAAGCCAAGCTCTGCGCCAGCATTTGTAAAATAAATAGGACGTTTCCAATTGTTAGAGGCAATAATATTTAGTACGGCTGATTCATTTTTCATTAAAGCATTGCGCGGTAATGAAAAGTCTAAAGAAGTAACAACACTATCTGTTGCGTTTACGGTGCCATTTTTGATGGCTGCGGCAACATCTACAGGAACTGTAACATTTTTTACTGGAAAACTATAATCATTATCTGGATTGTCTTTGCCCACATAATTTTTCATTACGTCGTACAAATTATAAAACTTGTCATCTGGCATAGATGCATTTGGCTTGTACTCAATATAATCACGTTTACTGCCTTCTATTTGATCTGCAGTCCAGATAACATCAATAGCAGGGCTTTCATTTACTTTGTAACGGAGCTGATTGATATACCAGTCGATTCCTAATAAACTATAGTTGATAACACGAATATCTTTTCTAATACCTTCTACTTCTTGTGCATACCAAAGTGGATAGGTGTCATTGTCACCAAACGTAAATAAAATAGCATTCGGCGCACAACTTTCTAGGTAGTCTTTTGCTAAATCTCTAGCAATCACTTTATTGCTTCTATCATGATCATCCCACTCTTGGCTCGCCATTAAAGTTGGCACAGCTAGTAAACATACAACCGTTGCAAGACCTGCAGCTGCAGTTTGTTCAATTGCAATCGCTTTTACAAATAATTCTTTAACCATTAAAACGCCTAAACCAATCCATACAGCAAAAGCATAAAAACTTCCAACATAGGCATAATCACGTTCACGAGGTTGATACCCTGCTTGGTTTAAATAAAGCACAATGGCAAAACCTGTAAAGAAGAACATCAGAAAGTTAATACCAAAATCTGCCTTCTTTTTTCTGTAATGAAAAAGCATACCTAATAAACCAAGTAAAAATGGAAGTGCCAAAAGTTTATTGTTCGCTTTATTATTTTTCAAGCTATCTGGCATAGTCGACTGGTCACCATATAGTAAAAAATCAATTATCCACCAGCCAGTAATCCAGTTACCATCTCTAACATTGCCCGCAAACAAACCTTGGTTATCGTTTTGCTTACCCGAAAAATTCCACATGAAATACCTAAAATACATCCAGTTTAATTGGTATCCGAAGAAGTACTTGATATTATCGGCCTGATTAGGAGAACGCTCATACGTACCATCTTGCTGTCTATTGATCCCTAAGAAATAAGCATAATAATCGGCGTGATTTTGATCATTGCTCATATCCCAAACACGTGGAAAAATCATTTTATCTTCTGCAGCAAATACATATTTACGGTCTTCCCCTAGCTCTATGTATTTGTCTGTAGATTTTTGATAAGGCATGCCCGTATTTTTTACATCAACGGGTCTTGCATTAAATTTTTGTCCATATAAAAGTGGAAAATCGCCGTATTGTTCACGACCTAAATATCCAACCAAACTAATTGGATTGTCGACATTGTACATGTCTACAGATGGATTGGCACTGCTTCGAATCATGGTGGTTACATAACTACTATAACCAATTAACATAAATGTCAAACACCAAATACCAAGACGTAATAACGACCAACCTTTTGCAGCGGCTACTTTTAAGCCATACCAAATGAGTCCTGCCATCAACACAAAAAATGTGGTGAACCCAGTAAAAAATGGAAGCCCAAAACTATTTACAAAAATGCGGTCAAAAGCACCAGCAAACTTAACTGTGTATTGTATTACACCTACCTGCACAATTCCTGTAATAGCGCATGCAATTACAAAAAAGATATAAATGCCTCCGTATGTTTTTTTAGCAGCCTTATCCCTAGATTCTAGAAAATACAATAAACCGATTGCAGCAAGTGTTCCAAGTAGCATTAAGCCACCTAAAGTGGTATCCATTTCTACGCCACGCTCCGGATTTACTTCAGCGTTGGCCATAATTAAACCACCAATAAAAGCAAGTACACCACCAATTCCAATGATGCGTACAAACCATTTACGAATGACAGTATAGTTGAAACTGTCTTGCTTACGGAAATAGTACACCATTACAATGGCTGGAATGGTTAATAGATTTAAAAGATGAACACCAATAGATAAGCCCATCATAAAAAATATGAACACAATCCACTTGTCGGCATCCACTTCATCTGCATGATTTTCCCATTTTAAAATTGCCCAAAATACAATCGCAGTAAAAAAAGAAGACAAGGCATATACTTCACCCTCGACAGCACTAAACCAAAATGAATCACTAAATGTATAGGCCAAAGCACCCACAACACCAGCACCCATCACACTCATCCACTGACCAGCATTAAGGGTATCAGATGTTTTGATACCCATGATTTTGCGCGCAAAATGGGTAATGGTCCAAAATAAAAATAAAATAGTGAAGGCACTAGCAAGTGCACTCATAATATTAACCGCCTTAGCAGCTGTCAATGGATTATCGCCAAATAAAACAATAAATACACGACCTATAATTACAAATAATGGAGCTCCAGGAGGATGCGGAATTTGAACCTTAAAACAGCTACTTACAAACTCGCCACAATCCCATAAACTACCCCCTGCTTCTGCAGTTAAAATGTACACGGCTGCAGCTATCAAAAACACAACCCATCCAATCAAATTATTAATTCTAGTAAAAAGCATAATTCTTCGTTTTAAAAGACAGACAAACATAACTTTTTAATCGTAAAATGGAAAGCCCAAAGGCTATTATTTCGTATTTTAAGATACTATTAAGGGTTAAAAAATCCTTGATCCTGCTTATCTTTGTTAACTCATGAGTCAAAATAGAACCGTTGCCTTTCATACACTGGGCTGCAAACTTAACTTTTCAGAAACCTCTACCCTTTCTAGAATGCTAGAAATAGAAGGTTTTGACAAAAAGGGGTTTGAAGATATCGCAGACGTGTACGTCATCAATACCTGTTCTGTTACAGACAATGCAGACAAAGAATGTAGACAAATTGTACGCCGCATTCAAAAAAGGGCCCCCGAAAGTTTTGTCGTAATTACGGGCTGTTACGCGCAGTTAAAACCGGCCCAAATAGCTCAAATCCCTGGGGTTGACCTGGTTCTAGGCGCTGCAGAAAAGTTCAATCTTGCTAGCCATATTAGTACCCTTTCTAAAGGAAACCCAACTACTATTTGCAGTTGTGATATTGCAGATGTAACAGGTTTTACGGCTTCTTTTTCACAAAATGATAGAACCAGGTGCTTTTTAAAAGTGCAGGATGGCTGTGATTACAACTGCTCTTTTTGTACCATTCCCATGGCAAGGGGTAAAAGCAGAAGTGACCTTGTTGCCAATGTAGTAGAACAGGCTAAAACCGTGGCCGCTAGCGGGGCCAAAGAAATTGTTTTAACGGGGGTTAATTTAGGTGATTTTGGAAAAGGCCCGAATGGCGAAAAACATACCGAAACTTTTTTTGACCTTGTCCAAGCACTTGATACGATAGAAGGCATAGAACGGTTTAGAATTTCTTCCATTGAGCCCAATCTACTAACGCCAGAAATCATTGAATTTGTTGCGAAGAGTAACAAATTTATGCCTCATTTTCATATTCCACTTCAAAGTGGAAGCGCCGAAGTATTAGGTCTCATGCGAAGGCGCTATAAAAAAGAATTGTACCAAGAAAGAGTGTCACTCATTAAAAAAATGATACCACACTGCGCTATTGGTGTAGATGTTATTGTTGGTTTTCCTGGAGAAACAGACACACATTTTAAAGAAACATTTGACTTTTTACACGACCTAGACGTTAGCTATTTGCACGTGTTCACATATTCGGAAAGGGACAATACCAAAGCATTAGAAATTAAGCCAGTAGTCCCCATTGCAACTAGAAATGAACGCAACAAAGCCCTTCGTAATTTATCCTTTATGAAGCTTCAATATTTTACGGCACAGCATGTTGGCAGTAACCGAAAAGTGCTTTTTGAGGACTTTAATAAAAACGGAATGATGGAAGGCTACACAGATAATTATATTAGAATTACCACTCCATTTAGACCCGAATGGTCCAATCAAATTATTGATTGGGAAATGCGCTAAAAATCTTACTATATAAGGCTTATATGAGAATGTGGAAATTCTACAACCATTATTTGGCCTAAGCTTTGCAACCTAACGTATACCTTTTTCTTATCGCTATAGGTAACAACGCCTTCCCTATCCATAAATACGCCGTAATTGATTCTTATTTTGGTATCTTCTCTAAACCCTTCGTCAGAAAATAATTGCAGCGTAGCTTCTTTTTCACCAAGATATTTTTGAATCAAATCGATTTCTTCTTCTCTGATAATGGCAGGCTTGCCTAAGTAAAAAACAAAATTTAAAACACCATCGGTCATTTTAACTTTTGTAGACTCCGTTTCCTCAATACGAACAAAAACATACGATCTAAAAAGCGGCTCTTCGATAATTTTTTTTCGGTCGGTCCACTGCTTTTCTATTTTTTGTAAAGGGCACCAACACTCAATACCCTTTTTTTTGAGTAGCATGTCAATTTTTTTCTCCCACCTGGGCTTGGTATACAAAGCATACCATTTTTTTTGATTCTCCATACTAATTTACAATCTTCAAAATCTTACGTAACTGGAGTCGTTTATTTAAAAACAAAACTAGATTTAGCAGCAATCATTTTATTCATAACTTTCACTGTTTCACTAATTGGCATATCAGATTTTAGTGCATTTAACCAAGCCTTATAACGTTCACCTTTATTCTTATCCGGGTTATTATAAAACTTATCATTATCCACCGCAACAGGATTTATTGTTAAATCTTTGGCGGGCTTCAAAAGTGCATTATTTTGCTCTACCACTTTTTTAATTTTCACTTGCAGTGATTGATAATTAGCCAAATTTAAAGGGGCATACCCTTCAGATGAGCTAGCAATCCAAGATAAATTGTTTTTAAGGGTATTGAAATTTGCATCTTTTTGGATACGCTCTTTTTCAGAGGCAATAGCAGATTCATAAACCCCACTTTGACTCCATAAAAAATAGGGTGCTGTAGCTATTTTATGAAAAGGAAGTGACGATTCATTGTCTTTTTCTCTGAGTTTTAAATACTCGTAACTATCAGGAAGTACAATATCAGATTCTACGCCACGTAGTTGTGTAGAAGCGCCGTTAACACGGTAAAACATTTGAAAAGTAAGCTTAACAGCGCCCATATCTGTGCGTCCGCTAAACTGATCGATTGGATTACCAAAAGGAACACTTCGTTGTACCGTTCCTTTTCCATACGTAGACGTACTTCCAATAATGACCCCTCTCTTATAATCTTGAATAGCAGCTGCAAAAATTTCACTTGCAGAAGCACTAAACTCATTCACCATAACAGCAAGCGGGCCATCATACAATGTGCCAGATTGACGGTCACTTAAAACCGTAGACTTGCCTTCTCTATCTCTCACTTGAACCACAGGTCCTTGGTTAATAAATAAACCTACCATCTGAATTACTTCATATAAAGATCCACCTCCATTATTGCGCAAATCAATAACAATACCTTTAACATTTTCTGCTTTAAACTTCACAATTTCTTTTGCAATATCTTCAGAACAGCGATTGCCATTTTCTCTTTCATAATCGGCATAAAACTCTGGCAAATAAATGTACCCGATTTTGTCTGTGCCTTCTGTAACAATCGCACTCCTTGCAAAAGTTTCATCCAGCACAATTTCTTCTCTAATAAGCGACACTACTTTAATGGTACCATTGGTTTTTTTAATGGTTAACCTTACCTCTGTACCTTTATTTCCTCTAATAATTTTAACCGCATCTTCTGTAGCGTAACCAGCCACATCAACCGGTTCAGCGTTTCCTTGTGCTACTTTTAATATCACATCGTTGGCGTCAATTTCTCTAGATTTCCAAGCAGCCCCACCGGGTTGAACATTCGCAATTTTAATGCCGTTTTCATCTTCTCCTAACTGCGCTCCAATGCCAAAAAATCGACCACTCATGCCTTCATCAAAAGCCCTTTTTTCGATGGGTGGAAAATAATCAGTATGCGGATCCATGAGGCCAGTGATGGCATTGATGTATGTCGTAAAACGCTGGTCATCATTATACGTTTTTTGAACTCTATCAAAACGTTTATTGGTTGCTTTTAATACCTGCTCTCTAGACATTCTCTCAAGTGTAGAATCAGGCTTTGGAACATAGTCTTTTTTACCTTTATTTTTTTCTCTTTGATCTAAGTAATCGGCGTAACGTTCGAGTACCGCATATGACAACTGTTTTCTCCAACGTTCTTTTCGAACAGCAGCTGTTGATGCAAATTCCTGCTTTTCATTTTCCAATAACACTGAATCTTTGGCATTAAAATCGAAAGACATTTTTAAAATATCTTTATACAAAAGGATAATTTCATTTAATCTTTTGGTATACACTTCACTTACTGCAGGAACAAATGCAATAGGTGATCCATTAATTTCATCATCAAGACTGTATTCGAATTTTTTAAAGCCAGCAATGTCTGATTGCAAGAACAAAGTTTTTTCTGGATCTAGCGCTTTTAAATATGCAGTAAAAAGTTTTTTAGAAAAGGCATCATCTATGGCCTTAGGACTATAATGTTGAGACGCTAGTAAAACGCCTACCGTTGCCAATAATTTTTGACGCTGACTGGGTTGTAGTTCCTCATTTGTAGAACTTACCTTAAATGCAAAAAATGCTGCTCCAAATAGCGTAATACCTGCTAATAGTAATCCTTTCCTTGTCTTCATAAATGCGATTAATTTTTCCATGTTGGAAATCTGGTAGGAATCAAAAATAACTGAAAAGAACGATTGAAAAACAGCATTTGAGCCGAATTAACAAAGGTTTTGATAAGCGGCAACAAAGAAAGTTTAAAATGAGATTTTGTTAAATGCTCAATTACCTTATTTTTGCACTCCTTAAAGACGGAGGGCGTAGCTCAGTAGGTTAGAGCGTCAGTTTGTGGCACTGAAGGCCGTGGGTTCGAGACCCATCGTTCTCCCAACATCATTTAAAACCTATAAGTACATCTTATAGGTTTTTTAAATTACTCTATTATGTCTTTTCTAATACTCTCAATCCCATTGATATCAGCGTTTATAGGTTGGTTTACCAATTGGATAGCCATCAAAATGTTATTTCATCCTAGGCTTACCGTAAAAATATTGGGGCTCACTTTTCAGGGAATATTCCCTAAAAGACAGCGTCAATTTGCCGAAAAATTAGGCAAACTGGTAAGTGAAGAGCTTCTGTCTTTTAAAGATATTGAGGCTAAAATCACAGACGGTAGCAACTTAAAACAGGTCATGCCGCTTGTAGAAATCCATATTGACAACTTTTTACGCAACAAATTGGCCTCCGAAATGCCCATTATTAGCATGTTTATTGGTGACAAAACCATCGAACAGCTTAAAACTGTATTTATGAAAGAGCTTGAGGACCTATTTCCAGTGCTTATGGCGAACTATATGGATGCGTTAAAGCACCAATTAGACCTGGAAGCTATTGTAACAGAAAAGGTGAGCAATTTTAGTTCAGACAAGCTAGAGGAGATATTACAGGCCATCATGTCCAAAGAATTTAGGTTTATTGAGGTCATTGGCGCTGTATTAGGGTTTTTAATAGGACTTATTCAGGTGTTTATTACATGGATTGGCCAATAAACGAGCTAATTTTGCCGTTTACCGATTAAAAACGGGCTATTTAGGCCATTTTTAAAACTTTCCCCCCAAAAAATTGTCATATAACCGCTTGTATAAAGAAACCAATAGTCTCGTTGATAAGCAAGAACTTTGCATAAATAATTATAAATAAATAAGATGCGTAAAATAGTAGCAGCAATTGTATTAGTATTCATTTCTCTAAATAACGTTACTGCCCAGTACCCTGGAGCAAGAACAGGCGGTATACCTAGTGGCGCCCAAACCAATGTTGGCCACTTTTATGGTAAAATAGTGGACAGCAAAACCAACAGGGCCATAGATGCCATTACAGTTCAACTAACCGGCAACAAGTTTGATACCGTTACCAAAAAAATGAAGGAAGCAGTTTTAAACACTCAAATCACCAAAGCAAATGGAGATTTTAGTTTTGAAAACCTCTCATTGTTTGGCAATTATAAATTGAAAGTTTCTGGTTTAGGTTTTAAAACACTGGATCAATCTATCAGTTTTGGCATTAAAATGCCGCAAGCAGGCGCTGCACCTAATATGCAACAAATGATGGGAATGGCAGATAAAGACCTAGGAAATATAAAAGTAACTGCAGAAGCAACCGACCTTGGCAATGTTACTGTTACTTCTTCAAGCAAGCCGCAGTTTGAAATGGGGATCGACCGCAAGATATTTAACGTAGATAAAAACCTAGTAAGTACAGGTCAATCTGCTACAGAAATCATGAAAAACATTCCATCTGTTAACGTAGACATTGATGGAAATGTAACCTTAAGAAATGCAGCGCCTACCATTTTCATGGATGGCAGACCTACGCCCCTCACACTTGATCAAATCCCTTCTGATATTATAGATCGTGTAGAATTAATCACCAATCCTTCTGCAAAATTTGACGCTTCGGGTGGAAATGGTGGTATCATTAATATCGTATTAAAGAAAAATAAAAAAGTAGGTTACAATGGTGGTATCAGAACAGGTATCGACGCAAGAGGTAAAATCAATTTTGGTACTGATTTAAATATTCGCCAAAATAAAATCAACGCATTTTTATCTGCAAACGTTAACCAATTTAAATCTATTGGGAATAGTCTTATTACAAGAGACAATTTGTTTACAACGCCTAGTAGCATTAAAACGGCTGCTAATACAATCAACGATGGCGGATATAGTTTTATGAGAGGCGGCTTCGATTATTTTATTGACAATAGAAATACATTGTCTTTTGCGGGTAACTACAATACCGGAAACTTTAGCACCGAAAATAACCAACGCGTAGACTCTACCATCAAAAGCGCTTACACTTCTTACAATCAAATTGGAAGTGGCAACGAATCAACATCCAATAGTTTTGGTGGACAATTAAGCTATAAACACAACTATGCAAAAAATGGCGAAAGTTTATCTGCCGATTTTAATTACAACGAAAGAAACAGCAACAACACATCTACAGTAAATACCCAAACTTATTTTATCAACAATACTTTTAAAGGCCTTCCTTTAAAACAACAAACATTAGGATCAGGTAATTCTAGCAACATTACGGGTCAATTGGATTACGAAAACCCAATTAAAGAAGATAGCAAATTAGAAATGGGTGCTCGTGGGTCTTTACGTTTAAACGAATCGGTATCTAACCAGTATAGATGCAATAATACAACGGGCAAATATGAAATGTTGTCTAATATTTCCAATAGCTTTAAATCAAACGACCAGGTATATGCAGCTTACGCAACGTATACTTTTAAAGTTAGAAGAACAAGCTATCAATTAGGTCTTAGAGCAGAGAGTTCTAATTATACAGGCACCTTACTTACCACTACAGGTAAAGATTCGGCAAGCTTTAAAGTGCAGTATCCGCTTAGCTTAATCCCTACTGCGTTTTTAACCTACAAATTAACGGACAAGCAAGATTTACAATTCAATTATGCTCGTAGAATTAATAGAGCTAATTTTTGGCAACTAATTCCTTACCCAGACTTTACAGATCCACAAAATATCAGCGTGGGTAATCCGGGTATACGTCCAGAATTCACCAATTCATTTGAATTCTCGTATAACAACGCCTACAAGCAAGGTGCTAACTTTTTAGCAACTGCATTTTTCAAATACAGTACAGATTTAATTACCAGATATGTATACACCGGTAAAAATCAGTTAAACCCTACAGACACTACGCCAGTTTATTATACGTCATACATCAATGCAGATAACAGTATTGTTTTTGGACTTGAATTAAGCAATAAAGTTCCAGTAACCAAATGGTGGGATTTAACACTAAGCGGTAATTTATTTAGTTCTAAAATTAATGCAAGCATTCCTGGTCAAAATATTAGCAATGATGCTCAGGTAAGCTGGTTTGCAAAAATGAACAGTAATTTCAAAATCAATAAAACCCTTTCTATTCAATTAAGTGGCGACTACCAAGCTAAAACTATCTTATCACCAAGCGTTGGTGGTGGAGGCCGTGGCGGCGGCGGCGGCGGATGGGGTATGATGTTTGGAGGTGGTGCACAAACTTCTGCTCAAGGATACAATTTACCACGTTACGGATTTGACCTAGCCATTAGAAAAGATTGGACTTGGAAAAATGGTAAAAGTGGATCACTTACCCTTAGTATGAATGATATATTCCGCACTCAACTCTATAAGTCATATTCAGAAAGCAGCTTCTTTACTCAAACAAGTGAGCGTAGAAGAGATGCTCAAATTGCACGTATCAACTTCAATTTCAGGTTTGGTAAATTTGATGCTGCATTATTCAAACGCAAAAACACCAAAGCGGATCAAAGTGGCGGCGGCATGGATATGATGCAATAAAAATATTGGACTACCGGTGTTAGCGGTTCTTACCCGTTAACATCGGTACAAAAGAAAATACATCGAAAGACTCTTCGGAAATTATACCATCTGCATCTTTAGTAATTCGTAACATTCTTTGCTGATCTCCCTCCTCTTCATTTACAGGTAACACCATAATGCCACCAGGCTTTAGTTGTTCCACTAATTTTGGTGGAATAAAAGGAGCTGCTGCTGTAATAATTATTTTATCGAAAGGCCCATAGGTAGGTAGTCCTTCAAACCCGTCACCAAAGAAAAATTTAATGGTAGGATATTTAGCCTTAAAGACATAGTCTTTGTGTAAATCGTATAATTTTTTTTGACGCTCAATGGTAAAAACACGCGCTCCCATTTCAGCTAATATAGACGCCTGATAAACACTTCCCGTTCCAATTTCCAACACTTTGTCTAACTTATTAATTTGTAGCAACTGTGTTTGATAGGCTACTGTATGCGGATGTGATATGGTTTGACCTTCACCAATTGGAAAAGCCCTGTCTTCATAGGCATGCGTCAAAAAAGCTGAATCTAAAAAATAATGCCTAGGCACCGCATTGATAGCCGTTAATACAGCTTCATCGGTGATGCCTTTTTGGCGGAGTAAATCCACCATTTGTTTACGAAGTCCTTTATGTACGTGTTTGTCTTCTAATTTTTGCTCCATGATACACCCTATGCCAAAGACATGTCTTTTATAATTCGTTGAATTTTATTTTCTAACCCGCTAAAAGTTTCGTCGTATGCATCTTTTGAGGACAGTGAGGTATGTACGCTAAAATAAAATTTGATTTTAGGCTCTGTACCAGAAGGTCTAGCAGAAATTTTACTGCCATCGGAAGTGATAAATTGCAGTACATTACTTTTTGGTAATTGCAAATTCCATGTATGACCCGTAAATAAATTTTTACCAGTTTGCAAATCATAATCCAACAACTCAACAACTTCAGATCCATCAATTGTAGCAGGAGGATTGGTACGGTAGCCTTCCATCATAGCTGCTATTTCTTTTTGACCATTCATGCCTTTTTTGGTAATACTAATAAGCCTCTCGTAGTAAAACCCATATTGCATATATAGCTCAATCATTTTATCAAACAAGCTCCTGCCCTTTGCTTTTTCATAAGCAGCCATCTCACAAAGTAAAGCCACGGCACTCACTGCATCTTTGTCTCTAATGTCGTTTCCAATCATGAGCCCAAAACTTTCTTCACCACCAATTACATAATTTTCATGCGCTTCTTTTTCTTTGATCAGCTCAGCAATCCATTTAAACCCGGTAAGCACATTGTAACATGCTACGCCGTTTTGTTTGGCCACCTCGTTAATCATAGCGGTTGTAACAATGGTTGAAATAACCATGTCGTTGGGCTTTGCAATACCCTTTGCCTTTCGGGCCTCTATAAGGTATGCAAATGCTAATACGGCCGTTTGGTTTCCATTCATAAGCACCCATTCGCCTTTATGATTTTTAACGCCAACGCCTACTCTATCTGCGTCAGGATCAGTACCTAATAAAATATCTGCATGGATGGCTTTTGCTTTGGCAAGTCCCATAGCCATGGTTTCACTTTCTTCGGGATTGGGATAACCAACCGTAGGAAAATTACCATCCAGTGTAGCCTGCTCCTCCACAATTTGAACATTGGTAAATCCAAAACGGGACAAGACTTCTGGCACCAACGTTATTCCTGTGCCATGAATGGGAGTATATACAATGGATAAATCATGTTGTGCTTGGATTACTTCGGGATAAACACTTAAACCTTTAACCATGTCAATATAAGCCTCGTCCATGTCCCTACCAATCAGTGTAATATTAGCTTCCCCGCCAGCCCATTTAACTTCGTCTACACCTTTGATTGCTTCTACCTCATTGATTACATTTTTATCATGTGGAGGCACTAATTGACCTCCATCATTCCAATAAGCTTTATACCCATTGTATTCTTTAGGGTTATGAGAAGCCGTACAAACAACGCCGGCTTTGCAATCCAAGTGCCTGATGGCAAAACTTAATTCGGGCGTAGGTCTTAGCGCTTCAAATAAATATACTTTGATACCATTTGCAGCAAATACACCAGCCGTCGTTTTGGCAAAAAATCTACTATTGTTTCTACTATCATGACCTATAACCACCGAAATTGGCTCAACGCCATATGTTTTTAAAAGGTAGTTGGCAAAACCTTGTGTGGCCATGCCTACCGTGTATTTATTCATACGATTGGTACCAACACCCATAATACCACGAAGCCCACCTGTACCAAATTCAAGATTTCTATAAAAAGAATCGTCTAATTCGTCAGGCTGTAAAGTAGTAATAGCATCTTTAGTAGCCTGATCGTAATTGCCCGAAAGCCATACCGATACTTTGTCTTGTATAGATTGATCCATAGAAATTAATTAAATGCCCTACAAAAATAATAAAAATTAAGCCAAGGTTTTCACGAAGACACCCTCAATTTCACTGCCATTAACAACCACTTGAATATGGTCTTGTAATGATGTTGAAATAGATAAACCAACATAATCTGGCTTTACAGGAAACAGTCTATACATTCTTTCAACAAGCACTAGTGTTTGAATACTAACCGGATAAAAATCTAATAAAGGCTTGAGGGCATATAAAAGTGTTTTTCCGCTATTAGAAACATCATCCACCATTACAATATGCGCACCTGTAAAATTTGCGGGAGCACTATAGGTTATTTCGGAAGGAACATCCTTGTCAAGGGTAGCTTCTATAATAGTAATACTACAAGAAACGTAATTAGAGAGCAAGCTGGCAATTTTATTAGCAATCACAACGCCATTTTTGCGTATGCCAATCAAAATTAAGGCACTTGTTGTGGGCGCAATATTTTCGGCTAATTCAAGCGCCATTCTGCTTAATTTTTGATGGGCAGCTTCAGCTGAAAGGATATAATTTGAGGGTTCCATAAATGCAGGATTGTCATTCAAATGTAACAAGAATATGTACATATTAGTTACTGAATGACAACTAAATAAAACGACTTATCTTAGCGGCACAATTGCGAACCATGGAAATGTTAGCCCAACTTAGTTTTTTAGGCCTTTTAGTTCTAGCTGGCTTTCTTTTTTACAAAAGAGCAAACCTTATTAAACGCACCATTTTTTTAGGGAAAACCGGATACGTTTACGATCAAAAGGGAGAAAGATGGAAACGGGTTTTACGACTTGCATTTGGCCAGAAAAAAATGTTCAAAAACCCATTGGTGGCAATTTTGCATTTCATTATTTATGCCGGCTTTATTATCATCAATTTGGAAGTTTTAGAAATTGTCATTGATGGCATTAGTGGGCAGCACAGAATATTTGCTCCTTTTTTAGGCAATTGCTACCGTTACTTTATCAATGGTTTTGAAATACTTGCGTTTAGTGTAACCTTTGTTTGTATTATCTTTTTAATACGCCGCAACATCCTTTATATTCAAAGACTTAGAAGCAACGATTTAGAAGGATGGCCTAAAACAGATGCAAACCTTATTTTGATTGCTGAAATTGTTTTAATGACGCTGTTTTTTTTAATGAATGGCGCTGATCAAGCATTACAAAATCTACAGCATCCACATTATATACCAACGGGTTCGTTTTTTATTTCTGGTAGCATCACAAACACGCTTAACCATTTTTCTATAGGCAGCTTGGTTGCTCTAGAAAGAACATGTTGGTGGCTTCATATCATTGGTATTCTGGCTTTTTTAAATTACCTGCCCTACTCAAAACATTTACATATTATACTTGCCTTTCCAAGTGCATATTATAGTTCGTTAGAGCCTGTTGGTAAAATGATGAATATGCCGGCGGTTCAAAATGAAGTGCTCTATGCCATGGATCCTAGCATGGCGCCAACAGATGCAGCACCACCCTCTACTTTTGGAGCAAAAGATGTTATGGACTTGAGCTGGAAAAATTTAATGGAGGCATACAGCTGTACAGAATGTGGAAGATGTTCTACTGCATGTCCTGCAACCAGCACTGGAAAATTATTAAGCCCGCGTAAAATTATGATGGCCACTAGAGACAGGCTTGAAGAAATAGGCAAAAACATATCTATCAATACTAACTTTATTGATGATCAAAAAACATTGCTACACAACTATATTAGTGTGGAAGAATTAAGAGCATGCACTACTTGCAATGCATGTGTAGAGGCTTGCCCAATAAGCTTATCACCACTAAGTATTATCATAGAACTCAGGAGATCCTTAATTATGGAAGAAAGTAATGCGCCAAGCGAATGGAACAACACTTTTTCAAATATTGAAAACAATTTTGCACCTTGGAAATTTTCGCCAGAAGACCGTGAAAACTGGGCAAAAGAAATCTAATCATCTACAATTATGAAAGTAAATACAATGGCCGAAATGATGGCTTTAGGAACAATACCACAATACTTATTTTGGGTTGGTTGCGCAGGTAGTTTTGACCAAAGAGCACAAAAAATAACAAAGGCTTTTTCTCTGATATTAGATAAAGTAGGTATTAGCTATGCAATATTAGGTAAAGAAGAGGCGTGCACAGGAGATCCAGCTAGAAGAGCAGGCAATGAATTTTTATTTCAAATGATGGCATACCAAAACATTCAGGTTTTAAATGGTTATGGTGTTAAAAAAATAATTACTACCTGTCCACACTGCTTAAATACATTAAAAAATGAATACCCAGAGCTAGGCGGAAATTACGAAGTGATACACCATACAACGCTATTACAATCATTAATCAATGAAGGTAAAATTATATTAAAAGAAGGTGGCGCATTTAAAGGTAAAAAAATTTCCTACCACGATAGTTGCTATTTAGGTAGGGCAAACAATATTTATGAAGCACCTCGTAAGGTGTTGGAAATTTTAGATGCCGAGCTTATTGAAATGAAAAGATGCAAGTCTAATGGGCTTTGCTGTGGCGCTGGCGGTGCACAAATGTTTAAAGAAGAAGAAAAAGGGACAACCAGAATAAACTTAGAAAGAGCAGAGGAAGCTGTAGCTACGGGCGCTCAAATTATTGCCTCAGCCTGCCCATTTTGTAATACTATGATGACAGACGGCATCAAAAACAAAGAAAAAGAAAATGAGATGACTGTATTAGACATAGCAGAACTCATTGCAGAAAGTATGGCATAAAAAAACAGTGTTATGAATTTTACAATTACGGAGCATATTCCTCAAGATTTTAATGACCATGCACGTGTATGGATTTTTCAGAGTAGCAGGCTATTTTCTATGCAAGAAGCTTTTGAAATAGATGCCATTTTAAAAGATTTATGCGCTAACTGGAAAAGCCATGGACAAGCTGTAAAAGGTTATGCCAACTTGTTTTTTGGGCAATTTATTGTAATTATGGCCGACGAAACGGAAGCTACTGTTGGCGGCTGCAGTACAGATAGCTTTTTTAGAATCATTAAACAAATTGAAGCGCTTTGTAAGGTTCATTTATTTGACAGACAAATGCTTGCATTTTTAATAAAAGACAAAATACAAGTGCTACCACTAGCTCAGTTTACCTATGCCGTCAAAAACAATCATATTGATACCAACACTACTTATTTTAATAATACAGTTGGAACAAAAAAAGATTTACTTAATAACTGGATGATTCCTGTTAACGAGAGCTGGCTTTCGGCGCGACTTTGATAGGCTTACTCACCACTTTATTTAATTGATAACTAATTGCTATTCTGTAATTTCTTGTGTTACTTGAACTAAAGGACTCCAAATTAAAATTAGCTCCATACGCAAAGGTTTGGTATTGTTGTTGGGTGATTGGATCAATAACATTTATTGAAACAATTAATCGACGATCCAAAAATTTACGTTGAACGCCTAAGTTTAAAGTAAGGTTACTCCTACTTCTACCCTGCGGATCTGCGAAATTATTATATCTAGCTGTACCATCAAAACTTAGCACATTACTAGGTGTCACATTATAGTTAACGCTGGTATAAAAAGTGGCGCCATCTCTATATTTATACAATAATTTTTCGGCTGCTCCATATTTGTTATAGGTATACCCAACACTCCCATTCATCCTAAACTTTTTGGTAAACGTATAACCGCCCCAAGCACTTGCTTCGTATTCAGTTCTGTCAGCAATATTTTTCCAAGTTACTTCTGTTTTACCACCAGGTAGTAAGGTACGAATGGTATTAAAAACTTGTTTTAATTTATTGTAACCCAGTGATGTGTTCAGGTAATATTTGCCCTTTACATAACTCAGGTTCCAGTCGTAATTATGCGATAGTGTAGGTTCAAGATAAGGATTTCCATATCTAATATTATATGGATCACCATATTCGATATTGGGGTTTAACTCCCCAATGCCAGGCCTTCTAATGGTCGCACGATAAACAAGTGTGGTATTGAATTCTTTGGTAAAATCTTTACGTATAGTAAAGTTTGGAAGAATATTCCAATAATCATTATCAACATTAGCAGCATTGCCCTTTAAAAAATTAAACAGCAGCTGTGTATATTCTGCTTGCACCCCAAAACTAAGTCTGTATTTGTTTTTAAAGAAATAAGAGAACCCTATTCTGGCTGTTATTAATGATTGTTTATTTGTAAAGTCATTACTTAAAATATCATTGGTCGAAAAAATTTGGTCCGATTTTCTAAAAAACTGCGTGTTAACACGTCCATGATACCAGCTGTTTACATAGGAAACGCCGCCATTAAAATTGTTTTGCTTCTTTTTAAAAGGGGTTAAAAAATCGACACGAATAGAAGCCGAATTATTATCTGTTTCAAAAAATTGACGTTGTGTAGAGTCTACTCCGGTAGGTGTTTTATCGGCAAATAAAAATTGTTGAAAAAATAATTTATCGGTTTGCGCATGTGTTAAATTAGCATTTCCAATAAATCTTACATAGCCAGGTCCATTTTTTTGTTTGATATTATAACTACCAGATATAGCATGGTTTTGTCCATCCCCTACACTATGGTTATTACGATCACTCAAGCGGTAAATTTGCTGCAAGCGATTGATATTGGCATAAGTTGTAGTTGAATTGTTGTCAAAAGTGTTTGGATTTTGCTGATACGTAAATGATAAAAGGTGCTGTTTATCAATTTCGTAATCGGCTTGAACCCTAAAATTAGGCCTAGAAGAATAGTTCGTGTACTGGCTTTGTGTATTAAAATAATTGGTAGAATCTGTGTAGATGTTTTCTCTTTTAGAATAACTATTACCAGAAATACTGCTTACACCTACACCACCATTAATATTTAATACAAGTTTTTGATTTCGGTAACTGCCATTGGCAGAAAGTGACGACTCGCCCCTAGAACCCGCACTGGAACTCACTCTTCCAACCCAACCGATTTTCCCTTTTTTGGTTACAATATTTATAACACCTCCTGATTCGGTTGCATACTGAGGTGGTGGCGTGGTCATAATTTCAATTTTTTCAATACTATTTCCAGGTAAACTTTCTAGCAAATCTTGCAGCTGTTGCGCATTTAAATCGGTAGGTTTATCGTCAATTAAGATTTTGGGTTCTTTCCCCTTTAATAAAATCTTTCCAGTTGGGTCATTGTTGATGAGCGGCATGTTTTTTAATAATTCGGCAGTGGTAGCACCTCCACTCAATGCACTTTCGCCCACATTAAAAATGATTTTATCATCTTTGTTTTCAATGAGTGGCTTTTCGGCGTATACTATAATTTCAGAACTAGCAGAGCCAGATAATGATAATTTAACGTCTCCTAAATTAAAATCATACCGCTCTTCACGAAGGTAAATACTATCCATTTGAAGGGTCGCATACCCAACCATAGAAACTTTTAGACTGTAATAGCCAAAAGGCAAATTATGACACTCAAAAGCCCCATTTTTATCTGATATCACCTGCGTTTTGGGAATACTATCTGAAGCTTTTTTTAACTGTATGGTAGCAAATGAAAGTGGCTTAACTGTTTGCGCATCTAACACATTACCAATAATAAGCCCCAGCAAACGCTTGTTTTCTGGTTGCGGTTTTTGACAATAACCCTGAATATAGAAAAACAAGGCTACAACGATGCAAAAAAGTGGCTTCATATACTAGGTAACAAAATAATTCTTTCCTTGGAAGATGAGAAATAATAAGTGTTAATTGGCTAATTTTGGATCTAAAACCGGCCACCATGCTAACCATCTATGGAATACCCAATTGTGACACCGTAAAAAAGAGTTTAGACTGGTTTACAAAACACAAAATTGAATACCTGTTTCATAATTACAAAAAAGAAGGCGTTACAGCTACCATGCTTAAAGATTGGATGAAGCAACAAGATTTTACCCTCATTGTAAATACAAAATCTGCTACGTATAAAAAATTGAGTCCTGAGGATCAAGCCAATTGCGCTAAATCAACAACAGCAGTTGCAGTGTTGCAAGTAAACACCAGCTTAATAAAAAGACCCATCGTTACAAAGAATGGCAAAATTATAGCCATTGGATTTGATCCAACGGCCTATGAAAAATCTATTTTAATAAGCTAGCTAATTTTTGCAAGAGCTCTTCCCCTCTTAAATCTTTTCCGATTATTTTACCGCTAGGGTCAATTAAGAAATTAGCTGGAATACTTTGAATATGGTACAGCTGCGCCACTTCATTACTCCAGTATTTTAAATCACTTACATGCGTCCAAGTAAGTTTATCTGCAGCAATTGCCTGAATCCAACTTGCTTTATATTGATCTAATGATACACCAAGTACTGTAAAGTTTTTTGCTTTAAACTTATTAAATGCGGCAACAACGTTTGGATTCTCTTGTCTACAAGGTCTACACCAACTTGCCCAAAAATCAATAAGCACATACTTACCTATAAAAGATGACAACTTTATAGGTTTGCCATTTTGATCATTTTGCGTAAACGCTGTAGCCATAGAACCAATTTGTCCAACTTTAGCATCATTTAATGACTTTGCAATCATTTCAGAAAAATATCCTTTTTGAGCTGCGGGCTGCAAAGCATTATACTTACTTTCCAATTCTTGAGGCCCCGAAAACAAAGGCCCAACTGCATAAAGTGCAAATGAACTTACCACAGAAGTTGGATTAGCATTGATAAAACCAACCGTTTCATTCAATAATACTTGCTTGTAACTATTGAATAAACCAATGAGTGAGTCACGTTTTGGTGTTTGTGCGGTTTCAGCTTGAATAAGCGGAACAATAGCGTTTAGCTTATCCTTCATAGGCACAAACTGTAGTCTAAATTTTTCGTAGGTCTGATGCACAACAGAACCGGTTAATTTAATTTGATCTGGGGATGCCAAATCACCATCTATTAAAACGGATTCGTTACCAATAAATAGTTCAATGTTAATTTGTGGTGCAGCTGAAAATGAAAGCTGCATTAACATTCCCTCATTTACATTTCCTTTTAATAAAAAAGCACCATCAGAAATAGTTGCAGTTGCTAATGATTGCCCATTAAATACGTTTTTTAAAGTGGCCGCACTTCCATTTGTTAATCCCTTGATTTTTCCAGTAACCGTAAAGTCTGCAGCGATTACTGACTGAAAAGCAAATAAAAGAATAAGGGTGTATATAATAAGTTTACGCATATTTAGTATTTGAGTCTATTGGTAGATTTTATTTTTTATGTCTATTTTTTAATATTTCAATAACATCTTGCAAATTGTATCCTTTTGCTTGCAATAAAATTAAATAGTGAAAAAGCAAATCAGATGCCTCATTTAAAAACAAGAGCTCATTGTCGTCTTTTGCTTCAATCACAAGTTCCACGGCTTCCTCTCCTACTTTTTGCGCAATTTTATTAATCCCTTTTGAAAACAAAGAAGCTACATAAGAACTATCGGGGCTTTCATTTTTACGGCTGGCTATAACCGTTTCTAAATAGGTTAAAAAATGTGCCGCATTGTTTTCTTCACCCCAGCAGGTATCGGTGCCGTTATGACAAGTAGGGCCAACCGGAACAACTTTTACTAAAAGCGCATCGGCATCACAATCAAGTAGCATTTCTTTAAAATTCAAAAAATGACCACTCACTTCTCCTTTTGTCCACAACCGATTTTTTGACCTGCTAAAAAAGGTGACTTTTTTAGTTGAAAGGGTTGTTTCGATAGCTGCTGCATTCATAAAACCAAGCATTAAAACTTTACTAGTTTCAATGTCTTGAACAACTGCTGGCACCAGTCCATCCGCATATTTTGAAAAATCAATTTTATCTAACATAATTCGTCATAAATGTAAAAATTAAAGCCTAATTGGCAAGCCTTTATTTAATAAAAAGGATTTTAAAGCATGTACTTCTATTTCCTTAAAATGAAAGATACTGGCAGCCAAAGCCGCATCTGCTGCTCCTATTGTAAAAACAGCCTCAAAATGCTCCATAGTACCACCGCCACCAGATGCAATAACAGGTATTGAAACCGCCTTAGCAATAGCAGCTGTAATATCTAAAGCGAAGCCCGCTTTTGTGCCATCATGGTTCATGGATGTTAATAAAATTTCACCAGCGCCAAGGCTTGTAGCTTGTTTTGCCCATGATAAGCAGGTTGTTGTAGTAGGAACCGTACCACCATTTAAATAAACATACCATTCACCATCCGCTTCTTGTTTGGTATCAATCGCAACAACGATACACTGACTACCAAATTCTTTTGCCAAACTTGCAATGAGTTCAGGATTTTTAAATGCTGCCGAGTTTACAGCAATTTTATCGGCACCGTTTTGTAATAATATACGCACGTCATCGATGCTAGCAACACCGCCACCAACTGTAAATGGAATATTAATAACCGCTGCAATTTTTTTTGCTAAATCTGTCAGTGTTTTACGTTTTTCATTGGTTGCTGTAATATCTAAAAATACAAGTTCGTCGATCCCTGCCGCTGCATAAAAAGCACCAAGCTCTACAGGATCACCTGCATCTCTAATGTTTTCAAAATTGACGCCTTTAACGGTTCTTTCGTTTTTAATATCTAAACAAGCAATGATTCTCTTTGCTAACATAATAATGAGTTATGAATTAAACTGCTGTAATGATTCTAGTGAAATACGGTTTTCATAAATAGCCTTACCAACAATAGCACCCGCACAACCAATTTGATCAAGTTTTTCTAAATCTTGCAACGAACTCACACCACCACTTGCAACTAGTTTTACATTGGGGAATAACCCAATCAGTGACTGATAAAGTAATGTGGAAGGGCCTTCCAACCTACCATCTTTTGAAACGTCGGTACAAAAAATATTGGTAATACCTTGTACGAGGTAATCACCTATAAATGATTCGATTGCTGTATTTGACGTTTGCATCCAACCATTCACCGCAATACAATTGTCTTTAACATCTGCTCCTAAAAAAAAACGTTCAGCACCATATGTACTTACCCAACTTAAAAAAAGTGCTGGATTGGCTACGGCAATACTACCAATGGTAGCAAGGGTTGCCCCTCTTTCAAATACAAGTGCCACATCGTCATCCGTTTTTATACCACCACCAAAATCAATGATCAATTTTGTATTAAGCGCAATGCTTTCAAGCACTTTCCAGTTTTTTACAGCACCTGCTTTAGCGCCATCCAAGTCAACTAAATGAAGGCGTTGTATTCCAGCTGCTTCAAAAGCTTTTGCAACTTCTAAAGGATTTTCGTTGTAGATGGTTTTTTGTGCATAATCTCCCTCTGTTAAACGAACACATTTTCCATCAATAATATCTATAGCAGGTATGATTTGCATCTTATACTAAGTCTAAAAAGTTTTGTAATATTTTTTCACCTATGGTAGCACTTTTTTCGGGATGAAATTGTACGCCGTAAAAATTATTTTTGTGCAGCGCTGCACTATAGGGTAAGATATAATTAGTGGTGGCAATAGTGTCAGGCCCAAGGGCTGCATAATACCCATGCACAAAATAACAATATGCGTTTAAAGGCAGTCCTTTAAATAAATTTGAAGAATAGTCACTAATTGTATTCCAACCTACTTGCGGAATTTTATCGGTTCCATTTGGTAAAAAGGATACAACGCGCTCATCAAATACAGATAAACAAGTCGTGTTGTTTTCTTCCGAATAAGAACACAGTAATTGCATACCTAAACAAATACCTAACACAGGCTGATTCAGGTTTTTAATAACGGTATCTAAATTTCTTTCTTTTAAATAACGCATGGCGGTACTAGCCTCTCCTACACCCGGAAAAATAACATGATCTGCTTTTTGCAATTCCTCTATATTATCTGTGATAACCGGACTAACACCTAGTCTTTCGAGTGCATAGGTAACAGATAATATATTCCCCGCATTGTATTTTACGATAGCAACATTCATACTATGATGTACTAATTATGGATGATAAAAATTGAGCGGTAGTAGCTGTTACATCGGTACTATTTTCAAGCGCTTTGATATACGCAGATCCAATAATGGCGCCTGCTGTATGTCTGGAAGCCAGTTCAAATGAAGCAGCATCTTTAACACCAAAACCAACCAAAATGGGATTGTTTAATTGCAACTGTTTAAGTTTTTGCAAATACGTATCTACTGCATCAAAATTAAGTGCAGAACCAGTTGTAGCCGAAGCACTAACTGCATATAAAAATCCAGAACTAAGGGAATCTAAATATTGAATGCGCTCGGTTGGGGTATCGGGGGTCACTAGAAATATAAAATCTAAATGGTGCTTTTTTAAGGTAGCGCTATATTTTGTTTCATACTCGTAAGCTGGCATATCCGGTAAAATAAGGCCGTCCACCCCAACAGCTGCAGCTGCTGCACAAAATTCCTCGAACCCATATTGCAATACCGGATTCATATAACCCATAAGCACCAAAGGTATATTGCTAGTAGCCCTCAAAGATTTTAATTGATCAAATAAAACCTCTATAGACATGCCATTTTCAATGGCCTTAGCGCCACTTTCTTGTATTATGGGCCCATCTGCTAATGGATCAGAATATGGCATACCTATTTCAACCAAATCGGCGCCGTTATTTTCGAGGGCAGCAATTATAGGCAGCGTACTATCTAGTGTTGGAAAACCCGCCGTACAGTATACGTTTAATACTTTTGATGACTTGGCTTCAAATAACTTTTTTAATCTTGTCATGAATCTAATTTTTGCATGTACGTAGATAAATCTTTATCACCTCTTCCACTCAAACAAATAACAACGGTATCGGTAGGCTTCCATTGTATTTGATCTAATGCTGCAAAAGCATGTGCTGTTTCTAAGGCAGGAATTATGCCTTCTGTTTTACTTACATGAAAAGCAGCATCCATCGCTTCATCATCTGTGGCACTTAAAAACAAACCTCTGCCCGATGTATACAAGTTTGCATGCATTGGGCCAATACCTGGATAGTCTAAACCCGCCGAAATACTATGCGGCTCAATGACTTGACCATCTGGCGTTTGCATTAATAAGCTTTTACTGCCATGTAAAATACCTGGTGTACCTAATTGTGTAGTGGCTGCACTCATAGCAGTATGCACACCATGTCCTGCGGCTTCAACAGCAACAAGCTGCACGGTTGGCTCTTCTAAAAAATGATAAAATGCACCAGCAGCATTACTACCACCGCCCACACATGCAATTACGTGCGTAGGTAATTCAGTTCCAATTTGAGCAAGTAATTGCTTACGAATTTCTGCACTAATAACACTTTGAAAACGGGCTACCATATCGGGGTATGGGTGAGGCCCTACTACACTACCAATAATATAATGCGTATTGGTAGGATTGTTGATCCAATCTCTTATGGCTTCATTGGTTGCATCTTTTAGAGTTTTACTGCCACTCTTTGCAGGCACAACGGTAGCACCCAACATACGCATACGTGCAACATTGGGCGCTTGCCTTTCAATATCTTTTTCACCCATATATACAATACATTCCATGCCCTTTAAGGCGCACACAGTTGCAGTTGCAACGCCGTGTTGTCCAGCACCCGTTTCTGCAATGATGCGTGTTTTACCAAGCTTTTGCGCAAGTATAATTTGACCAATGGTATTGTTGATTTTATGTGCCCCCGTATGACACAAATCTTCTCTTTTCAAATAAATGGTTGCCCCATACTGCTCACTCAAGCGTTTTGCTAAAAATAAAGGCGTTGGTCTACCAACATAATTTTGCAAAAGATCGTTAACCTCATTTTTAAAATCTTCATCATCCATAATTTGCAAATACTGGCTTTTGAGTTGCGCCACATTCGCAAATAACATTTCTGGAATAAAAGCCCCACCAAAATCTCCGTAATATCCATGTTCATTAGGATTCGTAAATGTTTGTTGCATATTTAAAGTGCTTTAATAGTTGGTATAAATGAATTTAATAGTGCTATGTTTTTTTGGCCTGGCGCAGTTTCAAACTTACTATTGAGATCCACGGCTATACAATTACCTGCTGCATCAGACTTTACAAATGAAGTTATTTTAGAAACATCGTCAGGCCCAATACCCCCGCTTAAAAAATAGGGTTTTTGCTGTGTCGCATTGGCCAGTTTTGACCAATCAAAAGAAATACCAGAACCACCATACCCGCTTGATGCCGTATCAAATAATATATAATCAACCTCTTCCATAAATTCAGAAATTTTATACGCAACGTCATCTTTTTCTGAAATTCTAAATGCTTTAATTACTGGAAATTGATTGGCTATTTCTTTACAATAATTGGGTGTTTCATCACCATGGAGTTGCACCATATCAAGTCCGGCATCAGTAGCCAAGGAAATCACTTCAGCCATAGGTTCGTTTACAAAAACCCCTACCTTAAATACACCTGGCATTTGCAGGTTTTTTATTTGTGCTAGCGAAAGCTTATCTAAAACATAACGCTTAGAGGAAGGATAAAATATAAATCCAATATAATTAACCCCTGCTTTACTTAAAGCAAGCGCCTCCTCGATACTAGTGATGCCGCAAACTTTAATTTTCATGTTCACTGTTTTTTAAATCTGCAACAAATGCAGCAAATGCTACAGCAGGATCCGGTGTTTTCATAAAGTTTTCGCCCATTAAAAAACCATTATATCCTTCTTTTTTCAGTTCAAGTATAGTTGACACTTGACGAATGCCACTCTCTGCAATTTTTGGCAAATGAGCGGGCAACATTTTTGCAAGTGCAATAGAATGCGCAAGGTCAACTTCAAAGGTTTTTAAATTACGGTTGTTGATACCTACCATATCTACTGCGTCACATACATGGTCTAACTCCTCTTTGGTATGAATTTCAAGTAATACTTCGAGTCCAATATCTTTTGCTACGCTAGCCAACTCTTTTACTTGCAATGGACTAAGGCAAGCAGCAATCAACAATATCATACCGGCTCCATGCGCTTTTGCTTCTATAATTTGATACGGATCAATCATAAAATCTTTACGCAAAATGGGCGTTTCATTGATGGTTGCAGCAGCAAGGTCTTGCAAGGATCCACCAAAAAAGTCGGTGTCCGTTAACACAGATAATCCAGAGGCCCCATGTGCCGAATAACCAGCCGTTACCGATGCTACCGTAGCACTGCCATTAATCATTCCTTTGCTTGGAGACTTTCTTTTAAACTCTGCAATGATGCCAGTTTTACCTGGCATGGTTAAAAACCCAACCATAGATAAAACAGGCGCCTTATAAAAAGGCATTTGCTTTAACGCAGTTTCTGAAACAAGCGTTTTTTGGACAGCCACCTCTTCTTTTTTGCGTGCAATTATTTGATCTAAAATATTCATGTTATTGTACCGCAATTAATTGTTGTAAAACTTGATACGCTTTTTGGTCGTCTAAACTTTCTACAGCAGCTGCATATGCCTTTTCATAGTTGGCATACTTTTGTGTAGCAAATAATGCAGATGCAGCATTGGCAAGCACTACCGCATTTTGCGCCATTGTACCTTCCCCTTTAATAATTTTTAAGAATATAGCAGCTGAAGCTTCTACGGTGTCTCCACCTACTAAATCCTCCGGAAAAACAATTCGCTTACCTAGCGCTATAGCAGAAACGATACGCTCCCCTTTTGATGTAAATATTTTTGTATCACTTGTTAAAGAAATTTCATCATACCCATCCAATCCGTGAATGATGGTATAATTAATGCCCTCTTCTTGTAACAAATAATGATAAATTCTGGCCATCTCTAAATTGTACACGCCAATAAGCTGGTGCGCCGGTTTTGCAGGATTCACTAGCGGGCCAAGCATATTAAAAAAAGTACGAACACCTAGGTTTTTTCTGATAGGCCCCACTAATTTTAATGCAGGATGAAAAAGTGGTGCATGTAAAAAACAAATATTAGCAGCATCTAACTCCTGCTGTAATTTAAGTTCATCATTTTTAAAAACATACCCTAGTTGCTCCATTACATTGGACGATCCACTAATGGTACTAGCACCGTAATTTCCATGCTTGGCTACTTTTTGACCAGCACCCGCAACAATAAAACAGGAGAGTGTAGAAATATTAAAGGTATTTTTTCCATCGCCTCCCGTTCCAACAATATCCAGTAAATCGTTTGTGCCTAAATTTACAGGAACTGATAATGCTAGTAAAGCATCTCTAAACCCTTGCAACTCTGCAATGGTAATACTACGCATTAAAAATACGGTTATCAATGAAGCTAATTCACTATCATTATACGCACCCGCAGACATAGAAAGCAGTAGCTCTTTAGCTGCTTCTCTACTAAGCGTTTTGTGTTCAAATAAATATTGTAAAATCTTTTTCATTTTAATAACCAGTTTTTAATGATTGCTTCACCATTTGGTGTTAATACACTTTCGGGATGAAACTGAACACCACAAACATCATACGCAGTATGCTCAATGGCCATAATCAATCCGTTTTCATCTGTAGCAGTTACTTTTAGTTCAGATGGCAATTCATTATTTGAAATTACCCAACTGTGATAACGTCCTACTTCTATGGTTTCGGCTAGGCCATTAAATAAATAATTGGTATTGTCGATTGTAATGGGCGTTGCCACACCATGATATACCGTAGATAAATTTTCTAAGTTAGCGCCAAATGCTTCCCCAATAGCTTGATGACCAAGACATACCCCAAGTATGGGCTTAGATGCAGCATACTGTTTTATAAGCGGCAATAAGAGCCCTGCTTCTGATGGTATACCCGGGCCTGGAGATAAAATGATTTTATCATAGGCTGCAACGTCTTCAAGTGCTATTTGATCATTTCTTACAACCGTTACTTTTTGATGCGTAATTTTTTCTACTAGGTGCACCAGGTTGTACGTAAACGAATCATAATTATCAAAAACCAATATTTTCATACCTACTTCTTTATATTCCCGCAGCTAATACGACGGCTCTTTTTAATGCATTTAATTTATTGTTAACTTCTTGTAACTCACTTTCAGGATTCGATGAAACAACCACCCCTGCGCCTGCTTGATAATAAAGCGTATTGTCTTTACTTAAAAAACTACGAATCATTATAGCATGGTTAAACCCTCCATTGAATCCTACAAAACCAATAGCGCCTCCATAATAACCACGTGCTGTAGGCTCCAATCCGTCAATGATTTCCAGTGCCTTAAATTTTGGTGCGCCACTTAATGTTCCTGCAGGAAAAGTTTGTGCCAAAATACTAAACGGATTTGCCCCAGCCGCTAATGTGCCAACCACTTCACTCACTAGGTGAATTACATGCGAGTAATATTTGACCTGCTTAAAATGACTTACAGTAACTTGGGTACAAGATCTACTCAAATCATTGCGCGCAAGATCTACAAGCATCACGTGCTCGGCATTTTCTTTTGCGTCTTCTAATAATTTTGCAGATAGCTCTTTATCTTGTTCATCATTCCCTGTTCTTCTAAAAGTCCCGGCAATGGGATGCATCACTGCTTTATTATTTCGAACAATTAACTGCGCTTCTGGAGAAGATCCCATTAATTTATAATCGCCATAATCAAAGAAAAATAAATAAGGTGAAGGGTTTACGCTTCTTAGCGCGCGATACACATTAAATTCATCTCCTTTATAAGACTGTTCAAATCTTCTACTGAGTACAATTTGAAAAACGTCGCCACGTAAACAGTGTTGAATACCCTTCTCTACCATGGCTTTGTAAGCCTCGTCTGTAATATTAGATCGTTCCTCTCCAAATGGCGTGAATGGAAACTGAGGTACGTCTTTATTTTTAATTAAGGATTCAATAAGTGAAGTATCGGCAGTTTCGTTAGCTAGTAAATTTTGACAAATAAATAATTCGTCTTTGTAATGATCAAATACAATGACATACTGATACAACCTATAGCGTATAAGTGGAATATTGGTTTTTTTAGCTTCCGCAAAAGCAATCGTTTCAAATAAAGGAATAGCATCAAAACTAGTATACCCAAACAAACCTTGCGCAAACCCCGTTTCTTTATGTTCGTTGGGAATTACATCATAACCTTGCATATAACTCCACAACTGATTGTCTATTTGCGAAACTTCTACTGCATAATGAGTGGGATCCTGGTTTGGATATTTCACTTCTACCATTTTTGTATTCCTTACTTCTATACCACCAATAGCATTTATACAAATAAAGGAATAGCTATTTTCGGCAACGTGCGCATCGGTACTTTCTAACAAGATGGTATCTCTAAAACGGTCCCTTAAACGCAGGTAAATACTAACGGGCGTATACACGTCCGCTAACATTCTTTTGCTTTCTGTTCGTAAAATAATTTTTTTCATAGGTCACTAATAAAAAGCCCCGACTTTTGGTCGGGGCTTTTGAAATTATTCAAAAAGTAGTGGACGCGCCATTACATTCCCCGATTGGAGTTTGTATGCCACCACCACTTGTTATTTAATACTTGTTTCATTATTGCAAATTTAAGAAAGATTGACGGTTTAGGCCAATTTTTTTTCTAGAAAAGGGATTCGGCCACTATTAAATCTTGGGGGCGTGTAATCTTAAGATTACTATACTCCCCTTCTATTAAACGAACCGTGTGGCCTGCGGCTTCCACCACCGAAGCTTCATCGGTAAAGCTGGCTTGGTAGGGCTGTTTAAAAGCAGGCAATAATAGGGTACTTAAAAAGGTTTGAGGCGTTTGTATGATTTTAACCAGGGTCCGGTCAACAACTTGGTGGGTATCCCCGGTGACAAGCCTAATACTATCTGTGGCAGTTACAGCCGGTATCGCCGATCCGTGAACCAGGGCCTGGTCGTAACATTTTTTAATTAAATCACTAGAGACAAGGCATCTTACGCCATCATGAACAAATATGACACCTGGATCTTTAACTGCCTGTAAGCCATTTTTTACAGAATCAAATCGAGTGGTTCCTCCAGCTACAAACTGAATATGAGCAAGCTGAGCAGGCTCAAAATAAGCAGCTGCTTCCTCTAAATAAGATGCCGGCAATACCAGTACAATTTGAATATCGTAATAGGCATAAAAAAACTGTTGAACGGTATGCCAAATAATAGGCCTCCCTTTCAAATGCAAAAATTGCTTAGGTACATTGGAACCCATTCTTACACCTGACCCACCCGCAACAATTACAGCCGTTTTTTTCATTGTCATTTATTTATAAATCGCAATTGCAGATTCACCTTTACTATTTTGAAAAGCACGGTACATTCCAGCACTATTAAATACCATGGCCGTATTTCCTTTGGCATCTACACCAATCATTCCACCTTCACCATGTAATGCTATTAGTTTTTCGTGAACCACTACTTCCATAGCAGCCTGCAAAATAAGCCCTTTGTATTCCATTAAACAACTAACGTCATAAGCTGCAACAGATCGAATAAACATTTCACCATGGCCTGTACAACTAATGGCGCAGGTTTTATTATTGGCATAGGTTCCACTTCCAATAAGTGGGCTATCTCCTATACGGCCATATTTTTTATTGGTCATACCACCTGTAGAAGTAGCGCCCGCAATATTACCCTTACTATCACAAGCAACGGCACCAACGGTTCCAAACTTTTTATCTTTTAATAATTCTTCTAGGTGATGATTGGTATGATCCAATGAATAGGCATCAGAATCACGAATGGCTTTCCACTGATCGTACCTAAACTGAGAATAAAAATATTCGTCGGGCGCTAAAGCAACGCCTTGTTTAATGGCAAAATCATTGGCACCTTTCCCACTTAAAAAAACGTGATTGCTATTCAGCATGACCTCTGCAGCAAGCTTGATTGGATTTTTAACATTGCGAATAGCAGCAACAGCACCTGCTTCTAAAGTGGCACCATCCATAATGGCGGCGTCCATTTCTTGTAGTCCTTTTTTTGTAAAAACACTACCTCTGCCTGCGTTAAATAAAATATTATTCTCTAATACTACGATAGCGGTTTGAATGGCATCAACAGCGCTTCCGCCATTTTGCAAAACTTTATAACCAGCATCAAGTGCTTCTTGTAAGCCAACTTGATAGGCCTGCTCTAGCGCTGGAGACATGTCTTCTTTTAAGATAGTGCCAGCACCTCCATGTATAACCAAAGAAAATTGTTGCATAGTTGGTCTCTTTTATGAAACTAGAAGCAATTTACATTCTGAAAGTAAACGCGTTTTATTAATTGCAGCAGTACCTACTTCTTCACACACTAGTCCACCAGCAATATTGGCCATTTCTGTGGCGAGTTCAATATTTTTTGTGGCCGCATACACAAGAGATGCAACTGCAATTACGGTATCACCAGCACCACTTACATCTGCTATGGAGCGTATATGAGTTGGAATAATTTTTGCTACATCGCCGGTATCAAAAAACATTCCTTTTTCTGATAATGTAATCAATGAAATTTTGTGGGCTAAATGTGTTTGAAGTGCAGCGTGCACAAGCCTTAAATTGTCGAGTGTAACAGAAGGAATAGGTATTTGCAATCCTTCTTTTACTTCTTTTAAATTGGGCTTAAAAAGGGTAACGCCTTTGTATGCTAAAAAATTATTTTTTTTGGGATCCACAGACATTACAATGTTACGTTCTGTACAAATTGCAATAGCTGTTTTAATAATAGCAGGTGTTAAAACCCCTTTATCATAATCTTCAAAAATGACAATATCTGGTTGCTCGGCATTTAGGCAATCTGTAAATTTTTGAAGCAAGGCCTGTTCAATATCACTTGCAATGGGTGTTGTAATTTCGGCATCAAGGCGCATCATTTGTTGATTGCGACTCATGACACGCGTTTTATTGGTAGTGATGCGTGAAGGTGTAGAAAGTAAATACTGTGTATCGATGTTTTGCGCTTCAAATAATGATTGGAGTAAAACACCATCGGCGTCGGTACCAATGACTGATACAATAGAGGTTTGTGCACCTAATGCAACCGTGTTTAATGCAACGTTTGCGGCACCACCCACACGGTGTTCTTTTCGCTGTAATGCCACAACCGGCACGGGCGCTTCGGGAGATATACGGTCTACCTGACCCCACCAATAGGTGTCAAGCATAACGTCTCCAATGATTACAACTTTTAGATTGCTAAAGTCTATGAAAAGTTGGTCAAAATTTGTCATGTTTATTTTTTATTACTTCGCACTGCAAGGTAATACAAAGGAATGCCTAATAGTGCAATAATAAGCCCAGGCCATGTAAAATTAGGCTTATAAATGATCAATAATACGCAAAACAGGGTTCCCATTAAAACATAGATAGCAGGTAAAATAGGATAGCCTATTGCTTTGTAAGGACGTTCTATATCTGGACGTTTTTTACGTAAAATAAAGATGCCTATAATGGTTAACACATAAAAGATCACCACAATAAATGAAACCATGTCTAGCAGGTCACCATACTTACCACTTAAGCATAATAGCGCTGCTACCACACACTGTGCCCATAAAGCCCATTCTGGTACTGCATTTTTATTTAGGGTAGATGCTTTTTTAAAAAACAAACCGTCCTGTGCCATGGTATAATATACCCTTGCACCTGCTAATATTAAACCATTGTTACAGCCAAAAGTAGAAATCATAATCATGATTGCTATTACATAGGTTCCAATATTTCCAAAAATAGCATTGGCTGATGATACTGCTACCCTATCTGCGGGTGCATGTGCAATGTCATTTAAAGGAAGTACACTGATATACATGAGATTAGCAGACACATAAATAATGGTAACAATTAAAGTACCTAAAAACAAACTAAGCCCAATGTTGCGTTTTGGATTTTTAATTTCGCCTGCAATAAACGTAACGTTGTTCCAAGCATCACTACTAAAAATAGAACCCACCATGGAGGCTGCAATGGCACCAAAAATGGCTAGTCCTATAACAGGTGTTGTGCTATTATCTGCGGCAATGGATTTCATTGTCCAAGCGTCCTGCCAATTGGCATGCCAGATTTCTGATTTAGCAGCAAGTAAAAAACCAAAGCCAATTAAACCAAACAATGAAAGGAGCTTTGTTACCGTAAAAGTGGTTTGAATGAGTTTGCCACCCTGCACACCCTTGGTATTGATATAGGTGAGAAGAATGATGATGGCGATGGAAATCAGCTGAGCGGGATAAATTTTTAATATCCCGGCTTGAAATATAATATTGGCATCCGTCATTTCTAGGGACGGGAAAAAGTAACCAGCAAATTTGCTAAAAGCGACCCCTACTGCAGCGATGGTACCCGTTTGGATTACCGAAAAAAAGCTCCAGCCATATAAAAAACCAAGCAGTGGATTATAAGACTCTTTTAAGTACACATACTGCCCTCCGGCTTTTGGGAACATCGCACTTAGCTCACCATAACTTAAAGCTGCTGTAAGTGTCATAAAGCCTGTAATAAGCCATACGACTACAAGCCAGCCTGCAGAGCCTACATTACGTGTAATATCGGC
This sequence comes from Sediminibacterium sp., assembly GCA_040403595.1. Classification (GTDB taxonomy): domain Bacteria; phylum Bacteroidota; class Bacteroidia; order Chitinophagales; family Chitinophagaceae; genus Sediminibacterium. The sequence continues at coordinate 135,347 of JBBAKI010000003.1, read as the reverse complement.
ACTTACAATAAAGATACCTGAACCAATCATGCTACCTGCTACAATCATGGTGGAGTCTAATAAACCCAGTGATGGTTTAAACGAAGGTGTAGTTGTACTCATAAAAAAAGTTCTGTTGGTTAAAACAGAACTTCAAGATAATTAAAAAAAATAAGATTTAAAGTACCTATTTTTTGGGTTTATACAATTCATTTAAACCTTTTACAAGGTCTGCAGTAATATCGTAGGCTGAGTCTTTGTAATACATAGAAAGCATGTCTGAATTATTCCCTAAAATAAAAGCATAACCTTTGGCTTTATTGTATTTCGCTAAATAATCAGTGATTTTTTTCTTCACGTCTTGCAATTTTTTCATGCTCTCGTCTTGCATTTCGTTATTCATCATTTGCTCCTTGCTCTTGAATGTTTTATCCATTTGCTGAAGCTCCTGTTGTCTAGCATTTACCTCAGAGGCAGACATGCTTTGACCATTTTTTTGTAGCTCTTGGTATTTTGCTGCAAACACTTCTTTTAACTGATTGAGTTCATTGTTGTTTTGCTGGGCTTTAGCCTGGATAGAGTTACTTACTTCTTTGTAATAATTAAACTGGGTTTCTACTGAGTCTATTTCAAAATATGCAATTCGAAAATCACCAGTAGAAATAGATTTAGAACCATTAGCTACCGCAGACTTGCTGCCGCTAAATTGAAAATAAAATAGAATCGCTACTGCGATTCCTAAAACAACATTTACAATCGTATTGATATTTTTCATAACACTAATTTATACATTTTATCTATTAAAAAGTAAAAGTAGGAAGTGTTGGCTTCCTACTTTTACAAATATACTAAGGCTATAAAATATTATTCTTCCTCATCAAAGCTCATCGCTTCACGTGTGGTTGCTAATACTTCATATTCTTCTTTGCTTCCTACAATCATGTTCTCGAACTCTTTTTGTCCGGTACCTGCAGGAATCAAATGACCTGTAATTACATTTTCTTTAAGACCTAACATCAAGTCTTTTTTACCTTGTATGGCCGCTTGGCTTAATACTTTGGTTGTTTCTTGGAACGAAGCAGCAGAGATCCAACTTCTAACACCAAGAGAAGCTTTGGTAATACCCAGTAATACAGGTGTAGCCGTTGCAGGTTTTGCATCACGTACTTCCACTAGCTTTCTGTCTGAACGACGAAGAATTGAATTTTCCTCGCGTAGTTCTCTTAATGTTATAATTTGACCAGCTTTGTACGTTGCACTTTCGCCCGCTTCTGTAACTACTTTTTTATCATAGATACGGTCATTTTCTTCGATAAAGTCAAATCTATCTTCTAGATCCTCCTCTAAGAATTTAGTATCACCAGCATCTACAATTTCTACCTTCTTCATCATTTGACGAACAATCACTTCTACGTGCTTGTCATTGATTCTTACACCTTGTAAGCGGTATACTTCTTGGATTTCATTTACAACATACTCTTGTACTGCAAATGGTCCTTTAATAGCAAGTATCGCAGCAGGTGCAATTTGTCCATCAGACATTGGCGTACCCGCTTTAACGAAGTCACCATCTTGAACTAGAATTTGACGCGTTAATGGTACTAAGTACTTTTTAACCATGCCATCTTTAGATTCAACAATGATTTCTCTGTTACCACGCTTAACGCTACCAAATGCCACCACACCATCGATTTCACAAACAATCGCAGGGTTACCTGGATTTCTTGCTTCAAATAGTTCTGTTACACGTGGAAGACCTCCTGTGATATCGCGGAGCTTACCTAAAATACGAGGAATTTTAACCATTACAAAACCAGCTTTTACTTCGTCGCCTTCTTCTACAGCGATGTGAGATCCTACTGGTAAGTTGTAATGTTTGTTGTCTTTTCCTTCTACAATGATAGTAGGTATTTTGGTTTTATCTTTTGTTTCAATAACCACTTTTTCGCGGTGACCTGTTTGCTCATCGGCCTCATCACGGTAGGTAATACCTTCGAGTACGTTGTCAAATTTGATCTTACCATTTTGCTCAGAAACAACGACGTTGTTAAATGGATCCCAAGTACAAATCACATCACCTTTTTTCACTTCTTGGCCATCTTTAACGTTTAAGGTAGCACCGTAAGGAACGTTATTGGTGATCATCAAACGGTCGTTTTTAACATCCGTGATTCTTACCTCTCCTGTACGTCCAATAACAATTTTAGCTTTTTTGCCTTCGTTGTTAATAGACTCTACCGTACGTAATCCGTCAAACTGAATGGTGCCATCAAACTTAGCTGCTAAAGCAGATTCGATAGAAGCAGATCCTGCCACACCACCTACGTGGAACGTACGAAGTGTAAGCTGTGTACCTGGTTCACCAATGGACTGCGCTGCAATAATACCCACTGCGTCACCACGTTGAGCGAGGTAACCAGTTGCTAAGTTTTTACCATAACATTTTACGCAAACGCCACGCTTACTTTCGCAAGTAAGTACAGAACGAATCTCTACAGATTCGATACCTACTTCATCAATTTCTTTAGCAACATCAGATGAGATTTCTTCACCTGCATTGATAATTAACTGTTCCGTTACTGGATGGTAAACATTATGTAATGAAGTACGACCTTCAATTCTATCTGATAATGCTTCAATAATATCTTCATTGTCTTTTAGTGCAGATGTAGCAATACCTCTTAAAGTGCCACAATCATCATCCGCAATAACAACGTCTTGAGAAACGTCTACTAGACGACGTGTTAAGTAACCAGCATCCGCTGTTTTTAACGCCGTATCCGCAAGACCTTTACGCGCACCGTGCGTAGAAATAAAGTAATCTAATACGTTAAGACCACTCTTAAAGTTAGACAAGATTGGGTTTTCAATTACCTCAGATCCTGCACTACCACTCTTACGTGGCTTAGCCATTAGACCTCTAATACCTACAAGCTGCTTAACCTGAGTTTTACTACCACGAGCACCTGAATCAAGCATCATATAAACAGAGTTAAAGCCCTGCTTATCTGTTTGCATTTCATGCATCAATGTTTCAGTGATTCTCGTATCTACACGACCCCAGATATCAATAACTTGGTTGTAACGCTCGTTATTGGTAATAAGACCCATGTTGTAGTTTTCCCAAACTTCTTCTACTTCTGCTTTAGCACTATCAAGTAACTCACCACGCTTATCAGGAACGATAAGGTCGTTAACGTTAAATGATAAACCGCCACGGAATGCCATTTTAAATCCTAATGTTTTAATATCATCTAAGAATTTAGCGGTTGTAGGAACGTTTGTGATTTTAATGATATCACCAATGATATCTCTTAAAGATTTTTTTGTTAATAATGCATTGATATAACCTACTGGTGCAGGTACGTGTTGGTTGAATAAAACACGACCAACCGTTGTTTCAATTAATTTTTTAACAATCACGCCAGCTTCACGCACATTGGTTTTTACTTTGATGTTAGCGTGTAAGTCTACGCGGTTCTCATTGTAAGCAATGATCACTTCATCCATGCTATAGAAAGCCATACCCTGTCCTTTTACGGTTTCAGTTTCGGTGGTTTTCTTACCCTTTGTAATGTAGTATAAACCAAGTACCATGTCCTGAGAAGGAAGGGTGATTGGCGTACCATTTTGCGGGTTCAAGATGTTGTGTGAAGAAAGCATTAATAACTGTGCTTCAAGTACCGCTGCACTGCTAAGTGGAACGTGTACCGCCATTTGGTCACCATCGAAATCCGCGTTAAACGAAGACGTTACGAGTGGGTGTAATTGAATGGCTTTACCTTCTACCAACTTAGGTTGGAATGCTTGAATTGACAAGCGGTGAAGTGTTGGGGCACGGTTTAATAATACCGGGTGACCTTTTAAAATATTTTCTAAGATATCCCAAATCACAGCTTCTTTTTTATCTACTAATTTTTTAGCAGACTTCACTGTTTTTACAATACCTCTTTCAATTAATTTACGAATAACAAATGGCTTAAATAATTCGGCAGCCATATCTTTTGGTAATCCGCACTCGTGCATTTTTAACTCAGGTCCTACCACAATTACAGAACGACCAGAATAGTCTACACGCTTACCGAGTAAGTTTTGACGGAAACGACCTTGCTTACCTTTTAATACATCCGATAAAGATTTTAAAGCACGTCCACCTTCTGCTTTTACAGCATTTGATTTACGAGAGTTATCGAATAAAGAATCGATCGCTTCTTGTAACATACGTTTTTCATTACGTAAGATTACTTCTGGCGCTTTAATTTCTAACAAACGCTTTAAACGGTTGTTACGAATAATTACACGACGGTATAAATCGTTTAGATCAGAAGATGCAAAACGACCACCATCAAGTGGAACTAATGGACGAAGTTCTGGTGGAATAACTGGGATGTATTGCATCACCATCCACTCAGGCTTATTTACAATACGTGTACTTGCATCACGAAAAGATTCTACAACGCTCAAACGCTTTAAAGCATCTGCTTTACGTTGTTGAGAAGTTTCGTTGGCAGCTGCATTACGTAAAGAAAAACTTAATCCATCTAAATCAATTCTTTGCAATAAACCATGAACGGCTTCTGCTCCCATTTTAGCGATAAACTTGTTTGGATCTTCGTCTGGTAAGAACTGATTTTCTTTTGGTAAAGTATCTAATAAATCTAAGTACTCTTCTTCGGTTAAAAGATCACCCATGTTTAGGTTTTCTTTGATACCGCCTTGTAATACTACGTAACGCTCATAATAGATAATAGTTTCTAATTTCTTAGAACTCATGCCTAATAAATAACCAATTTTATTAGGTAAAGATTTGAAGTACCAAATATGCACGACAGGTACCACTAATTTAATGTGACCCATACGCTCACGACGTACTTTTTTCTCAGTTACTTCTACACCACATCTGTCACATACAATACCCTTGTAACGAATACGCTTGTATTTACCACAAGCACACTCATAATCCTTAACTGGACCAAAAATTCTTTCGCAGAATAAACCATCTCTTTCTGGTTTGTACGTACGGTAGTTAATGGTTTCAGGCTTTAATACTTCACCAAAACTTCTTTCTAAAATATTATCTGGAGAAGCCAGACCGATAGTGATCTCGGAGAAAGTTAATCTTGGTCGATTGTCTCTTTTATTGGCCATATCTAGTTTGTAAATTTGTAATGATAATGTTGTTAATAGGTGTTGGTTTTTTTACTTAAAATGTTATTCGAATTTTAAGTCTAAACCTAAACCTCTCAATTCATGTACTAGTACATTAAATGATTCTGGTACACCCGGACGTGGAATGTTTTCTCCTTTAACGATGGCTTCATAGGTTTTTGCTCTACCAATAATGTCATCAGATTTAAGGGTTAACAATTCCTGTAAGATGTTAGCCGCACCATATGCTTCCAATGCCCAAACCTCCATCTCACCAAAACGTTGTCCACCAAACTGAGCCTTACCACCAAGCGGTTGCTGGGTAATTAAGCTGTATGGTCCGATAGAACGAGCGTGCATTTTATCATCAACCATGTGGTGAAGTTTAATCATATAGATAACTCCAACAGATGTTTTTTGATGGAAACGCTCTCCAGTTTCACCATCATATAAATACGTGTGCCCATTTCTTGGTATACCCGCTTCTACACAATATTGTTCGATTTGATCGGTACTTGCACCATCAAAAATTGGTGTTGCAAATTTCACACCTAAGCGCTTACCCGTCCAACCTAAAATAGTTTCATAGATCTGACCAAGGTTCATACGAGATGGAACCCCTAGTGGATTAAGAACGATGTCTACCGGTGTACCATCTTCCATAAACGGCATGTCTTCTGCACGCACAATTTTGGCAACGATACCTTTGTTTCCGTGACGACCCGCCATCTTATCTCCCACTTTAAGCTTACGCTTAACAGCTAGGTAAACTTTGGCTAATTTTAATACGCCTGCTGGTAATTCATCACCAATAGAGATATTAAATTTCTCACGCTTGTAACGACCTAACTCTTCGTTGAAACGAATGCTATAGTTGTGTAATAGCGTATTAATTTGCTGATCTGTTTTTTCGTCACCAGTCCAACCAAGTGGATTTACGTTTTGGTAATCGAGTGTTACTAAGTTTTTCTGATTGAACTTAGAACCTTTAGGGATCAACATTTCGCCAAAGTTGTTGCTTACACCAGAAGAAGCTTTATCTTTTAATAGTGTTTGTAATTTATCAAGCAACAATTCTTTGATATGCTCGGTATTTTGTTCGTGAACTTTTTCTACTTTTTCAAGTAAAGCTTTTTCACGAATTTTTCCGTTCTTATCTTTTTTAGCGCGTTGGAATAATTTTTTATCTATCACCACACCTTCTGTACCGTTTGGTGCTTTCAAAGAAGCATCTTTTGCATCACCTGCTTTGTCACCAAAGATGGCACGCAATAGTTTTTCTTCTGGTGTAGGATCTGATTCACCTTTAGGTGTAATCTTACCAATTAAAATATCACCTTCTTTAATCGTTGCACCAATTCTGATGATACCATGCTCATCTAAATCTTTGGTTGCTTCTTCAGAAACGTTAGGGATATCTGGTGTTAATTCTTCTTCACCTAACTTCGTATCGCGTACTTCTAATTCATATTCATCGATGTGAATAGAAGTAAATAAATCTTCGCGAACAACTTTTTCACTAATTACAATCGCATCCTCGAAGTTGTAACCTTTCCATGGCATGAACGCCACTTGTAAGTTACGACCTAGTGCTAACTCACCATCTTTAGTTGCATAACCTTCGGTTAAGAAATCTCCTTTCTTAACTTTTTGTGCTTTTTTCACAGCAGGACGTAGGTTAATACAAGTAGCTTGGTTTGTTTTGATGAACTTGGTTAGTTTATAAATTTGTAAATCGTCGCTAAAAGAAACCAAACGATCTAAATCATTTCTATCATAACGAACATGAATTTCGTTTGCATCCACAAACTCAACCACACCATTACCATCTGCATGGATTTGGATACGTGCATCACGTGCAGCTTTTCCTTCTAAACCTGTACCAACAATTGGTGCTTCAGGAATAATTAACGGAACCGCTTGACGTTGCATGTTTGATCCCATTAGGGCACGGTTGGCATCATCATGTTCTAAGAATGGAATTAAAGACGCACTCAAACCAACAATCTGGTTAGGTGCAACGTCCATATATTCTACATCTTCTTTATCTAAAATTGGGAAGTCTCCGGTTTGACGAGAAACAACTTTATCTTCTGCGAATTCTAATTTATCTGTTAATGGTGAGTTAGACTGTGCAATTTTTGCAGTATCCTCTTCTTCAGCGCTGAGGTACGTTAATTGCTTCATGTTTACTTTACCATTTTCTACTTTACGGTATGGTGTTTCAATGAATCCCATATCGTTAATAGAAGCATGCACACACAAAGTAGAAATTAGACCAATGTTTGGTCCTTCCGGTGTTTCGATGGTACATAAACGACCATAGTGAGAATAGTGTACGTCACGTACTTCAAATCCTGCACGCTCTCTACTTAAACCGCCGGGTCCAAGTGCAGAAATACGACGCTTGTGCGTGATCTCTGATAACGGATTTGTTTGGTCTAAGAATTGAGATAACTGTGAAGTACCAAAGAATGAATTGATAACACTAGAAAGAGTTCTTGCATTGATGAGATCAACGGGTGTGAATACCTCGTTGTCACGAACGTTCATACGCTCACGAATGGTTCTGGCCATACGCGCTAAACCAACACCAAATTGTGCATACAATTGCTCACCCACAGTACGTACACGACGATTGCTTAGGTGATCAATATCGTCAATCTCTGCTTTCGCATTGGTTAAACGAACTAAGTACTTAACAATTTCGATGATGTCTTGCTTTGTTAAAACTTTTTTCTCTAACGGATAATCTAAGTCAAGCTTACGGTTGATTTTGTAACGACCAACTTCACCTAAATCATAACGCTTATCAGAGAAGAATAATTTGTCAATGATACCACGCGCCGTTTCATTATCAGGCGCATCCGCACCACGTAATTGACGGTAAATATGTTGTACCGCTTCTAACTCAGAGTTAGAGGTATCTTTGTTTAATGTATTGTAGATGATTGCATAGTCACCACCAAACTCTTCTTTTTGAATAAAGACACTCTTCACATCCATCTCAACAATTGTTACGATAGCAGCTTCATCTAAAACAGTGTCACGCTCCATAACAATTTCGTTACGCTCGATGCTCACTACTTCACCCGTATCTTCATCCACAAAATCTTCTACCCATGTTCTTAAAACACGTGCAGCTAATTTGCGACCAACTTGATTGGCTAAAGATTTTTTATCAGCTTTGATTTCGTCAGCCATTCCAAATAATTCTAGAATGTCTTTGTCTGTTTCAAAACCAATTGAACGTAACAAAGTAGTTACAGGGAACTTCTTTTTACGATCGATATATGCATACATGACATTGTTGATGTCTGTAGCAAATTCCATCCATGCACCTTTAAAAGGAATGACACGTGCAGAATAAATTTTTGTTCCGTTCGGGTGAACTGATTGTCCAAAGAATACACCAGGTGAACGGTGTAACTGAGAAACAATAACACGCTCAGCACCATTAATTACAAACGTACCACGCGGTGTCATGTAAGGAATGTTTCCTAAAAATACATCCTGTACAATAGTTTGGAAATCCACGTGCTCTTCATCGTTACAGCTTAAACGTAGTTTAGCTTTTAGCGGAACTGCATACGTTAATCCTCGCTCCATACACTCATCAAGTGTGTAACGTGGTGGATCAATAAAATAATCTAGGAACTCTAGTACGAAAATGTTACGCGTGTCTGTGATTGGAAAATTTTCCTTAAACACACGGAACAAACCTTCCACATTTCTGCGATCTGGTGTTGTTTCTAACTGAAAAAATTCTCTAAATGACTCTAACTGAATGTCAAGTAAATCTGGCGTTTCTGCCAAGTTCTTTGTTTTACCAAAGTTGACCCTGTTGTTCAAAATTGTTGTAGACATGTATATAAAACCGGTTTAAATACAAAAAATATCGAGACAAGTGTCCCAATTTAAGGATGACAAAGGTACGAAGACAAGGGCAGGAAACAAACAAATACTGGACCAAAATGTCCAAAAAATCAATAATTTTTACCGCAAAAGTCAGCCTGTCATGAAAAATGGCTAGTTTTCTATAGGATTTTTTGTAAAATATTGATTATCAACAGATAATATAAAAATGAATTTTGTTAAAATTCAACAAAGTTCGAGAAAAATATAGCAAGATGGCATAAAAAAAGCGGTTTCAACAAGGTTGAAACCGCTTTTTTTGGAATGTATTGGACTAGAATTAGTCGTAAATTACTTTACTTCTACTTCAGCACCAGCTTCTTTAAGCTTAGCTACGATATCGTCAGCTTCTGCTTTAGAAACACCTTCTTTAACTGGTTTTGGTGCACCGTCAACTAGATCTTTTGCTTCTTTAAGTCCTAAGCCAGTTAATTCTTTTACGATTTTAACTACGCCTAATTTGCTAGGACCACCGCTTACTAAGATTACATCAAAAGATGTTTTCTCTTCTACAGCAGCAGCTCCGCCATCACCTGCGCTTACTACAACTGCAGCAGCAGCTGGTTCAATACCGTAATCAGCTTTTAAAACATCCGCTAATTCTTGTACTTGTTTTACTGTTAAGCCTACTAATTGTTCGGCTAATGATTTTACGTCTGCCATTTGATTTAAATTTTTTCCGCCTTCATACTTTGTTACAAGTCCGGCGGAGGGTTTAAAAAAATTTGCCTTTATTTTCCCTCAGGCCTGGGATATCTTTATAATTATTTCTAATTAAGCTTCTGGTTTAGCAGCTGGCGCTTCTGGAGTCGCTTCTGCAACTTCTACAGATGCAACTTCGGAAACCGCTTCTGCAACTGGTACAGCAGCAACTTCGATTGCAGCCGCAACAACTTCTGTTTCTGTCTTTGAACTACCATTCTCGGCGTGGTTTAATAAAGCAGCAATTACGCGCTTAGCCGGAGATTGTAGAAGTCCAAGAACTTCACCAACAAGTTCGTCCTTCGTTTTAATTTGTGTTAACGCCTTAAGTGTGCTATCCCCAGAATATACATCTCCATTGATAAACGCAGCTTTTAATTGAGGCTTGTCTCCACCCTTTCTGAAAGCGCTGATAATAACAGCTGGATCTTTAGGATTTTCAGAGAACATTAACGCAGTAACATTATTTAATGCTGGATAAATTGCAGCATACTTTTCTGCATCGATAGCTTCTAATGCTTTACGAATAAGCGTGTTTTTTGCAACTTTAATTTCTACTTGCTTATCAAAACAAGTACGACGAAGTGCAGAAATTTGCGCTACAGATAAAGATTCTGTATCGGTAATATAGAAGTTATTATATTGAGTGAACTTTTGTTTAAGAACCTCAATCACTTCATTTTTTTGATCTTTTGTCATGTCTGATCTTTTTTAAAAACCCAGGTCATTTTTCTAAAAATAGAAATCACCAGGAATTAGTTCATTAATGATTTTGTGTCTAACATAATGCCAGGACTCATGGAGCTAGCCATGCTTAAACCTTTGATGTAAGTTCCTTTAGAAGAAGAAGGCTTTAACTTAATAATAGCATTGATTAATTCTGTGCTATTTTCAGCAATCTTTTCTGGTGCAAAAGAGATACGTCCAATTGAAGCATGAACAATACCTGCTTTGTCTACCTTGAAAGCAATTTTACCGCCTTTTACTTCGTTAACTGCACCTGCAACATCGTTAGTCACCGTACCTGTTTTAGGATTTGGCATTAAGTTACGAGGACCTAATACTTTACCTAATTTGCCAATCTTAGGCATTACTGCTGGTGTTGCAATGATTACATCAATATCAACCCAACCGCTTTCGATCTTTGCGATGAATTCATCAAGACCTACATAATCTGCACCAGCTTCTTTAGCTGCTGCTTCTTTATCAGGTGTACAAAGAACCAATACTTTTTTTGTTTTACCAGTACCGTGTGGCAATGATACCGTACCTCTAACTTGTTGGTCTGCTTTTTTAGGATCAACACCTAAACGAATGTGTAAATCTACAGAGCTATCAAATTTTGTACAGTTAATTTCTTTTACAAGTGTAGAAGCTTCTTTAAGGGAATAAGATTTGTTTTTATCCACCTTTGTAACTGCTACTTTTCTTTTTTTAGTAAGTGACATTTTTTAATAATTAAAGGTGAATAAATTAATTTTCCCAAGGAGCTTGGCCATCTACTAGGATACCCATACTACGTGCAGTACCTGCCACCATGCTCATTGCACTGTGAAGGCTAAATGCATTTAAGTCGGACATCTTGTCTTTTGCGATTTCTTCTACTTGTGACCAAGTAACTTTACCCACTTTGTCGCGGTTGCTCTCTTTAGATCCTTTTTGGATTTTAGCAGCTTCCATTAATTGAACTGGGGCCGGTGCAGTTTTGATGATAAAGTCGAAAGACTTATCTGCGTACACCGTAATTAAAACAGGAACAACTTTTCCTTGTTTGTCTTGAGTTCTAGCATTGAATTGCTTACAGAACTCCATGATGTTAACACCCTTGGAACCAAGGGCTGGACCTACTGGAGGTGCAGGGTTGGCTTGACCGCCTTTAACCTGCAGCTTTACATAGCCTGTGATTTCTTTAGCCATTTTTTTTGATTTAATTGGTTATAGCGTAGTGCCTTTATGGCATTACTCCCAAAGTCAATCATTCTTCGTAAAAAGAACTTTTGGGGCAGCAAAGGTACAATTAAATGGCAAAAAAACAAGGAAAATACAAAAAAATAAGGGCCACCCACTGGATAGCCCTTACAATATTCATTATCAATACGTTAAGAATCTAATTAGCTGATTTTTTCAACTTGCATGTAGCTAAGTTCTACTGGTGTAGAACGGCCAAAGATTTTAACGGTTACTTTTAATTTCTTCTTCTCTTCGTTAACATCTTCGATAACACCATTGAAGTCGTTGAAAGGACCTTCAATAATTTTGATGGTTTCGCCAAGGATAAATGGTTCGCTGATGCTTCCACCCATATCATTCATTTCATCCACCTTACCCAACATTTTGTTGACTTCACTTTTACGTAAAGAAATAATGTTTCCCTTAGAGCCCTTACCGTCCGTTAAAAAGTGCATTACATTGGTGATGTTGCTAATGTGCATTACCATGTCATCATTTAATTTACCATCGAGCACTTCAATCATTACATAACCTGGAAAATAGTTTTTTTCGCGCATTACTTTTTTACCGTTTTGCACTTTGTATACTTTTTCCATGGGTAAAAAGATCTGCTTGATGAGATCTTGCCAACCACTTCTTAGAATGTCTTTATCAAGATATTCTTTTATTTTTCGCTCCTTTCCACTCACCACACGAAGCACATACCATTTTGTTTCTGGCTTAGCTACCACTGGGGTTTCAGGCGTTGTAATATCTGTTAATGCTTCCATGATTAAATTACTTGAATAATGAATAAATCAACTTCAGCAATTGGTTGCTAGAGAAGTCCATAACCCATACGAATGCGGTAATGATAACAGTAGCTACAAGCACAATTACAGTACTTTGTTGTAACTGATTCCAAGTTGGCCAGGTCACTTTTTCTAGTAACTCGTTGTAACTTTCTTTGAAGTAAGTTGTGATCTTGTTCATGAGAACAAATTAATAATTTTAAAAAATAAAACCTTAGCACGGGCACTAGGATTCGAACCCAGATCAAAGGTTTTGGAGACCCGTATGCTACCGTTGCACCATGCCCGTATAATTCTAAAAGCTATTCCGTTTATAGCGGAATAGCTTTTAGAATTATTTGCAAATATAATAAAATCTATTCGCTTGCAGCTAAAAGCTTTCGCTTTAAGCTTACTTGATGATTTCGGTTACCTGACCAGCACCTACTGTTCTACCACCTTCACGAATCGCAAACTTAAGACCCTTTTCCATTGCGATAGGTTGGATTAATTTAACAGTTAAGTTGGTGTTGTCACCAGGCATAACCATTTCTGTACCAGCTGGAAGTGTACACTCACCAGTTACGTCTGTTGTACGGAAATAGAATTGAGGACGGTATTTGTTAAAGAATGGAGTATGACGTCCACCTTCTTCTTTTGATAGTACATAAACCTCACCCTTGAATTCAGTGTGCGGCGTAATAGAACCTGGCTTACAGATTACCATACCTCTACGGATATCTTTTTTCTCAATACCACGTAGTAATAAACCTGCGTTATCACCAGCTTGACCTTCATCCAATAGTTTTTTGAACATTTCAACACCAGTCACTGTAGAAGTAAGCGGCGCATCCATCAAACCAACGATTTCAACACCTTCACCTACTTTGATGATACCACGCTCAATACGACCTGTAGCAACTGTACCACGACCTGTGATCGAGAATACATCTTCTACTGACATCAAGAACGCCATGTCAACTGGACGTGGAGGTAATGGGATATAAGTATCAACTGCTTCCATTAATTCGTCAATCTTAGCAACCCATTGTGGATCTTCAGAAAGCGCTCCGGTTGCAGAACCTTGAATAATTGGAGTGTTGTCACCATCAAAACCGTATGAAGTTAATAACTCACGGACTTCCATTTCAACTAGCTCTAATAATTCAACATCATCAACTAAGTCTACTTTGTTCATGAAAACAACGATACGAGGTACACCTACCTGACGAGCCAAAAGGATGTGCTCTTTGGTTTGTGGCATCGGACCATCAGTTGCAGCAACTACTAGGATGGCACCATCCATTTGTGCAGCACCCGTAATCATATTCTTTACATAGTCGGCGTGACCTGGACAGTCAACGTGTGCATAGTGACGATTAGCCGTTTGATATTCCACGTGTGCAGTATTAATAGTAATACCACGCTCTCTTTCTTCAGGAGCACCATCAATTTCGTCATATTTTTTTGCAACGTTACCCATGCCTCTTTTTGCCAAAAGCGATGTGATGGCAGCAGTTAAGGTGGTTTTACCGTGGTCAACGTGACCAATGGTACCAACGTTTACGTGAGGTTTTTCCCTCTTAAAGGTCTCTTTAGACATTTTTATCGGTTTTATTTGTGTTTTAAAAAAAATTGCCTTTTGGGCTTTATTTATTTCGAATGATTCCTTTCGGAAAAATTGCCTTGTTTGGTGTTCTGTTTTTGTGTGCTTTTGTTATCGGCGCGCTAAATTAAGTATTTTTTGCGCTTTTAACGAATATTATACGTTGTATTTGTAGATAGAGCCGTTAGTGAGAATCGAACTCACGACCTCTTCCCTACCAAGGAAGTGCTCTACCACTGAGCTACAACGGCTTAACCTCGTTTAAAGCCTAGTGACTCAAAACGAACCGTGGAGCGGAAGACGAGGGTCGAACCCGCAACCTATAGCTTGGAAGGCTATCGCTCTACCAATTGAGCTACTTCCGCTTGTATTACAAAACAATGCGCTTTGTAATCAGTTATTTTAAAGAACTAAGTGGGCAGAGTAGGGTTCGAACCTACGTACTCGTGAGAGAACAGATTTACAGTCTGTCGCCTTTAACCACTCGGCCATCTGCCCTTAGAAGTAACCGTTTTTAAAAAAATAGAGCCGAAGATGGGACTCGAACCCGCGACCTACTGATTACAAATCAGTTGCTCTACCAACTGAGCTACTCCGGCATTATACTTCTATAAAAAAAGAACAACCTCTTTTAAGGGACGGCAAAGGTAATGGAAAACTTTATTCAGCAAAATTTTGGACCATAAATTTTCAAAGAGTTTTTAATAGTTTTTTTTAGGACTGGACCTGCTGTACTGAAATGGGTCCAAAAACCTTGCAATAAAGCCTGTAAAAAGGCCTCCTAAAAAGGAGGCCAGTACTACTAAAGCCAGTATGTTGGGGGCGTTGCGCAAGGATTACGCCGCTATTTTTTCTTTGTGTTTTTTAATTTGAGTCACCATTGCTTCAAAGGCCACTTCAAATGACGCTTCAAAAGTTTTGGCGCTATCCTTTACAAAAAAGTCGTGTTTGGGGACATGTACACAAATTTCGACGACTTTGTCTTTGATGTGGTGTACGATATTGTCGAGTTTTAAAAAGATTTCTATTTTGGTAATGCCATCGTGGAAATGGTGTAGTTTTTTTGCTTTTTGGGTTACGAATTGGATTAATTTTTCGTCTGCAACAAAGTGCACGGTTTGAATTAGAACGTTCATACAACAACTCTTTTAATCAGTGAGAAAATAAGTGAAAAGAACAAGCTTCTATTACCTACAATTTACTACATGTAAAGCACAAAAAAAAGTTAATTATTTAAACGGAAATGGCATGGAATTTGCGGCGCCTAATGCTTACGCTTAGCATTGTGCATCACTTAGGCTTTGGGGTGCGCCTTTTTGAAAACCTCTTTTAATTTTTCAATGGTGTTGTGCGTGTAAACCTGCGTGGCAGCTAAGCTGCTATGACCCAGCAGTTCCTTTACTGCATTGAGGTCTGCGCCATTGTTCATAAGGTGTGTAGCAAAACTGTGCCTTAAAATGTGTGGGCTTTTTTGTTGTAGCGTTGTTACTAAACTTAAATAGTGTTTTACAAAAGTATACACCATGCGTGGCTGTAAAGCTTTTCCATTTTCTGAAGTAAACAAGTTGTCGATGCCGGGCAGTTTTGTAGGACGATTTGCACAATATTGTTTAAGTTGTTGCAGCAGTTCTGGACCCAGCGGAAGCAGCCTTTCTTTATTACCTTTTCCCACCACTTTTAATTGCTTTAAGGAAGGATCGAGTTGCGACGCTTTTAAATGCACCAACTCAGATAAACGCATACCTGTACTATAAAATAATTGAAGGACCAGTTTTTCGGTAAGACCCTTCCAATTGTCAGGGAATTCGATATGCGCAAAAAGGGTCTCCATGTCTACTTCTGCAACAAAAGCAGGAAGCCTTTTGCGCACTTTTGGCGTTACAATGGTAGCCATGGGACTGGTGGCCAGCACACCTGTTTTGAGTTGGTATTTAAAAAAAGATTTGAGTGCCGAAATTTTGCGATTTAAACTTTTAGCCGTTAACCCCTCTTCTTTCATTTCGGCGAGCCAGGACCTAATGTACATGGCTGTGATGGTTTCTAATGGAGGCGCATCAAATTGACTAGTGAGGTAGGCAAAAAACTGGGCAAGGTCGTTTTGGTATGCAATAATAGTATGCTGGGCATAACGCTTCTCAAATTTGAGATGGTCTAAAAAAGGTTGCAAAAGGGCCGCGTATGTATCAGACATAAACCAAAAGTTTGGGCATAAAAAAAGTAGCCTAAAGTTAAGATACTTAAGGCTACTTAATATGGTTTAGGAAAAAAAGCGTAATTACGCTTCGATTTTTCCGCTAGCTATTTGTTGCTTGTAGATTGCTTTTAGAACTTGTCCACGGCGCACAACTGAAGGCTTAATGAAAGCTTGACGCGATCTTAATTGTAAAAGCGTTTTGCTTTTTTCAAACTTCTTTTTGTACTTCTTAAGCGCTTTGTCGATGTTTTCGCAATCTTTTGAGTCGATAATTAACATACTATGATACCTCCTTAGGTGATTTTTAGGACTGCAAAGATAAGGGATGATTATTAATTAACAAACGGTTCCAAAAAATAATTTTCAAATAACAATTCAAATCTGAAAATTAGATGGACTTCCCTTTCAGTGCACCCTTAACTGCTTCGTCCATGGCGCGTTCGGCAAACGGTCTGGTGGTTTCGTTGAGGGCTTCTATTTTGGCTTGAATGATGTTCTTGTCCTCCATTGTTATGGCCAGTTGTAGCGCTTGCAACGCAAGCGCGGTTTGGGTAACTTCTTCGGGGGTTAACAAAGATTGGTGCTTCACCATAAACTTTTCGGTAACGGCAAGGAGCTGCTCTCCCTCTGTTCTAGCTTCCACTAGTGCCCTTAACACCATATCTGCAGCCGCATTTTCAATACTGTCTTGTAACATCATTTCTACCTGATCGTCGGTTAAATCTAGGGCTGGTTTTACTTCAATAATTTGTTCAACACCACTTCGTAACTCATTGGCTTTCACTACTAATATGCCATCTGAATTCAATAAAAATTGAATCTCAACTTTAGGTAATCCAGCTGGCATGCCTGGTATCCCCGTAAGGTTAAACTCGGCTAGTTTTCGGTTGTCTTTTACCAAATCACGCTCTCCCTGATATACCGAAATACGCATGCTAGATTGCCCATCTACATGTGTGGTATATTGCCTACCCACTTGTGTAGGTACTTTAGAATTACGGGGCACGAGCACCTCCATTAACCCACCCATGGTTTCAATACCTAGGCTTAAAGGGGTGATATCTAATAGTAAAAAGTCTTTGTTGTTGCCAGCTAAAATATCTGCTTGTAGGGCTGCACCTAATGCAACAACCTCGTCCGGATTGATACGATCGTTGACAGGTTTGCCAAAAAAGGTAGCAACCGCCGCCTTAACCGCCGGTATACGGGTACTACCTCCAACCATCACAATGGAGTCAATTTGACCAGCTTTTAGCTTGGCATCCGTTAGGGCATTTTGACAACAAGCAATGGTTTTATTTATTATTGATTCAATTAAAGATTCAAAAACAGGCTTGGTAATTTGGTACAACTGCCCATCTATAGTTTTTTCAAATTGATCTACACTGCTTAGCGTTTTTTTAGCTTCTTCAGCACTTAAACGTATGGTTTGTAATAAGTTAGAATTTGTTTGT
Organism: Sediminibacterium sp.; assembly: GCA_040403595.1. Taxonomy (GTDB): domain Bacteria; phylum Bacteroidota; class Bacteroidia; order Chitinophagales; family Chitinophagaceae; genus Sediminibacterium. The sequence continues at coordinate 117,629 of JBBAKI010000003.1, read as the reverse complement.
AAAACTTTAATGTCAATTGATTTTTGATCCAACCAGTAATCAATAATGGCACGGTCAATATCATCTCCGCCTAAATAAGTGTCCCCATTGGTGGATAGCACATCAAATACCCCGTCGGTAATTTTAAGGATTGAAATATCAAAAGTGCCTCCCCCTAAATCGTATACTGCAATGGTTGTTTCAACATCTTTTTGAAGGCCTAGGCCATAGGCTAAGCTTGCAGCCGTTGGCTCATTTACAATGCGGAGTACATCCAACCCAGCTAATTTACCTGCGTCTCTGGTGGCCTGACGCTGTGCATCATTAAAATAAGCAGGCACCGTAATCACGGCTTTGGTTACGGGTGTTTTTAAAATATGTTCAGCACGCTTTTTTAGTTCTGCTAGTATAAAAGAAGATAAATCGGTGGGCGAATAAAAGCTGGAACCTACCTGTACTTTTACAAGCGCATCGGTATTGTCATCGATTACTTTGTAGGTAAAATAACCCGCACTCTGACTCACATCTTTGTAGCTTTTACCCATGAGGCGCTTGGCGCTAAAAATGGTATTAGCAGGGTCCGTTTCTAAAAAACGTTTAGCCCCCTGTCCTACTTCTGGATTGCCAAAAACGTCAAAGTGCACCACACTAGGTACTAAACTAGAACTATCATGCTCTTTTAAAGCAACGGGTTGCTTTGTTTCGGGATGAATAATGGCCACCAAACTGTTGGTGGTGCCTAAATCTATTCCTACAATCATGTCAGCCTTTTGAAGGCTACCTGTTGCGATGTTAATGCCAATCTTTGCCATAAGTAGATTGCAAAATTACGACTCTACCACCATAGTTCCACTCAAATGGTCATGCAAAGTGCTTCCTAAAAACGGAATAAAAAAGGGATCTATGAGTATGAGTCGGGCAAGAGATCTTATAAATATTTGACCTATACTAGCTTTTAGCGTGCTATCTAGGATGCTTTTGCTAGAAACGACCTTACAACCCGTAAACCATTTAGCTGGGGTTTTGGCAAATAATAGTTCAAAAATAAAATAGTAGATAAAGAGGGACCCAAAGAAAAACCACCCGAAATTTAAGTGCATATACCCCCAATACAATACATGAAAATTCCACCACTTGTATAGCAGAACCGCAAGTATCCAATATAGCAGTGTATCCACTAAAAAGTTTAATACGCGGGTACCATCTCCTACTTTTTGCATAGGGCAAAAATAACGCCTTGTTACCGTAATTACCCTACTAACTATTCCTTACTTTTGCAACAAATAAGCACACCGCTATGACTTTGATAGAAGAACTACGTTGGAGAGGCATGATTCAGGACATGATGCCAGGAACAGAAGAATTATTGGCCAAAGAAATGGTGTCTGGCTATATTGGATTTGACCCTACTTCAGATAGCTTACATATTGGAAGCCTTGTGCCTATTTTATTGCTCGTTCATTTACAAAATGCAGGACATAAACCCTATGCACTTGTGGGTGGTGCTACCGGTATGGTGGGTGACCCTTCCGGTAAAAGTGAAGAGCGAAATTTATTATCAGAAGATATTTTACTGCATAACCAAGAAGGCGTTCGTAAACAATTAGAAAAGTTTCTAGACTTTGATGCTGCTAAAAAAAATGCAGCCGTTATGGTTAATAACTATGACTGGTTTAAAGAAATTAATTTTCTTTCATTTATTAGAGACGCAGGTAAACATATCACTGTCAATTACATGATGGCCAAAGACAGTGTAAAAAAGAGATTAGAAGGTGATACGGGTATGAGCTTCACAGAATTCACTTATCAACTTATTCAGGGATACGATTTTTACTGGTTGTACCAAAACAAAAATTGTAAACTTCAAATGGGAGGAAGTGATCAGTGGGGAAACATTACTACAGGCACCGAACTTATCAGACGCAAAACAGGCGGTGAAGCATTCGCATTTACCTGCCCTCTTATCAAAAAAGCAGACGGTGGAAAATTTGGTAAAACCGAAAAAGGAAACATTTGGTTAGACCCTAAAAAAACGAGCCCGTATCAGTTCTATCAATTTTGGCTCAATGCTTCTGATGAAGACGCAAAAAGTTGGATCAAAATATTTACCCTTTTGCCGGTTGCTCAAATTGAAGCTTTACTTACAGAGCATGAAGCTGCACCTCACTTAAGACTACTACAAAAGAAATTAGCGGAGTGCTTAACCTCTTGGGTTCATAGTGATGCCGATTTAGACTTTGCCGTAAAAGCATCTGATATTTTATTTGGAGGCGCTACCAACGAAGTATTACAAAGTTTAAATGAAAACGAACTACTACAAGTCATGGAAGGAGTGCCTACTGCTAAAATTAGCAAAGCTAATCTGGCTAACGGTTTCGACCTTATAGATTTACTTGTGGATACTCAAATTTTTAGTAGCAAAGGAGAAGCTAAAAAAATGTTTGTTGCTGGTGGACTTGGTTTAAATAAAACCAAAATAGCGCCTGAAAAAACAAGTGTAGATGCTCAGGATCTTTTACAAGGCAAATACTTATTACTTCAAAAAGGAAAGAAAAATTACTATTTGATTATTGCTGAATAATTTCGTGGTTGGCTTTAATAATTTACAAAGCACCAAGCACATTCCACATCGCTTCTGCTAGTATAGCATTTCCTTTTTCATTTAAATGCACCCGGTCTGTGGTTAAAATTTTAGACTCTTGGTTCGATGGATTGTTGGCTGTATTGTAGTCCATAAATACTTTACGCACATCTATAAGTGGCAAATTATTTTTAGCACTAAAATCACGAATCCACTTGCTATACAAATTTAGATCGCCATCTAATTGATTGCTATTGTCGGTTCTTTCTCCAATAACACCTGGTGTACACACCACCACTTTGGCTCCTGTTGCCTGAATTTTTTTAACAAGGGCTTCATAAAAAGGTCCAAACTTCCAATAATCGGTACCGGTACCTGAAGATGCTTTATGCCACACATCATTTACGCCAATATAAATTACAACGATATCCGGATTTTTTGCAAGCACATCACTTTCCATACGGAGGTATAAATCATATACTTTATTGCCGCCTATGCCAGCGCCTACTAATTCATATTTTTGATCCTTGCCTGCATTTGCAAGTTGCTGTTCTATTAATCTAATATAACCACCAGGTTTAGCGCCTTGCTCGGTAATTGAGTCGCCAAAAAAAACAATCTTTTTCTTTCGATCTTGCCTAAAAGAGAGTAAAAACAAGCAACCTATAAAAACGGATAATAAGAGTAATTTTTGCATGGGTATACTATTTTGTCCTTTAAATATAAAACATTTGAACAAAGTGAGTGCCATTTAGGCGCCTGGCGCTAAATTATAGTATGATTTTGAAGGTTTTAGTAAAAAACGACTCTAAAATATTTGGAAAATTTTAAGTTGCCCCCTATTTTTGCTGCCCATTCAGAAATGAATGACCGGATTGCCTGATAGTATAATGGTAGTACAACTGTTTTTGGTGCAGTTTGTCTTGGTTCGAATCCAGGTCGGGCAACCAACTTAAAAAGCCGCAATTTTATTGCGGCTTTTTTTATGACTTTATATCAGCGGTATACAAGTTTTTAAACTTTCCTCCCAATTGGGCTGGTCAACACCAAAATCTTGAATAATGGAATTGCAATCCATAAGTGAGAAATGAGGGCGCTTAGCAGGTGTTGGAAAAGCTTCTGTACCTATTTTAGTAACAACGCAATTTGAGTTACTCATTTCACCAATGGCCACCGCAAAATCATACCAACTAATATTTCCGCTATTGCTGTAATGGTAAATACCACTATGTTTATTTCCATTTAATTTTTGTGCCACAACTTGCATAATGACCATTGCCAAATCTGCAGCATAGGTAGGTGCTCCTATTTGATCGCCTACTACATTTAACGATGGACGCTCCCCCATTAAACGGCGCATGGTTTTTACAAAATTATTACCAAACCTGCTATATACCCATGAAGTTCTAATGATAATGCTTTCAGGATTGTTTGCAATTGCCAATTGCTCTCCAGCTGCTTTTGTTTCGCCGTAATAATTAACAGGATCTGTTGCATCAGAAGGTAAATAAGGGGTTGTACCATTGCCATTAAAAACATAATCGGTAGAAATAGTAATAAATAAAGCTTGAAGAGAAGCAGTATGAGCAGCCAATTTTCCTACCGCTGTTGCATTGATTTGAAAGGCTGCATCTTTATCTGATTCAGCTTTATCAACTGCTGTATAAGCTGCGCAATTGATTACTACTGAAGGCTTATGCGTAGCAAAAAAGCTGTCAATAGAATCGTTAGAAGACAAATCAAGCTGGGTTCTGTCTACAAATAAAAAATCATATTGCGCTATACATACTGGGGCAAGTAATTGAAGCTCCGAACCTAATTGTCCATTTTTTCCTGTAACAACAATAAGCGGTTTAGACATGGGAAATATTTTAAGAAAAACTTTTAGGAAGTTTGGTCCATTCGGACTGAGGCAAAGATTTAAAATATGCATAGGTTTTTCGAAGCCCTTCTGCACGCGTAATAGTTGGAGACCAACCTAATAGTTCAGCTGCTTTTGAAATATCTGGCTGGCGCTGTTTAGGATCATCAATTGGAAGCGGCTTGTATACTATTTTAACGGTAGCATCGGTTAGTTTCAACACCTCTTCTGCAAAATCTTTTAAAGAAATTTCATGCGGGTTACCAATATTTACTGGCATCGAATAATCACTTAATAAAAGCCTATAAATACCTTCTATTAAATCACTCACATAACAAAAGCTTCTAGTTTGAGAACCATCACCAAAAACAGTGAGGTCTTCTCCCCTGAGTGCTTGACCAATAAAAGCTGGCAAAGCCCTTCCATCATTGAGTCGCATGCGAGGCCCATACGTATTAAAAATGCGAACAATTCTGGTTTCAACCCCATGAAATGTATGGTAAGCCGTTGTAATAGATTCCATAAAACGCTTGGCTTCATCATACACCCCTCTTGGGCCTACCGGGTTAACATTACCCCAATAAGATTCTGGTTGCGGATGCACCAGCGGATCTCCATACACTTCACTGGTACTAGCCACTAAAATTCTTGCCCCTTTATCTTTTGCAAGACCCAAACAATTGTGTGTACCAAGCGCGCCAACTTTTAAAGTTTGAATAGGGATTTTTAAATAATCGATGGGGCTTGCCGGGGAAGCAAAATGCAAAATATAATCGAGCGGACCATCAACAGTAATATGCTTTGTTATGTCATGTAACACAAATGAAAAATTAGGGAGCCCACGCAAATGCTCAATGTTTTTTTCGTCACCCGTAATTAAATTATCCATGGCAATTACAGTAGCGCCTTCTGCTACAAATCGATCACATAAATGCGATCCTAAAAAACCCGCTGCTCCTGTAATTAAAACCGTTTTATTTTTCATTGTTGTATTTACACATTAAACAGATGCTCTACCAATACTATAGTAAGTATAGCCAAGTTCTTTCATCGCTTCTGTTTCAAATAAATTCCTTCCATCAAAAATTAATTTTGAAGGTAAGGCCTTTTCTATTACTTCAAAATCGGGGGTTCTAAACACACTCCACTCTGTGGCAATAATTAAAGCGTCTGCTTTTTCAAGCGCAGCGTATTGATTAGCAGCATATCCGATGGTATCACCAACGGTTTGCTTAATATGCCCTACCGCCTCTGGATCAAACGCTGTAATCGTTGCACCCTTATCTAGCAAGGCCTTTATTAAAGTAAGCGCTGGCGCTTCTCTAATATCATCGGTATTGGGTTTAAATGCAAGGCCCCATAAAGCAAAGTGCTTGCCAGTAAGGCTACCTTTAAAATGATTTTCCATCACATGTACTAGGTGCATTTTTTGTTTATCGTTTACACGCTCTACCGCATTTAATATTTTAAAATCATAATCATGTGCTGCAGCAGATTGAATTAAAGCCTGCACGTCTTTAGGAAAACAACTTCCCCCATAGCCAATGCCAGAAAATAAAAACCGTTTACCGATTCTATCATCAGATCCAATACCCCTTCTAACCATATCCACATCGGCTCCCATTCTTTCACAGAGTTGCGCAATTTCATTCATGAATGAAATTTTAGTTGCTAAAAAAGAATTGGCTGCATACTTTGTAAGTTCGGCGCTGGCTTCATCCATGTAAATAACTGGATTGCCCTGACGCACAAATGGCGCAAATAAATCGCCCATCAATTTTTTAGCCTTATCAGAACTAGTACCAATAACAACACGGTCTGGTTTCATAAAATCATCTACCGCAACACCTTCTCTTAAAAATTCGGGATTGCTTACCACATCAAATTCGCCATTGTAATTTTTAGCGATTGCTGCACGTACTTTGGCAGCAGTACCCACAGGCACGGTGCTTTTATCTACCACAACTGTATATCCGTTTAGGAGATGACCCAAATCGTGGGCCACTTTTAAAATGTATTGTAAATCGGCGTGTCCATCTGCACCTGGCGGTGTAGGTAGTGCTAAAAAAATGATACTAGCATCTTCTATACCTTCTTGTAAGTTGGTTGTAAATTGTAATCGCCCCTCTTGTAAGTTGCGTAAGAAAAGTTTTTCTAAGCCCGGTTCGTAAATAGTAATTTCCCCTCCAGCTAATCGTGCCACTTTAGAAGCATCAATATCTACACAGGTCACTTTGTTGCCTGTCTCTGCAAAACAAGTACCCGTTACGAGACCAACATATCCAGTACCAACAACTGCAATTTTCATACTTTACTTGTTTATAAAATTTAAAATGGCCTCTGTAATATAAGTCAACTGCTCCATATCCATTTCGGTATGAATTGGAAAAGAAATAACACGATTTGTTAAATCATCGGTGGTTGCTAAAAATTGCTCCGGTAAATTAAAAGCGTCAAACATTTTTTGTTTGTGACCAGGCACTGGGTAATAAATCATGGATGGAATATTCTTTGCGGCTAAATGCGCAATAAGTCCATCTCTATCACCGTCAAATAAAATAGTGTACTGATGAAAAACATGCGTACTATAAGACGCCGTTTTAGGCGTTGTTATAACAGGACAATTTTCGAAAGCTTGATTGTAAAAAGTAGCAACGTTTGACCTTGCTTGGTTATAGCGGTCTAAATGTTTTAACTTAATATTTAAAATGGCCGCTTGCATGCTATCGAGTCTAGAATTACATCCAACCATATCGTGGTAGTATCTTTTTTCTTGACCATGATTCGCAATGGTTTTTAAAGTATGTGCTAAAGCGTCATCATTGGTGAAAAGTGCGCCTCCATCACCAAATGCACCCAAATTTTTACTAGGATAAAAAGAAGTAGCTCCAATATGTCCCATAGTACCCGTTTTTTTAACAGTACCATCAGAAAATGTATAGGAGCAACCAATGGCTTGTGCATTGTCTTCAATCACAAATAAATTGTGCTTTTGAGCTATTTGTAATATCTCCTCCATTGGAGCCGCCTGACCATATAAATGCACTGGAACAATCGCTTTTGTTTTTGGCGTAATCGCTTTTTCTAAAGCTATGGGATCCATACAAAATGTTACTGGATCCACTTCTACAAATACTGGCTTTAACCTTAATAATGCTACTACTTCTGTGGTAGCAATATAGGTAAAGGAAGGTGTAATCACTTCGTCGCCAGGCTCTAGACCAAGTGCCATCATAGCAATTTGCAATGCATCGGTACCATTAGCACAAGGAATAACGTGTTTGACACCCAAATAATTAGCTAATGAAGCAGCAAATGCTTGAACTGCTTTGCCGTTAATATAGGCGGCACTATCAAGCACTTCATGTATAGCGGCATCCACTTCGTCTTTAATTTGAAGGTATTGGGTTTTGGTATCCACCATTTGAATGGGTCTCATGTGCCGTATATTTATGAGTGTAAAATTACTGCAAAAAAGCCTTTGTTGAACGGTTTTACAGAACACTTATTCTACTAGATAAAATGGGCGAATGGGCTTTAATTTGTTTATTTGCATTATAAAACAATAAATTTTGCTTTTTCTGTACCGAATATTTGTTTGGATATATCCCATCGCCGCTTGGATCTTTGGATTTTTTAATCCAAAAGCAAAACAGTGGCATACGGGAAGAAAGCAAATTTTTACCAAAATAACTGCCGCTCTAGCTTCTAATACAAAACCAATTATTTGGATGCACTGCGCATCTCTTGGCGAATTTGAACAAGGACGCCCGGTACTAGAAGGCCTTCAAAAAAAATATCCCAATTATAGCATCCTCCTAACTTTTTTTTCGCCATCTGGCTACGAAGTTCATAAAAATTACACAGGCGCTCATTATATTTTTTACTTACCCATGGATAGTAAAAGCAATGCGGCAAAATTTTTACAAATAACAAAACCATCTATTGCCATTTTTGTAAAGTATGAGTTTTGGCACTACTACCTTACACAGTTAAAAAAGCTTCAAATACCTACTATTTTAATTGCTGGCATATTTAGAAACAACCAAGTTTTTTTTAAATGGTATGGTGGGATTTACAAAAACTTACTCCATACTTTTTCTGCCTTTTTTGTTCAAGACAAAATTTCACAAACACTTCTTTCTAGTGGAGGGATTGTAAACCAGGTATTAATTGTTGGAGACACTAGATTTGACCGCGTTATTGAAATTGCTGCAGGCTTTACGCCCATGAACCCTATTGCACAATTTTGCAACAATAGTTTAGTGGTAGTTGCCGGAAGTACTTGGCTAGAAGATGACGAAACTATCGCGCATTTTGAAAAAGAAAATCCAAGTATTAAATTTATCATTGCACCGCACGACATTACGGAGCAAAGACTTCAAAACTGCTTAACCTTATATAAAAACGCATTGCTATATTCTGACTATTTGGAACAATTGAATGATACTGGGGCTACTCCTCAAAACTTTAATACACTTATAATAGACAACGTTGGTATGTTAAGCAAACTCTACCATTATGCCGCTATCAGCTATATTGGTGGCGGATTTGGCGCAGATGGTATACATAACTGTTTAGAAGCTGCCGTACATTACAAACCCGTTTTATTTGGACCATTATATGATAAATACATAGAAGCAATAGGACTCGTGGAAGCTGGAGGTGCCATTAGTATTGAAGATGCTATAGACTTTGAAGCTGTTGCAAAAGAACTCTTGAACAACAATAACAAAAGAAAAGAAATGGGGCAACTTGCCGGAGCATTTGTGCAAGCACACAAAGGTGCATCTGCAAAAATTATAACCTACATTCAGGAAAATCGTCTTTTAACGAGTTGATCAAAATGTTTAACAGTAGTGCTATCATCATTCCAACCTATTTTTAATTTAAGTTCACGCTGAATCCAAAATTGCGCCTCTGGATAAATCGCAAAACTATTAATGGTTTTAATACTTCGTTCATACATAATTTCGTCCCCTCTAAAAAGCTCCTGCACAAATAAAAACCGATCGTTTATACCAATACCTTTTTTTAATTCTTTGATAGGTTCATTGTTAAGCATTGCGCCAACTTCCATTTGATTGGCACGTAACTTTTCATTTAATACGGGCATCGAATGAATTGATTCCATCAATTGATTGATTTCTTCAAATTCATTTTTCTTTTGTTGTAATGCAAGTGTTGGAATTTCGGTAGACGTATCAAACAACCAACCACTACTCATTTCTGCAATGGCAGGGCCATTTAATGTAGGTATCGTTTCTTGTACTGTTTCCTTTATTGGGGCTTGCTCCATTGTCATTTCTGATACAGGGATTTCAACTGGAACATCAATCGGATAAACTAGAGGCATTTCATCAGGGATATCTAGTGGCAATTTGGCCTGAATGAAGGGATCTGGTTTGGGGGCTCTATTGCCTTTTGGCATAACCACGGAAACGCCCAATTTTGAGGCTTTTAGGGGCTCTTCTGAAGTGTTATTGGCTATTTCAAGTTCGGATAAGAGCATATGAGCAGTGGCCATAAGCTGTTCACTACTGGCACCATGATCTAAAAGATCTTTTAGTTTATGAATTAACGTACCAACTCTTTCCATTCTATGTAATACATTTGGGGTCTTAAATGGGAATGGTATCCGCTCCTATTTAACGTCTAATCTACTAATTTATTTGATACATGTTTATAGAACCTAACATAACGGGTGATAAAAGAGGCTGGATTGAGGTGATTTGCGGCAGTATGTTTAGCGGCAAAACAGAAGAATTAATTAGAAGGCTTAAGCGTGCAAAGATTGCAAATTTAAAAATTGAAATCTATAAACCAGCACTGGACACAAGGTACGATGAAACAGAAGTGGTAAGCCACGACGCAAATAGCATCCCTTCCATTCCGGTAGATCATGCGCAATCTATTTTATTATTAGCTGGGGATGCAGACGTTATTGGTATAGATGAAGCTCAGTTTTTTGATACTGAAATTACCATGGTTTGTGAAACCTTGGCATCACGTGGCATCAGGGTAATTGTTGCCGGACTCGATATGGATTATTTAGGCAAACCATTTGGCCAGATGCCTAATTTATTAGCCGTTGCAGATTACATTACCAAGCTGCACGCTATTTGTATGAAATGCGGCAATATTGCACACGTTTCATTTAGAAAAACAGCCAACGAAAGTCAAATATTACTTGGAGAAAAAGATACCTACGAACCACGTTGCCGAAAATGCATGCATGAAAAATAAAAACACCATACGCGCATTATTAGAAAAAGACTTTCTGCTTGAACGCAGACAGCAGTATACTTTATATGGCATCATCCTATATGTTGTTACCACCATATTTGTAGTGTATTTATCGATGGGTCAGCCAGAAGATTATGTTTGGAATGGTTTATTTTGGATCATTCAATTATTTGTTTGCGTAAACGCTGTTGCCAAAAGTTTTTTACAAGAAAGCAGTGGCCGTATGTTATACTTTTACTCTATAACAAGCGCCAAAGATTTTGTACTTGCTAAACTCATTTTTAATGTAATACTCATGCTATTGATGAGCTTATTAAGTTTAGCCGTTTTTACACTTTTATTAGGAAATCCCCTCACACATGCGCTGCTTTTTATAGGTATCGTTTGCCTTGGTGGGATTAGCTTAAGCTTGGTATTTACATTTTTAGCAGCCATCGCAGCAAAAGCGCAACAAAACGCTGCAATGATGGCTATTATGGGCTTTCCGCTCATTATTCCACAGCTTTTATTACTCATGAAAATTTCAGCTACCGGGTTTGCATCTGTGGTGCAAGGAGGATTTATTCAAATGGTGGGCATGCTTGTAGGGCTCGATATTTTAGTAATAGCACTCGCCCTTATTTTATTTCCATTTTTGTGGAAAGACTAAGGCCGTATGAACGTCTTTTTTAGAATCTTAAGTGCCTTACCGTTTGCCCCTTATTAATCAATTGCTTTAAAGAATCGATTCCAATTTTTAAATGGTTTTCTACAAAAGCACTGGTCACTTTTACATCACTGGCTTCTGTTTTTACCCCTTCTGGAACCATGGGTTGATCACTCACTAAAAGAAGTGCACCCGTTGGAATTTTATTATAAAACCCTACCGTAAAAATGGTAGCCGTTTCCATGTCAATGGCATAGGCACGAACACGCGTTAAATAATCTTTAAACACTTCGTCGTGCTCCCATACCCTTCTATTGGTGGTATATACCGTACCCGTCCAATAATCCACTTTATAATCTCTGATGGTTGTTGAAATCGCTTTTTGTAAAGCAAAGGCTGGCATAGCAGGCACTTCTGGAGGGAAATAATCATTGGATGTGCCTTCACCTCTAATAGCAGCAATAGGTAATATTAAGTCGCCTAAACTATTACGTTTTTTAAGCCCCCCACATTTACCTAAAAACAATACCGCTTCTGGTTCGATAGCCGTTAATAAATCCATGACTGTTGCTGCTCCGGGGCTACCCATACCAAAGTTTATGATGGTGATACCACCAGCTGTTGCACACTGCATGGGACGGTCTTTGCCAACCACTTCCACCCCATTCCAATCGGCAAACAAGTTTACATAATTGCTAAAATTTGTAAGCAAAATATACTTACCAAAATTTTGAAGTTGCTCCCCGGTATATCTAGGAAGCCAGTTGTTCACAATTTCTTCTTTCGTTTTCATAGGTTCGTCATTTAAACCCAGTAGGGCTATATTTGAAAAAAGTTAATTGGCTAAATTACAAAAAAGCCTCGATAATATAACTCCTATGATTCAAGTGGAATATCCAAGCTTTGCGCACCAAATCAAAACATTGGACCAAAAAGAGCAAATTTTTGACCCATTTAGAAAAATTTGGGTTCGTTTGACGCCGGAAGAATGGGTTCGACAAAACTTTTTACAAGTGCTGGTTCAAAAGCAACAAGTTCCTGCTTCCCTTATTGCCATCGAAAAAGAAATCAAATGGGGTGACACAAAAAAAAGGTTTGATATCCTTGTTTACAAAGAAACCAAACCTTGGTTAATTGTTGAATGTAAAGAGATGAATGTCCCCCTCAACGAAAATGTACTTAGGCAAGTATTGCATTATAATAGCAAACTAGAAACACAGTACATTGTTATAACAAACGGCAATGACACATTTGGCTTTAATATTAAAAATCAAACGCCAATTGTAATGGAAACACTCCCAAATTTTATTGCCGATTAAGGGAAAATGCCAAGCTCTGCATAAGACGTTCCTACCTTGTTAATAGCACACACATAAGCAGCCGTACGCATATCAGGGATCGATGGATTGTCTTTCCAAATTTGCATAATTTCTCTTGTAGCAGTAATCATGGTTTCTTCTAACCCACTATGTACTAAATCTACTTCTTCAGGACCGTGCATAATAAAACTACGCTCCGTATCTGAAACCGTTTTTCCAGTTAGGCCTTCAATTTGAGAAAGTATATGCGTATTTAAATTTTCTGTAAACCTTTTTTCCATTCGACCGTAACGAACATGGCTTAAATTTTTTAGCCACTCAAAGTACGAAACCGTTACACCACCTGCGTTCAAATACATATCCGGCACTACAAGTGTTCCTTTTGCCGCAAATATTTCATCCGCCTCAGGGGTTAAAGGACCATTGGCAGCTTCCCCAATAATTTTAGCTTGCACGCGAGGCGCGTTTTCGCCATTGATAACATTTTCAAGTGCAGCTGGAATTAAAATATCGCAAGCAAGCTCTAATGCCTCTGTGCTTTTTACAATATTGGTAGCACCCGGAAAATTTAAAATAGATCCCGTTTTTTTACGGTGCTGAAACACTTCTTCTTCATGTAATCCATCAGCATTAAAAATAGCGCCTTCAAATTCAGCAATGGCAATTACTTTTGATCCATGTTCTCTAAAAAACTTAGCACTATGGTATCCCACATTTCCTAACCCTTGTACTACAACTGTTTTACCTGCTACACCAACAGTTAAACCACGCTTTTCCATTTCGCCTTGCATGTTACAAACTTCACGAATACCAAAAAACACACCAAGACCCGTTGCTTCTTTTCTACCTCTAACACCACCTTGTGTAATAGGTTTACCCGTTACACAACCTGCTGCATCAATGTCGCCTGGCTTTAATGAAGCATACGTATCAACAATCCATGCCATCTCACGTTCGCCGGTACCATAATCTGGCGCAGGGACGTCAATACCAGGACCAATAAAATTCTTTTTAACAAGCTCTGCAGTATATCTACGCGTAATTTTTTCTAACTCATATGCAGAGTGTGCACGTGGATTAATTTTAATACCGCCTTTGCCACCACCAAATGGCACATTTACAATCGCACATTTGTAGGTCATTAAAGAGGCAAGCGCCATTACTTCATCTTGGTTTACTTCTTCACTAAAACGAATCCCCCCTTTACATGGAGATTTATGTTGCGAATGTTGCACACGGTAAGCTTCAATAACTTCAATTCTACCATCATCCATTTTTACTGGAAAGCGCATACTGTATACACTATTACATGCTTTGATTTGCTCAAGCAAACCGTTTTCCCAAGTTGTAAACTTAGAAGCTTTATCAAAACTTTTTTCTACACTTTTAAAAAAACTATATGGGGTATTAGATGACATAGCAATCGTTTTATTTATTTTCTAATTTTGAGATTTTTTTATCAATAGAAAAAACATACAAAAATAACCCTGTTACAATTGTGACAACCACAGCCATAACAACATATATTTTTCCATTGCTTCTCATGATATCGGAATTAGCAGCAGCGACTTGAGTTTGCGCATTTACTGTAATGCAGCAAACAAATACAAACAGCAAAACAACCATTGATGTAAAAAGCTTTTTCATATTTTATTTTTCTTTTAATAGTTCGTATCTAATTTTTAAAGTACTTACCCATACACCTAATAGTGTCCAACCAATAACGGCAGGATAAAATACAGACCTCATGTTGGCATCCATATCCCTTCCATTAATACCTGGATTACCTTCGCTACCCTGACCGCCAGGATGAAGTGACTCTGTGAGTCTTGGCAAAATCCAAAGCGTTGGGAAAAGCATAAAAAATGCAAAAATATTATAGACTGCTGCAATGCGTGAACGTTTGTCATCGTCGGTCATACTGCCACGCAAAACAAAATAAGCGAGGTAAATAAGCATCGCTATTGCAGCACCATTTTGTTTAGGATCTCCACTCCAGGGACTACCCCACTGATAGTTAGCCCATATCGCACCCGTTGACAAACCTAAAAAGCCATACAAGGTTCCGGTAGCTGCAAATGCTTTAGAATAAAAATCATCTTTGGGTGCAGCAGTTCTTAAAAACTTAGCAGCATACCACACAGAAACAAAAAGTAAAATCATCATAGAAAACCACATTGGCACATGAAAAAACATGTTACGAATAGAGTTTTCCATTCTATCATCTAGCTTTGGAACTTTTACAATAAAACCATAAGTACTTACATAAAATAGTAGCATAAATGCGAACAGTTTCCACCAGCCTTTTCGAATCATAATCAAACATTTAGATGACCTATGCTGTTAATAAACTAACAGATGTAAGTGCAAAATTAAGCGAACCATTACAATATAGAACAGCTTTAACAAATATTAATCCACATTATCATAAAATAGGGAATTTATTTGTTTAATCTTGTGTAAAACTTAGACAAAATGGGCGCTCCCCTTTTAGCGATTAATAACCTAACCGTAACATTTGAAACGGAGAACAAAAGTTTCACCGCTGTTAAAGAGGTATCCCTAAGGGTTAATAGAGGAGAAATTAGAGCCCTCGTAGGCGAATCAGGCTCTGGCAAATCGGTTACTTCCATGTCAATTTTACAACTTATTCCTAGCCCCCCTGCCGCCTATAAAAAAGGGTCGATTCTATTTTATGATCAATCAGGAACCGCTATCGATTTACTTCAAACAAGTGCACCTGAAATTGAGGCCATTAGAGGCTCGAAAATTGCGATGATATTTCAGGAACCCATGACTGCTTTAAATCCAGTACTTACTTGCGGCAAACAAATCATTGAAACAATTATGCTGCATCAAGGTATTTCAAAAGAGGTAGCAACCAAAGAAGCCATTGGGTTATTTAAAAGCGTTAAAATAAACGACCCAGAAAAAGCGATTGACAAATACCCGCACGAATTAAGCGGTGGCCAAAAACAACGCGTCATGATTGCCATGGCCATGAGCGGCAAACCAGATTTACTCATTTGCGATGAACCAACTACGGCACTCGATGTTCAAGTACAAAAAAGTATATTAGCATTACTCAAACATTTGCAACAAGAAACGGGCATGGGCATTTTATTTATCACCCATGATTTAAATGTCGTTTCATCTTTTGCAGACGCTGTTACCGTATTGTATAAAGGTGAAGTAGTAGAAGAGAATAACACAAAAGCATTATTTGAAAACCCCGAACACCCATATACGAAGGCACTTTTGGCTTGTAGGCCCGGGCTTTACCCAAAAGGCTACAGGCTTCCCGTGGTAAGCGATTTTTTATCGAATGCGAACTATTTGGCTCCTACTGTTAACATAAAAGACATACAGCCTGAGGCTATTCATAATAAAACTTTGTTAGCAATAAATAATGTTTCCATTCGCTTTCCTGTAGCAACAAACATTTTTGGCAAAGTCACCAAAAGTTTTACCGCAGTAGATCAAATTTCTTTTGCTATTAAAGAAGGGGAAACACTAGGTCTTGTTGGACAATCTGGGTGTGGTAAAACAACGCTTGGCAGATCCATTGTTGGACTACAAACTATTAACGAAGGATCCATTGTTTATGATGGAGAAACCATTGCCGCTCCTAATAAGCCCTATAATCCACATTACAAAAAAATCATACAACTTATATTTCAAGACCCCTATAGTTCTTTGCATCCTCGCATGCGCATTGGTGATGCAATTGCAGAACCACTGCTAGTACATAATATCGTATCCAATAAATCAGAAAGAAAAGAACGGGTAATTGAGATGCTTAAAAAAGTAGAATTACCAGCGGATTGTTTTGAAAAATACCCCCACGAATTTAGTGGAGGACAGCGTCAAAGAATTGTAATCGCCAGAGCACTTATTATGGAACCCAAATTTGTAATTTGCGACGAGAGTGTTTCTGCACTCGATGTAAGTGTTCAGGCCCAGGTATTGAACCTGCTTAATGAGCTTAAAGCATCCATGCAGTTTTCGGCACTATTTATCACCCACGACTTGTCGGTGGTCAGATACATTAGCGACCGAATCATGGTGATGAACCAAGGTAAAATTGAAGAAATAGGGCCTGCAGATAGCGTTTACCATTCGCCGAAAAGCCTTTATACACAGGAACTTATTGCTTCCCTGCCTTAATTTTGGCAATTTTTACCTACTTTTGCAGCCTTCACTAAAAATCATGCCGTAACATGAAATTATCACAATTTAAGTTCGATCTACCGTTAAACCTGATCGCACAAAATCCAACCAAAAGAAGAGAAGACAGTCGCCTTCTAGTAGTAGACAAAAAAAGTGGTCATATGGAAAATAAAAACTTCCGTGACATTTTAGAATACTATGATGATAAAGACGTTTTTGTAGTAAACAACACCAAAGTATTTCCGGCGCGTATGTATGGCCGTAAAGAAAAAACCGGTGCTAAAATTGAAGTTTTTTTACTGCGTGAATTAAACAAACCAAACCGCCTTTGGGATGTGATTGTTGATCCCGCAAGAAAAATCAGAGTCGGTAATAAATTATATTTTGGCGACAATGAAGAATTGGTAGCTGAAGTAATCGATAATACCACAAGTCGTGGTCGGACCATTCGTTTTTTATGGGATGACGACGATGAGAGCTTCAAAAAAATGTTAGAGTTTTTAGGTGAAACACCTTTACCAAAATATATCAAACGCAAACCTGACGAAGAAGATAAAGAGCGTTACCAAACAGTATATGCAAATCATGAAGGTGCTGTAGCAGCCCCTACTGCTGGTTTACACTTTAGCAAAGAGCTTATTAAAAGATGTGAGATTTTAGGCGTAAAATTTGCAGAAGTAACGCTTCATACGGGCTTGGGCACTTTTAGACCCATCGAAGTAGAAGACTTAAGCAAACACAAAATGGATGCTGAATACTACCAAATTACGGAAGAAGCTTGCAATATCGTAAACAAAGCCAAACAAAACGGAAGGCGCATTTGCTCAATTGGTACTACTACCATGCGTGCCATGGAAAGTAGCTTTACTGCCCAAAAACTATTGAAACCTAGTGAAGGCTGGACCAATCACTTTATCCACCCTCCTTATAATTTTAATGTAGCAGATAGTCTTGTAACCAACTTCCATTTACCAAAAACAAGCTTGTTAATTATGACTTGCGCATTTGCAGGTTACGACTTAGCGATGGAAGCATACAAAAAAGCCATCAAAGACAAATACCGTTTCTTTAGTTACGGCGATGCACTATTAATTATCTAATTGTGATTGTCTAATTGATTAGAAAAAATCTTTTATAAAAAACCTAGCTGGCTTCTACCAATAACTGAAGTTTAGCTAGGTTTTTTTCCATTAAAGTACCTAGTATCTTATCGTTCATGAGCGAACTTAAACGCTCCCAAGGGTACCATTTTACGTCTTGTTCAAATTGCCACTGCACAATGGTAACAGCCTGTCCTGGGTTATAAATAAATCTGAATTTTGTTGTATAATTTGCCTCTGCAGTTTTCCAATTGGCTACTACAACTGAATCTGAAACAGAAATAATTTGAACTGTTTGCTTTTGCTGGATAGTAGCACTATCTATCCCTTCAATCCATAAATGCCACTGTTGTTTGTTTTGAACGAGCGGTAATATGGAAACAGGCTTTGCTTTAATATTAACTGCACGAGACACAATATTATGAGATGGCAGTAACAAACCACCAAGTGTAAATAATGCAAAGAAAACAACTATACTGATAAGTCCTAATTTTATAACACGCATGTTAATCCCATTTAAATGTTTTAAAAGCTACCGCATAAACGCCCACAATCCATAAACCTAGTATCAACAACTCTTTACTACAAGCAGCCAACGAAGCTCCTTCGAAAGCGATGTTGCGCATCGCATTATTAAAGTGTGTTAAAGGAAGTGCATTACAAATAGGTTGTAACCATGCTGGAAATGCTTCTACCGAAAAAAAAGTGCCTGCCAATAAAAACTGAGGCAGCGTAAACAAATTTGCAAATGGAGGTATGGTGCTTTCGTTTTTTGCTAAGCCACTTACTATAAATCCAAAACCCATAAATAAGATAAGGGCTACAAAACTAAGTAACATAATTGTTACAAAAGTTGCAAGTCCGTGCACAAGTGTAAAGCCAAATGCAAAGTGACCAACACCAATAACAATAACAGCCGTTAAAAGCTGAAATATAACCCTACTAAGCGCTTCGCCAAGTACAATGTAAGGACGCTTAATAGGCGTGGCATAAAACCGCTTTAATACAAGCTGTTGACGCAGGTTAAAAAACAAAAAAGCAACCCCAAAAACACCAGAACTTAACAAAGAAAAACCAAGTTGACCAGGCAAGATAAAATCAATTGTTTTATAAGCCCTGCCTGGTATTTGTGTTATAGTTGCATTCACCGTTGCCACCGTTTGATTGGTTGCAAAATATTTTTGATTCATGCCAGCAATCACGCCGTTTAAAACAGATTGTAGTAACTGAATATTTTGAGGCATAACAGCACCGGAACTGGTGATTTTTATGGTATACGCAGGGCTTAATAAGCCTGTTTTTACAACAGCTACCCTTGCAGTTATTCTGCCTTTTTCTAAATCTTGCTGTAAGGCACTAACACTTCCCTTCACTACTTTAATACTGCTTACGTTAGTAAGTGCCGCATATACAGGGCCCGTTGTATCTGAAATAGGATCGATAGCAATTTTAACTGACTGCTTACCACTCCCACTTCCAATAAAACCAAAAACTAAAATAAAAATAAGTGGAAAGGCAATACTAAATACCACCGCAGAAGGACTACGCAGAATTGCTTTTAAGCTACCCTTTGTAATAGCCAGCATGGCACGTATTTGACTATACTTTGCAGACATAAAAATGGATTAACGAATATTTACTGCGTAAGGCAATTTGGTTTGAGGAACCCCCACCATCGCTTTTGCTTTTTTAACCTCTTGTAACATTAAAAACTGATCTGCGCCTAGCTCCGTTTCTATCAAATTCATAGATATGCTATGCTTGTAGTTGTTAAAGAGTTGCTCTAAAATATTCTTTTTTTCGGGGTATTCTTTAAGCCTGTATGTTTTGATTTTTGCCATTGATGCGGCAGCTTGTATAGCATCTGATAGTGTACCTATTTCATCTACAAGCCCTACAGCCTTTCCTCTTGTGCCCGTCCAAACACGACCTTGCGCAATACTATCTACGTATTCGATATCTCGTTTACGGCCTTCAGACACACGTGTTTTAAACGTGTGATAAATAGAATCCGTGGAAGATTGAAAAAACTTTTTTTCAGGCTCCGTCAGCGCACGGTCCATACTTCCCATATCGGCAAATGGACCGGTTCTTACTCTATCAGTAGTAATACCCACTTTATTTTTCAAAAACGATTCTATATTAGGAACAATGCTAAATACACCAATTGAGCCTGTAATGGTTGATGCATTGGCAAAAACTTTATTGGCATTACATGCTATATAGTATCCTCCAGATGCAGCAACATCCCCCATCGATACAACTACCGGTTTTTCTTTTTTAGCCAAGGTCACTTCACGCCAAATGACATCACTCGCAAGGGCACTACCACCAGGAGAGTTTACACGAAGTACAATCGCTTTAACAGATTTATCCAAACGTGCTTTTCTGATAAGCTCTCTATAATCGTCACTTGCCACTTGATCATCAGTGCCAGTTCCGCCCACGATATCTCCACTTGCATAAATAACAGCAATTTTTTCGGAAGCGCTAGATTCATTGATGGTAACGGATTTTGCATATTCACCAAAATAAACAAAATTGATTTTTGAATTGACTGGCAAATTTAACCTACCCGTAATTTCAGTTTTTAATTGGTCATCATATTTTAGACCATCTACCAAATTGTAGGTAAGTGCATCAGCTGCAGTTTGGATTTTGCCTTCTACGGCCAAAGATCTTAATACAGCCGAATCTAACCCGCGTGCAGAAGCCGTTTGAAATAAAAATTGATTGTACAAATCACCTAACCAAACGCTTGTTTGAAGGCGGTTAGCTTCCGTCATTTGCGTTTCACGAAGGGGCTCTGTTGCACTTTTAAATTTACCTGCATAAAATATTTGGGGCTTAATTTCTAATTTATCCAACATGCCTTTTAAGAAAATTAAATTACTAGAAAATCCTGCCCATTCTAGTCCACCCTGTGGATGTACGAAAACCTTTTGAGCAACATTTGCTACTGAATATCCTTTTTGGGTCATTGTTTCGCCGTATGCAATTACAAATTTTTTGGACTTTCTAAAATCAAGTAATGCTTTTCTGATTTCTTCAGAGGCACCAAATCCATTCACATTGTTACTCGCTAAAATATAAATCCCTTCCACATTTGGATCTTGCTTTGCATGCTCTATAAGCTTTGTCAATTCAAATAATGATGGTGTTTCCCATTCATCATCACCAGAAAATGAAGCAAACGGGTTTTCTTGTACACGTTCTTTAAAAGGTTTGGAAAGGTCTAATACTAGCACAGCATCGGAACCAATGGTAGGTTTGTCGGAACTTGAGGCCGATGCTGCAATACCAATTAATACCATAACGCCTAGAATTGAAAAAACAATTAAAGCTAATAAACTAGCGAAAAATATTTTGAAAAAGCTCTTCATAGAAATCGGTTAAGATAAAAGTTGAACAATATTGTTCACACCTGCATTTATAGACGTGAAATTAAAGATATTTGAGGCGATTAACGGGGTAATTTATGAACACAGCATATTTACTGATAGGCGGGAATTTAGGTGACCGAGCGGCGTATTTGCAAATGGCTGTAAAGAAAATAGCAGAAACCTGTGGGGCCATTAACGGCACCTCCTCATTGTATGAAACAGCTGCATGGGGTAATACGGATCAACCTCCCTTTTATAACCAAGCGGTTATTGTAACCACCCCTCTACCACCTCAAGCCCTGATGGATCAACTGTTGGCAATTGAACTAGAAATGGGCAGGGTTCGTGACCAAAAATATGGCCCTCGAACCATTGATTTAGACATATTAATGATTGACGAATTGGTTTTAAATACTGAAAAATTAACAATTCCCCACCCTCAAATGCACAACCGAAGATTTGCCTTATTGCCATTAGTTGAAGTCGCTCCTACTTTAAACCACCCATTATTAGACCAATCGATTGAGGATTTATTAGAAATATGCCCCGACTCACTTGATGTGCAAAAAAAATAACGGCAAAAGCCAAGTTCGGCTTTATTTTTACCCATTGAGAATGATCGTTTATGAAGCATCAGTTTATTACAATTGAAGGAAATATAGGAGCTGGCAAAACCACGCTTGCAAACATACTGGCACAAAAATTAAATGCAAAACTGATATTAGAACAATTTGCCGATAACCCGTTTTTGCCCAAGTTTTATGAAAAGCCTGATCAATACGCTTTCCCATTGGAATTATTTTTTATGGCAGAACGCTATAAACAACTCAAAGACTTTTTGCATACCCAAGACTTATTTCAAGAAGTGACCGTATCCGATTATCTATTTACTAAATGCTTGTTGTTTGCAAAAGTGAATTTACCAGACGAAGAGTTTAGGCTTTATCAAAAATTATTTGATATCATTCACCAACAAATAAATTTCCCAGATATTTTAATTTACCTACACGCACCTGTTCAAAAACTTCAAGAAAATATCAAAAAAAGAAATAGAAGCTACGAGCAGGATATCAAAGATGATTATTTGTTTAATTTACAAGAAACATACACCAGTTATATCAAGCAGCACAATATAAAAACCATTTTTATAGATGCCAGCAATGCCAATTTTGTTGGCAACGAGGCACATGTGCAAGTAGTCCTCGATGCATTAGAAAAAGACTTACCACAAGGTCAACATTATTTTAACCTTCCATAATTACGAAACCATTTAATGCAATCAGCAACTACTTCAACCATCCCCAAACATGACCCGTTTGAAGCCATGCGCATAGAAGAATTTAGGTTTTTGATGTTTGGGAGATTCCTGTTTATTATGGGTCTAAGAATGATGGGCACGCTAGTTGGTTGGTGGATTTACGAACTTACCAATGAGCCATTTGCTATTGGACTTATTGGATTATCTGAAGTAATACCTGCCGTTTCATTATCGCTGTATGCAGGACATATTATTGACATTAGCGAAAAACGAAAACTGCTTTTAACAGGTGTTGTACTATATTTTACCTGTGCTCTATTTTTATTATTACTCTCTACCAATTTTACAGCCGGGCAATTAAGTAAACATTGGATTGTATTTAGTATTTATATTGCCATCTTTTTTACGGGTATTTTTAGGTCATTTACAGGACCTACTTTTGGCACCATCTTATCTGCGATTGTACCAAAAAAAACAATTCAAAATGCAACTACCTGGGGTCAAGGCATTTGGCTAGGCGCTTCGGTAACGGGTCATGCCATTGTAGGCTTTTTAATTGCAATGCTTGGTAATACTGGGTCACTAGCCATCATTTGCACCCTCGTATTTGCCGGATATTTGTGCATGCTAAAACTTAAACCCAAACCTTCACTCAATGAACCTGGAGAGAAAAAAACTTTGGAAAGTGTAAAAGAAGGACTTAGGTATGTGTATCAAACCAAAGAATTATTTGGCGCATTAAGTCTCGATTTATTTGCCGTTTTATTTGGCGGCGCCGTTGCTATGATTCCAGTTTTTGCTAAAGATATTTTAAAAGTGGGACCCATTGGTTTTGGATGGCTAAACGCTGCTTCTGATATCGGATCCGTTATTGTTATTATACTTTTAACGGTATTCCCACTTAAAAAAGCACAAGGAAAAAAACTACTTATTTCGGTAGCGCTATTTGGTATTTGTATTATTGTATTTGCCCTATCTAAATTTTTCTGGCTCACATTTGCTGTACTACTAATAAGTGGTATTGTAGATGGCATTAGCGTTGTAATACGTGGCACCATATTACAACTCAAAACGCCCGACAATATGCGCGGGCGTGTAATGAGTGTAAATTCTATGTTTATTAATAGCAGCAATGAATTTGGCCAATTTGAAAGTGGCGTTGCTGCTAAAATGATGGGCGTTGTACCGAGTGTTGTTTTTGGCGGTTGTATGACACTTTTGGTGGTGGTAATTACTTGGTTTAAAGCACCCACCCTCAAAGAAATGGAATACTAATCCGGTATCACGAGTTTATTATTGCTTCTATTCACATCAGCCATTCTTAACGATGGATCAATTTCAATAGACTTAATATCTTTAATGGTTTTTGATATCGCTAATTGATAAATAGGATCTACCCATTTCCACTCTGGATGAACCGTTCTTGGCACAGCAGTTTCCTGGGGCTTTTCACCAAATTGTAAATTTAATGGCACATAATGCATTTCTTGTGAGCCGTCTTTATACGTTATCAATACATCGATAGGCATTGGCATTTTACCAACACGCTTAATGGTAATATTTGTTTGATCCTGAATAAGATTGATATCTCCAACTGCATAATCAATCGTTTTTGTAGAATTGATCCAATATTCTTTGTACCAATCAAGTTCTAGGCCGCTTCTTTTTTCGGCAATACGAACAAAATCATTTGGATTGGGATGTTTAAATCGCCAAGCATTGTAATAGTCCAACAACACTTGATCCCTTACAGAATCACCGATAACATAACCCAACTGGCTCATAAATATGGCACCTTTACTATAAGCAGATGTGCTATATGCTAAATTTGTATTGTAATGATCAGCATGTGTACTTGCAGGTTCGTCGTAAGGGCTTTTTGTTAAGCCAATGTAACTCCTGTAAGAACCTTCATAAGGAAAACCCTTACTGCCATTGAGTTCTGCTAGCACACGTGTACTTGCATAATCTGTAAAGCCTTCATCCATCCAAGGATACAAAGATTCGTTTGAACCCATGAGCATTTGATACCAAGTATGCATCCACTCATGGATAGCAGTACCTACGCTTGCACTTTTGATAAGAGTTGCCATTGGATATTCCATACCGCCATCTCCACCCTGAATAAATGTGTAGGTTTTATAAGGGTATGCTCCAAAAGTTTTAGCAATAATTGGATACGCATTGTTTACAACGTCTGCCATTTTTTGCCAGTTATTTTCTAAAGAATCAACCGCTTTATATACGACCCTAATGATTGGACCGCCACCTGCAGGTTTACGCGTAATCATTTTATAAGTAGGATCTGCAGCCCACATAAAATCATGCACATTGTAGGCTTGCCATTTCCATATTTTAGTTGCGCTTGAACTGTTTGTAACTTTTGTTCCAGGTGCTTCATAACCCATGCCAATTTCTTGTGGATTTTGCAAGTCTCCACCTGCGGTAACAAAATAATTTTTATCGATGGTAATGTTTACATCAAAATCACCCCAAACACCATAAAACTCTCTAGCAACATATTGGTTGGCATGCCATCCTTGATAATCGTATTCGGCCACCTTTGGATACCACTGGCTCATACTATATCTAATACCTTCTTTGTTGTCTCTTCCACTTCTTCTAATTTGAATAGGCACTTGCGCCTCAAATTCAACTTCCATTTGCACTGACGATTTTGGCAACACCACTTTTGATAAAACCACTTCTAATATCGTTTCATGCTCTTTTAAAATCTGAGCAACACCATTGATTTTTACTTGCTTTACATGCTGATAACCAATTTCTGAAGGAGACAATTTACCAATACGATCTTTAACGCGTGCATCCCAATCTAGTCCGTCACTATTTTTAGAAGCAGGTCTAATTTGAATTTGGCCAAGTTCTCGACTTCTAATATCCATACTACTTCCTGGCTGAAAAGCATTCCAATACGTATGAAAAAAAATCTTGCTTAATGTATCTGAAGAATTGTTGGTGTATACTATTTTTTCGGTGCCATTAATTTTATTAGACACCACATCCATATTTGCTTGAATGGTATACTTAATACGCTGTTGCGGACGATCAGGCTGTGCCACGAGTGTGGATGCATGCATTACGAATGAACATACAAAACCAAACAATAAAATTTTTTTCATTTTTATGCTATTAAAGTGTGTTAATAAAATTAAGGAATTATTCGGCGCCAGCAACCACAATTACAATTTCACCTTTAACTGCTTTTGACTCAAAATAAACAGCCAACTCCGCTAAACTGCCTTGCTTATTTTCTTCAAACATTTTGGTTAGCTCCCTACTAACGCTCGCTAACCGATTTTCACCAAAGTATACGGCCAACTCTTTGAGGGTCTTTACAAGTCGCATGGGGCTTTCATACAAAATAATGGTTCGAGGTTCAATTGCCAATTCTTTTAACATGGTTTGTCTCCCTTTTTTTAGGGGTAAAAACCCTTCGAAAACAAAACGATTGGTTGGAATACCGCTATTAACAAGTGCCGGTACAAAGGCCGTAGCGCCAGGTAAACATTCTACTTTTACGCCTTCTTTAACGCATTCACGCACCAATAAAAAAGCAGGGTCAGAAATGGCAGGTGTTCCTGCATCTGTAATGAGTGCAAAAGTTTTACCCGCTTTAAGCTGATCTATTAAATGCGCAACAATTTTATGCTCGTTGTGCTGATGGTAAGGAGAAAGTGGTTTTTGTATTTGATAATGTTGCAACAGTTTAGAAGAAGTTCTGGTGTCTTCACACAAAATAACATCTACCGATTGTAACACTTCAATACCCCTTAAAGTCATGTCCTTTAAATTACCAAGTGGTGTAGGTACCAGGTATAGCATGGCTTTAGAGTTGATGCGAATTACGCTAAAAATTCAATTTCAAAATATTCCATCACTGCATTTGCGAGTAATTTTTTACTAGCATTTTCTGCAATTACGGTAGCAGCTTCTTTACTATCTGCTTCAATTTGTAAGCTAATATTTTTACCTACACGTACATCCGTAACAGCAGTGATTTCTAAATTTGTTAGTCCACTTAAAACTGCTTTACCTTGAGGGTCTAATAAATCTTTTAAAGGCATTACCTTAATCTGAACATTGAAAATCATACGTACCAATATTTGAGGGACAAAGATAGAACTACATAAGCAATAAACACAATTGGAACGGCTATCCAACCAAAACAAATGGCCGAAAGAACCCCAATACCCAATAAAATAAGCAGCGGTAGTAGCTTTTTAAGGGAAAAATTGTCGAATTTAAAAGCCATCATAGGTAGTGTAGAAACCATTAAATAACTACAACCAAGCACAACAATATACCAAAACCATTTATTAAGTAATAGGCCAGTTACCATGGCTTGATCCATAGGTGCATACCAATATATTACTGGAAATGAGGCAAACAATAGCCCCACAGCTGGCACAGGAACCCCTGTAAAGCCTGAAGTTAATGGTGCAGATATATTAAACCTTGCTAGTCTAAAAGCAGCTGCACATGGCAATATAAATACGGTCAAGAGTTGAACCCAAGAGGTAGATAAGCCATCAACATCTTTAGCTAATGAGAGTTTTAAAAACTGATACGCAATTAAAGAAGGGGCTACGCCAAAACTAACTAAATCGGCTAACGAATCTAATTGCTTCCCCATTTCTGAAGAACTTCCTAATAGTCTGGCTAAGAACCCGTCAAAATAATCAACAACAGCAGCAAGTGCAATACAAATACTTGCCCGATAAATTTGCTGTGGTATTTCAATTAAATTTTGGCCAGAAGGACTTTCTGTAATGATAATACCAGGCTCTGTGATATACACAATTGCAATACACCCAAAAAACAAATTGAGTAGGGTAAATAAATTAGGGATTTGCTTTTTTATCATACTATTATTTCTTTCTTTTTACCGATGCAGTTTTCATGTATGATTCAATTTCTTCTACAGTAATTGGAATATTTTTCATGAGATCTATATTACCAGATTTTGTGACCCAGAAATTATTTTCTATTCGAATACCCATTTGTTCTTCTTCAATATAAATACCAGGTTCAATGGTAAATACCATGCCAGCTTGAACGGGCGCCGTTCTTGTTCCAAGGTCATGTACATCAAGTCCTAAATGATGCGAAATGCCATGGTATAAATATTTACGGTAAGCCGGATTTTCAAGATCTTGATTTTTAATTGATGCTTTTGTTAAAAGTCCAATTTTTTCAAATTGTTTGGTAGCTTCTGCCCCTACTTTATCCGTGTAATGAACAATTGAAATACCTGGCTTTAAAATTGATTTGGCATAATTATGCAAATGCAAACATGCATTGTACACTTCTTTTTGACGCTTTGTGAATACGCCACTAACGGGCACTGTTCTTGTTAAATCAGCGCAGTAACCACCATACTCGGCGCCAAAATCCATGAGGAGCATCTCGCCTGCCTTACATATTGCATTGTTTGAAACATAATGAAGCGTTCTTGCCCTATCGCCACTTGCAATAATACTGTGGTATGCTGGACCAGTTGCGCGCCTCTTTAAAAATTGATGATAAATTTCTGCTTCAATTTCATACTCCGTTACACCAGGTTTTATAAAGCCTAGTAAATGTCTAAAAGTTTGATCTGAGATGTCTATGGCTTTGCTAATAACAGCTACTTCTTCTTTTGATTTTACAGCTCTTAGTTTGCGCATGATTTTAGCAGCACGCTCATAGCCATGTAGTGGGTACCTCGCTTTCATTTCTGCAACAAAACGGTAATCCCTGCTTGCAATATCTGTTGCCTTGCGATCATTTTCGTTGGTGTCTAAATACATAGTATCCGCTAAATGAACCCATGTTTGAAGCATGGCATCTATAGAATCTAACCACACAATGGTTTGAATACCTGAAATGGCGGTACCATCTGCGGTACGTAATCTTTTACCATCCCACTTTTCTTTTAGTTCGTTGGGCCTTACAAGCACCAATACTTCACGGTATTTTGGATCGGGGCAATCTGGAAATAATACAACCATCGAATCTTCCTGCTCAATACCAGACAACCAATACAAATCAGTGTTTTGTTTAAAACCATGAAGCGCATCGCCATTAGAAGGCCACTCGTCATTACTAACAAAAATGGCAATACTGCTTGGCTTCATTTCCTTCACAAAACGTTTGCGATTACCTATAAAAATTTGCTGATCGAGTGGTAAATATTTCATACTAGAATCTATATATGCTTGTAATAATGCTCTAAAAATAAGGAAAGAATTAGAATTTAACCGAAGGACATCTTACACCCCTAGCTAGGGCCGAAGAAACAACTCCTGTTTTAACGATAGAAACCTCGTATGCCCCTCTTGTATTGTTAGCAGATTTTAGGGTCGAAATAGTGGCATCGTAATTAAAAGTAAACCTGGTGTCGTTTAATTGAAATCCAAAAACAGGTACAACGGCATCTGCATTTCTAAAATAAAGCCCCAGTATCATTTGCTGGGAGCCATCACCACTAAGGTCTCGATTGGCGTTAACGCCCACCACCAACTCGGAAGCCGTATTCATTTTACTGATATACGCATTTGGATTTACAATCCATGATTCACCCACTTTTATACTTGCATTTAAAAAAGCGGTATAGCGCATATCGATACTTGCGTCTGAAACGAGCGGGTCAAAAAAGCTTTCTTTGGGTCTGTTGATATGTTGCGCGCTCAAGCCTGCATTAAAATAAAATTTTTCGGAAGAAAAATATGCGTAATTAATGCCTGCTTGCAAGTCGGCGTAAGAAGTTTGACTAAATGCAAAAGGCTCATTGGAAGGAAGTGTTGCATCAAAAAATTTACCATTCCACTGATTGTCAAAAGAGAGCTTTGCAATGTCTATTTTTTTACTAATGTACCCACCCGAAAAACCTATACTTAACAAACTATTATAACCAAGCATTTGATGATAAGCAATAGAAGCATATGCGCTCGTATTCATTAAATTACTAGAGCCAGCAACGTCGCGATACAATGCACCACCAACACCCACCCAGCCATTTTCAAATTTGTTGGTAAACAATTGAACGTCACCCCACACAGACATTGTTTTGTAAGGCGACCCCACTGCAGACCACTGATTACGGTAGTTTCCGCCAATTCGGTAGTCATTGTCAGGATTAAAACCTGTATTGGCAGGATTTACTAAAATAGGCGCATTAAAGTACTGGCTAAAATGTAAGTCTTGCGCATTTGCATGAAACAAATTCGCAACAAAACCAAACAATAATATGTACAGTGCTTTATAATTCATAAACTACCTCAGTAAAGTAATGTCTCCTTTTTTAGCTAATTTTTCACCTGTATAAAACTCAACAACAGCACTATAATGATACACGTCTTGTGCTTGTAATTTTCCTTTATAATATCCATCCCAACCAGCGTTAACATCTGTGGATGCAAAAACCAATTCACCCCATCTATTAAAAATTTGGAAGCTCACTTTTGAAACACCAAATCCTCTAATAAAAACCCTGTCATTTACGCCATCTCCGTTTGGAGAAAATGCATTTGGAACACTATACCCCACCTCCACACTAATATCAATGGAAGTACAGGTTGTGTCAGAACAGCCTGCTGCATTAAACGCAATTAAACAAACATTGTAGGTACCTGTTTTTTGATATTGATATGAAATGATCGTGTCTCTTTTAGCGGTAACTAAAGTTTTTCCGTCTCCAAAAATCCATTTGTAAGAAACAGCACCAGACGATGTATTTACAAGCTGTATAGGCATGTTTGGCATGGTTGGATTAGGCGAATAGGTATAAGATGCTGTTGGCTTATTTACAACCATTATAATATGGGTAATTGTGTCCCGTTTATTACAGGTATTGGGATCAACGGCAATGAGTTGTACCGAATAGTTGCCAGGTCTTGCAAATACATGCGTTGGATTTGACTGTGCAGAGGTTGCACCATCACCAAAATCCCAAAAAAACTGCTGCCCCGCAGTAGATGTGTTTTTGAAAACGGCATTAAACGGTGCGCACGCAGCAGCTGGATAGGTAAAATTAGCAATCACGTTTGGCGACAAACTAATTTGCTTGATTAAACTATCGGGGCTGTTACAATAGTTGGTGTCATTTAAAGTGAGCTTAACATTGTAGGCACCTCCAACAACATACATATGCGTTACAATACCGGACCCTGCGGCTAATTTAGTTCCGTCACCAAAATCCCAAGTAAAACTTTTATTGGAAAAAGGTTTAGAAGCGGGGCCTGTACTGGTATTATCAAATTCAAAAGTTAATTTATCGCAGGGTGGGATTTTATTTGAAACAAATGACAAACTCGCATTATCATTTCTAACGTGCATATTTATAAAAGTAGTATCAGCAATATTACAGGTACTAGAATCGATGGCAACGAGCATTACTTTGTACATACCTACTGCTGTAAAATTATGAGAGATTGTTGCAGTATTTGTTTTTAAAGGCGTGGTGCCGTCGCCAAAATCCCAAACATACGATTTGCCTTGAGCAAGTGTGTCTGTAAAATCTACGGTCATGGGAACGCAACCAGAAGTATCTCTTACGGTTCCCTTAATGGATGCTTTTAAACCAGCTCCCACCCCTGCTAAATTAAATGCAAGTTTAATGGCTAGTAAATTACAGTGCGCCGAGTTAGGATCGGCAGACATATTATTTGGCGACCATACCCCTGCAGTTCCACGTAATGCAGTGCCAGGGGCTGGATTAGAACCTAAGCATGAACATACCGATTGATAAATGGTGCCATTTTTATCGAAGCGACTAGTACCTCCATCAACGTGGTCAGCTAATGGACCATTGGCTCCTGTAATAGATCCAAAAAATGTGGCGTATAAAATATTTTTTGCGCTTCTTTCCAACACAAAAAAGTAAAGATCTTCTCCATCTGTGGTGGTACTCAATTGACCTGAGCCAAATGTTGTTAAACCCCTGGTGCCCGCAGATGGAAACCCAGGTGCTAATGTACCTCCCCAGCCAGATACATATACGTTTTCACAACGGTCAACCAAAAAAGCAGTAGGTGAAATATTGGGGAAACTACCTGTGGCGGTTCCAAAATTTGCGGAGTATAAAAACTGAGTTAAATCTGGTTGTAATTTGGCAATAAACTGTTTTCCATTGGCTTGATTACCGCCACTATTAAAGGGTGAGTTAATAATAGGCCAAGCAATGGTTGTGGTTCCCATTATATAAGGAAACCCATATTTGTCAAACTGAATGCCGTAAATAATATCGGCGCCGGTGGTTCCAAAATAACTGGTTGCAATTTGCCTTGTTCCATCCGGACTTATAATTGTAACAAACCCATCAATATTTCCTTGGTTGGTGCCAAATAAAACACCTGCTTTACTACCCGGAAAATTTGTACTTGCAGTAGCGCCTGCAACATAAATAAATCCTGTTAGTGGATTGATGGCGAGCACAAATGCTGCATCATCATCATTACCTCCTAAGTAGGAACTAAAAATAACGGCGTCTAAATTAGGTGTCATTTTTATTACAACACCATCTTGCAAACGCGTTGCCGTTTTTGCGCCAGCTGTTAATTGAAACGCACCCGCCGAAACTTTAAAATCGTTAGACTGAGTTGCTGATGCTAAAATAATATTACCTGCACCATCCACAATTACCTCACTACGCGCATCATCACCATAATTTCTTCTGGTAGATTCGGATGTTTGCGGTCTGGTATAATTGGGCCTGATATTTACCCCATCATCGGCAGTTCCACCAATACGCATAGAGCCAACAAGTGCCGTTCCTGTTGCATTTAATTTGGTTACAATAATATCAAAAAGTCCACCTAACGGACCATACGAGGATAAGCCTTTTACAGGATAGGTACTACCCGATGATGTTCTACCTGCAATAATTAAATTTCCTGCAGCATCCACCACCAAGCTATGTGGCTGCTCATTTCCCTTGCCCCCTATATATGTCGCGTATACGCGGTTAGCTCCACTAGGATCAAATTTCATGATGCCAATATCAATCGCACTTATATCACCTTCCGGAACGCCACCACCAAAAGTTGTTTGAAAGGCGCCATTACTTACGGGAAACAAACCAACGCTTCCAAATACAATGCCGCCAGCATAAAAATTTCCTTGCGGATCGTAAGTAGCGGTAAAGCCCCAATTATCAGCAGTACTTCCGGTATAACCATAAAACACAATGGATGGATCGATCACAAGTGTTTCTGTTATATCGTAATCGCCGGCAATCGAAAATTTTACGATGTTTCCTTTTACGGCATAATCACAAACCACTTCTTTTTTACCTTGCTGTTTTAATTGATAAGCGTATGGTGCTAATTCAGAAACAGTCGTAACGTTTGTTTTTATTTCAAGTGCACGATTTTTTATTTTAATTCCATCTGCGCCATCTACGTACAATACAATTTTTGAAACGTCACCACCGGGGTGTACAATAATATCATATTTTAATTGCGCTTCATTGGTGTAATACCTGATATCAATGCCAGTATAAACGTCTTTATAAACAACCGCTTTGTAAATTTTGCAATCACTCGCCCACCTAGTAGAATCGTTTCCAATAAAATAATTATTGTAAGACGATTGCAATTTTTCTGGAACAATCGTTGGATTGGGATTGGCATTTAAAAATTTCACTTCGTAAGCATGCGAATGCAAAACGCCATCAAAATTTTCTGAAGTTGCAGGAGTGTAATTTTTTTCGCGAGGGTGTGTGTTTAAAGCGGCTAAATCTTGAGGATTATGAACGAGTACTCGATACCCATTATTTTGAAGTGCAAAAGCACCTGCCACCGTTTGTGCCTGGTATTTAATAGCGGATGGCCACTGTCCTTTATTTTCAACAAATTCGAGGTACTGTTGCGCGCTCACTTGTGTTAAACAAGCAGTAGAAATGAACAATAAAAGACCAACTAATCTGCGCAACAACATCTTGTTTTTTTATAAGTTACGATATCTTACCCCAACCCGACCTAGACTTTTGAGACTGAAGATAGTTTTTCAATTCTAAATTTTTTGTCAAAGTGAGGGTATGGTCCTCTTCTACCAGCTTTTCGGCTGCTATTTTGGCTACTTCCAGCACTTCTTTATCATTAACAATATTGGCGAGCTTAAAGTTTAAAGCACCGCTTTGTCTGGTACCTTCAATATCCCCAGGACCCCTTAATTCAAGGTCTTTTTCGGCTATCAAGAACCCATCATTGGTAGCACACATTATTTTAATACGTTCCCTTGCATCATTGCTCACTTTTTGACCTGTTAATAAAACGCAAAAACTTTTTTCGGAGCCCCTTCCTACCCGTCCACGCAACTGATGTAGCTGAGAAAGTCCAAATTTTTCTGAGCTTTCTATGACCATAACAGAGGCGTTTGGCACGTTCACCCCCACTTCAACAACCGTGGTGGCTACCATAATTTGTGTGTCACCATTTACAAAGCGCGCCATGTTGGTTTCTTTTTGATCGGCGGGTTGTCTTCCATGCACCATACTAATTTTATAATTCGGTTCCGGGAAAAAACTTTTCACTTGCTCATAGCCTTGCATCAAGTCTTCGTAAGAAAGTTTTTCACTCTCTTCTATTAACGGATAAATAAAATATGCTTGCCTTCCTTTTTCAATTTCTGTTTTCACAAAATCCATTACCGTTGCGCGCGCCATTTCATTTCGGTGTACCGTTGTAATAGGTTGTCTACCCGGTGGTAATTCATCCATGATACTATAATCAAGATCACCATACGCAGTCATGGCAAGGGTTCTAGGGATTGGCGTTGCTGTCATAACGAGTACGTGCGGTGGAATTACCGCCTTCTCCCAAAGTTTTGCACGCTGCGCAACACCAAAGCGGTGTTGTTCATCAACAACCACAAAACCTAAATTATGAAACTGAACTTTTTCTTCAATAACAGCATGTGTGCCTACTACAAAATGAAGCGATCCATCTTGCAAATCCTGCATGATTTTTTTTCTTGCAGCTGTTTTAGTACTACCTGTTAATAAAGCCAGTTCTACACCCATATCTTTTAATAATTCACTGAGTCCTTGGTAATGCTGCTGCGCTAAAATTTCGGTTGGTGCCATCAAGCAACTTTGAAATCCATTGTCGGCAGCAAGTAGCATACTTAAGAGCGCTACAATGGTTTTACCGCTGCCTACATCTCCTTGTAAAAGACGGTTCATTTGTCTACCCCTAGCGGTATCTGTTCTAATTTCTTTGAGCACTCTTTTTTGAGCACCCGTTAATTCGAAAGGCAAATACTGGTTGTAAAAAGTATTAAAGAAGTCGCCAACTTTTTCAAATATGACGCCTCTACTTGATTGATGCCTAGAAATGCGCACCAAATTAAGGCGCACTTGTGCCACAAATAATTCTTCAAATTTTAAGCGGCGCAGGGCTGCTTTATAGGCTTTTTCGGATACTGGGAAATGAATATTTGAATACGCCTCATAACGGTTCATGAGCTTATAACCAGACAATATAGTAGCAGGTAAATTTTCTGGTATATCTGCGGGTTTTAGCATGGAAAATAGCTGGTACGTAAGTTTTGCTAGTTGTCTCCCATTGAGCCCTCTTGCTTTTAATTTTTCGGTGGCCGGATACACGGGTTCCAAATAATTTTTACCACCTTCTTTGGCTGGGGTAAAAATTTCAATTTCGGGATGCACCATTTGTGGCTTGCCATTAAAAAATCCAGTTTTACCAAAAACAAGGTATTTCTGGCCAGGAACTAGGTTCTTTTGCACCCAGTTAGCCCCCTGAAACCATGCTAGTTCCAGCGTGCCTGTATCATCTGTTAACTGTGCAACTAGGCGCCTTGCCCTTTTGTCTCCCATTAAAGCAGGCTGCTGTAAGATGCCTACCACCTGCACAAAGTCGGTGGCGGGGCTAATGGAGCCTATCTTGTGCACCTGGGTCTTGTCGATATGTCTGTGCGGATAATGTTCCAGTAAATCCGAAAAGGTATAAATAGAAAGCTCCTTTTTCAATAATTCCCCTCTTAAAGGGCCAACGCCTTTAAGGTATTCGATGGGTGAACCTAATATGTGATTGGAACCTTGAATAATGGGCAGTTTTAGGGTATTACTATAGCAAATATCATGAAAAAGCGCCTTATCTTCGCGGCTATGGAAAAAGAGGTGGTTTTAAGTGGCATTAGGCCAACAGGATTCCTTCATTTAGGCAACTATTTTGGTGCAATGCGGAATTATGTGCGTATGCAAGATGAATTCAATTGTTACTTTTTTGTAGCCAATTGGCATAGCCTTACCACCCACCCAGATACCAAAGAATTACAAGCAAATGTTTTACGGGTAATTGCCGAAAATATTGCTTGCGGTTTGGATCCAGAAAAAGTAGCCTTGTATGTACAAAGTGACGTTCCTCAAATTGCAGAACTATACTTGTACTTAAACATGATGGCCTATAAAGGTGAGTTGGAAAAAACCGTAACGTTTAAAGAAAAAGTTCGTTTGCAACCAGAAAATGTAAACGCTGGACTCCTTACCTACCCGGTATTACAAGCCGCAGATATTTTAATTCACCGTGCTGTAAAAGTGCCTGTTGGTAAAGACCAGGAACAACACCTCGAAATGGCGCGTAATTACGCGGAACGCTTAAACCATAGGTATGGCGAGGTGTTACCATTACCGTATGCATTTAATTACGGCGGCGAACTTGTAAAAATTATGAGTCTAGATGGGGAAGGAAAAATGAGTAAAAGTGAAAATCAAATGAACACACTTTACTTAGCAGATGAAGACGATGTGATTCGTAAAAAAATCATGAAGGCGAAAACAGATGGTGGCCCTTTAACACCAAATGCACCAATGCCTGCTTATATCGAAAACTTATTTACCCTGATGGGTCTTGTAAGCACCCCAGACACCGTACAAAAATTTACCGACGATTATAACAACAGTAGCGAAGGCCATTGCATGATCCGTTACAGCGATTTAAAAAAGCAACTAGCCGAAGATATGGCCGCTTTTATTAAACCCATTCGTGAAAAAGCAGCAGATTTGCAAAAAGACACGGCTACCCTTCAAAAAATCATGAAACTAGGCGCTGAAAAAGCAGGCGAAAGCGCCTCTGCAACCCTAACGCTGGTTAGAAGCGCTATTGGCATGAACTATTATTAAAAAAAACAAACTTTAATTATCTTTTTAAGATACTCATTTCGTATTTTCAACCCCTATGGCAAAAGCTAAGAAACCCAAACACATCGCAATCGCAGGTAATATCGGCGCAGGTAAAACAACACTCACAGAAATGCTAAGCAAGCATTACCGGTGGATACCTCAATTTGAAGACGTAGACCACAATCCATACCTCATGGATTTCTATGAAGACATGCCTAGATGGAGTTTTAATTTACAAGTGTACTTTTTAAATGGACGACTTAACCAATTGCTAGAAATTGCAAGAGGTACTGAAACGATTATTCAGGATAGAACCATTTACGAAGATGCCAATATTTTTGCGCCCAACTTACACGAAATGGGTCTTATGAGTAAGCGTGATTTTGATAACTATTATGCGTTTTTTACCACGCTTAAAACTATGGTTCAACCGCCTGATTTATTGATTTACTTAAAAGCTTCTGTTCCTACCCTTGTATCACAAATACAAAAAAGAGGAAGAGAATATGAAGAAAATATCAGACTCGATTATTTAAAACGCCTCAACGAATATTACAACAAATGGATTGATGGATATCAAGAAGGTCCATTACTTGTGATTGATTGCGATAAAAATAAATTTGGTGAAAACGAAGCAGACCTGGGTGATATCATTGGAAAAGTTGATAGCACTTTATTTGGTCTCTTTTAGTTTTCCTTTCTAAATACCATACACATGGCAACTGCAACAGGCGTCGTAACTGCATCTATTGTAGATCAGTTCAAGCAACTTATTGGAAATGACTTTGTAGTAGCAGATGAAGAAAGCTTGCACCGTTATGGCAAAGACGAAACCGAAAATTTATTGTACTTGCCAGCCGTTGTTGTAAAACCAAAAACAACAAACGAAATTGCTGCCATCCTAAAAATTTGCAACGAAAATTTATTGCCCGTTACACCAAGAGGTGCAGGTACTGGATTAACAGGTGGTGCACTCCCACATTTAGGTGGTGTATTATTATCTACCGAAAGACTCAATCAGATTCTTGATATAGACGAACGCAATTTACAAGTAACCACCGAGCCTGGTGTTATTACCGAGGTATTACAAAACGCAGTCAAAGAAAAGGGACTCTTTTATCCACCCGACCCTGCTAGTAAAGGTAGTTGTTTTATTGGTGGCAATATTTCTGAAAATTCTGGTGGCCCTAAGGCAGTAAAGTATGGCGTTGTAAAAGATTATGTTTTAAACCTAGAAGTGATTTTACCCACAGGCGAAATTATTTGGACGGGTTCTAACGTTTTAAAAAATGCCACCGGATACAACCTTACCCAACTAATTGTTGGAAGTGAAGGCACCCTTTGCATTGTTACTAAAATTGTGCTTCGCTTAATACCACATCCAAAATTTGATTTATTAATGCTTGCTCCTTTTAATAGTCTTGAAAAAGCGAGCGAAGCGGTTAGTGCCATTTTTAGAGCAGGTATTACCCCAAGTGCTATGGAACTCATGGAAATTGATGCGATTACACTTGCTACTAAAATGCTTGATAGCACAGCCATTCAATTAACAGACGGGCTAGCGGCACATTTAATTATAGAAGTAGACGGCAATAACCTAGACGTTTTAATGAATGAGATGGAAGCCATTTCAGAAGTATTAAACAGTTATGAAGTTGGAGAAATATATTTTGCAGAAGACGCAGAACAAAAAAATGAACTTTGGAAAATTCGTCGAAAAGCAAATGAAGCAGCCGTAACAGCCGGTTACACCATCGAAGAAGACGCAGTTGTGCCAAGAGCTGAGCTACCGAAACTTATTCAAGGTGTTAAAAAAATTGCTGCATCAAACGGCTTCAAAGTAGTTTGTTATGGACATGCTGGTGATGGTAATTTACATATCCGCATCAATCACCCTACTATTAAAAACAGCTACAATAATCCAACAATGACAGCTGCGCTCATGCCGCTATTTGAACTCATTGCAAGCTTAGGCGGTACCATTAGTGGTGAGCATGGCGTAGGACTCATTCAAAAGCCATTTTTGAAAACCGTTTTTACGGAAACGCATGTAAGGCTCATGCGCTCTATTAAACAAACATTTGACCCCAACAATATATTAAACGCTGGCAAGATTTTTGACTAGACCGTTTTTTAAAAACTTTGAAGCAAGTTCATGGCTTCTTGGGCAGTGGACACGACCATTAAACGGTGTTCTACACTTTCGTATAAAAACCCTTGCGCTTGCATCGTTTGCATATGTGCAACCAGGTGATCATAAAATCCATTACAATTAAGTAAGATGATTTTTTTATCATGAATTTTTAAAGTATTCCAAGTAAGCATTTCAAACAGTTCGTCTAGTGTACCATTGCCTCCTGGCAAAATAAGTGCCGCATCACACATATCATACATCATCTTTTTTCTTACATGCATATCTGCTACTACATGCAATTCTGTAATGCCTTCGTGTTGGTGCTCCCAAGTAATCAATAGTTCCGGTATCACCCCAATAACTTTTACCCCAGCAGCCATAGCACCATTGGCTACGGCACCCATCAAACCTTTGTTTCCGCCGCCGTACACTAAGTTCATGCCGACTGTTCCGATTAAATGACCAAAGGCAGTTGCCGCTCTTAAAAAAGCAGGATCTAACCCATCTTTGGAACCACAAAAAACAGCCACCGTTTGTATAGACATATATCAGATTCTTATGTGTTAAAAAGGAGCAATATCCTTACCTTTAAGCCCTACAAACCAACAAAAAAAAACGTTTGCCATGTCGCCCATTGCTTTATTTTCTTTTGTAATAGTATACTTTCTAATTTTGCTCGTTGTAGCTAAAATTACAGGTAAAAATAGTACCAACGAATCTTTTTTTATTGGCAACAGAAATAGCAATTGGATGCTCGTTGCATTTGGCATGGTGGGCACTTCTTTAAGTGGCGTTACGTTTGTAAGTGTCCCTGGGCAGGTGGGGACACTTGTAGGTGGCACCAACTACGTAAACGCATTCTCCTATTTACAAATTACACTAGGTTATGTCATTGGTTATTTAACCATTGCCTATGTGTTACTTCCATTATATTACAGGCTCCATTTAACTTCGATTTACAATTACTTAAGTACTAGACTAGGCGTAGCATCATATAAAACAGGCGCTTCGTTTTTTATTTTATCAAGAACACTCGGTGCAACTGCAAGACTGTATTTAGTAGTCCGCATTTTACAAGACGCTATCTTACAAAGTTTTCATATACCTTTTTGGGCAACTACGCTTATTATTTTACTCATGATTTTACTATACACCTATGAGGGTGGCGTTAAAACCATTGTATGGACCGATACATTGCAAACATCGTGCATGCTTTTAGGTCTGGTAATTTGTGTTTTTTACATACTCAATCAATTACATCTAGGGTTCTTTGAAAGCTTTGCCGCAATGGCAGATAAGGGCTATACCAAAG
Organism: Sediminibacterium sp.; assembly: GCA_040403595.1. Classification (GTDB taxonomy): domain Bacteria; phylum Bacteroidota; class Bacteroidia; order Chitinophagales; family Chitinophagaceae; genus Sediminibacterium. The sequence goes on along the minus strand of JBBAKI010000003.1, from coordinate 77,497 downwards.
TGTTTTTTACAGACCCTTCTAGCAAACTATTTTTTGTTAAACAAATATTAGCAGGTGCTTTTGTAACCATTACCATGACCGGTATGGATCAGGAGATGATGCAAAAAAACATCTCTGTTAAAACATTAAAAGATTCTCAAAAAAACGTTATCACATTAGGTTTTACCATGCTGGTTGTAATTTCGCTGTTTTTATTTTTAGGAGGACTACTCTATTTGTTTGCCAATACCAATGGACTTGCATTTACCGGCGATAAATTATTCCCAAGTATTGCACTTGGCCATATGCCTCCAGCCATGTCTATTATTTTTATCATTGCTTTAATTTCTGCATTGTTTCCAAGTGCCGACGGTGCTATCACGGCGCTTACTGCTACGTTTTGTATCGATATTTTAGGCATGCAACGCAGGGAGGATTGGGATGAAGCAAAAAAGAAAATGATTAGACAACGCATTCATATTGGATTTGCTCTTGTTTTCTTACTCTTTGTAATGGTATACAAATGGATCGACAACCCTAGCATGATTAGCGTTATTTTAAAAGTAGCTGCTTATACCTATGGTCCACTATTAGGCCTCTTTACCTTTGGCATCGTTTTAAAAAAGAATGTTCTGGATAAATGGGTGCCTATTGTTTGTATACTTTCGCCTCTTCTTTGCTTGATCATTGACATCAATCAAAAAGCAATCTTTGGTTCTTTTGAAATTGGATTGGAACTTTTAATCATCAATGGGTTTATTACATTTATAGGACTCTTACTTATTTCGAAAAAAGAAACCGCTATTTAAGTATTCATGCCAATGCCATTTATTATAGATGAAGCCACACAGTATTCGGATGTTTTTACAACACCCGCAGAACCGTTGCTACAAAAAATATTAGATGAAACAAGGGCTACGCACCCAAAAGCACATATGCTCAGTGGCGAAGTTCAGGGACAGTTTTTAAGCATGTTATCATGTATGAAAAGCCCCATCAATATTCTAGAAATAGGCACATTTACAGGCTATAGCGCGCTGTGTTTGGCCAAAGGGCTTGCATCAAATGGCATATTGCATACCATAGAATCTAGATTAGAAGATGCGCAAACAGCAAGCAAATATTTTGAGCAAAGTAATTATGCGCATCAAATTAAATTACATATTGGTGATGCCAAAGAAATCATCCCAACCCTACCACATGCCTTTGATCTAGTTTTTATTGATGCCGACAAAACAGGCTATATCGAATATTATGAAATGGTGGTTCCCATGCTTGCTAAAGGAGGTATCATTATTGCTGACAATGTACTTTTTCATGGAGAAGTATTAGGAGAAATAATTTCAGGAAAAAACGCAGTAGCGATTCATGCATTTAATGCATACGTAAAAAATGATGCACGTACTTCTCAGGTATTATTAACGATAAGAGATGGCATGCTAATGATCCAAAAAAACGAACTATGAACTTGAAAATATTGTATACATTTTTATGTACCACATTCATTACCCTGAGTGGACTAGCGCAAACGATAAGCGCAGATGCCGCTGCTTATATCAGCCAGTTTAAAAATATTGCGATGCAGGAGCAAATTAGAACTGGCGTTCCTGCAGCTATAAAATTAGGTCAAGCTATATTAGAATCACAAACAGGAAAAAGCAAACTTGCTAAAGAATCCAACAATCATTTTGGCATCAAGTGCAAAACCGAATGGACCGGCCCAAAAATAAATCATAACGACGATGCTATTGGCGAGTGCTTTAGAGTATACGATAACGCAGAAGCTTCATTCATTGACCACTCTAATTTTTTAAAAACAAGAACACACTACGCCTTTTTATTTAAATTAGACGTGACTGATTTTACAAGTTGGGCGTTTGGCTTGAAACAAGCAGGCTATGCCACCAATCCAAATTACCCAGCACAATTAATTAAAATTATAAATGATTATGATTTAGCGCAGTACTCGCTTATTGCAATAGAACAAAAGAAAAAGGGCATTGATTTTGTTGTAACACCTGCGCCGATTAGCTTACTTGAAAATACAAAAGTAACCATCAACCATACTAAAGCTATACTTGCTACCAAAGGAAGCTCTTTGTTAGCGATAGCCAATAGCAACAAAATAAGTTTAAGTAAGCTATTTGACTTTAATGAATTAGCGGAAATGAATATTTTAGATCAAGACCGTATTTTATTTATAGAAAAGAAACAAAAATACGGAGCATCTGAAATGCATGCAACTATAGGTACTGAAACACTGTATAGCATTGCACAAAAAGAAGGCGTATTATTAAGTTCCTTACTTGCGCTAAACCCTGGCATTAGCAAAGACAGCGTTTTACAAGTAGGGCAAAAAATAGATTTGCGTGCCGCCGAAAAAACGAGCACCAAAAAAATTAAAAAAGCAAAGAAAAAATAAGCTTATGTCTAAGATTCAACTACACGGAAAAAGTTTTGAAATATTTTTACCAGAAGCCTTATTGCAAGAAAAAATTACGGAATTAGCGGCCCAAATCAACAATGATTACGCGGGCAAAAAGCCTTTGTTTATAGCGGTATTAAATGGGTCTTTTATGTTTGCCGCCGACTTATTTAAATCCATTAACATTGAAGCAGAAATATGTTTCATTAAACTCGCTTCTTACAAAGGCACCACTTCTACCGGGCAGGTGATTACTGCTATTGGGCTAGACGTGAATCTTACCAACAGACACGTGATTGTATTAGAAGATATTATTGATACTGGAAAAACACTGCATACGTTTTTACCTCAACTACATAACCAACAACCTGCATCCCTTACAATTGGCGTATTACTCCACAAGCCAGATGCAAAGGTATTTGAAGTACCCATCGATTATTGTTGCTTTTCTATCCCAAATAAATTTGTATTGGGTTACGGATTAGACTATGATGGATACGGCAGAAACAGCAAGGATATTTACAAACTTGTAGAATAGAGCCCCACCATAAATTCAAGAAGATTAATTAAAGGCCTCTTTAACCCTATCAAAAAAGCTTTTATCCGATTTACTTGGGTTAGGCTTAAAATTTTCACTTGACTGCAGTTTTTCTAGCACCACTTTTTCTTCGTCGGTAAACGCTTGTGGCGTCCAAATATTTACATAAATCAATTGGTCTCCTTTTGCATAACCTTGCACTTCAGGAAAACCTTTCCCTTTGAGTCTAAATATTTTGCCGCTTTGGGTGCCTGCTGGAATTTTGATTTTAGCGCGACCATCAATGGTTGGCACTTCTACCTGCGTTCCAAATACAGCATCTACAAAATTCAAGTGCAAATCAAATGCAACATTAAGTCCATCACGTTGTAATTCTGGATGCGTTTCTTCTTCAATTTGAATAATTAAATCACCAGGGCTTCCACCTCTTTCGCCTGCGTTTCCTTTTCCATTCATGCTAAGCTGCATGCCTTCTTGCACACCTGCAGGAATATCAATAGAAATGATTTCTTCGCCATACATTCTACCCTCACCTTTGCAAGTACCACATTTAGCTGTAACAGTCGTTCCTTCTCCATTACAAGAGGAACAAGTAGTAACGGTTTGCATTTGACCTAAAAAAGTATTGGTCAATTTACGAACCTGTCCACTACCACCACATGCACTACATGTTTGAACGCTATTTTTATCTTTAGCACCGTTACCACCGCAACCGGTACAAGTAACATGCTTTTTAACTTTTACATTTTTGTTGACACCCTTTGCAATCTCTTCAAAATTCAATTTGATTTTAATACGCAAATTGCTTCCACGCTGACCTCTTGTAGCTCTTGCTCCACCACCTCTTGATCTTCCACCACCCCCAAAAAAAGAACCAAAAGCATCGTCACCAAACATGTCTCCAAACTGGCTAAAGATATCATCCATATTAGAGCTATGAGATGCCCCACCACCCGTTCCTGGACCAAAAGCATTATGACCAAAACGGTCATACTTTGCTTTTTTATCAGCGTCACTTAATATCTCATAGGCTTCTGCAGCTTCTTTAAATTTATCTTCTGCTTCCTTGTCGCCCGGATTCCTGTCTGGGTGAAATTGCATCGCCACTTTACGATATGCTTTTTTTATTTCATCTGCAGATGAAGATTTAGATACCCCTAATATTTCGTAAAAATCTCTTTTAGCCATTTCTAATTTATTTTCCTACCACCACTTTTGCAAAGCGGATAATTTTATCATTTAAATAATATCCTTTAATCACATCATCAATTACTTTCCCTTTTAAGTCCTCGGTGGGTGCAGGAATTTCAGTAATGGCTTCATGCTTTTCTACATCAAAATCTTGGTGGATACTCTCCATCGCTTTAACGCCTTTAGATTGCATGGTTGAACGTAATTTATTAAAAACGAGTTGAATGCCTTCTTTTTGAACAGCAATATCGTCCGAACCTTGCAACTGCTTTTCGGCACGGTCACAATCATCTAATAAGTCAAGCAACGACACAATAACGTCCTTTCCGGCGGTTTGAATAAGCTCTAAACGCTCTTTAGAAGTCCTTCTTCTATAATTTTCAAACTCTGCCATTAAACGCAGGTATTTATCCTTTTGCTCCTGTAATTCGGCATCAAGCTTGGTTAAAGGATCTTCAGCGTCTTCTGGTTCCTTTAAATGCTCAGTTCCGGGCATATTTTCGTCGGTGTTGAGCTCATTTTCAATATTTTGCTCCATTTCGTTTGATATTGACTCTTCCATAAGGATTGCTTATTTATTTACCCTTGTCTATGGCAAAAATTTTGCCGTTGCAAAGAAAAGGGAAAAATTGGCAGATTAATCCGCCTTATCTTCGCAGACATGACAAAGTTGTTTCTTAAAAAGAAGATTGCGGCGCGTATCGCAAATGGTCACCCATGGGTATTTGGTAATGAAGTAGACAAAATTGACGGCCCTATTGAGCCGGCAGCTACTGTAGACGTTCATTATGCCGATGGGAAATTTGCTGGCAGAGGCTATATTAACCCGAAATCTCAGATTTTAGTCCGCCTACTCACCCGCAAACCCGAAACCATCGATGCCGCTTTTTTTCACCGCCGTATTGCAGAAGCTTGGGCTTACCGCCAAAAAATTGGCTACACAGAAAATTGCCGTCTTGTTTTTGGTGAAGCAGATCAAATGCCTGCCCTTATTATTGATAAGTTCAACGACTATTTTGTTTTACAAACATTGTCATTAGGAATGGATCATTGGAAGCCTGCCATTGTAGAAGCGCTTAATACCATTTTTAAGCCAAAAGGAATTTACGAAAGAAACGATGTGCCGGTAAGAGAACTAGAAGGCCTCTCTCAAATAAAAGGTTTTTTATCGGAGCCATTTGATACTAAAATTATGATTCATGAAAATGGATTACGTTTTCATGTAGATATCGAAAATGGTCAAAAAACGGGATACTTTTTAGACCAACAAGACAACCGTAAAGCCATTCAACATATTGTAAAAGGCGCCGACGTTTTAGGTGCATTTACCTATACCGGAACTTTTGAAATTCATGCGGCACATTATGGTGCTAAATCTGTATTGGGCATAGATATTTCAGAAAATGCAGTAGCGCAAGCCAATAAAAATGCAGCACTCAATGGACTTGATGCCATTTGCAAATTTGAAGCCATGAATGCATTTGATGTACTTAAACAATGGGGCAAAGATGGTCGACAATATGACATTGTAATGCTTGATCCGCCTGCATTTACAAAGAGTAGAGAAAGTATTCAAAAAGCCATTACGGGATACAAAGAAATTAATTTACGTGGCATGAAATTAATTAGAAATGGTGGTTTTTTAGTGACGTCAAGTTGCACTAATTTAGTACAACCAGAACTTTTTTTGCAAACCATTGAAATGGCAGCAAAAGATGCACGCAAAAAAATTAGACAAGTAACTTTTCAAGCACAAGCATCTGACCACCCAATTATTTGGGGCATGGAAAATACCAACTATTTGAAATTTTTAATTGTAGAAGTGACGGATAAGTAAATGTTTTATTTACTTACTTGGAATTTACCAGACTCGACAATCTTACCTGTTTGATCACGGAGTTGAAAAACATACAATCCGCGCGTATAGTTGTCATCTAAGATGAAAGTTACTTTGTTATTAGACAAACGTTGTTCACTCATTTTTTTTCCATAGAAACTATAGATAGCAATGGTACTTGTTGATTCGACAGATTTGTCAAATTCAAAATTAATAACAGTGGTAGCGGGGTTGGGATAGATACGAACAATTTTAGTGTTGCTCGAAGCAGGTGCACTAAAAAAGGAATCATAAATACCATTACCACCAGGTACAAAACTGGTCGTAATGGTATATAAAATAATTAATATAATTAGGTTCCTTTTATGCATCTTATGGATTTGACTGGCACAAAGATACTAAAAACTAGATTAAGCTAGTTTAGCAAGGGTTTCTTGAATTGCCGTAAAGTTTGGCAAATCACCTGGAGTAGGGCAAACTTCAGCATATTGAATTACACCTTCTTTATCAACTACAAACGCTGCACGCTTGCTTACGCCTTGCATTTCAAAAGCAGGGAACACGTCATATAAAACACCAAATCCTTTAGCAGCATCTTTATTAAAATCACTTAGTAAAGGGAAATTCAAATTTTGTTCTTCTTTAAATTTACCAAGAGAAAATAAAGAATCTACAGAGATGCCAAATACAGTTGCACTCGTATTATTATAGAGTGCAATATTGTCTCTGATAGAACATAACTCTGTGGTACAAACACCTGTAAAAGCCAAAGGGAAAAATAATAAAACTACATTTTTACCTTTTTGATCTGCTAAATGAACGAGGTTTTTGTCGGTATCAAATAAACTAAAATTAGGGGCGGCAGTGCCTGTTGTTAAACTCATATGTTTTGGTTTTTTATTGTAACAAGTGAAAATAAATATTGTTTACTTTTTTAACATTTTTAGCTTTTGGTTGTTGCCATAGGATTCGAGTGAATCTATTAGTTCTTTGTAGGCAACTGGATGCGACTCGTAATAATGATAACTTTCAAAAAACTGTTTTTTAGTAAGCTTATGAACAGCAAATACCTGCTCATACAAAGGGATGTCTTCTTTTACTCTTTGCATTAAAGTATCCCCTACTATTATGCGCGCATACCAATCGTCGGCTTTAAGCATATCAAACATAACTACTTTCATGGTATTTACAGGTAGGACATTGTTAGGCGTACTACTACATGCGAGCGCCAAAAAGGACACTATAATTACAAGTATAGAAGAAGATTTTATCATTGCAGCGCTTCTTTATATTTGGGTGCATTGGCGGCATCTAGCACCGTTAATAATTCGAGTGCCTTTTGTTTATTTGCAGCTTTTGCTTTTTTAAAAATACCCGATAATTCTGCAAATTTACTTTGTAAAAAAAACTGCTGAATCATGCTATTTTGATTATCCTGTGCAAAAGTTTGGAGTTGTATAAGCGCTGCCAACACAGCTGTGTGTGCCTGCTCTTCACTATCCATTAAATGATCTAATCCATTTCGGTAATAGCCATAAAACACATCATGGATGAGGTTGTTACGGTTATTGGTTACATTTTCAGCCAGCCAAAATCTGTTTCTGAGTCCGTCAAACATTTTCCAACCCTGAACCCCTTTCCCTTCGGGTGCATTATTGACAATATTGAGGGCTTTTCTAAAATACGACTCCCCACCTTTTAGCGCAAAAGAATCATAATCAAGTCCAATAATCATGTAGGCATAGTAAGCAAAAATGGCAGGCAAATTAGCCGAGCCAGCGTCTGTACCTTGCACCCTAGCTTCATTGAATTCGAGCGGCTGAAATTCTTGGTATTTAAACGTTACGTCAGGATCCTGAAAATTAACGATACTGGCTTTATACGATGAACCATAAACGGGTCTTGCCGCTTGTATACTAAGTGTAGCTTTATATACATTGGTTTCAACCATCGACTCAATATTTAAAATAAAGCTGCACTCTATTTTTTCTTGAGTCCTGTAAATGTCAGCCGTCCACTTTCTATTGTTGAGTATATTAGTGAGCTGCGTTTGAAGCGTTGTAAATATTTTACGGTCTACAGTGGTGGCTACCCTATTTGATAACACCGTTACCCTAGCTTGTAATTCCTGGGCTTTAGCGCCTGAAATAAGGGCTAAAAACAACAGCGTAAGTAAAGTGTTTGCAAACTTCATATGAGGTCAAATAGGATACACTAAATTAACAAAAAAAGACAGTTAAAAACTGTCTTTTTGATACATACTATTATTTCTGAACTAACGGAATAAATCGTTCTCTTCGTTTCTTCTGTAATATATCTTCCCTTCCATAAACTCCTGGGTTGCTAAAATAGCAGGGTTAGGCATTTTTTCGTACGCTCTAGAGATTTCAATTTGCTCTTTGTTTTCATGAATTTCTTCTAAGCTATCGGTGTGACTTGCAAACTCTTCTAGTTTGTTGTGCAATTCTTCTCTGATAGATACATTGATTTGATTGGCTCTACGTGCCACAATCGCAATTGACTCGTATAAGTTACCAGTTTTTGCTTTTATATCTATTAGGCTTTTGGTTTCAACAACGCTTGGGGTGTTGGCACTTAATTGTCTTCTTAGCTTACTCATTTTTTTGTATTGTTTAAATAATTTGAAGATGCTGTTTTGTATTTATTTACATCAGCCACATACTTACTTGTATTGTAGCGTTCTAAAAAATCATCACATTCTACGATCACTTTTGCATAACGCGCTTGTTGCTTTTCTTCGTAACTCATTTCGGCATATTTATAATAAGATACCACTACTTGGTATTTATATAAATCTGCTTTTTTTGAATCCGGAAAATTATCAGACACGTTGCCAAAAGCTACTGCTGCTGCTTTATAATAACCTAGGTTCAAATAAAGCTGCGCTGCTTTGAACTCTTTTTCTTCTAATTTCTCTCTGCACTGGTCTATAATTTCTGTTGCATCGGTAATTCGTTTTGAACCAGGATGACCATTAATAAAAGCCTGCATTAACTGCATGGTTTTATTGGTATTGGTTTGATCCAAATCTACCTTTGGTGATTCTTTAAAGAACGAATATGCACGCATGTATTCTATCTCTTCTAACTTACCAGAACTTGGAAAATTTTCCATAAAATTCTTAAATAATTTTTCAGCGTTCGAGTAATCTTTTTGATAATAATAAGAATACGCGAATTTGTAATACATGTCTTCGTAACGAGGGGTACCTTTCATAACCTGAAAAATATCTTCGTATAAAACCTGCGCTTTACTGTAATCTTTTTTTGCATAAAACTGTTCAGCCATTTTATACTTATACTCTACATCCTTACTCTTTAAAATTTTAGAAAATTTTGTAGCGCAAGAAACCAGCAAAAAGGCTGCCAAAAAAACAATTACAATTCTATTCATACAAGTTGGCAAAATTAGTTAATTGTTAGCAAATTAGAAATTTGATTTCGAATATTGACTATCAACTAGTTAAGAAAAATATAAAAAGCTGCCTAACCGGGTGGCTAGACAGCTTTTTGACCTATTCCTAATGAAAGGGGACTAATTAGTTCCCACCTTCACCTTCCTGCAATTTTGCCTTGATGTCAGCTAATGCGCTCAAATCACCTAAGGTAGACTTCTCTACTTTAGATTGAACTGCTTTAACTGCCTTCTTGGTGTTGTCAGATTCCGCTTTGGCTTCTTTCTTAGCTACTTCCTTTTCTTCAGCTATTACTTGTTCCCAAAGACGAGCGTGTGATAATACAATACGCTTTTCATTGCGATCAAATTCGATCACCATAAATTTCGCTGTTTCATCTGCTTTTACCTGCGTACCATCTTCTTTATTCAAGTGACGGTTAGGTACGAATCCTTCTAAGCCATATTGTAATTGTACAAGGGCACCTTTATCATCCTTACGGGTAACAGTACCTTCATGTAAAGATCCAATTGCAAAAGTTTCTTCTAATGTATTCCAAGGATCTTCTTCTAATTGCTTATGGCCTAATTGTAATTTTCTGTTTTCTTTATCAATACTTAAGATAATGATATCGATTGCTTCGCCTACTTTAGTGTAGTCAGAAGGGTGATTGAAACGCTTCAACCAACTTAAATCGCTGATGTGAATCATACCACCAATACCTGGTTCCATTTCAACAAAAACACCATACGGAGTGATATTTTTTACCAAACCTTTGTGCTTACTGTTTTCAGGGAATTTAGATTCGATGCTGCTCCAAGGATCTTGGCTCATTTGCTTAATGCTTAAGCTCATTTTGCGCGCGTCCTTATCAAGTGTTACCACTTTAGCTTCGTACTCATCTTGTAACTTAAAGAATTCTTTTGCGTTGATTGGTGTGTTAGCCCATGTGATTTCAGAAACGTGAACTAGACCTTCAACACCAGGTTGAATTTCTAAAAACGCACCGTAATCTTCAATGTTTACAACTTTACCTTTCACTACAGAACCTTCTGAAAGTCCTTCTGGTAATACATCCCAAGGGTGTGGCGTTAATTGCTTGAGACCTAAACTGATACGTTTTTTGTCGTCGTCGAAGTCTAATACCACCACTTGTAATTTCTGATCCATCTTCACCACTTCGCTTGGGTGAGAGATACGACCCCATGAAATATCTGTGATATATAATAAACCGTCTAATCCACCTAAGTCCATAAATGCACCAAAGTCAGTGATGTTTTTAACAACACCTTCTAACACTTGACCTTTCTCTAATTTGCTCATAATCTCTGCACGTTGTGCTTCGATATCGCTTTCAATAAGGGCTTTGTGTGATACAACTGCGTTCTTAATGGTTTCGTTGATTTTTACAACTTTAAATTCCATTGTTTTACCAACAAACTGATCGTAATCAGTAACTGGCTTCACGTCAATTTGAGAACCTGGTAAGAAAGTTTCCATACCAAATACATCAACAATCAAGCCACCTTTAGTTTTGCTGGTAACAGTACCTGTAACCACTTCACCTGTTTTGTGCACTTCCATAATTCTTTCCCAAGCACGGAAGATGCGCGCAGATTTGCGGCTAAGGTGTAAGTTTCCTTGACGGTCTTCTTTTTCAACTACCATCACTTCTACTTCATCACCAATCTTTAATCCTTGTAGATCACGGAATTCGTTAGAAGAAATAAGGCCATCACTTTTAAAACCAATATTAATTACAATATCAGTTTTTGTTAAAGCAACAACGATACCATTCATGATTTCGCCATCTTGGATTTGTACGAAAGTGCCATCATACACTTTATCATACTTTTGTCTTTCTGCTTCGGCATAATGACTAACGTTACGTTTGTCAATGCTCCAGTCAAAATCATCGTGCGCAGTTTCTACAACTGGCGCTGCTGCAGGGGCATTTGTTGTCGCAGTTACAGCTGTTGCCTCGGCACCAGTGCTGTCCTGAGCATCTGCGTTTAATTGTTTACGGAAAATTTGCATAAAATAACCCCGATGGTTTAATGAATTCGGGGGTGCAAAAGTAAGAATAATCTAGTAAAAAAACAGGTAAACCCGGTATAAATAGTGGGTTTTAGGCATTTTTTTTAGGTTCGGCAATGGACTTGGCTGCAATCCAACCAGAAGTCCAGGCATTTTGGAAATTAAACCCGCCTGTAATGCCATCAATATCCATGATTTCACCCGCAAAATAGAGCCCTTTTACAAGCTTACTTTGCATGGTATTGGCGTCGATTTCGGATAATTTAATACCCCCACAAGTAACAAATTCGTCTTTAAACGTGGTTTTGCCACTCACTTTACACTCAAAAGCGGTTAAGGCCGTAATGAGCTTGTTTTGAGCAGCTGCGGTGAGTGTAGCCCAACTGATTCCCGCATCTATTTGACAAACATCCAGTAGGTGCAACCACAATCTACCCGGTAGTTCAAAAGGGTTGCGCCCTCCTATTTTGGTATTACCCTGCTCTGCCCTAATAAGTGGCCAAGCAGTGCGTAAATCTTGTTCGGCGTATGTAGGAATCCAATTAACACGAATGGTAAATGCATATCCTAAACCAGCAAGTTCTCTTGCACCCCAGGCCGAGCATTTTAATATAGCTGGTCCACTCATGCCCCAGTGCGTAATAAGAAGAGGGCCAGTTGCCATTATTTTTGATCCTGCAATTTTTACTTGCGCTTCTGGAACGCTTACACCCATGAGTTCCGTAATAGGATTACCCGGCATATTAAATGTAAATAGAGATGGAACAGGCACTTCAATGGTATGGCCAAGATTTGTAATAAAATCAAACTGATGTGCTTTCGGAAATCCACCTGTTGCAACACAAACATAATTGGCTTCGATTGTTTTCGTTATTGTTTGCAATAAAAAAACACCCGCGTCATTTACCGTTATTTTTTCTACTGCAGTTTGTATTTGAACTTGAACTTTGTATTTGTCTGCTTCTTTTAACAAACAATCTATAATGGTTTGCGAATTATTGGACTCAGGAAACATACGTCCATCTGCTTCTGTTTTTAAATCTACGCCGCGTGAAGCAAACCACTCGATTGTATCCGTGGTGTTAAACCAATGAAATGTTTTCTTTAAAAAATTTTGACCGCGCGGATATTTTTGAACCAGTTCTGGAAGTTCGAAACATGCGTGCGTGGTATTGCAACGCCCACCTCCACTTACTTTAACCTTAGCCAGTAATTTATTGGACTTTTCTAGAATACAAACATCTAAATTAGCATTCAACCTGGCCGCATTAATAGCACAAAAAAAACCTGCTGCACCACCACCTATCACTACTAATTTTTCACGCATGGTAGTTGTATAAAAAATTAATAGTAGCTACTATTTAAATGGGTATTTAATTTTTCGGCGGCTTCAATAATACTAAAATCAGAAAGTATCAGTGCCTCATTTCTTTTCACACAAACATCATGTTCAAAATGAACAGACACTTTTCCATCTTGTGTTTTTACTGTCCAACCGTCATCTTCGGTGTACACTTTATGGGTACCTAAATTAATCATAGGCTCAATAGCGAGTACTAAATTTTCTTTCATTTTAGGGCCGTTACCACGCTTGCCATAATTAGGCACTTGTGGGTCTTCGTGTAAATTTCTACCAAGGCCATGCCCTACTAATTCACGTACTACACCATACCCGTTTTTCATTTCGGTATGTTCTTGAATAGCATATGAAATATCACCAATACGGTTGTTAACCGTTGCTTTTTCGATGCCTTTGTACAAAGACTCTTTGGTGACTTTTACAAGGTTTAAAATTTCAGGGGCTACTTCACCCACAATAAAACTGTACGCATGATCACCATGCCATCCATTTAAAATAACACCCAAATCGATAGAAACAATGTCTCCATTTTTAATGGGCACTTCATTTGGAAAACCATGCACCACCACATCATTTACAGATGCACAAATATTAAATGGATACCCTCTATAATTAAAAAAAGATGGAACCGCTGCATGGTCTTTTACCACCGTTTCACACAACTTATCGATTTGCAAAGTGGTAACACCTGGCTTGATAAAACCAGCTACTTGTGCAAGTGCCTTACTCACGAGTAAAGCAGCTTCTTTCATGAGTGCAACTTCTGCTTCTGTTTTATAAATCATACCAATATTTCTTCGGGTCATAGTTAAAAAAGAAAACCTGTCAGGCCACAAGCGCTGACAGGTTTTATTATCGTTTGTGTAAAATAATATTACATGCCACTTACCGTATCCATTTGTCTGCCTTGTACACGTCCACCTTCCATTAATCCATCGTACTGACGCATTAATAAATAGGTTTCAATTTGTTGAAGTGTATCAAGTACAACACCTACCATAATCAATAAAGATGTACCACCAAAGAAAGAGCTAAATCCTTGCGTAACACCTAAACGTTGAGCAAAGCCTGGCATAATACCTACAAGTGCTAAAAAGATAGCGCCTGGTAAAGTGATTTTATCCATGATCGATCCAATATAATCAGCAGTAGGTTGTCCTGGCTTAACACCTGGTACAAAACCATTATTGCGTTTTAAATCTTCAGAGATCTGTTTTGGATTAAAGATAAGGGCTGTGTAAAGGAATGTAAATCCAATGACCATTACAGAATAGATAGCCATATAAGCCCAACTACTGTGGTCGTTGAATACTTTTACAATGCCTTGTGCCGAATCTAAATTGGTAAAAGAAACAAGTGTAGGTAAGAACATAATTGCTTGCGCAAAAATGATTGGCATTACACCAGCACTGTTTACTTTAACAGGTAAGAATTGACGAGCACCACCAAATTGACGGCTTCCAACAATTTGCTTAGCGTAGTTCACTGCAATTTTACGAACCCCTTGTACAAGTACAATAAGACCCATAATAATCGTTACTAAAATAGCAACCTCAATTAAAAATATTAAAAGTCCACCGCCGCCTTTTTGGCCTTTTGCGCTAAACTCCTGAATAATAGATTGTGGTAAACGAGCTAAGATACCAACCATGATAATGATTGAAGTACCATTACCTAAACCTTTATCCTGAATTTTTTCACCTAACCACATAACAAACAAAGTACCTGCTGTTAATGTGATAACGGTAGAAAACCAGAAGTAAGGGGCATACGCTGCAATGATTGCTGGCGCATAGCCTGGGCTGTTTAAATAAGCTACGTAAGCACCTGCTTGGAACGCTGTAACAATTACTGTTAGGTAACGTGTCCATTGGTTAATTTTTTTACGTCCGCTATCGCCTTCTTTTTGAATTTTTTGCAACTGAGGAACCAAGATGGTCATTAATTGCATGAAAATTGAAGCAGAAATATAAGGCATGATACCTAATGCTAAAATAGAGGCTTGAGAAAATGCACCACCTGCAAACATATCAAATATGCCAAGTAAGCCATTGCCTTTTGCAGCAGCAGAAGCAGCTTCTATTTTGTTAGGATCGATACCAGGAAGGGTAATCTGCGTACCTAAACGATACGTTAGTACTAGGGCAAGCGTAACAATAATTTTGTTACGAAGCTCATCGATTGCCCAGATATGTTTTAATGTTTGAATTAGTTTTTTCACTTAAATGCAATTGTAGCGTTAATAGTATTTACCATGGCTAAGCCTTTGGCAATTTACGGGAAATTACTTTACAATTTCAAGGGTTCCGCCTGAAGCTTCAACAGCAGCTTTTGCCTTGTCACTTGCAGCATTTACCTTAAATGTAAGTTTAGCCTTTAATTCGCCATTTGCTAATACTTTTACACGATCCGTGCGGCTAATTAAACCGTTGATGTATAAATTTTCTAAGCTAAATTCAGTGAAGCCATATTTTTCAACCAACTGGTCGATTTGACCTAGGTTGAACACTTTAAATTCGATACGATTGTTGTTTTTAAACCCACGCTTAGGAACACGACGTTGAATTGGCATTTGACCACCTTCGTGACCCATTTTGCTTTTGTAACCAGCACGACTTTGACCACCTTTGTTACCTTTTGTAGAAGTACCACCTTTACCAGATGCTTCACCACGACCAATACGGATTGCTTTGTGCGTAGATCCTTCCGCTGGCTTTAAATTGTGTAGTTTCATGTTGTTTGATTTTGAACTTACGGGGTATCACCCCTCGCAATTGTTAAATAATAAATTGTATGTGTATCGAATTAAATAAAAATGAATCAATTGAAAAATTGACTCATTTTTATAATAACGTATACATGCTTTAAAAAGTATTAAGCGATCTCTTCTACTTTTACTAAATGGCTCACTTTGTTTACCATTCCTAAAATTTGAGGAGTTGCTTCCACTTCTTTTGATGCATTTAGTTTTCTTAGACCCAATGCAATTAAAGTTTGTTTTTGGCGCTCAGATCTATCGATACCGCTTTTGATCTGAGTTATTTTAATTTTTTTCATAACCAGAGGTTTTATCCGTTAAAAACTTTGCTCAGTTTAACACTACGTGTTTTAGCAACTTGTATAGGTTCTCTTAAAAGACTCAATGCTTTTAAAGTTGCTTTTACCACGTTGTGTGGGTTGGCAGAACCTAAGCTCTTTGCTAACACGTCAGTGATACCAGCACTTTCAAGTACTGCACGCATACTGCCTCCTGCGATTACACCCGCACCATGTGCAGCTGGCTTAATCAACACTTTAGCAGCACCTTGCTTAGCCCATTGTTCGTGCGGAATAGTTCCGTGCATAACAGGGACTTTCAAAAGGTTTTTCTTTGCGTCATCGATACCTTTTGCAATTGCTTCTTGTACCTCTTTAGCCTTACCCAAGCCTTGTCCTACAACACCATTTTCATTACCTACTACGACAAGCGCTGAGAAGCTGAATGTACGTCCACCTTTAGTGGTTTTAACCACGCGATTAATGGCAACTACTTTTTCTTTGAGTTCCACATCGCCACTGGCTTTTACCTTATTTACGTTTACTTTAGACATTTATCTAACGATTAATTGTTGTTAGCTAATTAGAATTGAAGACCGGCTTCTCTCGCACCATCTGCCACAGACTTAACACGGCCATGATACAAATTACCACCTCTATCAAAAACCACAGCGGTTAAGCCTAGTTCGATAGCTTTACGAGCAACTGCTGCGCCCACCAACTTAGATTTTTCGATCTTAGTGATTTTTTGAGCAGCAATATCTTTATCTCTTGAAGATGCAGATGCAAGTGTTACACTATTGTCGTCATCTATTAATTGTGCATAGATTTCGGCATTGCTTCTGAATACAGACAAGCGAGGCTTTACAGCAGTACCTTGCACCTTTTTGCGGATGCGGTATCTGATTTTTTGCCTTTGAATTAATTTACCCATTGTATTTCTGTTTGGAATCTCCGATTCGGCCGGAGATTATTGATTATTTTATTTATTATAAATCTTAGCTTATTTACCAGCAGCTTTACCGGCTTTTCTTCTAAGAATTTCACCAGCGTATTTAACACCTTTACCTTTGTACGGCTCTGGCTTACGAAGGCTTCTTAATTTTGCAGCTACCTGGCCAATTAATTGTTTGTCGATACCTTCTAAGAAAATCTTAGGATTTTGTCCTTTTTCGGTAGTGGTAGCCAATTTTAATTCGCTAGGAATTTCAAAAATAATATTGTGAGAATAACCAAGTGCTAAGTCTAAAACGTTACCAGTATTGGCTGCTTTAAAACCCACACCCACTAATTCCAATTCTTTTTTATAACCTTCAGTCACACCTTTTACAAGGTTGCTGATTAATGAACGGTATAAGCCGTGCATTGCTCTGTGACGGATTTGCTCTGTAGGGCGCGCAACTAAAACTTCTGTTTCAGTTACAGTTACAATGATATCTCTATCTACTGTTTCTTTTAATTCGCCTTTAGGACCTTTTACAGTCACTACGTTTTCTTTGCTTACCGTTACAGTAACTCCTGAAGGAATTGTAACCGGGGCTTTACCAATACGAGACATAGTCGATGTTGTTTAATGTGTTAATTGAATCCGGGCACCGTGTTCTGCTCCGACTAAAAAGCATAATTGTCAGTGTCGGTATTTATTTTAGTAGATGTAGCAAAGTACTTCGCCACCTACATTTTCAGCTTTAGCTTGCTTATCTGTTAATACCCCTTTAGAAGTACTTAAGATAGCAATACCTAAACCGTTGATTACACGTTTGATTTCGGCAGGCTTAGCGTACTGGCGTAAACCTGGACGGCTAATTCTTTCGAGTGTACGGATAGCAGGTTGCTTGGTATTCTCATCATACTTCAAAGCGATTTTGATAAGACCTTGCTTTGTATCTTCTTCAAATTTATACTTAAGGATATAACCTTGATTGTATAAAATCTCAGTCATACGCTTTTTTAAATTAGAGGCAGGAATTTCTACCATTCTGTGACCGGCCATTTGCGCGTTACGAATTCTCGTTAAGAAATCTGCTATTGGATCAGTTACCATTTTTATTAAAATTAAATCAGTTCAAAATTTGTTTACTAAAACTTGCCGAATACTACCAGCTCGCTTTTTTTACACCAGGAATCATTCCGTTAAGCGCCATATCACGGAACATAATTCTTGAGAGACCAAAGTATCTAATGTATCCTTTAGGACGACCGGTTAATTGACAACGGTTTTTTAAGCGAACAGGAGACGCATTTTTCGGAAGTAGATCTAGCCCTGCATAATCACCAGCCTCTTTTAAAGCGGCACGCTTTTCTGCGAACTTAGCTACCATCTTCTCGCGTTTTCTTTGTCTGGCTTTTACTGATTCTTTTGCCATGTTTTGTTTATTTGGGTTTTAGTAGGTTCCGGTGATTGTGTTATTACAAATCCGGCTGCTACCAGTTTCTTAATTAATTAGTGTCTTTTTTTGTTCCTTTAAATGGCATACCTAATTCTTTTAATAACTCATACGCTTCTTGGTTGGTTTGCGCACTTGTTACAAAAGTGATATCCATACCTGTAATCTTAGTGATTTTATCGATATCGATTTCAGGGAAAATGATTTGCTCAGTAACACCTAATGTGTAGTTACCGCGACCATCAAATGCCTTATCACTAATACCTTTGAAATCACGAACACGTGGAAGTGCCACAGATACCAAACGATCCAAAAATTCGTACATCTTTTCACCTCTTAATGTTACGCGAGCACCAATTGGCATACCCTTACGTAATTTAAAGTTTGAGATATCTTTTTTAGACATGGTAGGAACTGCTTTCTGACCAGTGATCATGTTTAGTTCATCTACAGCGATGTCAATTAATTTCTTATCGTTTACCGCACCGTTTACACCACGGTTGATACAGATTTTTTCTAACTTAGGTGCTTGCATTACTGTTTTGTAGGCAAACTTTTTCATTAAAGCAGGGATCACTTCTTTAGTGTACTTGTCTGCTAATCTTGGAGTATACTTTACTGTGCTCATTATTTAATTACCTCCCCTGATTTTTTAGATACACGAACTAATTTACCACTCTCGCGTGTACGCGTAGCTTTGGTTGGTTGACTCGTTTTAGCGTCCCACAACATAATGTTACTGATGTTGATGGATGCTTCTACTTTAACGATACCACCTTTTGTATTTTGTGCAGAAGGTTTCGTATGTTTTGTAACGATATTAACGCCTTCTACTACTACACGGCCTTTATCTACAATCACTTCTAATACCTTACGAGGCTTTTTCAAGTCCTTGTCATCACCGGTGATTACCACAACGGTATCTCCTTTTTTGATGTTGAATTTAGGTTTGAATCTTGTACTCATTGTTTTTAACTTAAACGTCTATTAATGACTTATTATTATAATACTTCTGGAGCTAGTGAAATAATCTTCATGTAACCTGCATCACGAAGTTCACGAGCTACTGGCCCAAAAATACGTGTACCACGTGGCTCATCTGAATTGTTCAACAACACAACAGCGTTGTCATCAAAACGAATATATGAACCATCTTTACGACGTAATTTATTTTTAGTACGAACGATAACTGCTTTAGAAACCGTACCTTTTTTAATACCGCCTGCAGGGATTGCATGTTTAACAGTTACGACAATCTTATCGCCAATTTTGGCATAATCTTGACCACTGTTACCAAGTACCTTAATACAAAGGACTTCTTTTGCACCACTGTTATCAGCTACATTCAATCTACTTTCTTGCTGAATCATTTTTTTAGCTTTTAGCTGTTAGATCTATCACTTTTATAGTGACAGAAAAATGTTTTTTTTCAGAGGCTACACCCGTGTGATTGCTCATGGACGGTTTGCAGCATGAAGCCCGAGGGCCTATTTTGCTTTTTGGATAATTTCAACGAGTCTCCAACGCTTAGTTTTACTAAGTGGACGTGTCTCCATTATTTTTACTACATCTCCAATACCGCACTCTCCCTTTTCGTCGTGTGCGTGGAATTTTGTTGTTTTCTTTACGAACTTACCGTAGATAGGGTGTTTTACTTTTCTTTCTACAGCAACTGTAACGGTTTTATCCATTTTGTCGCTAGTTACTAGCCCAGTTCTCGTTTTACGTAAATTTCTTACTTCAGCCATTGTTTTTTATTTATGGTTTAGATACCCTCTTAGATACCCAATTCTTTTTTCTTCAATTGCGTTTTAATACGTGCGATGTCTCTACGAAGCGCACGAATATTCATCGGGTTTTCGAGTGGAGAAATAGCGTGTGCGAATTCAAGTTTTTTCAATCTTAATTGATCTTCTTGAATTTTAGCTTGTAGGTCCTGAACATTCAAATCCTTAATGCTTTTGTTGAAATCGTATGATGTCTTGTTTGCCATTGCAAATTATATTTAAAATTAAGCTTGCAAATCCCTTCTAATAACGAATTTGGTTTTGATAGGTAGCTTTTGAGCTGCTAAGCCCATTGCTTCCTGTGCTACTTGCGCTGTAACACCGTCGCACTCAAAAATGATGCGTCCTGGTTCAACAACAGCAGCCCAGAATTCAGGGTTACCTTTACCCTTACCCATTCTCACCTCTGCAGGTTTGCGGGTAATAATTTTATCAGGAAATACGCGGATCCATACGTTACCTTCTCTTTTCATAGCACGTGTCATTGCTTGACGAGCAGATTCAATCTGACGGTTTGTTAACCAGATTGGCTCTAATGCTTTTAAAGCGAATGAACCGAATGAAATGGAAGTGCCACGCTTAGCCACTTCGCGTATGCGGCCTTTTTGCTGCTTCCTGTGTTTACTTCTTTTAGGCTGTAACATTTATTTCAATTTGAAAATTCAAAAATTGTCAATTCTTTTTTAAACAGAAGATATTATCCTCTGCGTTCTGGACGAGGACCACCACCACGGTTGTTGTCTCTTCCACCACCGCCTGGTCTGCGATCATCTCTTCTATCGCCACCTGGTCTGCGCTCTTCTCCACCTCTTCTTTCGCTCATGTCATTTTTGCCACCAACGAAGTTTGGATTTAATTCACGCTTACCAAGAACTTCACCTTTACAGATCCATACTTTGATACCGATTTTACCGTAAACGGTTTGTGCAAATACGTTTGCATAATCGATATCCATACGGAATGTATGTAGAGGCACACGACCTTGTTTGAATTCTTCAGAACGTGCGATTTCAGCGCCGCCTAAACGACCGGCTAATTTTACCTTGATACCTTCTGCACCCATACGTAAAGTAGAGGCAATAGACATTTTAGTAGCACGTTTAAAGTTGATACGATTTTCGATTTGACGAGCAATAGTATCCCCTACGATTTGTGCGTCTAATTCTGGACGACGAATCTCAAGGATGTTAATTTGAACATCATCTTTTTTCGTTAAGTTTTTCAACTCTTCTTTGATACGATCTACTTCTCCACCGCCTTTACCGATGATGATACCAGGCTTAGAGGTATGAATCGTTACAATTAACTTACCAAGGGTACGCTCAATTACGATTTTAGCGATACCGCCCTTGTTGATACGGGCATTTAGGTAAGTACGGATCTTATGATCCTCAATCAACTTATTAGCATAGTCTTTTTTAGAACCATACCAGTTGCTGTCCCATCCGCGGATGATACCTAACCTGTTACCAATTGGATTTGCTTTCTGACCCATATAGTGGTTTTACAATTAGTTTTTAGAATCTACGATTAATGTTACATGATTGCTGCGCTTACGAACTCTGTATCCGCGGCCTTGTGGAGCTGGACGCATGCGTTTTAAAACACGGCCACCATCTACAAATACAGTTTTTACAATAAGGCTGCTATCTGCAGCACTTGCGCCATTGTTTTTTTGTTCCCAGTTGTTGATGGCACTTTTTAGCAATTTAGCCAAAGGTACTGCGTTGTGCTGTGGGTGGAATTCTAGAATCGCCAAAGCTTTTTCTACTTCCATTCCACGGATCACATCAGCAAGCAAACGCATTTTGCGCGGCCCTG
Source organism: Sediminibacterium sp. (assembly GCA_040403595.1). Classification (GTDB taxonomy): domain Bacteria; phylum Bacteroidota; class Bacteroidia; order Chitinophagales; family Chitinophagaceae; genus Sediminibacterium. The sequence goes on along the minus strand of JBBAKI010000003.1, from coordinate 55,684 downwards.
TTGGATAATTGTTCAGTTTAGCTACTGCTTCCATTTCTTTTTTAGTTTGACGTTTGAAGTAAACTTATCGTTCGCTTCTTACTGTTTATTTTTTAGTTCCTGCGTGTCCTCTGAAGTTACGAGTAGGTGAAAATTCACCCAATTTGTGACCTACCATGAATTCTGTTACATACACTGGAATAAATTTATTCCCGTTGTGTACTGCAAAAGTGTGGCCTACAAAATCTGGAGTAATGGTACTTCTACGACTCCATGTTTTGATGACACCTTTCTTTGCTGAACCATCATTGATTGCTAGAACCTTGGTTTCAACGTTGGCATCAACGTAAGGACCTTTTTTAATCGAACGACCCATAATTATGAGTTAATTGAGTTATGATAAATATTATAATTTGAAAATGCTTTTTAATTATTTAGCGAGCTTTTTACCGTCTCTGCGTTGGATAATTAATTTATCACTTCCTTTTCCTTTTGTTCTTGTTTTTTCACCTTTTGCATACTTACCAGTTCTGCTACGTGGGTGACCACCTGAAGCTCTACCTTCACCACCACCCATCGGGTGATCGACTGGGTTCATGGCTACACCACGAACGCGAGGGCGAATACCTTTCCAACGATTCTTACCAGCTTTACCAGCAGTTTCGAGATTGTGATCGCTATTAGAAACCACACCAACTGTTGCATAGCAATTGATAAGTACTTTACGAAGTTCACCAGAAGGCATTTTTAATACGCCATACTTTTCTTCTTTGTTCGCAAGCTGTGCAGATCCACCAGCACTGCGCACCATTTTACCACCTTGACTAGGTTGTAATTCGATGTTGTGGATAGTGGTACCTAATGGCATACTCTTTAAAGGAAGTGCGTTACCTAATTCTGGAGCAACATTGTCACCAGCAATTACATTAGCACCCACTTGTAAACCTTGTGGAGCAATGATATATCGCTTTTCACCGTCTGTGTATTGCAATAAAGCAATAAACGCTGTACGGTTTGGATCGTATTCGATGGATACTACAGTTGCTGCAATGTCACGTTTGTCTCTTTTGAAATCAACAATACGATAATGATGCTTGCTTCCACCGCCCATGTAACGCATTACACGACGACCTTGGAAGTTACGGCCAGCCGTTTTCTTCTGTGGCTCTAACAAACTCTTTTCAGGCTTGTTGGTAGTAATTTCAGCATAAGCATTTCCAATTCTCCAGCGTGTTCCGGCAGTAATTGGTTTGTACTTTTTAAGTGGCATTTTCTATTTGTTTAAATGCAGAATTCTCAGCTCTGCGTACTATAAATTAAATATTTGCGTATAAGTCTATTGATTCACCTTTTGCAACAGTAACGAATGCTTTTTTATAAGCAGACTTTATACCTTGAATAAAACCAGCTTTTGTATAGCGCGCTTTATTTTTACCTGGAGCAACAGCAGTGTTAACATCTATAACATTTACACCGTAGAACGCTTCTACTGCTTTTTTAATTTCTAATTTGTTAGCCTTACGATCTACTTTAAAAGCATATCTTCTCAAAGTTTCTTGTTGAGCGTTTGCTTTTTCAGTTAATATAGGCTTTATCAATACGTCGGTCGGTTTCATTTTATTTGTGTTGAAACGTTTCTAAAATTATTATGCTGCTGCTTCTTCTTCTTCAGTGAAGATTTTAGCAGTTGCTTCTGTGATTACTAATACGTCAGCGTTCATGATTTCGTATGTGTTGATGTCAGCTAATAAACTGCTAGCAACATTTGGTACGTTACGTGTGCTCAAGTATAAATTATCGTTGTATTCTGGTAGAACAAACAAAGACTTTTTATTAGAAAGGTTTAAGTTTTTCATTACCTCTACTAAAGTTTTTGTTTTAGGAACATCCATTGTGATGTCTTCAACAACAACGATTGCATTTTCTTTTGCTTTATAACTTAAAGCAGAAAGTTTAGCAAGGTCTTTTACTTTACGATTTAATTTAAAATCGTAAGAGTGCGGCTTAGGACCAAAAATGGTACCACCACCTTTATATAATGGGTTACGGATATTACCCTTACGAGCACCACCCGTTCCTTTTTGCTTGTGTAACTTACGGCTAGCACCTTGTACTTCAGCACGTGTTTTTACTTTGTGCGTACCAGTACGGCCCGCAGCCAAATATTGTTTTACAGCCAGGTAGATCACGTGATCATTTGGCTCGATACCGAAAATCTCAGCTGGTAATTCTACCGTTCTGCCGGTTTTCTGTCCTTTTATATTTAATACATCTACTTGCATGGTAATTTTCAATTAAGTGTGATTACTTCTGGATTAAAACGATAGAACCATTGTGACCAGGTACTGAACCAGTAACTAGGATATAATTCTTTTCAGGAAAAATTTTAACCACTTTAAGACCTTTCATTTTAACACGGTCTCCACCCATACGGCCAGCCATTCTCATGCCTTTAAATACACGTGCTGGGTAAGAAGAACCACCGATAGATCCTGGTGCGCGTGAACGATCGTGCTGACCGTGCGATGCTTCACCAACACCAGAAAATCCATGGCGCTTTACAACACCTTGGAAACCTTTACCCTTAGTGGTACCAACTATTTCGATCTCATCCCCTTCAGAAAAAATATCTAAAGTAACGATTTCGCCAAGTTGTTTTTCTATGGAATAGTTACGGAATTCTTTAACGAATTTCTTAGCTGAAGTTTGGGCTTTTGCGTAGTGATTAAGCTCGGCTTTAGTAGCGTGCTTATCTTTTTTGTCGCCAAATGCTAGTTGAAGTGCAGTGTAACCATCAGTTTCCTGGGTTTTCACTTGAGTAACGGTACAAGGACCAGCTTCAATGATGGTACAAGCAGTTTGCTTGCCATCTTCTTGGAAGATGCTGGTCATCCCGATTTTTTTACCAATAATTCCTTTCATCGTGTTGCGGTTTATGCCCCGCATAGGTTATAGAGGACATCCTGCCGATGAAAGCGGGATTCAATCCTTGTTTGCCACCGACCTTTTCCTTTGTTTTCAATTTGTCTTAAGAACACTTGAAGCGGAAGTACCGGTAGTAAACAAACCTCGAAGGGCCTGTTTATATGTATGATTTAAATGAAAACACTTAAACCTTTTTTTATTTTTATCAGAGCTGTTTTCCGATAACCAGTTATTAAAAACGAGTTATTGTTGACAGGTGACGAATTTATAAGAACTGTTGTTGATGGTTGTCTTAGGCGGTTAAGCGGGCTAAGACAGCTTATCAGGCTTTAATTTCTACTTCAACACCAGAAGGCAAGTCTAATTTACTTAGCGCATCTACTGTTTTTGAAGAAGACGTGTAAATGTCCAACAAACGCTTATGCGTTGCGAGTTGGAATTGCTCACGGCTTTTCTTATTTACGTGTGGTGAACGAAGAACGGTAAAAATTCTTTTGTGTGTTGGCAAAGGAATAGGACCTGTTACTACGGCACCTGTGCTGCGTACAGTTTTAACGATTTTTTCTGCAGATTTATCTACCAGATTGTGATCGTAAGATTGTAATTTGATTCTGATTCGTTGAGACATAGTCGAAACCCAATTTTCTGATTGGGGTTGCAAAGGTAAGGGACTGTAATCAGATGGTCAAGAAAAAAACAATAATTTTTAAGAAAAAGGTATTTTTTTTTCAAAATACTTGAAAAAACAAGCCCCACTCCGATTTGGAGCAGGGCTTGGGCTTTAAAACACTTATAAATCAATAAGATAGTTACCTTATTCTTCGATTTTAACTTTACCCTTGTTTTTCGCCATTACCTCTTCAGCAACGTTGTTTGGTGCTGGGTTGTAATGAGAGAACTCCATGGTTGAAGTAGCACGCCCAGAAGACAATGAACGAAGTTGGGTTACATAACCAAACATTTCGCTAAGTGGCACTTTAGCCTTGATAACCTGTAAGTTAGCACGACTGTCCATCCCTTCTAGCATACCACGACGACGGTTCAAGTCACCGGTAACGTCTCCCATGTACTGATCTGGTGTTAGTACCTCTACTTTCATGATTGGCTCAAGCAAAGTTGGCTTAGCTCTACGTCCCGCTTCACGGAAGGCAGATTTAGCACACAATTCAAAAGACATTGAGTCAGAATCCACATCGTGGTAAGAACCATCAAATACACGCACTTTCATGTTGTTAACAGGGTACCCTGCTAAAACACCTGTACCCATTGAAGTTTCAAAACCTTTTTGAATAGCGGGTACAAATTCTTTAGGAATAGACCCACCAAACAAATCATTTACGAATTGGAAATGCTTGCCTTCATTTTCTTTTAGCCACTCTACATCTGCAGGGCCAAAAGCAAATTGGATATCAGCGAATTTACCACGACCACCCGACTGCTTCTTAAGTACCTCACGGTGTTCGATAGTGATTCCAAATGATTCTTTGTAAGCAACCTGTGGCGCACCTTGGTTTACTTCCACTTTAAACTCACGACGCATACGGTCAATGATAATTTCTAAGTGCAATTCACCCATACCTCTTAAAATGGTTTGACCGGTGTCTTCGTCTGTGTTTACACGAAGTGTTGGATCTTCTTCCACTAATTTAGCAATGGCCATACCCATTTTATCAACGTCTGCTTGCGTTTTAGGCTCAACAGCTACCGCGATAACGGGCTCAGGAATAAACATATTTTCTAGGGTGATTGGATGGTTCTCATCACATAAAGTATCACCTGTTTTGATTTCTTTAAAACCTACGGCTGCTGCGATATCACCTGCTTCAATAAAGTCTACAGGGTTTTGTTTGTTCGCGAACATTTTCATGATACGAGAGATACGCTCTTTTTTACCACTACGTACATTGAGTACATAAGAGCCCGCATCTAAGTGGCCAGAATAACATCTGAAGAACGCTAAACGTCCTACAAAAGGATCTGTCATAATTTTAAATGCAAGTGCAGCAAAAGGTTCTTTTGCATTGGGCTTACGGTATACTTTCTCTCCAGTATCTGGATCCGTTCCTTCTGTATCATCCACATCCACTGGTGAAGGCAAGTAACGACAAACCGCATCTAACGCAGTTTGCACCCCTTTATTTTTAAAGGAAGACCCACACATCATTGGAACGATACTTAAATCGATACAAGCTTTACGGATGGCTTCGTGTACTTCGTCTTCAGAAATGGTATCTGGATTTTCGAAGAACTTCTCCATTAATTTATCGTCATATTCTGCAACAGCTTCAATCAAATTCTGTCTCCAGAATTCAACGTCTTCTTTCATATCTTCAGGCACGTCAATCTCGTCAAAAGTCATACCCTCTGTTTCCATATGCCAGATGATACCTTTCATTTTAATCAAATCAACAACACCGGTAAAGTTGTCTTCGGCACCAATAGGTAATTGAAGCGGCACCGCTTTAGCACCTAGCATTTCTTTTACTTGGTTTACGACCATTATAAAGTCCGCACCGGCACGGTCCATTTTATTTACGAAACCAATACGTGGAACCTTATAACGGTTAGCTTGACGCCACACCGTTTCTGATTGTGGCTCTACACCATCCACTGCAGAGAAAAGTGCAATCAAACCATCTAATACACGCATAGAACGCTCTACCTCTACAGTAAAATCCACGTGACCCGGAGTATCGATGATATTGAAATAATAACTATTTGTATTAGCATCTACCTTACCTTTTACAGTAGGAAAATTCCATTGGCAGCTTACTGCAGCAGAAGTAATGGTAATACCTCTTTCTTTTTCTTGCTCCATCCAATCGGTAGTCGCAGCACCATCGTGCACTTCTCCAATTTTATGAATCATACCTGTGTAGCGTAATATACGCTCTGTTGTTGTGGTTTTACCCGCATCAATGTGTGCGGCGATACCAAAGTTTCTTTGAAATTTCAAGTCAGCCATAATAGTGCTTGTTTTTAAATTTTTTGCTTGAGGAAACAGTTCCTCAATTTTCGAGGCGGCAAAGGTAATAATTATACCAATTGGAAAAAGGTTTCCGGAGGTATTTTATTAATTTATTAATTATACCAAAAAAAAGCCCCAAACTTGGGTTTGGGGCTTCTATAAGCAGTTTGTTGATACTTAAATTTTAAAGTGAGAGAACGCTTTGTTCGCCTCAGCCATACGGTGTGTGTCTTCTTTCTTTTTAAAAGCAGCACCTTCACCTTTACTAGCCGCTAACATTTCGTTGGCTAACTTGTCTGCCATGGTACGACCATTTCTTTCACGACTGTAACGGATTAACCATTTCATGCTCAATGAAATCTTACGATCTGCACGCACTTCAGAAGGAATTTGGAAAGTAGCACCACCAATACGACGGCTACGAACTTCGACAGCAGGCGTAACATTTGCTACGGCTCTTTTCCATACTTCATACCCATCTTCACCGGTCATTTTAGTAACCTTGTCTACCGCATCATAAAAAATGTTGATAGCAGTACTTTTTTTACCTTGCCACATTAAGTTGTTAATGAAACGAGTAACCAATTTATCATTGAAACGTCCATCAGGAGCTAGGGGTAATTTTTTGGCTTGTGCTTTACGCATGTGATCTACTTATTAGCTTTTTTGTAATAATTTTTTTAGAGACTATTTTTTAGCCTTTTCTTTTTTAGTACCGTACTTAGAACGAGACTGCTTACGGTCTTTAACACCTGCAGTATCTAGGCTACCACGAACAATGTGGTAACGTACACCTGGTAAGTCTTTTACACGACCACCGCGGATTAATACGATTGAGTGTTCTTGTAAGTTATGACCTTCACCTGGGATGTAGGCAATAACCTCAATCTTGTTTGTCAAACGCACTTTCGCTACTTTACGTAGGGCAGAGTTTGGCTTTTTAGGCGTTGTCGTATAAACCCTGGTACAAACACCACGACGTTGCGGACACGCATCTAAAGCCCTAGACTTACTTTTAGCCTTGATTATTTCACGACCTTTTCTAACTAATTGCTGTATTGTAGGCATTCTAAACCGTTTAAAATTTCGGACGGCAAAGGTAATGGCTGGAACTGAAAAATCAAAAAGTTTTAAAAAGTTTTCTCAAACTAGACGTAAAATACTGATTTTCAGTACAAATACGAAGGCCAAAAAGGAGTAAATACTTGATTTAAAGGGCAAATAAAAGAAAGCTATCTGATTGATTTAGATTGTTTAGCCAAAAATAACGCCCCCCTTTTATGCTCATTTCAATTGTTTGCTTGTTTCGGTTGATAAAGTCTTTTGGACTTGCTGCTTTTCTAGTGCTTTGCACCTCTAATGCCATTGTTGCCCAAATTTCTAGTACCCCCAGTAGTTGCCCCTACCCTGCACTCAACTTTGTGTACACCCAAAACTTTTCCAATTTACCGGTTTTAAGCACCTATACTAGTGGCATAACAGGCAAGGGGCCCTACTTTTTAGGAAGCTTACATGCAGGGCTAATTGGTTTATTTATAGCACAAACAAATGGAAGTAATGCAGTGCTCAATTTTGCCACCAGCGCAGGAACCAATGCCACCAGCGGTATTTTCAGTTACGGACCTTCAAGTGGAGCTACAAACGCTGCTACTAGAGGGCTTGGAAGCCTTGCAAGCAGCGCGGGCACGTATATTTTTGGCATCAGTTTTACCAATACGACAAACACGGTAATAGACCAATTTGAAATAGAATTTGTAGCTGCTCAGTGGCGCAAAGGCGGCAGCGGTAAAGCGGGCGAATGGACCTTTTCATATGCAACTTCTGCAACAAATAATGTTTTAGATACACTCACAAAAAAAGATACAACACTCAATTTTTATTCGGTTCAAACAAGCACAGGAACGGCAGCCCTCAATGGGCTTTTAACTGTTCATCAGCAAAAGAAAAAAGACACACTTTTTAATATCAACTGGAAACCTGGCGAACAACTTATTATAAAATGGCAAGACAAAGATGACATCGGCAATGATGACGGCATGGCGCTACAACAATTAATATGCAAAGCCCTTACCATCCCCGATAAGACGGCCCCCACTGTGTTTGAGGTCATACCACCAACAGCAAAAACATATACTACAGGCGATACACTCACAGCTAAAATTATTTTTTCGGAACCTTGTTTTTTAAACAACAGCGCTTTTACTCCTTACTTAGTGGCAGCTATTTCAGACCGTGCAAAAAACATGGTATATACCAAAGGATCTGGCACCAACGAATGGCATTTTTCATATGTCATTTCTATAGGCGATCTCGTAAAAAATGGATTCAATATCTACCCCAAAATTAATAGCGACACCGGTGCCATTAAAGATGCCGCACTCAATAATTGCAACGGAATGATAACCACCAACACCCGTTTTTTGCAAGTCAAAATTGACGCTGTGGCACCCGCTTTTATAGACACCAGTACCATGCGCTTACATAGCTGCAAAAGCCCATTAGCCATAGCTTCTGCAGTATTAGGTGTCACGCAAATAGATAGTAGCGAAACATTATTATGGAAGCTACAATTGGCTCCTACGCAGGGGGAAATTTTGGGCCTACCGTTTTCGAAGAAAACGGTAGGCGATAGCTCTTATCCAAGAACCCTGACGTTTATTCCAAACAATACAAATGCAGGAATAGACAGTGCCATTATAGAAATATCAGATGGTATTAACAGCAGTTTTAAAAAAGTATTATTTCAACTAGATAGCGGGATTGTAAACAATACAACTATAGGTGATCAAACCATTTGTAAAGGTTTTGCACCTACATTATTTACCGGTAGTAATGCAGCAAACACAAGCTACCAATGGCTTTGCAAACAAGATACTGCAGTACTTTTTAAAACAGCTCCCGGAAATAACAATGCGTACAATTACCAATCTGGCACATTACAAAGCAGTACAATATTTAAAAGAATTGCTACCCAATTTTCATGTACCGATACCAGTAATTTTATCAGCGTTCGTATCAAAAAAAATGGTTTATGGATGGGAACAAATGGTGCTCTTTGGCAAGTGGGTAGCAATTGGTGTGGTGGTTTAGTGCCAGATAGCAGCACCCATGTACTTGTGCAACAAGGCAGTCAAATAATTATTAGTGATGCATTCCCAAATCAATCCAATACGGCCAAAACAATAACGCTCGAATCTGGCGCTAGTATTGCCGTAAACGGCATGCTGTACTTACCTTTAGCAGTGTTTGGCGCTGGCACCATCGATGCTACAAAAGGAAGTATTTACATAGAAAAAGACAGTGCCATTATCAATCCCCATGTTTTCAAAAAAAACCTGATTCATACTTTACATATTGATACAAAAAATAAAGTTCAATTTGTAGACTCCCTTGTTATTGCGAGTAGCCTCACCATTTTTAATGGTACTTTACAAACCAAGCATCTAACACTTTTACACGCTGCGCAAATAAACAGCTCTGGCAACAACACGCAAATAATTGCGCCTGCTACATTACACAAAAAATACAATGTAGCGGATGGGCAAACAAAACTTCTGGCACTCCCCTTTTCAAATATATCAAGTTTAAAAAGCTTTAAAAATAGTATTGCTATAACCGGCAAAGGCGGCCGCAGCAGTGGCTTTGACAGTGCTACACATGAACATCCATCTGTGTATTTTTTAGATAGTACTTCTAATAATATCGCACAATTATTATACCAACCATTTACCAAAATAGACAGTCATTTCCTGGAACCAAATAGCGCCATAAAAATTTGGTTGTACCCAGGTATTGCTGGTTTAATTACAGAACCACCTTTTGTAGTTTCAAAAAAACAGGACACCATAGTAGAGGTAATTGCGGAAGGCGTACCTCAGCATGGACCACTTGAAACTAACTTTACTACTTATCCATTAACGCGCTATTTTTTAACGGGCAACCCATACCCTGCAGCCATTGATATCAGTAAAGTGTCAAGTAGCAGCAGCATTGGAAAGTATTACTGGTACTGGGATGCAGGCCTTGGAACAACCGGTAACTATACAGCGGGGGCCTTTAGGCATCCGAGGGTTATTGAAAAACTAGAAGGGTTTATTATTAAAAATACGGCAGCATCAAGCGGGTATTTATTTTATGAAGAGCGCACCAAAATAAATGTAAATGACACCATCGACACAAGTAAATACAAACAGGAATATGCACACATTAGCCTTCAATTGATGCAGGAAAATAATGTACTAGATAGGCTTGAAATAATGGGAATAGATAGCGCCAGTAGCCGATTTGAAAAATGGGACGCCGAAAAAATAAACGATAATGAAATATCTTTTTATACAATTTCTAGAGACAGCATACCACTATGCATAGACGCAAGACCCTTTACCAACAACCTTTTTGTGCCGATTGGCATTCAATCTGGCAAAACGGGAAAATACAAATTGTTATGCACCGCTTATGTTATTGCCAATGATTTGGTAGCGTATCTACACGATAAAAGATTAAATAAATATCAAAAAATTATACAAGACAGCGCTTATACTTTTGAAATTAGTACAGACAGTACCACAGCCGGTAAACATAGATTTGAAATTACAGGGCCACCTCCACCCCCACTACAAGAGGATCCAATTTTGGCAACTGTTACACCCAATCCAGTGCAAAATCAATTACGGATTCACTTTTCATTTAGAGAAGCACTACCGTTTGAGATAGCGGTACATAGTATTACAGGGGTTGTGCTTATGACCAAAGCATTTGGAGCTAGCAAAACTGGAACCGCAAGCCTAGACGTACAAAGGCTATTACCCGGGCATTATTTTGCTATTGTTAAAGCAGGAAAACATTATGTACAAAAACAGTTTATTAAACTTTAAACAACCAGTGGTGCGTATCGGTTGTTTCACCGTGTCTGATAGCTGTTAAACGGTTTTTTAATTCATGGGCAACACCAGCATGATCTGTATCAAAATGCATGCTATAATCTTTATAGCGCAGTTCTTTAATTTTTGAAATAGTAGCCGCCGTTCCGGTACCAAACACTTCATTTAAAAGGCCTTGCTTTTGAAAAGCGATGAGCTCATCAATAGTAATTTTAACCTCTTGCACTTCCATGCCCATTTCCTTTAAAACTGTGATGGCACTATCTCTTGTTACACCCTCTAAAATGGTTCCTTCTGTTAATTCGGGCGTTACTACTTTGTTACCTAAAACAAAAAACACATTCATGGTACCTACTTCTTGCAAATATTTATGCTCAAAAGCATCGGTCCATAACACTTGATCGTAACCAGCTTCTTTTGCTTTTTGTGTAGCCAGCATACTGCCACCATAGTTACCTGCATTTTTAGCAAAGCCAACGCCACCAGGAGCTGCACGGGTATACGTTTCCTCTACATATATTTTCATAGGGGCACTATAATAAGGCCCAGTAGGACTTAGCAAAATCATGAACTTATAAGAATCAGAGGGCTTCACACCAATTACAGGATCTGTAGCAAACATAAAAGGTCTGATATATAAAGAGTGATCTGCTAGAGCAGGAATCCAATCTCTATCGATGTCAATTAATTGACGCATGCCCTCTAAAAAAATATTTTCTGGCACTGCAGGCATACACATACGTGCCGCAGAAATATTAAATCTTCTGAAATTATCTTGAGGTCTAAAAATATTGACTTCGCCAGCCTCATTTTTATACGCTTTAACCCCTTCAAAAATCGATTGCCCATAATGCAATGCCGCAAGCGAAGGATCAAATTGAAGTGGTTGATACGGTCTTATAACAACATTTGTCCAAGCACCGTCGATATAATCAGCCTCTAGCATATGATCGGTAAAAACACGGCCAAATGGTATATTTTCAAGTGTCGTATTTACTAACCTACTGTGCTGAACTTTTTCAATCTTTAAGTCGAGTGCTGCTGCCATAGTTTTATATTTGGTGCAAAGAAACAAAAAAAATGAAAACTAACAATCGTTAATATTGTAAATCTGCTATGAATTCTGAAAATAACTTCCTGCCCCCCTTTGTAATCGCCTCTTTGTATAAAGATGACCTCGTATTAGTTGATGCTAAGGAGAGCAGCAGTAAGCTCTCGATTAAGCCTGAAACAAAAAAGAGCGGAGCTATTGCGCCTACAACTGAGAACGTACAAAAACAAAATCCTATCAGCTTTTTAGGCAACAATCAAAAAAAGGTAACCCTATTATTACAAGACAATTCAGCCGTTCATGTGGCTGATGAATCTTTACAATTTTTAACCTCCATTCTCGCCGCATGTAAACTAAATATGGGCGACGTTGCCATTGTTAATACAGCCAATCAAGCCGTTAACTACGCGCAAATAAAAACAGAATTACAACCTAACACTTTACTACTTTTCAATATTACGGCAGCATCTATAGCGCTTCCGTTTGAAGTACCACAGTACCAAGTGCAACAATATGACAATTGCACCCTTTTGTTTTCTGCACCATTACAAGCCATGCTTGTAAAAGACGAAACCGCAAAAACAGAAAAAGGAAAATTGTGGAATGCACTTAAGAAAACGTTTAATATCTAAACGCTATGAAACTCATTTTTGCAACCAACAATAAAAATAAGGTAGAAGAAATCAAATACCTTACCAATCATAAATTTCAGATTTTTACTTTGCAAGAAGTGGGGATTGATATTGATATCCCTGAACCTCATGATACGCTAGAAGCGAACGCCACCGAAAAATCTACTACCATTTATACCCTTACGAACGAAGCCGTATTTAGTGAAGATACTGGACTGGAAGTGGCTGCACTAGGTGGCGCACCCGGTGTAAAGTCGGCGAGGTATGCAGGAGAGGGCAGGAACATGCAAGACAATATTGATAAATTGTTACTAGAATTAAAAGATAAACCTTCAAGAGCTGCTCAATTTAGGACTGTGGCATCCCTTATTATCAAGGGAAAAGAATACCAGTTTGAAGGCATCTGTAAAGGTCATATTAAAACCACACAAGATGGCACCAATGGTTTTGGATATGATCCAGTATTTATTCCAGAAGGAAGTGATACCACTTTTGCAAATATGGATATTACCGAAAAAAATAAATTCAGCCACAGAAAAAAAGCGGTACAACAACTCATCGATTTTTTAAACGATTACCAACCTAATGTATGAATACAAAATCTTTAACGCTTCGCAAAAATATTATTCGAATTGCACTGGTTTTTTCAATACAAATTATTGCAACAACAACGATTGTTGCGCAAACAATTCCACTCTATAAAAATAGCAGAGCGCCCATTTATGAAAGGGTTAAAGATTTACTGGCCAGAATGACCCCTACCGAAAAATTTTGGCAACTATTTATGATACCTGGAGACATCAAGCCAGGCGAGGGTTACAAATACAAAGATGGTCTTTTTGGATTTCAAGTAAGCGCGGCTTCTGCAGGTGCAGAAGGTGCACAACAAATGCTGCAATACAATGCAACTGAAACAGCGGTTAGCTTAGCCAAAAAAGTAAATAAAATTCAGCAGTTTTTTATGGACAGTACCAGACTTGGTATTCCGATGCTCCCTTTTGACGAAGCTCTACACGGGCTGGTAAGACAGGGTTCTACCATATTCCCGCAAAGTATTGGACTGGCTGCTACCTTTAACACAAGCATCATGGAAGCAGTAGCAGGCGCTATTGCGAAAGAATCAAAAATTAGAGGTATCAGACAAATACTATCACCGGTCATTAATATTGCCACAGATGTAAGATGGGGCCGTACCGAAGAAACCTATGGTGAAGATCCATTTTTAAGTAGCAAAATGGGGGTTGCATATATGAAAACCTTAGAGGACGAAAATATTATTGCAACACCAAAACATTTTGTTGCCAATGTAGGGGATGGTGGCAGAGATAGCTACCCCATAGATATGAACGAAAGATATTTATCTGAAATACACTACCCTCCTTTTAAAGACGCTGTTCAAAAAGCGGGCGCAAGATCCATCATGACGTCTTACAATTCAGTAAATGGAAGTCCTGCAACTGCCAACAACTATTTATTAAATGACCTATTAAAAAAACAATGGGGCTTTAACGGATTTGTAATTTCAGATGCTGGCGCCGTGGGCGGCGCCAATGTTTTACACTATACTGCTAAAGATTATCCGGATGCAGGCAAAAATGCGGTAAACAATGGGCTTGACGTTTTATTTCAAACAGCACAAGAACATTTTACATTATTTATTCCGCCTTTTTTAAATGGTCAAATTAATCAGGAAAGACTAGATGATGCAGTAAGTCGTGTACTTAGAGCAAAGTTTGAACTAGGTTTATTTGAAACACCTTACCTAGACATAAAAGAAACTGAAGCCGCAAATTTTGAAGCATCCCATAAAAAAATAGCACACCAAGCTGCACTCGAATCTATTGTTTTATTAAAAAATAATAAAGGACTCTTGCCTATTGCAACAACCACCGAAAGCATTGCGCTTATTGGCGTAGATGCAACAGAGGCAAGGCTTGGCGGCTACAGTGGCCCTGGTACCAAAAAAGTAAGTATTGCGGATGGCATGATTAAAACATATGGTGCGCAAAAAATAATTACTGCTGCAGGTCCGGGCCGAAGCAACAAAAGCTGGACAGTCATCCCAAGTAAATATTTATGGACCACACAAAACAATCAAAAAACAGAAGGCCTTACGGCAACCTATTTTAATGGTATCGATTTTGGCGCAACACCAACTGTTAAAAGAATTGATAAGAATATCAACTTTCATTGGACTATTTCAACACCTGACCCGGCAATAAATTCAGAATTTTTCTGTGCTACATGGACAGGTAATATTAGTGCCCCTCAAACAGGTACTTTTAAAATTGGTCTAGAAGGAAACGATGGTTATAAATTATACATCAACAACCAATTGGTCATTGACAAATGGGCAAAACAAAGTTTTCACACCGAACTGTTAGACTATAATTTTACAGCAGGAACAAACTATCCTATTCGTGTAGAATTTAAAGAACCAAACGGAAATGCAACCATTAAATTAATCTGGAACCTAGGCGTTTCAAATACCATTGATGAAAAAATAAATGAAGCCGTAGCCGCTGCACAAAAATCAAAAGTAGCAGTTGTTGTAGTAGGACTTGAAGAAGGCGAATTTAGAGACCGTGCCTCCTTACAATTACCTGGCGCACAAGAAAAACTCATTCAAAGAGTTGCAGCAACAGGTACACCAACAGTTGTTGTAATAGTTGGCGGAAGTGCTGTTACCATGGGCAACTGGATAGATCAAGTAAATAGTATTGTAGACGTTTGGTACCCTGGCGAAGAAGGCGGATACGCAGTGGCAGCAGTACTTTCAGGCGCTTATAATCCCGGCGGAAAACTACCCATCACATTTCCTATAAGTGAAGCACAACTACCTTTAGTATACAACCACAAACCTACAGGACGTGGCGATGATTATGAAAATCTTACCGGGCTTCCATTATTCCCTTTTGGGTATGGGCTGAGTTATACAACATTTGAATACAGCCAATTAACGATTGAAAATCCGATAGCAAAAACAGGGGATAAAATAAATATTTCTTTTGAAATAAAAAATACGGGTAACATTGCTGGCGATGAAGTAGCACAAATATACCTAAGAGATCAAGTGGCTTCTGTAGCAAGACCTGTTCAAGCATTAAAAGGGTTTGAAAGAATTCATTTAGCACCAGGAGCATCAAAAACAATTAAACTAACACTCCTTCCTCAAGACTTTGAAATGCTCAATGCGAGCATGCAAACCGTTATTGAGCCAGGAGATTTTACCATTATGGTAGGAAGTTCATCGAGAGATATTAGACTTAAAAAAACGGTACAGTTGCAATAAAATTAGCTGTTCCAAATGCGCCAAGACTGTTCGGCTTGTTCAATAAACATTTGTTGACCATTCTGAATAGTAGCACCCATACGCTTTCCTTTTGCTAAAAATGTAGACTCCCCAGGATTGTAGGTTAAATCAAATAAATGATGCACAGGCGTTAGAAATTGATATGGGATATCCGGGCAAGCTTCGATGTTTGGAAACATGCCAAGTGGTGTCGTATTGATAATCAACGTATGCTTCGCCATTACAGCGGCATCTATACTGTTATAACTGTATTGACCATCTGTAGCTGTTCGGGAAACATACGTATAGTCGATCCCAAGTTTTTCTAGCACGTATACGATGGCAAGCGCAGCGCCTCCAGTTCCTAAAACGAGGGCCTTGTTGTGAGAAGGCTTTAGAAAAGGAACCAAAGAATTTTCAAAACCAATTACGTCTGTATTGTATCCAATTAAATGACCCCCTTCAATTTTAATGCAATTACAGGCCCCTACTTCTTCAACAGCTTTTGAACGCTCTGTTAAAAAAGCAAGTACTTCTTTTTTGTAAGGAATCGTAATATTAAAACCACACAAATCTTTGTGGGTATCTAAAATAGCATGCAAATCTTTGATCGTAGGAATTGAAAAACGCTCGTATACACAATCTTCGATACCTTCTTGACTAAACTTATTGGTAAAATATTGACCGGACAAAGAATGCGTTAAGGGGTAACCAATGAGTCCATAACGTTTCATAACTGTCTTACTTGTTTAAATACAATTCAAAAGTATCACCTCTTAAACCAATACGCATGGCTTCCAATGCAATAATTTCATGAGGCGCAATGTTACCAAGGTTTACATTGCATCCAATGAGTTCTAAAAAATACAATTGCTGCAGTTTTTGAGGTGCTTCCCAAATAATTTTTTCAGCTGGGATTTGTGTTAAAATTTCTTGCACCAACCCTTCACGCACTTCTCCACTTCCTCTGTAAATACCAACATTACCTGCTTCACGCGCTTCTGCAATAACATAAGTTGCGCCAGCTTCTAACTCGGCACGCATGAGTTCAATCCATTTGTACGGTGCAATAATATGCGCTGCATCTTTACTTCCTACTTCACTATAAATTGTAAAGTGTTTGGCTAGCTTTTCAATTAAACCACATTTTTCGGTGTGTGGGATACTAATAGACCCATCACTTACTTCCATATAAGTGATACCGTAATCTTTACAAACAGCTATATAATCATCCAACTGACCACGCACTAAAAATGCTTCGAACAATGTGCCGCCAAAATAAAGAGGTACATTATAAGTTTGATAGGCTTCAATTTTTTGTCTCAAATTGGGCGTCACAAAAGAAGTGCCAAAACCTAATTTAATAACATCTGAGTGTGGACTACCAACACTCATGAAATTATGGACTTCATTTATACTTAAACCTTTATCCATTACCATAGTTAAACCTGAAGTTCTTGGTTGAGCGGTACGCTCTGGAATTTGTGATAAATTAAAATTCATAGCTCTCATCTTTTCTGAAATGCAAAAATAAGTTAAACAAACGACTTTAAATACTCGATTATACCCCTCCTAGCAAACAGTGGTTATATTTTCTTTCTTCTTTTAAACCGCGCAATAATGTCTACCACCTGACTATTTTGAAGGATGGAAGGTCTTATATCAATAAACTTTTTCAACAACTTAGGTGCCGCTGCCATCGCCTGCTCCAATAAAAGAAGGCCTTCTTTAGACTTTCCTACAATAAACAAAAGTGCACTATGGTAAAATAAAAAAATAGGTTTATGATCTGTGGCTTCAAGTGCATTTTTACTTTGCACTAAGGCTTCTTCATAATATTCGGCGGTGAGCAAACAGGTAATCAATGCTTCCCAACCTGCCACACTTTTTGGCTTGTGCTTTACTACGACACCAAAATATTGAACGGCTTCTTTATACAATCCTAAGTTTGTCTTGCATTCTCCCATTGCCAAATTATACTCGGTAATACCTCGGTGAAAACGCATGGCATTTTCGAGTTGCTTGATGGCAGGTTGCCACTGCTTTTCTAGCATATAGGTTACTGCTATTTTATAATAAAGCTTACTATCGTCAGGGTTTAAATGCACCGCTTTTTTATAGTAAAACCTTGCCTGTGCAATCTTACCCATGCGGTGATAACAATGGCCTATCGCTTCATAGATTACGTCTTCCGGTCTTGTTAAAGAAATGACTTTCTCTAACACTTCAACCGCCTCTTTGTATTTACGCAATCGCAAATAAGCATCACCCATATTGCGGTAAGCATAATCAAATTTATCATCAATCGCTACCGCATATTGATATGCATCAATTGATTTTTCGTAAAGTTTTAACCCTTGATAGGCGGCTGCCAAATTAAACCAAGCCAATTCGCTATAAGGAAGTTGATTGATTATATTTTGATGCAACTTGATACTTTCTTCGTTGCGGCCTGTATAGTCTGTCCAAAAACATATTTTGTACAGGGCTTCTTCGTTGGCAGGTTCTTGCTCTAATATGAGCACCAAACAGTCAAACACTTTATCAAAAGATTCATAATCGTCATACACATCGGCAAGTTCAAAAAGCAGGTCTACCTTTTCATCCCCTTCAAATTTATCTATAGCTGCTTCGAGTAATTCGGCAGCCCTTTCTGGCTGATCCAACGCTAAATAAGCATCTGTCTTTAAAATATAGAGGTCAATATCTGAATTGTCGTATAACTCAGATGTTTCCAAAATATCAAGTGCCTCGTTATAGCGCTTATCAACAATAAGCAAATCGGCCTTTTTAATCATAAGGGCAGAAGCAAAAGGAAATTGCTCGAGCCCAATTTCAACAGCTTCTAAGGCCTCTTTTACATTGTCTTTTTCGTCGTAATAGTCAATAATGCGTAAAAAGGCGTCTTCCTCCAAGAAACTATGCTGGCGGCCCAATTTAAGGTTCCTATACTGTTGTAACAGCTCTTTTAGGGATTCTCGGTCTTCTTGATGACGATTTTGACTCATTTTGGAAACGAATTAACCTAAAATAGATTAAAAATCAAGGTTTTCCAACATTCCAGGCAACATTTTATGAACATCTGTATCTTATGTAAGAAAATGGTAATTGTGAAATAATTTAAGAACCCTTATCTTTGTAAATATGAAGCTTAGCAGATATACTGTAAAATTAGCCCTACTGGTTACCCTTACTTTAGGGGTACAGTTAAGTTATGCTGCTTTTACACTAAGCGGGATTACCACAGAAAAAAGAGGTAAACAATCTAAGTTTACACTCAAAAATCTAAACTCACTTTCTTCAAAAAGTCTTTCTTATAGTTCACTTAAGTCTACCATGCAATACAAAAGCATTCAAACTTTAGGTTTACAATTTAAAGGAAATGACAACCCTGAAATGAGTTCCATGTTACGTTTCGATAACGGTAATAGTTCATTTGTATATCCTTACAAATTCAAAGTAAAGGTTCCTAAATTCAAAGCCCCTAGCTCAGATCGTAATTAATTACGAAACTGCAGTTACTTTCCAACTTACTTTCCAATTTATTATAAGACTTATTATTGCTTGATAATTCTATACCCCTTTGAAGGTATATCAAATTTTGAAGCGGGTACTGGATTGTACAAATTAATTTGCGTTGCTCTAAAACTCGTTTTAACACCATTTGCATCTAGCATTTCATACCCCAATACAAATCCTGGAATATCTTTAAACATATATTCATACTCTCTCACAGAAGGCATGATAGTAGTGCTATAATAAACGGTTACTTCGGTATTATCCTTTAAATATAAGATTGCCTTTTTACAACTATAGTCTACAATAGAAAGCGAATCTGGCGTAAGCACTATACGTGCACTATCCAACGACTTATTTAATTTTTGCCACGCTGGCGTTGTGAGCATGGTTAAGTATTTTTCGCCGCCAATAGTTCGAATGATAGCAGCTGTGGCGGTTGTTTTATTGTATATCGTTGTTTGTGCATACGCCTGTGACACAAGCTCTGTTCTAACATTGTTGCTTTTTATATAAACTGTTTTGGTTGCTTTTTGGCGCTTGCCTGCATTTGCCGCATCTTGTATTTCAACTTTATATACAACGGTACACTCCGCCACAATACGCTGCTGCGCCTTTGCACCATTCAACAACCAAAAACAAAATAATATGGAAACAATTCTTTTCAAAAACACTTGATTTAAAAAAAGCCCTACTCATAACAGCAGGGCTTTAAAATTATTTTTTCTTAGGAGTTTTATCTTTTAAGTCTTGTATTTTTTTTTGACTCTCCTGCATTTGCTCGAAACGAGTTTGCCATTTACTTTTGGATTTTGGCGTTTTACGTTTTTCATCCATTTGAGCTAAAATTTTATCATGATTGATAATATAATTTTGAATCACAAATTGAAGTCCGAGAGTTACAAGGTTTGACACGGTGTAATACCAAGTTAATGCCGATGGTAATCTGTTAAAGATAAACAACAACATGAATGGGAATATATAAGGCATGTACTTAAGCGCTGGATTATCCTGCGTTGGTGTCATGCTCATATTATAGATAGAAATTAAGAAGCTCGTTAATACAGCTGTAATGGTGAACAAACTAATATGATCCCCAAATCCTAAAGGAACATTAAATGGAAGCGTTGCGATTACGTCATAGCTTGACAAATCTTTACTCCATAAAAACGCTTGACCGCGAAGTGCAATATTGGAATTAAAGAAACTATAGAGTGCAAAGAAGATAGGAATTTGAAGAAGCGCTGGAATACAACCTCCTAGCGGATTAACGCCTGCTTCTCTAAACAATTTCATTTGCTCCATAGCAAATCCTTGCTGATCATCACCAAATTTTTTCTTGATGGTATCAAGCTCTGGCTTTAACACTTTCATTTTAGCGCCGCTCAAATAACTACTATAGGTTAATGGAGAGGTTACAAGTCTAATAAACAAAGTAAGCAACAATACCACCCAACCATAATTAGATACGAAGCCAGCAAAGAAATCAAACACTGGCATGATAATGTATTTGTTAATCGGGCGCACAAAAGAATACATATCTCTTCCTAAATTCACAATACGGTCCATTTCTGGGGCTTGCTTTTTTAGGATTTCAAAATCGGAAGGACCAGCAAATAATTGTAGGGCAACCGTATTTGTTGCAGACTGTGGTAATTTGATTTGCAAATTGGTTTCAGACTTCGCTAATTTATTAGAACTGTCTGTAAAACGAGACCAATGAACTGCACCCGCACTGAAGCCATCTTTTGCAATAACAGTCGTATTGAAAAACTGCTGTACCACACTCACCCATTGCACTGGCTTTTCAAAAGTCTTGTCTGTGTTAGAAGAAATGTAATCAAAAATATTACCTTCTGAAAAACAAATATTTGACATTTGTCTTTCATAGGCTGCCGTTCTTTCTAATTGACTGGTTTGTGCCAACCATTTAAAATTAAGCATCCCTCCCGTAAGTAATTTATTAGCACCTACAAGTTCTATATGCCAGTCTACGGCATAAGCGCCAGGATGAACCGTATAAATATGTGCTACAGATTGTCCAGCTGCAGAAGCTAAAATAAATTTTACAGAAACAGAACCATCTGCTGCTGTAACAGGTGCAGATGGTGTAAAGTATAATTCAGAAGTTAATGCTGTTTTGTTATCGGCAGTATTAACAGAATAACCCATTTGATTGTCCTGTGCTAAAACAACTGCTGCACTATCCGATGTTGCATATTTTTTAAGGGTTACGCTTTTAACTTGCGCCCCTTTATTCGTTAATGCAACGCGAATCAAATCATTTTCTAAAGTTACAACCGTGTCTTTACCTGATGCTGCTTGTGCGAAATCTCCAGCAGTGGTAATTTTTGCAAGTGAATCTCTTTGCAAAGAATCAATTTTTGCTGCTACAAGATCTTGAGGTTTGACAAGCTTAGCTTGCACTGCTGCAATAGAATCTTCTTGATGCTTTTTAAAAGCCACCAATGCCGTTTGTTGCTGACTGGTGTACCAGAAATACGAGAAAAATAAAACAGCCAACAAAACTAACCCTATTATCGAATTTTTATCAGACTTCATACTTGTATTTATTGAAGGGTAAAGGTACTAGATGAAACCTAGATTTATGGACCTCTCCGTTAATAATTAAGGTTATTTAACAGCTTTTGAGGCTTGATAATGCTTTGCGGCAGCTAAAAAGCTCACAAAAAGAGGAGCTGGTACTTCTGCGGTACTTTTTAACTCGGGGTGGTATTGAACCCCAATAAAAAATGGATGATTCGGAAGCTCAACAATTTCTACTAAACCAGTTTCAGAATTTTTACCACTCGCAACAAGTCCAGCCTTTATAAAAGCATCATAATAGTCATTGTTAAATTCATAACGGTGACGGTGACGCTCAGTTATAGAAGTGGTGCCATAAATTTTATGCGCTAAAGTGCCCGGTGTAATATCACAAGGGTAAGCACCTAAACGCATAGTCCCTCCCATCATTTTAATTTTCTTTTGTTCTTCCATCATGTTAATTACAGGACTAGAAGTCGTCGCGTTCATTTCGGTAGAATGTGCATCCGCTAAACCAAGCACATTTCTAGCATATTCAATAACAGACATTTGCATACCCAAACAGATACCAAAGAAAGGTAAGTTGTTTTCTCTTGCATATTTAACTGCATGAATTTTTCCTTCAATACCTCTATTACCAAAACCAGGTGCTACTAATAAACCATCAAGGCCTTCTAATTTTTCGGAAACATTTTCTGCAGTAAGATGTTCACTATGTACGTTCACTACATTTACTTTTACCTCATTAGGTGCACCTGCATGAATAAAACTTTCTAAAATAGATTTGTAGGCATCTTGTAATTCAATATATTTTCCAATTAAACCAATACGTACTTCAGATTTAGGATGTTTTAGTTTTTGTAAAAACACATTCCATTTATCTAAATTTGGCGCGCCGTATCCATTGATACTTAATTTTTTCAAACAAATTAAATCCAATTTTTCTCTTAACATTAAAAGTGGCACTTCGTAAATTGTTGATGCGTCCATAGCCTCAATAACAGAATCCTGCTTTACGTTACAGAACAGTGCGATTTTTCTTTTTATTTCATCGTTTAAGGGCTCTTCAGTTCTGCAAACAATAATATCTGGATGTACCCCCGTTTCACTCAGCATTTTCACACTGTGTTGAGTGGGTTTTGTTTTTAACTCTTTGGCTGCACGCAAATAAGGAATAAGTGTCAAGTGCACCACCATCACATCCTCTTCTGGTAGTTCCCACTGAAGTTGACGCACCGCTTCTATAAAGGGTAAACTTTCGATGTCACCAACGGTACCACCAATTTCAGTTAATATAATATCATATTTGCCGGTTTCACCAATAAGCTTCATGCGATGCTTGATTTCATCGGTAATATGCGGTACCACTTGTACGGTTTTACCTAAAAAATCTCCCGCTCTTTCTTTATTGATAACGGTCTGGTAAATACGACCCGTTGTTACATTATTAGCCTGAGTGGTATGAATGTTTAAAAAACGTTCGTAGTGACCTAAATCCAAATCTGTTTCTGCACCATCTTCGGTAACATAACACTCTCCATGTTCGTAGGGATTTAAAGTTCCTGGATCCACATTGATGTAGGGATCAAACTTTTGAATGGTTACTGTGAGTCCTCTAGACTGCAATAATTTTGCGAGCGATGCTGCAATAATTCCTTTTCCTAAGCTACTAGTAACGCCGCCCGTAACAAAAATGTACTTTGCCATAAATTAATTTCATCTAGTTATAAAAATAAAATGCACGCAATAGCGAACTATTGTGCACTCCATTTTTACATGGTTAACATTGTTTTGACCTAATTTTAAAGGGAAATTTCTTAAACGTCATACAAACCTACATTAATTAATAAGACCCGCAAAGTGTTTACGTCTTGAATCTAAAAAATAGTTGAGAATGTGAATAAAAACCTTAATAAATAAGCCCTTTTTGAAGGTAATGGGCTACATAATCTTGCACCCCATCTTCGAGACTGGTAAAGCCTGCTTTATAGCCAGCTACCTTTAGTTTTTCCATGCTGGCTTCCGTAAAATACTGGTAGGTATCTCTAATATCTAGTGGCATATCAATAAACTGGATATTGGGCTCCAATGCTAACCCGGCAAAAGTTGCCTTTACCAAATCAATAAAACTTCTGGCCTTTCCTGTTCCTAAATTATACAACCCATTATTTGTTGTCGACCAATTATTGTCCTGCATCAATTCCAGCATCCATCGGGTAACAGCTACTACGTCTTTTACATAAATAAAATCACGAAGCTGTTCGCCATCTTTATAATCCGGTTTGTGGCTTTTAAATAATTGCACTTTCCCTGTTTGCTTAATTTGATTAAAGGCATGGAAAATTACACTCGCCATTCGACCCTTATGGTATTCGCCAGGACCATATACGTTAAAGAATTTAAGGCCCGTCCACTGAGCAGGACCCGCTATTTGTGCTAGCGCCCACTTGTCAAATTCATTTTTACTAACCCCATATGGGTTTAATGGCTTAAGGTCTGCAACACCTGCGTGCGCATCATTGTAGCCATTTTCACCTGCGCCATAGGTTGCTGCAGATGATGCATAAATTAGTGGAATATTTTTTACAGTACAGTATTGCCAAATTTGTTTTGAATATTCGAGATTAAGCGCTTCATGCACACTATAATCAAACTCGGTGGTATCTGTTCTTGCACCTAAATGTATACAAGCGTCAATTTTTATTTCTGTTCTAGTAAGCCACTCAAACAAAGAAGAGCGTTCTACAATATGATCGTAAATTTTTCCTTCCCAGTTTTTTCTTTTTTCTTCTACCCCAAAATCATCCACTAAAATTAAATGATGATACCCTAGTGTATTTAAATAGCCCGCCATACATGATCCAATAAATCCTGCAGCACCAGTAACGATTATTGTAGAAGGATTTTTTTTCATTGAATTTGGATCTAGTATTAAATTATTTGATCAAATTTTCGATTGCGGTATCATATTTATTTTTCCAAGAAGCAATGTTTCCCCAGTTTTCTGCGCCCACTTGAACGCTACCCGTTGTTACTTTTCCTAACACAGAAAAAGAGACACCCGCCGCTGCCGCGGCTCGTTCCACCGCTACTACTTGCTCGGCCCCACAACTCACCACCACGCGGCTTTGCGATTCCCCAAACCAGTAAGCATCGGTTCTAAAACCTGCAGTCGCAGCGCTTACTTCAAAACCTAGATTGCTTGTAAAGCTAGACTCTAAAAGTGTAATAGCAAGGCCCCCTTCACTAATATCGTGTGCACTAACAATGTTTTTATTTTTTATTAAAGTAGCAACTAATTGTTGAACGTTATACTCGGTATCTAAATCAAAATGTGGTGCTGGAGAATATTCTACTTTTTTTAATTTATGTAGATATTCTGAACAGCCAATATCATTTTGTTGGGCGCCAATTAAAACAATAAGGTCTCCTTCTTTTTTAAAGTTGAGGGTCATGATTGCAGACATATCATCTACAATCCCTACCATACCAATGGTAGGTGTAGGATATACAGGACCTTCCGGACTTTGATTGTAAAAACTTACGTTACCACCTGTAACCGGAGTATTAAATTTACGACAAGCATCACCCATACCGGTTACTGCTTTTACAAATTGATAATATACTTCTGGATCGTATGGATTACCAAAGTTTAAGCAGTTGGTAACACCAATGGGTTCACCACCACTGCAAACAATATTTCGAGCTGATTCGGCAACGGCAATCATTCCACCTATGTAAGGGTCTGCAAAAACATATTTACTATTACAATCAACGGTCATGGCAAGGCCTTTACCCGTTCCTTTTGCAAGTACAATAGACGCATCACTAGGAGCATTGGTAGATGCATTTGCTGCACCAACCATACTATCATATTGTGTGTATATCCAGCGCTTAGATGCAATGTTTGGAAGGGTTGCAAGCGCCTCAGCAGTTTCCTGAACACTTGTAACGTCCGCAACATTATTGATATCAAACGCTTCTATTTTAGAAAAATATGCAGGCGCGGTATATTCTCTTGTGTACTGCGGAGCACCACCACCTAACACAAGTTCATGTGCAGGCAATGAAGCTTCGTGCACACCATTCATATAAAAATTTAAAATGCCATCACCTGTAACTTCTCCGATATTACTTGCAGACAAATCCCACTTTTCAAATATTTGTAAAACCGATGCTTCTTTCCCTTTTTCTACAACAATTAACATGCGCTCTTGGCTCTCACTTAAAAGTAGTTCCCAAGCTTTCATATTTTTCTGACGCGTAGGTACTTTTTCTAAATCGATACGCATACCTACACCACCTTTTGCACTCATCTCTGCTGTAGAACAAATAATGCCTGCAGCACCCATGTCTTGCATCCCAACAATAGCACCAGTATGAATGAGTTCTAGACAAGCTTCTAATAATTTTTTTTCTTGGAACGGATCACCCACTTGCACCGCTGGTAATTCTTCTACGCTATCAGCGGTAATATCTGCAGATGCAAAACTTGCACCACCAATACCATCTTTACCGGTTGCACTTCCTACAAAAAATACTGGATTACCAATACCATCGGCAGTTGCAGAAATCATATCGCCCGCTTTCATGATACCCACACTCATAGCATTCACAAGTGGATTGGTATGGTAGCAATCTTCAAAATAAACTTCACCACCAACGGTAGGCACACCAAAACAATTACCGTAGTGTCCAATACCATGCACGACACCTTTTAACAAGCGTTGTGTTTTGGTATCATTCAAATTTCCAAAACGTAAACTGTTGAGTGATGCAATTGGACGGGCACCCATGGTAAAAATATCACGCTGAATACCACCTACTCCGGTTGCTGCACCCTGAAAAGGTTCTAGTGCACTTGGGTGGTTGTGACTTTCAATTTTAAATACCACGCCAAAGCCACCACCCATATCCATGAGCCCCGCATTTTCTTCACCTGCTGCAACCAGCATTCTTCCCCCATCACGTGGCAATGTTTTGAGCCATTTGATCGAGTTTTTATAACTACAATGCTCACTCCACATGGCACTAAAAGAACAGAGCTCTGTAAAGTTTGGGGTTCGACCTAATTTTTGCTTAATGAGTTCAAATTCTTCGGCAGTAAGACGAAGTTTTTGGGCGGTTTCTACTGTAATTTCCATGATGCAGCGAAGGTAAGATAGCCCAGGATATTTCAGATGCCGAATTGTCAACATCGGGAGGCCAAAAATGTGTAATTCAGGGTTTTAGTTGATTTTTAGTCCATTAATGCCATAAATAAACATTATATTAATATTTAATGTTAATATTTACCTTTATAATGTAAATATCTAATGACAAATAATTGTAAAATTTAATTATTGAACATTATTTTTGCCAAATAATCAAATAAATAAGCACTTTGATTTATATGTAATAATTTTTAATATAAACCCTTAACCATGTCAGCATCGAAATTAGAGTACATTTGGTTGGATGGCTATAAGCCTACACAGTCCTTAAGAAGTAAGACTAAAATTGAAAAAAACTTTAGTGGAAAATTAGCAGATTGCGATATGTGGAGCTTTGATGGCTCTTCTACCGAACAAGCACTTGGCGGTTCTTCAGATTGTCTTTTAAAGCCTGTATATATATGTAAAGATCCAGGACGTAAAGAGGCATACTTAGTAATGTGTGAAGTATTAAATGCAGATGGTACAGCGCACGTTTCAAATGGTCGTGCAACCATCGAAGATGATGATAATGATTTCTGGTTTGGTTTTGAACAAGAATATTTCTTATGGAACCCATCTACCAATAAGCCTTTAGGCTTCCCAGAAGGTGGCTACCCTGGTCCTCAAGGCCCTTACTACTGCTCTGTAGGTGCCAACAACGCATTTGGTAGAAATATTGTAGAAGAGCATTTAGACATCTGCTTGGAAGCAGGTTTAAACGTAGAAGGTATCAATGCAGAAGTTGCTGCTGGTCAGTGGGAATTCCAAATTTTTGCAAAAGGTGCTAAAGAAGCAGGCGACCAAATTTGGGTTGCACGTTATTTATTAGAAAGAATTGGCGAGTCATATGGTGTATCTATCAACTGGCATTGTAAGCCTTTAGGTACCCTCGATTGGAACGGATCTGGTATGCACGCAAACTTCTCAAACACAACATTAAGAACTTGTGGCAAGCGTGAAGTATACGAAACGATTTGTGAGGCGTTCCGTCCATTTGTTAAAGAACATATTGATGTGTATGGCGCAGAAAACCACTTACGTTTAACAGGTAAGCATGAAACTGCATCTATACACGATTTCTCTTTCGGTGTTTCTGATAGAGGGGCTTCTATCCGTATTCCAATTGGAGCGGTAGAAAAAGGTTGGAAAGGGTGGTTAGAAGATCGTCGTCCAAACTCTGCTGCAGATCCATACAAAGTAGCTTCTCGTATTATCAAAACAGTTAAAACTGCCAAATTATAATATTTAAACAGGTTAGTAAGCAATCGAAATCCCTCAAATGAAAATTTGGGGGATTTTTTGTTGATTATTATCCCCGCTCACCTACTTTAATGCAGCTACCTTTAATCTTTAATTCATATTAAAACTAATTATATGTCTTTACGTTTTGATGCAATCCGTGATTTGAAAAATAACCAAACCACCGTTGCTGCTAGTGCAAAAATTACCGGCATTTTTAATTCGAGTGTTTTTACTTTAAAAACAGCTAGAGAATACCTCACCGACGAGTCTTATAAAAGTTTAATGACGAGTATTAGAGGAGGTAAAAAAATTGACCGCACCATGGCCAATCAAATTGCCATTGGAATTAAAGCATGGGCCGAAAGTAAAGACGTAACACACTATACGCACTGGTTCCAACCACTTACTGGAACCACCGCCGAAAAACACGATTCATTTTTTACTTTAAAAGGCGATGGTACCGCTATCGAAGAATTTGATGGTGCTGCACTGATCCAACAAGAACCTGATGCATCATCATTTCCAAGTGGTGGATTACGCGCAACATTTGAAGCAAGAGGCTATACCGCTTGGGACCCTGCATCACCCGCATTTATAATTGAAATTGGACAAGGTAAAACACTCTGTATTCCAACTTTATTTGTGGCCTACACCGGCGAATCACTTGACTATAAAGCACCTTTATTAAAAGCAGTAGAAGCTATTAATAAAGCAGCCATAGACGTTTGTCATTACTTCGATAAAAACATTACCAAAGTAACACCTACACTAGGTTGGGAGCAAGAGTATTTTGTAATTGATGAAGCTATTGCCAATGCAAGACCCGATTTAGTGCAGTGCGGCAGAACCGTATACGGTGCTGCTCCTGCTAAAGGACAACAATTAGAAGATCATTATTTTGGATCCATCCCAGAGCGCGTATATGCGTTTATGAGAGACTTTGAACAAGAGTCGTATAAACTAGGTATTCCACTTCGCACAAGACACAATGAGGTAGCACCTGCACAATTTGAGTGCGCACCCATATTCGAAGAAGTAAATATTGCTGTAGACCATAACACACTTTTAATGGACATCATGAGTCGTGTTGCAAAGCGTCACAAATTAGTGGTACTGTTTCACGAGAAACCATTTGCTGGCATTAATGGAAGTGGTAAACACAACAACTGGAGTTTAGCAACAGATACCGGTATTAATTTATTAGCACCGGGTAAAACGCCAAAAACAAACCTCATGTTTTTGACCTTCTTTGTAAATACCATTAAAGCCGTTCACGATTACGCCGATATTTTGCGTGCTGCTATAGCATCCGCACCCAACGATCATAGACTTGGCGCCAATGAAGCACCGCCAGCTATCATTTCTGTTTTTGTGGGACAATACTTAGCCAAAGTATTAGAAGACATTGAAACCCGCGTGGGCAGTAAGTTTGACGAACAAGACGAAGCCATTTTAAAATTAGATTTACATAGAAGTATTCCGGAATTATTATTAGACAACACGGATCGTAACCGTACCTCTCCTTTTGCATTTACGGGCAATAAATTTGAATTTAGAGCCGTAGGTTCTTCTGCCAACTGTGCTATTTCAATGACCGTGTTAAACACGATTGTAGCAGA
The DNA here is from genome assembly GCA_040403595.1 of Sediminibacterium sp. Lineage (GTDB taxonomy): Bacteria > Bacteroidota > Bacteroidia > Chitinophagales > Chitinophagaceae > Sediminibacterium. The sequence goes on along the minus strand of JBBAKI010000003.1, from coordinate 25,838 downwards.
CACTTTAAAACAATTTAAATCAGATGTAGATGGTCTTGTAGAAAAAGGCGACAAAAAAGAAATTGCCATTATGCAAGTGATTCAAAAATACATTGTAGAAAGTAAAGCCGTATTGTTTGAAGGCGATGGCTATAGCGAGCAATGGCACGCGGAGGCAGAACGCAGAGGGCTTCCAAATTTAAAAACAACGCCAATTGCATTAGATGCAATGGTTACTAAAAAAGCCAAAGATTTATTTGAACGCAATCATGTGTACACGCACTCAGAGCTCGAAGCTAGATATGAAATTGAACTTGAAAAATATATTAAAAAGGTTCAGATAGAAGCGCGTATCATGGGTGATTTAGCCATCAACCATATTTTACCTGCAGCCATTACGTATCAAAATAAATTGTCCACCAATATTGCTGGATTAAAAGCAGCCGGACTTGGCGCAGAAACCTATGCAAGTCAAACCGATTTATTACAGCAGGTAAGTAAACACATTCAGGTTATTTATACGAAGGTAAATTCGATGGTAGAAGCTAGAAAAGTAGCCAACAATATCGAAGACACTAGAAAAAAAGCCATTGCGTATGAAGCGGATGTGAAATCAGCATTTTTTGATGAAATCCGATATCATGTAGACAAATTGGAACATTTAGTGGATGATGATAAATGGACTTTACCAAAGTATAGAGAAATGTTATTTTTAAGATAAGCGTACCGACTAATTAGTAATATTGGCCGAAAAATAAAACAGAATAAATAATTATAAGTAACTTAACAATCTTAAAAAACACAACTATGAAAAAAATAATCGCACTCTTAACAATTGTTGGTTGCATCGCAGCAACGAGTGTTATGGCACAAGGTGGTGGCGGTGGCGGTCAGCAAATGGACCCTGCTCAAATGCTTGAAATGATGAAACAACGTATCAAGCCTCAGTTAATTGAAAAAACTAAACTTTCTGACACAGAAGCAGACAAGGTTATAGAAATTCAATTGTGGGTACAAACACAAGGTCGTGGACTTCGTGATTTGTCTGATGACGAAAGAGCAGCTAAACAAAAAGAAACTGCCGACGAGCGTAAAAAGAAATTAAAGGCAATTCCTTTAACAGACGATCAAATTAAAGCAGTAGATGATTTCTACGAAGAAATGAAAAAGAATAGACCACAACGTGGTGGTGGACAATAGTTCCAATGGCATTCAAAAAAAATCCCTTACAAATTTGTAAGGGATTTTTTTTATTTCATCGTAAAGGTTTCTAAAAACTTAGTGGTAAAATTACCTTTTCTAAAATCTTCATTTTGCATGAGTTGCAAATGAAAAGGTATGGTTGTTTTAACGCCTTCAATCACATATTCAGAAAGCGCACGATACATGGTATCAATGGCTTCTTCACGTGTTTGCGCAACGGTGATTAATTTACCAATCATAGAATCGTAATACGGCGGAATTACATATCCTGCGTATACATGGCTATCTACACGAACGCCATGTCCACCGGGTGTATGCAGTACCGTAATTTTTCCGGGCGAAGGTCTAAAATCATTGTATGGATCTTCTGCATTGATACGACACTCAATAGCGTGCATTTGTGGTTCGTAGTTTTTACCAGAAATTTTTTCGCCCATTGCAATTTTAATTTGCTCTTTAATCAAATCAAAACTAATCACTTCTTCCGTTACACAGTGTTCTACCTGAATACGGGTATTCATTTCCATGAAATAGAAGTTACGGTGCTTGTCCACTAAAAACTCTACCGTACCCACACTTTCATAATTAATAGCGGATGCTGCTTTAATAGCTGCCTCTCCCATTTTTTTACGAAGTTCAGGTGTCATAAATGGAGAAGGAGATTCTTCTACTAATTTTTGGTGACGACGTTGAATTGAACAATCACGCTCACTCATATGACAAACCGTTCCGTATTGATCTCCAGCTACCTGAATTTCAATATGTCGAGGCTCTTCTACAAATTTTTCCATGTAAACGCCGTCATTTTTAAACGCAGCAGCGGCTTCATGTCTAGCATCAGAATATGCTTTTTCAATTTCTTCTTCGTTCCATACCACACGCATTCCCTTACCCCCACCACCAGCAGTTGCTTTTAAAATAACAGGGTATCCAATTTCTTTAGCTAATGTTTTTGATTCCTCAACACTTTCTAATAAACCTTTACCACCTGGTACAACCGGAACACCTGCTTTAATCATGGTATCCTTGGCAGTAATCTTATCCCCCATTTTGTTGATCATTTCTGGGGTAGGACCAATAAATTTAATACCGTGATCCGCACAAATTTGTGCAAACTTGGCATTTTCTGCTAAAAATCCATATCCAGGGTGAATGGCATCTGCATTAGTGATTTCGGCAGCAGCCATAATATGAGGAATATTTAAATAAGAATCCACCCCTTTAGGCTTACCAATACAAACAGCTTCATCCGCAAATTTCACGTGCAAGCTATCTTTATCGGCAGTAGAATAAACCGCTACCGTTTTAATACCCATTTCTCGGCAGGTACGAATAATACGAAGCGCGATTTCTCCTCTATTGGCAATCAATATTTTATTAAACATCTTTTGAATTTAAAGTTTAAGTGAAAATCCTCTTACTTATTAGGTTCCACTAAAAATAGTGGTTGGTCAAATTCTACAGGACTTGCGTCTTCTACGAGTACCTTAACAATGGTACCTGAAATTTCACTCTCAATTTCATTAAACAACTTCATAGCTTCAATGATACAAACCACTTTGCCAGCTGCTACATCTGTACCAATATCAGCAAGTAATGGCTTGTCCGGAGAGGCTCTTCTATAAAATGTACCAATCATTGGGCTTTTGATGGTGATTAGGTTATCCGCCTTTGGAGCAGCAGCCGGAGCTGGTGTGCTAGATGCAGGGGCAGCTACAGAAGCAGGAGCTGGTGCATACACTGCCTGGCTAGGTGCCGAGTTATAGGTAACCACAGCCTCTTCTTTTTGCTTGATAGTTACTTTACCATCTTTGTCTTCTATACTGATTTCGCCAATATTACTTTTATTGACAATTTTGATTAATTCGTGAATTTGCTTTAAGTCCATTTTTACGATTTTTGGGGTAAATTGGGGTTATTTTGATCAATTTCGGGGGCAAAATAGGTATTTTTTGCCAAAAAAAGGGGAAAATCAAATTTTCCCCTTTTTTATTTATTAACGTTATATCTTATTCTTTTACTCTTTCTACGTAGTCTCCAGATTTGGTATTTACGCGAACAAGCTCCCCTTCTTCCACAAACAAAGGAACCATTACAGTAGCCCCTGTTTCTACAGTTGCTGCTTTTAGGGCTCTTGTTGCAGTATCGCCTCTAAGTCCTGGCTCACAATACGTGATGCGAACCACAATTTTTTCTGGTAATTCTGCGCCAATTGCTTGGTCAGTTTCGGTATTGATGAATACAAAAACTTCAGCACCATCTTTTAAAAACTGCGGTGCATCAATCATTTCTTCACCTAATGCAATTTGCTCGAAAGTCTCATTGTTCATGAGGTTGAAGCCACTTTCATCTTTGTATAAAAATTGGAAAGCTCTTTTTTCTACACGAACAGGGTATATGGTTTCACCACTATTCCATGTTTTTTCGATAGATCTTTTATTGTCTACACCTTTTAATTTTGCCCAAACCTTTGCTGCTGCACGGGCTGTTTTGTTTTCGCCAAATTCAACAACTGAATATAAGCTACCGTCTAATTTAAGGATCACCCCGCGAGAGATGTCTGAAGTAGTTGCCATGTGTTTAATTTTAAAATGAAGACTTTTGCAAGTCGTGCGCAAAAGTAGGGATTGAATGGGATATTTTTGTAAAGTTTAATGGAAAGAAGGTAAGGTATTGTTTTTCACCTATTTTTGCGGCAAATAAAAATACCGAGACCACTATGTCAGTATTAGTTAATAAGCATTCTAAAGTAATTGTTCAGGGATTTACCGGAACAGAAGGTACGTTCCACGCTACCCAAATGATTGAATATGGTACCCAAGTTGTAGGTGGAGTTACCCCCGGAAAAGGTGGCAGCATACATTTAGACAAACCTGTGTTTAATACCGTAGCGAATGCTGTTGCAGCAACAGGCGCTAATGTAAGCATCATTTTTGTTCCCCCTGCATTTGCAGCGGATGCGATTATGGAAGCTACAGACGCTGACATTGAACTAGTAGTTTGTATCACAGAAGGCATTCCAGTACAAGACATGGTAAAAGTTAAAAACTACTTACTAGGAAAAAATACAAGACTTATTGGACCTAACTGCCCTGGCGTTATTACTGCCGGAGAAGCTAAGGTTGGTATCATGCCAGGTTTTATATTTAAGCCAGGACGTATTGGTATCGTTTCTAAAAGCGGAACATTAACTTATGAAGCTGCAGACCAAGTGGTAAAAGCAGGTATGGGTATTTCTACAGCCATTGGTATAGGTGGCGATCCAATTATTGGAACGCCAACTAAAGACGCTGTTGAACTTCTAATGAACGATCCGGAAACCGATGGTATCATTATGATTGGTGAAATTGGTGGTAGCATGGAAGCAGAAGCAGCAGAGTGGATTAAAGCCAACAAAACAAAACCTGTGGTAGGTTTCATTGCTGGTCAAACAGCGCCTCCGGGCAGAAGAATGGGGCACGCTGGTGCCATTGTTGGCGGCGCAGACGATACAGCAGCAGCTAAAATGAAAATTATGGCAGCATGCGGTATTCATGTAGTAGCTAGCCCTGCAGATATTGGAAAAACAATGGCAGAAGTCATCAATAAATAATTACAATTTTTACGAAGAGCCTGTAACTTTTGTTGCAGGCTCTTTTTTTGCCCATCAATGCTTAGATTTACAATTATGAGGCGCATGCAAAAGCAAGTTTTTTTATTGATTTTAAAAGTATTTGGCTGCTATTTTTTTGCTGCTGCGCAAGTTTTCATTACTGGTAGTCATGCCCCCTTTTTAAGAGAAGGAGATAAAGCTTTTATCACCGCAACGATATCCAACAAAACAAATAAATCTGTTACTGGGCAGGTTCAATTAACACTCGTAAACCCAACTAATAATAACCCCGTAGATGGTTGGTTTCAAAACGTTTTTCCTTCTCAGTATTATAGTGTAGACACAGGGAGCCAACTTCATATTCAATTTCCCATTCAAGCAGCGTTTGGCTATATACAAATGCTCCGCTATCAATTAGAAGCTACGGTACTAGAAAATAAAAAAGAGATTATAAGTAGCAGTAATTACACAGATAGTTTTCAGGTATACACCAATAGAATACTTGTTTCAGATTCTATATTTATTAAATCCAGTAAAGACACTATCATAAAGGGTGTTTTTCCTACTCTCCTATATGCTCCAGAAAGCAGTACGCACAATAGTTTGCGTATTTCTTATACAGCATCTACCCCGCTTGATTATTGGAAACTACAAATAGGTAACAAACAATTTACAACTATAAGTCGCGCAGATTTTGACACATTACTGCTTGGCGATTATATAAGTAATGAAATGGGGAATTATAGCCTTCAAACAAATCATTCAGGCGGATTAAATGATCAGCAAACTAAAATTGTTTGGTCACACTACAACAAAATTGAAAAGCCAGTTAACGATTATGCATCTTTTAGGTTGCAAAAAACAATCCAACAAAAAATAAAGGGACGCTGGATTTCTTTGTCAGACAATGCAACACTGCATGTAGGCGATACACTTAACATAACCATTTCAATTTTTACGCCAACGCCTTATGCAAAAATATGGATCACTGAAAACACCTTGGGCAGTGCTACCCTATTAGTTCCGCAAAACTTAGAAGCAAAAAAATATGCATCCTATTTTACAAAAGAGATTGCCTATAACAATGTAGCAAAACAAGAAATTCATTACCAGTATATACTTGCCAATAATGGTGTTTATAGCACCGGCAATACGGTTGTAAACATTGAAACCAAAGCGGTAAAACAAAAGGCGAAGCCTAACACGATCAAACTTTTTATACCCGCTACCCAACTGAGAATAGAAGAATAAATGCACCGCAGCCATTACGATATTATAATAGTAGGCCAGGGCATTAGCGGCACTATTTTGAGTAGCACCCTTATTTTGAAAGGTCAAAAAGTGCTTGTCATAGATGATGGTAACATTAAAGCTGCAAGCAAAATAGCCAGTGGCGTTATTAACCCTGTTACCGGAAGGCGCATTGTAAAAACTTGGCAAATAGACATTGTGATGCCAGCTGCTGTCCGCATATATCAGGCGCTGGAAAATAAACTTGGTACAAGTATTGTAAGGCAGTGCAATATTGTCAATTTCCACGCCAGCGAACAAATGCAAAATGCTTTTGCAAGCAGGCTTGCAGAGGATCCTACTTACCTATCTACCTCACCCCTAGCAAATAAAGTAGCAGCGGCTTTTAACGCCCCATTTGGACATGGCGTTATTGATCCATGCTGGCTTATTAATTTGGAAAATTTGCTGCATCATTGGCGCCAATATTTAATTCAAAAAAATGCATTCCTACAAGATGTATTTGATTTTAAAAAACTAGACACTCAAGCGGATCTAATTACTTACGATAACTATACGGCCAACAAAATCATTTTTTGTGAAGGCGCCAAAGGAGAAGACAATCCCTATTTTAAACAACTGCCCTTTGCACCCAATAAAGGAGAAGCTTTACTAGTAGATATCAAAGATTTAGACAATCAGTTTATCTACAAAAAAACAGTGAGTATTGTGCCTTGGAAAGATTCAACATTTTGGGTAGGCTCTAATTACGAATGGAATATTACCAACGACGAACCTTCTTTAGCTTTTAAAGAAAAGACAATCGCAGCACTTAATGAATGGCTAAAAATTCCATATGAAGTAGTAGATCATATTGCAGCCATAAGGCCCGCAAACATTCAGCGGAGGCCATTTATAGGCATGCACCATTCCTATAAAAACATAGGTATTTTTAATGGCATGGGCACCAAAGGCTGTTCATTGGCACCCTATTTTGCAGAGCAATTTGTTAAGCATATTTTACATCAAACGCCCATCGAAATCGAAGCCAATATCAATAGATTTAATAATTTAGTACCCTAATATTAGTCATATGTCAAGTTCAAAAAATAAAAGCGAATATGTAATCCCTATTCAGTACCGAAAAATGGAAAACTTACACATTGTATTTTGGCTATTTAAAGATATTGCCTGGTGCCTTGGTATTCCATTACTTGGCATTGCGATGATTGTCCCAACCCTTGCTATTTCTATTATTATTTCATGGCGTACCAGACAGTTTATGTCTGAGCTTTGCCATAATTTAGCCATCACCGTATGGATTAGCGCCAACTCCTTTTGGATGGTTTCTGAGTTTTTTCATATCGATGAAGCCATTGCTTGTTTTGGTATCACCTACAAGCATCTTGCTATGTTCCCATTTGGTATAGGCGTGCTTATTTTGGCATTCTACTACTTAATCTGGAAGCCAGGGCATAAAAATGAAGCAGAAACTATGTAATTATGGACTGCAATACCTCCATATTGAGTGGGTTCTAGCTGCATTTGAAGTATATTTGCCCTTCAAATTATTGGATTAATAAATTAGCACTATGTACCGTTCGCATAACTGTGGAGAATTAAGAGAAAGCCATGTTCGCAGTGAAGTAACCCTTGCAGGTTGGGTTCAAACAGTTAGAAAATTTGGCGCCATTACTTTTGTGGATCTAAGGGATCGTTATGGCATTACGCAATTATTATTAGGAGAATCGATGGCTTCTTTTTTGGATGAAAATCCATTAGGAAGAGAATTTGTAATTCAAGCTAAAGGAACGGTTGCAAGCAGAAGCAATAAAAACCAAAACATTGAAACGGGCGATATTGAAATCATTGTTGGCAGCTGTGTGGTGCTTAACAAATCTGCGGTACCTCCTTTTACCATTCAAGATGATACAGATGGTGGCGATGATGTGCGCATGAAATATCGTTACCTAGATTTACGAAGAAACGCTATCAAGAAAAATTTAGAATTAAGGTACAACGTAAACCGATCCGTAAGAAACTACTTACACGAGCAGCAGTTCATGGATATTGAAACACCTTTTTTAATTAAGTCTACGCCAGAGGGTGCGCGTGACTTTGTGGTGCCATCACGCATGAACCCAGGTCAATTTTATGCGTTACCACAATCACCTCAAACTTTTAAGCAACTTTTAATGGTAAGTGGCTACGACCGTTACTACCAAATTGTAAAATGTTTTAGAGACGAAGATTTAAGAGCCGATAGACAACCCGAGTTTACTCAAATAGATTGTGAAATGGCATTTGTAGAACAAGAAGATGTTTTACAAATGTTTGAGAACTTAATAAGACGCGTTTTTAAAGACGTAAAAAATATTGATTACACAGAGGACATCAAAAGAATGACCTGGGAAGACGCCATGTGGCAGTTTGGTAATGACAAACCAGATATTAGATTTGGTATGAAAATTGCCAACTTAAAATCTGCGTTTTTAAAAGGTGGTAAAATAGAAGCCATAGGCGAATTAATTGGCGGTGCTGGATTTGGTGTATTTGACAATGCAGAAACTGTTTTAGCCATTGCTGCACCAGGCTGTAGCGAATATACCCGCAAACAAACCGACGAGCTTACAGAGTGGGTTAAACGTCCACAAATTGGCATGCAAGGTCTTGTATATATTAAGTGCAACCTAGATGGTACCTACAAAAGCAGTGTCGATAAATTTTACACCGAAGACAAATTAAAAGCCATTGCAAACGCTGCAGGCGCAAAAGCAGGAGACCTTGTCTTAGTTCTTGCTGGTAAAGAAGAAAGAACCCGTAAAGCAACTTCAGAACTAAGGCTTGAAATGGGTAAAAAATTAGGCTTTAGAAAAGACGATGAATTTAAATTGTTATGGGTGTTAGATTTTCCATTATTTGAATACGCCGAAGAAGAAAATAGATGGGTTGCTAGACACCATCCATTTACATCACCAAAGCCTGATCATATTAGTGTTATGATCAACAATAGTCCGGTCATTGAAAACGCAGATAAATATTTAGAGCATCCGTATGCTACGATCAAAGCCAACGCTTATGATATGGTATTAAACGGCAATGAAATTGGTGGCGGCTCTATCAGAATTTACCAGCGTGCCCTTCAAGAAAAAATGTTTGATGCACTTGGCATGACCACCGAAGAAGCCCTTCATAAGTTTGGCTTTTTATTAGGTGCTTTTGAATATGGTGCTCCACCACATGGTGGACTGGCATTTGGGTTTGACCGTTTGTGTTCTATCCTTGGTGGATCAGAAAGCATTAGAGACTTTATTGCATTCCCTAAAAACAATGCAGGTAGAGACGTCATGCTTGATGCGCCAAGCACTATCGATGACAAGCAATTTGTTGAATTACAAATTAAATTAAACCTAACAGACAAAGCTTAAAATAAAAGTATGAAGCAGGTGCAAATTTTTAAAGTACTCACTTACTTATTAATTCCAGTGGCACTCCTGTTTGGTTTTATGGCACTATTAGTGCTTCCAACAGCACTTGCTAATCCTGCACTCCTAATTGTGGTGTTTATATTTTCTTGTATTGCTATTTATACTTTTTCAAGCCTTCGTTTTGTAACAACTGCCATTAACAAAGCAAAAAATTGCAACCCAAGTTTAAAGGATTGGATTAAAGTAAATGGATACATTAGCGTAGGCACTGCATTTATGTTTTTATTAAACAGCATTGGCATATTAATACTCCGCCCAATAGAGTTTAATGACTTTGTTTCCAAAGCCATGGAAACGCAATCTAATTTGCCAGCCAGCATAACACCTGCTTTTGTTGGACAAATGCTAAAGTATACGGCTATTTTTATGCTTGTTACAAGCACCATTATACTAGTTCATACCAGAATGCAATTTGTGTTTTTAAAAGCTTACAGCTACGTATTTGAAAGTGAATAACCATACCCCTCTTGCCGAAAGAATGCGGCCCTCAAAACTAGAAGACCTAGTTGGCCAAGAACACTTAACAGGTAAGGGAAGTATATTAAACACAAGCATAGCAAAGGGCCATATCCCTTCCATGATTTTATGGGGACCTCCAGGTGTTGGTAAAACTACCATTGCTAATATTATTGCACACCAACTCAATGCACCTTACTTTCAACTTAGCGCTATTAGTAGTGGCGTAAAAGAAGTACGAGAAGTAATTGAGCAGGCAAAAGATCAACCAGGAGCCGTACTTTTTATTGATGAGATACACCGTTTTAATAAAGGGCAACAAGATGCGCTTTTAGCAGCCGTCGAAAAAGGAATTATAACGCTTATTGGTGCCACTACCGAAAATCCATCTTTTGAAGTGAACAACGCCTTACTTAGTAGGTGTCAAGTTTTTGTTTTAAAACAATTACAGGAGCAGGATCTTCAAACACTCATTAGTGAGGTTATTAAAAAAGACAGCTACCTGTCTACCCTATCCATTCAATTACACGAAACAGCCGCTTTATTTAAAATTGCCGGTGGTGATGCCAGAAAACTACTCAACTTATTAGAACTCGTAGTTCAAATGCATGCAAGTAATGATGCCATTATCATCACAGACAAAATTGTAATGCAGGTTGCACAACAAAAATTAGCCATTTACGACAAAGGCGGTGAGCAGCATTACGATATTATTTCTGCCTTTATTAAAAGCATGCGTGGTAGTGACCCAAACGCAGCCGTATACTGGCTTGCGCGTATGATTGAAGGTGGAGAAGATGTAAAATTTATAGCTAGACGCATGCTCATTTTTGCAAGTGAAGACATTGGAAACGCCAACCCCAATGCACTATTACTAGCCAACAATACTTTTGATGCGGTTAGTAAAATAGGATACCCCGAGTCGCGAATTATATTATCGCAATGCGCTACGTATTTGGCTTCTTCTCCCAAAAGCAACGCTGCGTATATTGCCATTAATGACGCGCTAGCACTCGTAGCTAAAACAGGTGATTTGCCGGTCCCACTTCATTTACGCAATGCGCCAACCAAACTCATGAAACAAATGGATTATGGTAAAGATTATAAGTATGCCCACTTAGGCGAAAATAACTTTGTGGACCTTGAATTTTTTCCGGAAGCCATCAAAGGTACCACACTATACACCCCAGGCAACAATGCCAGAGAAAATGAAATCAGAAGCTTTTTAGTACAGCGCTGGAAAAAGAAATACGGGTATTAATTATTTTTTTGTGGTACCATTCGACCAGACGTTCCTCTATCACCACCTTCATGGTATTCTGCGTCTTCATTCACATCCCATAAATTGTACAATTCTTTACCTGCAATAATATTTTTTGCAGCAAGCATGGCTGTCATCATGGAGTGATCTTGGTTATTGTATTTGTGCATACCATTACGGCCCACTAAATAAAGTCCCGGATAATTTAATAAGGCATCTCTTACACTATCTACTCTTGCCTTGTAAAACTGATCGTATACCGGGTATGCTTTAGGTTGTCTTACCACGTAACCGTCCACAACGGCAACAGCCTTTGTAAGACCTATTTTTTCGATTTCTTGTTTGCCAAGTGCAATTAAATCGGCGTCGGAACTTGTCCATAACCCATCTCCTTCAAAGCAAAAATATTCTAGACCATAACAAGCCATGCTTGGATCAGGCACCATGAATGGGCTCCATGACTTAAAATTTTGAACCCTACCCACTTTTACCTTAGGGTCATGTATATAAATCCAGTTATCAGAAAAAGCATCTTCATCTTTACAAATAAGCACAACGGTTAAAAAGTCACGATAACCAAGCGCAGCAGCATTTGCAGCCACTGTAGCCGGAAATGCAGGTAGTACATTTGCTACTAACTCACGCATAGGTGCCGATGATAGTACATAATCAAACCCAGTTACATTGCCCTGACTTGTTGTTTGTACTGTCCAAGTATTATCAGCGTATTCAATTTTTTGTACGCCACAATTCATATGCAGTGTAACACCCATGGCCTTGCTTTTTTCGGCGCATGCTTCCCACATCATACCAGGTCCCTGCTTAGGATACCTAAATGAATCGATGAGTGTTTTAATAACCTTGTCTTTGTCTGTTACCTTTTTATTAGGCTTAAAAAGCGCATTGAAAATAGCGCTGCTTAAAGAAAGTCCTTTAATACGTTGTGCGGCCCAGTCGGCACTGATTTCGTCACAAGGAATACCCCATACTTTTTCGGTATAGGTTTTAAAGAAAATATTAAACAGTCTTTTACCAAATTGATTGGTTACCCATTCTTCAAAGTTGGTCGGATTTTTTACAGGAAATACTTTTGCTTTTAAATAACTTAATACACACAACGCACTTTCAATAATGCCTAATTTTCGGAGGGCCTCAAAAGCAACAAGTGGGTAAGAAAAAAAATGATTGTTGTAATAGATGCGAGAACTTCTTGGACGCTCCAACATTTCATCTCCTAAAATTTCTGTCCAAAAATCTTCTACCTCTTTAGACTTAGAAAAAAAGCGGTGGCCGCCAATATCAAAATGATAGCCTTTGTAAGATTCGGTTCTTGAAATACCCCCCACATATTGTGGATCTTTTTCAAAAACAACCACTTCTTGGTTACCTTTTGCAAGTAGGTATGCGGCTGTTAAACCTGCAGGGCCTGCTCCAATAATTGCGACTCTTTTTGACATAGATATAGGGGTTAGCGGTGTAAGATGGCAAAGGTGCTAAATTAATGTGGATCTACCATTATTTTTGGGCTTCATTTTATACTTATCTTGCCCAAAAATTAAAGTTTCATGGCTCAATTTACCTGGACCCTTAAAACCTTTGATAACCTTACCAATAAGCAGTTGTACGCTATTTTAAAGTTGCGTTGCGAAGTATTTATTGTAGAGCAGGCCTGTAACTATCAAGACATTGATGGGAAAGACCTCAAAAGTTTTCATTTGTGTGGATGGGACGGTGATCAATTAGTTGCCTATGCCAGACTTTTACCAGCAGGCCTTTCTTTTAACGAAGTTTCTATTGGCCGTGTATTAAGTTCGCCAGACTACCGCCGCCAAGGTGCCGGCATTAGACTGATGCAAAATGCCATTGCCAATATTTATGAAAAATTTGGGAAACAGCCCATCCGAATTGGTGCTCAACTATACCTAAACAATTTTTATAGCAGTTTTGGATTTATAAAAGACTCCGACATGTATCTAGAAGACGACATTGAGCATATCGAAATGATCTTACCTTAATTCGGCTTTTACAAAACGGGCGGTATGACTTTCTTTGCAGCTTACCATTTGTTCTGGCGTTCCTTCAAATAAAATAGTACCACCTCCATCGCCACCCTCTAGACCTAAGTCAATGATATGATCGGCTACTTTTATGACATCTAAATTGTGTTCAATGACGAGTACCGTATTGCCTCTATCAACCAATTTATTAAGTACATCAATTAAATGTTGAATGTCTTGAAAATGAAGCCCTGTTGTAGGTTCATCTAAAATATAAAAAGTTTTTCCTGTATCTTTTTTTCCAAGCTCGGTAGAGAGTTTAACGCGCTGTGCTTCTCCTCCACTCAGTGTTACAGCCGATTGTCCTAAAGTAATATATCCGAGTCCTACTTCTTGCAACACTTTTATCTTTCTAAAAATAAAGGGGACAGGTTGGAAAAATTCGCAAGCCTCATCTACTGTCATGTCTAAAACATCACTAATAGATTTTCCTTTATACCTAATTTCTAGCGTTTCGCGGTTGTAACGTTTGCCATTGCATTTTTCACAATGGACATACACATCCGGCAGGAAATTCATTTCAATCACACGCATACCACCACCCTCACAAATTTCACATCTACCACCCTTTACATTAAAAGAATATCGACCTGCCGTATAGCCTCGTATTTTAGATTCGGCAAGTGCCGCAAACAAGGTTCTAATTTCTGTAAAAAAACCACAATACGTGGCCGGGTTACTTCTTGGTGTGCGGCCAATGGGCGACTGATCCATCTCAATCACTTTATCAATATGTTCTAACCCTTTGATTGATTTAAAAGGCATGGGTTGAAACTTACTATCATAACAGTGCTTAGAAAGGAGCGGATATAAAGTTTCATTGATGAGCGTAGACTTACCACTACCACTTACGCCACTTACCACAATTAACTTGCCCAACGGAAAGGTTACAGAAACCTTTTTTAAATTATTACCTGTGGCTTCCTTTAAAACAATGGAATGTCCATTGCCAATTCGCCGCTGTGCAGGAATAGGAATTTTTTTTTGACCATTTAAATATTGTGCGGTATCAGAATTAGAAAGCAGTACCTCCTGGGGTGTTCCAGCAGCAACAATTTGACCGCCATGCTTACCCGCACGTGGACCAATATCTACTAAATAGTCGGCGGCTAACATAATGTCTTTATCATGCTCCACCACTAAAATACTATTACCAATATCGCGTAAATTTTGCAGCGCCTTAATAAGTTGCATATTATCACGCTGATGTAACCCAATAGAAGGTTCATCCAAAATATACGTAATACCTTGTAATTGAGATCCAATTTGTGTTGCCAGTCTAATACGTTGCGACTCGCCCCCACTCAGTGTTTTAGAAGGTCTACTGAGAGACAAGTACGTAAGACCAACATCCAATAAAAAACCTACCCGCTCTCTAATTTCTTTTAAAATATCTTTTGCGATTGCATTGTCTTTTTTAGAAAGATGATTTTCGATTCCCTCAAACCACTTGAGTAGCTTGTCTAAATTTAAATCACTAATCTCTGCAATATTTTTACCAGCTACCTTAAACCACAAACTCTCTTTTTTTAACCTGGCGCCTTCGCAACTAGGACAGTGTTTTAACTCCATAAACTGTTCGACCCACTCCCGAAGTGCTTCTGTAATGCCCGTACCCGTAAACCAGCGTTTTAACATGGGGACGACGCCTTCAAATACCCCTTCATAGGCACTTACAACTGTGGTTTCATCCATATCAAATGTAGATTCGGAAGGACCATCAGACGTACCGTACAATAATAGGTTTATAGATTGATCAGATAAACTACTAATAGGTTTATCAATACTTATTTTATGTTTTTTAGCAAGCACTTCTACCTGCTTAAATAAATAGGCATCGCGCTGCACACCAAGTGGGGCAATGCCTCCTTCCTTAATACTTAAACTCCTATCTGGAATAATTTGGTCCAACGAAATTGAAAAAACATTACCTAAACCTTTACAGGTAGGACATGCTCCATAGGGTGAGTTAAAAGAGAATGCATTAGGAGATGGCGATTCGTAACTAAGACCCGTTTCTTCACACATGAGTTGTTTAGCATACTGCACTACTTTATTTGATTCGTGCACCATCAAAAACAAAAGTTCTTTTCCTAGTTTTAATGTTTGTTGAACACTTTGCGAAAGCCTTACTTTACTATCCGGTGTTACTTGTAAACGGTCTACTACAAGTTCTATGTCATGAATTTTGTAACGGTCTACTTGGAGTTTTGGTGTAAGGTCTACAATATCACCATCAATTCTAACTTTTAAGAAACCTTTTTTTCTTACCTCTTCAAAAAGTTCTCTATAATGACCTTTTCGACCTCTCACCAGTGGCGCTAGTAAAACAATTTTTTTATTGGCATATTTTTCGGTGATGGAAGCAATAATTTCTTCTTCGGTGAACTTCACCATTTTTTTACCCGTGTTGTAGCTATACGCTTCTCCAATACGCGCATAGAGTAACCTTAAAAAATCATAGACTTCGGTTACGGTGCCTACTGTTGATCTCGGATTTTTATTCGTTGTTTTTTGCTCAATAGATATCACCGGCGAAAGCCCAGTAATTTTATCTACGTCTGGCCTTTCCATATCTCCCATAAATTGTCTAGCGTAGGCACCAAAACTTTCCATATACCTTCGCTGCCCTTCGTTATAAATAGTATCAAAGGCAAGGGAGGATTTCCCACTTCCACTTACCCCTGTAAAAACAACCAATTTGTTTTTAGGAACACTGATATCAATATTTTTCAGATTGTGTTCTCTTGCGCCAAAAACTTCGATGTTTTCGATATGATTACTAGAACTTATTGCGTTATCGGATTTCTTTGCCATAGTAGAATGTAAATATAATAACAACGAAGGGCAAGAATGGTTGAAAACATACAAATGTTAGTCGTTTTAAGATAAAGTTTATTTGGGGGCTGCGATTTTCTAGCTTAATTTTGCATTAGTTCTTAAAAAAATCTTATCCAGAAAGGCAGAGGGATTGGCCCTTTGATGCCTTGGCAACCCATTTCATTCGCAGTGATATGAAGGTGCCAAATCCGTCCTTAACAAATAAACCTGTTAGGGGAAGATAAGTCAGCGACGTTTGATTTTTTGCCTTTGGCTTTTAATATATCAAGCTCACCTGACTTCATCTGGTGAGCTTTTTTATTTTATAGCAATGAAGAAAAAATAACAAAATGGAAGATCAAAAAGTATTAAAAATTGGATTGTTTGGTTTTGGCGTAGTGGGTGAAGGATTGTATAAGGTTTTACAACAAACACCATCCCTAAAAGCGAGTATTGTAAAGGTTTGTATAAAAAACGTAGATAAAAAAAGGAACGCGCCAGCGGAATTATTTTTCTCAGACAAAAACGACCTATTACTAGATCCGAATATCAATGTAATTGTTGAAGTGATTGACGACTCGGTAGCAGCATTCGAAATTGTTTCGATAGCTTTAGAACAAGGAAAAGCAGTTGTAAGCGCGAGTAAAAAAATGATTGCAGACAACCTGCCTGCTATGTTAGCACTTCAACAAAAAACGGGTCTTCCATTCTTATATGAAGCAGCTGTCTGCGCATCTATACCTGTTATCAGAAATCTAGAAGAGTATTACGACAATGACCTTTTACACTCTATAAAAGCGATTGTTAATGGTTCTACTAACTTTATTTTAACTAAAATGTTTGAAGACAAACTTAGTTTTCAAGCAGCCCTCATATTAGCGCAACAACTAGGTTTTGCAGAAAGCAATCCGAAACTGGATGTAGAAGGTTATGACGCGCTCAATAAATGGACCGTTTTGCTAACACACGCTTACGGCATTGTTGAAAAACCTGAAAATATTTTATTTAGCGGCATTCAAAATATTCAGTTAAGCGACGCATCTGTTGCACAAGAAAAAAAGCTTGACATTAAACTCATTGCACAAGCTAAAAAATTAGCCAATGGAAAGGTGGCGGCATTTGTATTACCGCAACTAATTAGCCAAGCAGAGCCCCTCTCGTTTGTGAAAAACGAATACAATGGTGTAGTGATAGAAAGCGGATTTGCAGACAAGCAATTCTTTTATGGTAAAGGTGCAGGTAGCTTTCCAACAGCATCAGCTGTGCTAAGTGATATTTCTGCGCTACGCTATAATTACTGTTATGAATACAAAAAACTGTACCAGCAAAAACCTCACGAACTTACATCCGATTATTTCTTAAAAGTGTATATAAGCTTTGATGATATTAAAAACGTGCCAAAAGATAAGTTTGAATGGATCGAAGAATGGCATGCACAAGAAGACCGGAAATACTTAATTGGGGTACTGCATGTAAAGGAGCTTATTCAAAACAAATGGTGGAAGGAAAACAACAACTCCCTTATTCTAACCCCCGACCCTATTATTGATAACCTTGATATCGTTCACCTCAAGAAAAAAAGCCTAGAATTGGCCGGTGTTCTATAATAATTAGAAGCAACTATAGTAGCTTTGCTGTTAAATCAACCACATGCAATTGCAACTGAATAGAAATGCTACCATTGGTATTGGATTGACATTAATAACAGGGACTAGCTTTATTCTTTTGTCTTTTTTAATGGGCAAGGAAAATGCTTTTTTACTCCTCAATGGGAGCCTCGGCAATATCGCTGATTTCTTTTTTTATATTTGGGCCAATGCGGGCGATGGATTTATTTGGATCCCTGCCTTTGCTTTAACCCTCATGTACAAGAAAAAATACATCCCTTTTTTATTGGCTACCATTGTTTGGTCGACGGTAATTACACAAAGCTCCAAGCAATTTTTTTTTAAATCAGAAAATAGACCAACTGCAGTTATCACAAATGCAACACTTATTCATAAAGTACCCGGTATAGAAATTTATACAACAAATAGCTTCCCGTCTGGCCATACTGCAACTGCATTTTCGCTTTTTTTATTTTGCTGCTTTATTAGTACAAAAAAATGGATAGTGCCTGTTGGATTTGCTTATGCACTTCTTGGTGGATATGCAAGAATATATGTAGCACAGCACTTTCCACTAGATGTAGGCGCTGGTATCATGGTTGCTTATTGTAGCGTATTACTTGCATGGATTATTCAAATCAAATATTTTAATGTATAGCAATGAAAATATTTAAGAATATAAAAACGGCTTTCTCACTTCTTTTGATATTTGTTGTAACCGCCTCAATTGCACAAGACACAACGCAGCAAGTTGTTGCAGGACGTTTTAACAGTGCCACTGCTCAAAAAAAGCCTTATGTTATTTTAATTTCGATTGATGGATTAAGAGCCGATTTCGTGGATAGATATAACGCTACTGCTCTTCAGGCATTTGGCAGTCATGGCGTTGTTGCAAATTATATGACATCTTCATTTCCTTCACTTACATTTCCGAATCACTATAGCATTGTTACGGGTTTGTACCCAGCACACCATGGTCTTGTTGACAATACTTTTTTTGATGAAAAAGCAAACGCAACCTATACCATGTCCAATAAAAAAATGGTAGCGGATCCTTATTGGTATGGAGGAGCCCCACTTTGGGTACTTGCCGAAAAACAACAAATGCTAACAGCTAGCTTTTATTGGGTAGCATCAGAAACACCTATCTTAAATACCACCCCTACCTACTATTATTATTACAACGACAAAATAAAAATAGAAAAGAGAATTACTCAAATTAAAGACTGGCTTAGTTTACCTGAAAAAACAAGACCACACCTGATTACTTTTTACATGCCTGATGTAGACGACGCGGCACACAACTATGGCCCTGACAGTAAACAAGCAGAAGCAGCTGTTCAATACATAGACAATGTGATAGGGCAAATAAATGAAGCGGTTAGTAGTTTGAAACTACCTGTCAATTTTATATTGGTTTCTGATCATGGCATGGCGCTCGTTAACAGCCAAACACCCATGCGCCTGCCAAAAGCAGTAGACCCTTCTAAATTTTATGTTCCATCAGGTAGTGCACTTTTACAACTTTACGCAAAAGATCCATTGGCCATTACACCTACTTATCAGGCTTTATTAAAAGAAGCAAATGGCTATGATGTTTACTTAAAAGAAAACATGCCAAAAGATTATCACTATAATAATACAGATGACAAATACAATCGAATTGGGGACATTGTTTTAGTAGCCAAACTCCCTAATACATTTAGTTTAAGTGGTAGACCAAGTAGCCCAGGCAAACATGGTTACGACCCAAGACTCACCGAAATGAGAGCCAGCTTTAGAGCATGGGGCCCAGCTTTTAAAGCAGGCAAAAAAATAAATGGATTTGAAAACATCCACGTATACCCACTGGTTGCTAAAATATTAGGTTTAATATTTGATGAAAAAACAATTGACGGAAAACTAAGTGTACTCAAGCATACACTTAAATAACCCATTAGTCATTCCAGCGCCACTCACCCGCAATTTGAAGTGGTAGCTTTAAATTATTTTTTAGGAGGAACAACCTGGTTTCATCATCATTTAAATGCTTTGCTTCTATAGAAGGAGCATCAGCCACTGCATATACCAATATGCTATTAAAGCGAACCGTATTTTTCATTCCCTTTTCATCTACTAGTTTAAAGCTATCACAGTCTGCGTGGTAGCAAGGCCCTGCATTATTAGGCAGTTTGCCGCCAGCTGCTCCACCCGTTGGAATACCTTGCAACATAAAAGGTTGATGGTCGCTATGAAGGCCTGCGCCAGCGCTAAACGTATTTTTAAAACTAGTATCAATGGTTTGAACAATAGAACCTATCGATTTAAATAAATTTTCAGAAACATCCGTAGAACTTGAATAACCAGTTGGATCGTTGGTCATGTCGTAATTAAACATGTATCTAATTTGGTCTATCGTTTTATCTTTTTTAGCAGCTTCGATATAAGCTTTTGAGCCTAACAACCCCTCTTCTTCTCCCATAAATAAAACAAACTCAACAGTGCGTGTTGGTTGTAAATTAAGGGCTGCAAAAGTGCGTGCCATATCAAGTACCGAAAATGATCCAATCCCATTGTCGATGGCGCCCGTTGCTAAATCCCAAGAATCTAAGTGACCGCCCACTACAATTTTTTCTTTAGGCAGTTCACTCCCTTTTATTGTAACTACTACATTACGCGCTTTTATTAGGCCAGAAAAATTAGTCATGCTAATGCTTGCAAATTGTTTTTCTTTGGCGAGCATTTCTTTAAATGCTAGACCATCTTCTTTACCAATACAAACAGCTGGAATGGGAATTAATTTTCCCGTAACAGATGCAGTTCCAGTTAGCAAAATGCCGCCATCTGCAGTATTAATAACGATAATTCCTTTGGCACCATATTTTGTTGCGATGGCCGTTTTTTCGGAGCGATGAAGGCTTGGTGTACCAGGCTTTGAGCCAGGCAATACACCTAAATAAACGAGTGCAATTTTGCCGGCAACTTTTGCTGGATCCTTTGCATAATCTTCATCTAAGCCATTACCCAGATCAACCACTTCAAGTGCAACTTCTGATGCAACTGGCGAATGCGCCAATGAAACAGATTTTACAGACTGCAAGTTTGTAAGACTATTACCAAGCTTTACAGTTAATTCCCCTCTACTCCAACTTTCAACTTCAAAAGACTGATATTTTACATTTTTAAAGCCATACGATTTCAATAAATTATACGCATACGCTTCTGCCTTATTGCCATTTTCGGAACCCGTTAAACGGTGACCAATGGTTTCAGTGGCATACTTAAGCGTAGCATATGCTTTAGAGTTTTGCTGCACTTCTTTGTTGATACTAGCAAAAGTTTCGTACCACTCTGGCTTACTATATTTTTGAGCCAACAAAACATTTGCAAAAAATAAAACGGCAACAGATAATACTAACTTTTTCATTTTGTATGATTTTAAAAACATTTATTCGCTTATCATTATTTCCAGCAATTCTTTCTTACTACAATAATCTTCTAATAATTTAATTTGATTACAGGCCCTATTGTAATTATGAAGCGGGTATTTAGCGCCATAATACACGTCGTTATTTATAAAATCAGTTAAAAAACGAAGCGCCTGCATATATATCATAAACTGCCCAGCATAAAATATTTGACCGGCTTCATCTTTAGTTAACATATCATTTGCGCCATGTAAATAACCCTTCACAACCGCTTTGTATACAGAGGGCCTGACACAAATTTTTTCAAAATCTGTTTCTTCCTCAGAACCCGCACATAAATAGGTTCTAAACATATCACCAAGGTCACTTATAAAATAACCAGGCATCAGTGTATCTAAATCAATGACGCAAATACCTTTATCATTTGCGTCAAAAAGTAAATTGCTTATTTTGGTATCATGATGCGTAGCGCGCAATTTAAAATTTGGATTGGATAGAATTGTATCATAATAATCGGCAATCCACTCATGATCTTGCAAAAACTTAATTTGATCTTTTGATTTTGCTACCCGGTCCACATTTCCTGTTTCCAATGCCCTACAAAACTGCTGATACCTTAGCGTTAGATTGTGAAAGTCTGGTATGGTAATTTGTAAATCGGCTGCATTTAGTTCATTTAACACACTTGTAAAAAGACCAAAATGATAGCCAGCTTCATACGCCTGCGCCTCATTTTGAATCACTGTTTTAGCATGTGAATCTTTAACATATGGAAACACCCTATAATACCCATTTTCAATACATTCCATTTGATTCCCATGCACAGAACAAATGGGTGCTACAAAATAATAACCTGGATTATGCGCTGCTAAATAATCAGATACCCATTTAATATTATGCGCAATAGCAGCCGGATTTTTAAATACTTCAGTGTTTATTTTTTGCAAAACAAAATCGTTATTGCCCGATTGCAATATATAAGTATGATTGATTAAACCTTCCCCTAACGGCTTAATATCCGTTTTAGTTGGATCAAAACCAAACACCTCTAACACTGCATCCAAAACCTTCATCCTTTACTATTAATAGTTATCATTTAATGCAAACACTGGCTTTCTGTACATCCATTGTCCGCCCGTAAAATCCGGGAATGCCACTGTTTCATTACCTAAAGCAATAGATTGCTCAGATAGAGGCGTGATAGCACTCCAAGTTGCTGCATCATATACATCAAGCGGTGTAGGTGTGCCATTTTTAATAGATTCAACAAATGCATGAATCACAAAAAAGTCCATGCCACCATGTCCTGCACCTTCTGTTTCTTTACTCCAACGCTGCCATAATGGATGATCGTATTTATCCAACCACTCTTTTGCTGGCTCCCACTGATGCTCTTTTGGAGATTTATCTTGGATATAAATACTTCTATTAACATCCATCCACAACCCTTCTGTTCCTTGAACCCTAAATCCTAAAGAATATGGGCGAGGCAAATTGGTGTCGTGTTGCAATAATATAGTTTCGCCATTAGCACATTGGATATTGGTTGTAACAACATCACCGAGTCTAAAATTAACTTTTGCATTGGGGTGATTTTCACCACCTTTTTTAACTACGTGATTGTGAAGACCTCTTGCCTTTGAAGAAAAAGAACATAAGTTCACAAAACGGTTCCCTCTGTTAATGTTGATGTAATTAGCAACAGGGCCAACGCCATGTGTTGGATATAAATCGCCATTGCGTTGTACAGAATGTTCTGTTCTCCAAGTTGCTTCAGAAAAAGCTTTTGCGCCAAACTCAACTGGTGTATTAGCCGGGTTATTACCGTTGTTAAATTTAACTTCTCTTAAATCATGCTGATAGCCGCCTTGTAAATGAATAAGCTCTCCAAACAATCCCTGACGCACCATATTAAGAACTGCCATTACATCTCTTCTATAACAAACGTTTTCAAGCATCATTACTTGCGCGTTGTAACGCTCTGCTGTTTTTACAACATCCCAATGATCTTGTAAGCTAAGACCAACACAAACTTCAGATCCTACATATTTAACACCCGCTTCCAAAGAACCAATAATCATGGGTTTGTGCCATTCCCATGGAGTTGCAATAACAACACCATCAAGTTTTTCTTTTTCTAACATGCGTTTCCATGCATACGCATCACCCGTATAAATAGCTGGCATTTTTTTACCTGACTTGGTAATTTCTTCTTTAGCACTTTGCAACATATAGTCGCTGATATCACAAATAGCAACTACTTCTACGTCCTTTCTAGTGAGGAGCAATTCCAAATGATTTTGGCCTCTTAAACCAACACCGATAATGCCAATTTTTACAGCATTTGAAGAGGTTGATTTTGCAAATAATTGAGTAGAAGGCATAAATGCTACAGAAGCGGCTGCTAGGCTGCTATTTTTAAGGAAATTGCGTCTTTTCATAGAAAGTAGTTTTAAGGTGTTCAAGATAAATAAATTATGACAATTTTAAGGCCGTTTTAAGTAGTTTGCATGGATATAAGGCAAGATTTGAAAATTGATCAAGAATATAGCAATAATGAACTGTAAAAGCCCCCTCCTCTACTTATTTGTATGCTTGTTCATGATATGCAAAATAGCAAGCGCCCAAACCGATACTACTTTTTGGTTTGCAGCACCCGACCTCCAGCAGGCTCACGGAGATAGGCCAATTTTATTAAGACTTTCAACATTAACCAGCGCGGCCACCGTTACCATATCACAACCGGCCAACGTAAGCTTTACGCCTATTACCATAAATATTGGAGCTAATAGTTCTAACTCATTAGACCTTACTTCCTTTATCACACAATTAGAAAACGTTACGCCTAACACAGTATCCAACAAAGGCCTATTAATTAGATCCACTACCGCCGTATCCTGCTACTATGATATCGCCAATGGCTTTAATGGAGATATCTATGCACTGAAAGGTAAAAATGCACTCGGTACAAAATTTACACTCCCCTTTCAAATGGGATTTGTAGGTAGAGGGCTCCCCCTATATACCACTGATTTTATAGTACTTGCCACAGAAAATAACACTCAGGTTACTATTACCCCAAAAACAAATTTAATGGGGCATGCCGCCGGCGTACCATTCACGATAACTTTACAAAAGGGAGAAACCTATACCTGTTCTGCTGCAACTAATGTTGCCACTGAAAGACCGGGAGGAACGGTTGTTACATCCACAAAACCTATTTGTATTTCTACCAAAGACGACTCCCTTTTTTATACGGGACAGGGATGCGCAGACACAGCCGGTGATCAACTAATTCCGGACGAAATTGCTGGTAAAGATTTTGTGGTAATTAAGGGCTATTTTAATAGCCCCGATTTCTATTACGTTTTTGCCATCGAAAATAACACGATGGTAAAAGTAAATGGACTAACTGTTGCTACGCTGCAAGCGGGGGATTATTATAAAGGCTCATTAAGTGAAAATTCCTGTTATGTAAATACAGACAAGCCCGTTCATATTTTTCATATTACAGGTTTTGGCTGTGAACTTGGAGGTGCTATCATTCCTTCTATAAAATGTACAGGATCAAAAAGTATAAGTGTAACTAGGGCTTCTAGCACGGGTAGTTTTTATTTAAATGTATTGGCACCCAAAAACATTATCAATGATTTTACCCTCAATGGCACAAACACCAATATAGATGCCAGTTTATTTAGCCCTGTAACAGGAAGTAATGATGAATGGATGTATGCAAGACTTAATTTAGCTGCTTCCGTTATTACAGGAGGACAAAATGCTTTAATACAAAATAGCAAAGGTAAATTTCACGTGGGTGTAATTCAGGGAACATCGGGCTCTACTGGCAGGTATGGTTATTTTTCTGATTTTAGTAGTAATGTTATTCAACTCATTGACGTGTCTAAAAACATTGAAATTTTTACAGACAACCAACCTATTTGCTATAATACAAGTGCATCCATTAATGCAATAACACAAGGCGCCAACACCTACACTTGGACTGGTCCGAATAATTTTTCAAGTACAGGTGCAAACCTTGTAATAAATAATTTCACAAACCTGAATAACGGCATTTACACCATCACATCGGCTACTGCAGATTGTGGGGTTGCTTCAAAAAATATTGTACTAAACTCGGAGCGCATATTTTCAAATTTCACTTCTACACAAACGGGTTGTATAGAAGATTCGATTTATTTTAATACGCCTACAATTGCAGAAGCTAGATGGTTGTGGAATTTTAGTGACGGTAAACTTCTTGATACGACAAGTTCAAATATTAAACCCATTAAATATAGCGGTGTAGGAAATTATCCTGTTACGCTAAAAGTGATTTCAAAAAACGGATGTGAATCAAATATTACTTCAAAAAATATTGAAATTACGCCAAAACCCACCGGATCATTTAATACTACAACCAACACATGTGTTAATAAAAATATTGTCTTTACAGAAACCTCTTCTATTGCAAATGGAACACTCCTAAAGAGTTACTGGAATTTAGATGACGGCAAAGGTGTTAACAATTCAAATAGTTTATCGCAGCAAACAACAACCTATAGCAGTTGGGGAAATAAAAACCCATGGCTCATTGCAGAAGCTAGCTCCGGTTGTAAAAGCGACACTTTTAAATTAGCAGCTCCTTTAGTTATTCATTCCATTCCAAAAGTGGGGTATACGCTACCCGAAGTTTGTTTAAATGATGCGAGTGCTATTTTTACAGATAGTACAACCTCGG
>JBBAKI010000002.1:0-296949 GCA_040403595.1 Sediminibacterium sp. | reverse complement strand
CCTTTTTTCTGTCATGCTGAATAGTTTGTTGTAAAGCTATTTCAGGACAAGACAGTAGGGTCTACAAAAATACTCAACTCCCCTTCAACAGGTTGGGCATAATCTGAAAAGCTAACCACCCCAGTTTGCGTAATTCTTAAATCACTGTTTTCGGCAGTTGAATAAATGGTTACTTTTTTATTAACCACATTATAAGAAGGCGATTTAGGCAACGTTTTAGTTTGTGCAAATGCAACAACAACTAATAAGTTTAACAATAATGTAAAGCTTCTTTTCATAAAAATATTTAGTCAATTTAATATACAAACCTATGATGATCGTATCAAAAGTTAAAAATCTTAGTACAATATAAGATTTGCATGAACTGCGATGTTTGCAAATAATATTTAAAATGAATAAATAATCCCCGGTCAGGTTTTCACTTAAACAGCTTTTTAAAGGTTAATTATGAGAAATATAAATCTATATCATTCAATTCAGCTTCAATTTCAATCGAACACATCCCAGCAAAGGGCACAAACCCTCCTATTTGAAATCTGTAATCAAAATAATACATATAATTTATAAATATATATTAAACCCATATTGTATATATAAAACCATTTTATATGATAAAAATATAATTATATAAATCACAAAAATATTGTTTTTGTTTAATTAAAATTAAAAAATATACTGAAATTAATAGACATATAAGTACTATATTTAATAGACTAACCATTTAAAACGTTATTAAACCCATTAAAAATGAAAAAACTATTATTTGTTATCGTGCTCGGTTTAACATTTTCAGTAACCGCTAGCGCACAAAAAGACAAGGGTAATATTCTAAAATTACATATTGGCGTTTTAAATAAGATCAAAGTAGCTTATGAGGTTCCTGTTTCAGACGTTTTTAGCTTTGGGTCAACCGCTGCATATTATTTTGGTTCTTACCCAGGATTTAAAGTCGAGCCATTTGCAAGATTCTATATTGGTGGAGAGGCCCCTTCAGGTTTATATTTGCAAGCCAAGGGAGCATATGGCTCATTTAACCCTGAACTAATATTTTATGCACCAAATTTCATTAATAATGCTTCGGCAATTATAGAGAAGAAAAGTGTTTCGTCTGTGGGCGGTGGTTTAGACTTAGGCTATCAATGGTTATCTGGTAAAAAGAAAAATATCGCTATTGATATTTCATTAGGTGCTCAATTTATGAAAGACATTAATAGTTCAATAATTAAAAATAATGTTACATATACCTCTGAAAATATTGGATTTTTAACAACTGGCCCAGGCGGTATATTTAACCCAAAACTTTCTATTGGTTATAGATTTTAAATTTATTGTTTATAGAAACTATAAACTTATTAAAAAACCCTGTCACGAAAGTGACGGGGTTTTTATTTATGGAAGCATTGAACCGTCTCTAACTCTTATTCATAATCCCCTGTGAATAGGCGTATGCAACAAGACCGGCAACACTTTTAACGCTCATTTTATCCATAATTCTTACACGGTGGGTATCTATGGTGCGAGGGCTTAAATCAAGTTTGGCACCAATTTCTTTGGTCGAAAAATCTTTACAAATCATTTGTATCACTTCTAATTCTCTAGATGAAAACACAACGCTTTTTTTGGGATAAGGTTTGTACGTAGAGGACCTGAGCAGCTCCATCATATACGCATTGGTAGATTCAGGAAAATACACGCTATTATGAATAAGCACACTGTCGATAGCTTTATACATTTCTTCTTTGGATGTGTTCTTATCTAAAAAACCCATAGCACCAGCATCAAGCATTTGTAAAATAATAGAATCTTCGGTATGCATCGATAAAGCAATCACTTTAGATCGAATCCCCAAACGCGTAATTTCTTTTACTGCTTTAATGCCATCTAAAAGTGGCATTGCAATATCTACAATTAAAACATCTGGAGCATACTGCCTCGCAAAGTCAATTAACTCGAGCCCATTAGTAGCCTGAGCCAGTACTTTTATTTTTTTGTTTGCTTGGAGTACTTTAGACAACCCTTCTCTAAAAAAGGTATGATCGTCTGCAATAACTACCGTAATATTTTTATTGGTATCCATATCAATATTTAACTCAAAATGGGAATTCGAATATTATACCTAGTACCTAATTTAATTTCGTCTGAAGTACTCATTGAGCCATTTAAATAGTCGATTCTACTTTGTATGCCCAATAAACCCATGCCTAACTTATTGGCAGCTCGCACTTTTTCCAATTCATAGCCCACTCCATTGTCGGAGGTTCGAATTAATAATGTTTTATTCCCTTCTCGAGAAATTTCAATACGCAAACTTGATGCCTGGGCATGCTTGATAGTGTTTTGTATGATCTCTTGAAGAATCCTAAAAATTTGATTGTTTTGATCGGTTATTAATTGCACTGTATACAACTCAGTTAATTCAACTTTTAATGTGCCATGTACATTTACTTCTTGAATATACATTTTTAAGGCGTCCTGAAAAGGGATCTCAAAAATAGATAAAGGAGCCATGGCTTTTGCCATTCCCCTCACCTGTTGAACACATTTATCCAATGCTGCTTTGCAAGCATCTAATTCTTCCGTTTGACTGGTTACAATTACATCTAGTCGCATTTTAACACTCGACAAGTATGGGCCAATGTCATTATGTAATTCAGTAGCTATTAAACTACGCTCTATTTCAGCAGCATTAATTTCCGAATTGAGCTTCTCTTTTTGTAACTCTCTATACCGTCGTTGTTGCTTTAATAGATTTATAAAGAAAAACAAAATTGCCAACCCAATAAAAGCCGACACAATACCAAACGCTATAAATATTTTTCTTTCTTCGGTGCCCATAAAAATGCCAGAGAGTATGAAATGTAAGATAAGAAATTAATTAGGTTTATAATGCTATAAAGGTTTATAAAAAGTCCTTTCGTTTCTTTACTATATAACCAATGCATTAATAAATTCACAATTATAAAGTAAATCGAATAAATTATTAATGGCAAAATGGTTAACACTTGATCTACTGTAATTTTAGATTTATTAGTTATAAATTTTAATCCAATAAATGCCAGAATTAATAGTTGAGCAAGATACATTATATCAACACTCGAATTATTAATATAAAATTTAATATATACATCAATTAACCAAAATGAAAAAAATAAAAATTGAAGATACTTTAATTTAATTCTATGAGTCTTATCAATCCATTTAATGAAAATAATTAAAAAGAATTGCATTTCGATGAAGATATAAACCAATCTTATAATTCCTAAATAAAATGCTGATAAATCGAATAAATGAAATATACCTGAAAACAAACCAGCCAACAAAATATAAAAAAGGTTTGCATAAACAGGTGATATAATCTTAATTCTTGAAATATAAATTATTATAGGTAGAATTGAAATGAAATCTACAAAAACTAATAATTTATCAATACTCATGAGTGGATTTATAATAACATATCAGGACAATACGGAGGACAAGATTTACCCAATTCAACAATCACATCCTCTTCATTTGACTTTAAAGAGTTAATAATATCATTCCCTTGCGCATCCACACCAATAAAAATCAAACATACCGATTTGTCTTCTTTCATACCATAGTATGCACGAAATTCCACACAGCCTGGCTGATTTAAAATAGCCTGAATAGGTGTGGCGTCAAAAGTTTCGGCTTTTGGCAATGAACCGGCATAGTCTTTAGAAACTAATGCATCTAGGTTTTCTCTGTAACGTTTTGTCAGGTCTTTAGCTGTAGCTAAATCAATTCTGTTGTTCATAAATTTTAAATTTAGCCAAATTTATTTCTAAATAAAGGCTAGCCGTTCAGTAAATTTACTTAATACCTTCTGAAAAATAAAAAAGAGATCTAATCCTACCCTCCATGCACATGCATCGTTTTAACTTCAGCGATAACACTGTGATAATATTTATACCAATGTGATTTCCCTAATTTTTTTGCTTCAATATGTTGTGGTTCACTTGCCCATGCTCGAACGGCGTCCATATCTTTCCAATAACTTATAAAAGCACCTCTTCCATCGTGCTTGAAACTTTCATAGCCCAAATAACCAGGCATTTGCTTTGCAAGCTCTAATGTCAAATCATCATACACTGCATATCCGTCTAAATTATCTGACAAGTAGTAATTAAATATAGAAGCAATATAAGGAGGCTGAGGTGCTTCGTTGTTTTTCCAATGTATCATAGTGTCCAAAGATATTTACTTATAAATGATAGTTATTTGTCGTAATGAAACCGGCATTGAAGAATAAAACATTTTTGGTCAACTCCTTTTTTCCCATCAACTTTATATACCAATCGGTGCTCACCAGTAATTCTCCTAGACCAATATCCTTTTAAATTAAATTTCAACGGCTCGGGTTTTCCTAAACCTTTAAATGGCGTTTTTCTAATTTCTTTTAATAAGTCTTTTATTTTATTGACTGTAACAATATCAGTCTCCATCCAATATTCAAAGTCTTCCCAAGCATTTAAAGTAAATTCAAAATTCATGTTTTACAAATCAAAGGTTCGTGTTTTCTGATTGTCCAACTGATCAATAGACTCCCTTAACCGATCTCTGTTTGCAGCAGTAGATAACAAATGTCCTGTTTCTGTTAAGGAATTATATTCTTTCAATGATATCATAACAACAGCTTCCTCTGTCTGACGTGAAACGATGATTGTATCCGACGATTTACAAATGTCATCCAGATACTTTTTCATGTTACTTCTTAATTGCGATATTGATACAGCTTGCATAGAATTAAAAATTTACAATGCAAATGTACAATATTATGTACATATTTACGTACAAGTATGGTTTAATTGAGTAAAATACGAGGTTTTAACAGGCCAATACCCTATTTACCGCAAATACACCCTTCTAATTCCAACAAACACCGGAATGAACAAAGAATAGCCAATAAAAAACGGAATAATCATCCCAATCCATCCGGCAGCCATAAAAACTGCCATTAGTAGCAACTGAAACCCAAGCCCGTAAAACGACACCAAAAACATAAACCATTTAGGAAATACGGTTGCATGTTGGGCGCGAGGATCTAGAGCGTACACTAAATCATCAAAAACACGGTACAAGACCCTAAATAACTTAAATAAAACATTAACGCTGGCCTGGCTTTCACCCACATAAGCCGTGGGTACGGTGTCTTCAAAAATTTGACTGGTAATTTCACCAGCTGTTGTATGTCTGAAAATAACATGGTAGTAATTGTACACCGTTCCCTGCGTTTGCATACACATATAGGCAAGTAGCGCCAACCATGTATTTGTACCAGTATATACCGCAATTGAAATAATGAGTGCAAGGTTTAAAAGACTATCTAAAATAGAATCTAAGTAGCGTCCACTATACGATGGCTCATTTTTAACCCTAGCCAATTGACCATCGGCGGCGTCCAGTATAGATTTTAAAATCAAAAAAAAGCCAGCCAGCCAAAACTGCCCCTGTAACATATAAACAATAGCCAATATACCAGAAACACCAAATAATAGGGTAATATGAATGGCTGTTACGCGCGTATTTTTAAGCGCTTCTGCAATCAATTTTGCTATAGGCCTTCCATAGTCTGAAACATCAACAAATTTATTCGCAACCCCTAGTTTAGACATGTAGCCCTTTAAAATGTTATAGAGAAACCTGCAAAGTTACGATTTAGTTATTGAATACTTCGATTCAAAACACTGATTAGTAGCCTTTTTACAGTTTCAATCTCTTGAGGATTACTAGCGGCAACAAACAATGTTAAGCTTGCTAGTGCCTCATTACTAATTATGGGCAGATTTAGTTTATTATACAATATTCCGTTTTGTTCTAGAAACATCAAAAAACAAGCAGCTGCAATACGCTTATTTCCATCTACAAATGCATGATTTTTTACGACAAGATAAAGTAACATGGCCGCCTTTTCCTCAAGTGAGGCGTATGCATCTTTATTATTAAACCCTTGCTGAATTTGATTGATTGCGCTATCAAATCCATCGTCTTTTTGTTTACCAAATATATTCGAATTGAATTCTGAATGCATTTGCTTAATTAATTGATTATAATCTTTAATTGTAGGAAAAATCGCGGCCTCTAAATTTTTACCAGTATTATCAAGTAATTCATGGTCATAATCATCCAATAATTTTAAGCCTATGTGAAACTGATGCAACCATACAAAATCATCAAAAACACCTACTTTATTTTCAATAACTCTACTTAATATCTTGATGCCGTCATGAAGAATCTGAATTTCCTTATTTTTCTGATTCAACCTCTTCTCATTGATAGAAATACCATCAATTAAATAGTCTTTAAGCCGCTGAGTGGCCCATTGTCTAAACTGAGTTCCACTTTGAGATTTTACACGGTAGCCTACCGAAATGATTACATCTAAATTATAATAATATGTTTTATACTTCTTTCCATCTAAAGCAGTTGTCAAGGATTCCTTGACAACTGAATTCTTATTTAACTCTATTTCTTTAAAGCAATTATTAATATGTAAACTGATATTTTGCTTGCTCTGTTTAAACAACTCGGTCATCTGCTGCTGAGTCAACCATACGGTCTCATTTTCAAATTTTACATCAATTTGTGTTTTTTCATCATTGGTTTTATAAATAATTACCTTATTCATTATATCTGATTTTAAAGGTTAATGTATAGATGAACTAAATGTAGAGAAAACAAAATCTCAATTTATTAGCACAACCAAGTTTGCGGGAAATTCAAAAAATAAAGTATATTTAAAAATGGAATATAATAATCCACTCATCCCCATTGCAGATATACCGCAGTACCAAGAAATTCCTTTACAACGCGAAGCGCAGGCCAACTATATTACCAACTGGTGTTTGGTGCAAATTGAGTTTTAAAACAGTACAACCTAACAATTTTATATAGATATTTGTACATATGAATACCAAAGTACAAACGCCCATTATGCCCACCCTATTTGCAGGGCTCTACTTACTCGTACACTTTATTCCAGATTTAGACGCCGCCGACGTTATGGGGCCGCAATGGCTTTATACAGGCATTATTGATGCACTGGGCATCCTATTTATATTCATGCACCGTCAGCACTTTACTGCAGCCCTACAGGGGATTTTCAAATACAAGTTTACCCTCGTATTTAGTTTTTTGGTAGTATGGGCATCACTCTCCTATTTTTATGCCATTAACCCCACAGAAACATTGGTTACTGGCGCTAGGCTCATAACCACTTTTTTAATTTTTATTGTTCTCTCCATTTTATTTTACAAGCAACCGCTTCCCGCCTTATTAACGGGCATTTCGGTGATTATGGCTTTTGTGCTACTCTATGATTCGCTTATTTTATTAAAAACATTTTCGAGTAACCTCACCACCATGAGCCTCGATGAAAACATTTTAGCATTAAGAGGCAATCATGGTAATAAAAACGTAATGGCAGCAAGCCTGCTTATTAAATTTCCATTTGTACTTTGGCTCATTATCAATAATAAATTACTCGGTAAAATACTAGCAGGCATTGTACTAGTGATGGGCGTTACTGGGCTTTTAATATTAAATACCAGATCAACCTATGTGGGGCTTCTTATTATTGCAATCATTTTTATTGGAACCACCATTTACTTTAAGAGTAAGCAAAACAAAAAGGCAATACTCACTCAAATTGCCTATCTAATTATACCCGTTGTTATTGGTTATTTTATTGCCAACGTATTTTTAGATACAGCCGTTCAAATGCAAGACACGCAGGGTGGTTACGGATCTGTTGCCAAAAGAATTGGCGACATTACAGTAGCGAGTGAACAAAACAGCCGTTTAAGGTTATGGAAAAATGCCATCGACTATAGTATCAAACATCCGCTCATTGGATGTGGTTATGGTAACTGGAAACTTGCTTCTATCCCGTACGAAATATTTCATACCACAGAACTATTTGTACCCTACCATGCACACAACGATTTTTTTGAAATGTTTGCAGACTTAGGTGTACTAGGTGGCATTAGTTTTGCGCTCTTGTTTTTACTCGTGCCCATTATTACATTAAGCATTTGGAAAAACAAGTCTTCTACCAATATACATTTAGCGGCTACTATTTTATTTATGGCCGTTACATGCTATGCAGTGGACGCCTTTTTAAATTTCCCTGCCGAGCGTACCGCAATACAATCTATTCTAGCCATTGCAGCGGCCTTAATTTGTATACCTATTAGCTACCAACAAGAAAATGTAAACGTTCGCAAATCGCTGATGGGTATATTTTTTAGTCTAGCACTTATAGGCATTATTCCTAGCATATACATTCATAAATTAACCTATGATTCGTTAAAAATTCAAAAGTTTGTAATGGGCGAAGTAAACGCCGACCCTGTAATGAAAACCGAAGACGTAGAAAAATTACCTTCTATCCCTGACATGTCTTCTTCTACCCTGCCTTTAAAAGCAATGATAGCACGCTATTACATTAGAGATAAAAAATATGATGAAGCACTTGCACTCTTAAAAGAAAGCGACAACGTAAACCCTTACTTATACTACAACGACTTTTTAAGAACTGCTATTTACGCAGCTAAAAATAATTTTGATAGCGCTTTTTACTGTGGTAAAAAAGCATTTTACAATTGGCCCAATGCAACCAGCTACTATAAAAATTTAATTTTTGCTGCATCCAAAAAGAAAGACAGCACCGAAATTAAAAAAGCATTTAACTTAATAGTAGATCATTTTAATACACCAATTACTTGGAACAACTATTTATTGGGCATGTATGAAGTAAAAGGAAGTGCAGATGCTAACTTAAATCATATGCTAGATAGTGCGGCTAAAATGTTTCCTGCAGACGCTGCCACATGGGCTCAAACCAGAGTACTCTTTAATAGAACATCTCTAGACGCCAATAATAAAACAGTCAATGATTACACGGTAGAGGGCCTTAAAGCTTTTCAGCAAGGTCAGTATGCAAAAGCAGCTGGCTGCTACATGAAAGCGGCTAATATTGACCCTACCAATTACACACACGCAGAAAATGTAGGCATCTGTTTATATACCACTCAAAAATACGCCGACGCTATTACCTACTTTAATAAATCCATTGCGGTAGGCACTTCTACTACTGGAAAGTCTGAATATTATTTAGGCATGAGTTATATTGCTTCCGGCAAAAAATTAGAAGCGTGTAACGCATTACAACTGGCTAATGGAAAAAAATATCCAGACGCAGCAGCAGCTATCACAAATAATTGTAAGTAAAAATTTTAACCGATGGGACATAAATAAGGCGGCACTAAAAGTGCCGCCTTATCCTTTATAACGATAGAAAGTTTATGCGAATTCAAAACGATCTAAGTTCATGACTTTGTTCCATGCGGCAACAAAATCATGAATAAATTTTTCTTTAGCGTCATCACAAGCATATACTTCTGCAAGTGCACGTAATTCTGTGTTAGATCCAAATACTAAGTCTACTCTTGTTGCGGTCCATGTAGCAACACCTGTAGCTCTATCTAATCCCTCAAAAGAATTTTGACCTGTTGCTTTCCAAGTAGTATTGTAATCGATGAGGTTGGTAAAGAAATCGTTGGTTAATACACCTGGACGATTTGTAAACACCCCAAAATTTGATTCATCATAATTGGTATTTAAAACACGCATACCACCTACAAGCACTGTCATTTCAGGTGCAGTAAGGTTTAGTAAATGTGATTTATCGAGTAACATTTCTTCAGAAGAAATAAGCGTTTTAGGCTTAATGTAGTTGCGGAAACCATCTGCAGTTGGCTCTAATACGCCAAAAGACGCAACATCTGTTTGCGCATCTGTAGCATCAGTTCTACCAGGTGTAAATGGAACAGAAACACTGTATCCACCATCTTTAGCAGCCTTTTCTACTCCAGCAGCACCAGCAAGTACAATTAAATCTGCAATAGAAACTTGTTTGCCTCCAGTTGCAGCTGCATTGAATCCTTGTTGAATAGCTACTAACTTATCCAATACTTTAGATAATTGTACAGGATTGTTTACCGCCCAATATTTTTGAGGTGCCAATCTAATACGAGCTCCATTAGCACCACCTCTTTTATCCGTTCCACGGAAAGTTGATGCAGAAGCCCAAGCAGTAGATACTAATTCAGAAACTGTTAAACCCGAAGACAATACCGTAGTTTTTAACTGCTCAATATCCGATGCATCAATAAGTGTATGATTAACAGCTGGAACTGGGTCTTGCCAAATCAAAACTTCCTGTGGTACTTCTGAACCAATATAGCGAGCACGAGGGCCCATGTCACGGTGTGTTAATTTAAACCAAGCTCTTGCAAACGCATCTGCAAAGAGGTCTGGATTTTCATAAAACTTTTTAGAGATAGGTGCATACGCAGGATCCAATATCATCGCTAAATCTGTAGTTAACATAGTTGGCGCATGCGATATAGAAGGATCATGTGCATCAGGCACTGTACCCGCACCTCCGCCATTTTTAGGCTTCCACTGATGTGCACCAGCAGGGCTTTTTACAAGCTCCCATTCAAACTTAAATAAGTTTTCGAAGTAGTTATTACTCCACTTTGTTGGTGTAGTTGTCCAAGCACCTTCTAAACCTGAAGTAATTGTGTTTACACCATTACCAGTACCAAATGTATTTTTCCAACCGGTGCCTTGCTCTTCAATACTTGCACCTGCTGGTTCTTTACCTACATATTTTCCTGGATCAGCAGCACCATGTGTTTTACCAAATGTGTGACCACCAGCAATAAGGGCAACCGTTTCTTCATCATTCATTGCCATACGCGCAAATGTTTCTCTGATATCTTTTGCAGAAGCAATAGGATCAGGATTGCCGTTAGGACCTTCTGGATTTACATAAATTAATCCCATTTGCACAGCCGCTAATGGATTTTCTAAATCTCTATCTCCACTGTAACGCTTATCACCTAACCACTCACGCTCTGAACCCCAATATACATCTTCATGTGGCTCCCATACATCTTCTCTACCACCCGCAAAACCAAAAGTTGAAAAGCCCATAGATTCAAGTGCACAGTTACCAGTTAAAATCATTAAATCACCCCATGATAATTTTTTACCGTACTTCTTTTTAACAGGCCATAAAAGTAAACGTGCTTTATCAAGGTTGGTATTATCAGGCCAGCTATTAAGTGGTGCAAAACGTAGCATCCCAGCTCCACCGCCACCTCTACCATCTGTTGTACGGTAGGTACCGGCACTATGCCAAGCCATTCTAATAAAGAAGGGACCATAATGACCATAATCGGCAGGCCACCAATCTTGCGAATTGGTCATCAAATCAAAAATGTCTTGCTTAACAGCCTTTAAGTCTAATGTTTTAAATTCAGAAACATAATTAAAGGTCGAATCCATTGGATTTGACTTTGATGTGTGCTGACGTAAAATGTTTAATCGAAGTTGGTTAGGCCACCAATCAGTGTTTCTTGTACCACTTCCTGCACTACCCATTTTAGCGGTAGCGCTAGCAACGGTTGCACCTGTGTAAGGGCATTTCCCTTCTGCGTTTGTATTTTCCATTATAATGTATTTTAATGCGTTGAGTTGCGAAATTAATATTTTAAAACACCAAAATTGTCATTTTGTTGTCATGATTATCAGCTAATTACCCACCAAAAATATCTACCCATTATTGAATGGTCGCGGCAGGTCTTTTTTGAGTACCCGGCTGGTGGGTTAAATCATCTCCTAGGGCTATTCTGTATCTGTCTGCAATCGCCGTTAATGCTTCTACCACTGTTGGGTTATGCTTTGCAACGTCTAAAGTTTCACCTGGGTCTTTAGATAAGTCGTATAAAGCCATCGGCACTGCCATCGAAGCATATTTACCCGGAAATCCATCCTTTCCCATATCGGTGGCCTTATAGGTTTGAGACTGATGCGGAAACACCAACTTCCATTTACCCTGTCTTACCGCTTTTAAACTATTGTTATCGTAATAATAAATAAAATGATCCCTTGGATTTGCATAAGGTTTTTGGGTTAGCAGAGACATGATATCAACGCCATCTATTTTGTTTTTTGGCAAATTACTTTTTGTAAGTGCTGCAATGGTTGGCAGCACATCCATGGTAGCTGCCAAATTATTACATATAGAACCAGGCTCAATTACCCCGGGATAACTCATAATACAAGGAACTTTTAAGCCACCATCCCATGCCGATCCTTTACCCTCTCTAAGTCCACCACTACTACCCGCATGGTTGCCAAATGTTAACCAAGGCCCATTGTCACTGGTAAAAATGATGAGCGTATTTTTGGTTAACCCATTTTTATCAAGCGCCTTCATCACTTCTCCAATAGACCAATCTATTTCCATCATTAAATCACCAAATAAACCGGCACCACTTTTATTTTTATACTTATCAGAAACAGCAATAGGCACGTGTGGCATAGAATGCGCGAGGTATAAAAAGAATGGTTTGTTTTTATTATTACCAATAAATTTTACAGCACGTTCTGTGTAAAGCGTTGTAAGTTTTGCTTGATCATCTAAATTATTAATAGGCATTACAGGATTAACACCATCAATTAATTGAAGTGTTGGGTACTTTGATTTTTTAGAGCCCGTATCAGTTATTGGTGTTCCATCATACCCAACAGGCCACATATCATTAGAATATGGTAGCCCAAAATAACTATCAAAACCATAGGTAGTTGGTAAATATGGCGCCTTTGCTCCCAAGTGCCACTTTCCTATCATACCCGTTGTATAACCTTTTGTTTTTACAATACTAGCAATGGTTTCTTCCTTTGGATTTAAGGCCACCGTAGACCATGGCATAAGTGCACCAGAAATACCCACTCTATTGGGGTAGCAACCTGTTAAA
This sequence comes from Sediminibacterium sp., assembly GCA_040403595.1. Classification (GTDB taxonomy): domain Bacteria; phylum Bacteroidota; class Bacteroidia; order Chitinophagales; family Chitinophagaceae; genus Sediminibacterium. The sequence goes on along the minus strand of JBBAKI010000002.1, from coordinate 284,098 downwards.
AGTGCCGCCCTTGATGCGCTACAAACGGCCTGCGCTGCATAAAAATTAGTAAAGCGCATACCACTTGCAGCTAGTTTATTTAAATTGGGTGTGTGGTATGGATACCCCCCATAACTTTCAGGATCACCATAGCCCATATCATCCATAAATATGAGCACAATATTGGGAGTTGTGCTCATAGATTGTTTTGTTTGTGCTTTTATGGGCTGCAACAAAGTAGTTGCAGAAATTAAGAACCCGAGTAACATTTGTAATTTTCTCATGTGTACAATATGGTAAACGTAATATAATAATAATAGACCGGAAAGCACATTTTTTAGACAAATTCCCTACCTTTTCGGCACTAATTTTCCATTATGAAAAAGCTATTGACACTCTTATTGATTGGCGCAATTACTTGTCAGGTAAATGCCCAAACCATTCAACTTGCCAATGGCTGGAAATTAAGCCCGGCAGGAACATCTTTTGCCTTAGGAGACTTACCCCTTAACATAGAAATTAGTAATTCAGGAAAATATATGGCCGTTACCAATAACGGACAAGGTTACCAGAGTATCGAACTCATTGATACAAAATCAGAAAAAATTATCGATTCCGTTAGCATTGCAAAATCGTGGTACGGATTAAAATTTAGTGCCAACGAAAAATATTTATACGCCAGCGCCGGACACGATAACCGTATTAATGTGTACCAAATTAACAATGGCAAACTAATATTATCAGACAGTTTGATGTTGGGTAAAAAATGGCCCGAAAAAATTGGACCAGCAGGTATCGAAATCAACGAAACAACGAGTGAATTATACACTGTTACCAGAGAAGACAAACAGCTGTACATTTTTGATTTGAACACAAAACAAATTATTGGTAAATACGGTTTAGCTGCCGAAGCATTTACTTGTAAACTTAGCCCAAATAAATCTACGCTCTTTATTAGTTGCTGGGGTGCCGATCAAGTTTTAGTATTTGATTTAAAAACAAAAACCTGGCAAACCCCCATCACCGTTGGTGACAACCCCAACGAAATGCTCATGACCAACACACATTTATTTGTGTGCAATGCCAACGACAACAGTGTATCCATTATTGATATTGCAACAAAAAAGGTAGTAGAAATCTTAGACGCCGCACTATATCCGAATGCACCAAGCGGATCTACCACCAATAGTTTAGCGATTGACAAAAAAAATAACCGTTTATTTATTGCCAACGCAGACAATAATTGTCTCGCTATTTTTGATATTGCAAAAATTGGAAATAGTAAATCTATTGGTTTTATTCCTACCGGCTGGTACCCAACTAGTGTGCGTTTTTTAAATAATAAAATATGGGTGGCTAATGGTAAAGGATTTACACCAAAAGCAAATCCATTTGGACCTTCGCCTATCAGAAAAAAAGGCGAAGTGATACATCACATGGGTGAAACCAAAACAGCTAGTAGTGAGCAATATATTGGTTCTTTATTTACCGGCACCATGAGTGTTATTGCAAACCCTTCAATAACTGCACTTTCCAACTACACAAAAACAGTTTATAAAAATACGCCCTACACAGATGCAAAATTAACGCAAGCCGATAGCATTGCAACAGGCAATCCAATACCTAGTAAGGTAGGGCAACCCTCTCCTATTAAGTACGTATTTTATATTATCAAAGAAAACCGCACCTACGATCAAGTGCTTGCAGATATGCCGGGGGGCAATGGTGATACATCCCTTTTATTGTTTGGAAAAAATATTACACCCAACCAACACGCTATTGCAAGTAATTTTGTACTCCTCGATAATTTTTATGTAGACGCAGAAGTAAGTGCCGATGGTCATAACTGGAGCATGGGCGCCTACGCCACCGACTACCTCGAAAAAACTTGGCCTACCAGTTACTCCGGCAGAGGTGGTACCTATGGCGGTGAGGGTGAAAGAGAAATTGCAAATAATAAAAATGGATTTATTTGGAACAACTGTTACCGCGCCGGCATTAGCTACCGCTCTTATGGCGAATTTGTTTCGGGCGGGAAACCAACAGTGCCTGTATTAAATGATCACTTCGCTAAAAGCTTTCCGGGATATGATTTAAATATTTCGGATACACTCAGGTTTAAAAAATGGCAAAAAGATTTTGATTCTCTACTAGCAAAAAATCAAGTACCTAAATTTAATACCGTTCGTTTTGGTAATGACCACACAGAGGGTACAAGAATTGGAAGACCCACTCCTTTTGCACACGTTGCCGATAATGATTTAGCCGTAGGTTTATTTTTAGAACATCTAGCAAAGAGCCCTATCTGGAATGAGTCGGTCGTATTTGTTTTAGAAGACGATGCACAAAATGGAGCAGACCATATTGATGCGCACAGGAGCCCTGGCTATGTATTTGGTGGTTTTGTAAAAAGAAATTTTATAGACCATACACCCTATTCTACCAGCTCCATGCTAAGAACCATAGAACTTATTTTAGGCCTTCCTCCTATGTCGCAATATGATGCTGCTGCAACCCCTATGTGGCGCTGCTTTTCAAATACGCCTACTCCATTTAATTATAACGCTATTTTACCTTCTTATAATTTATTAGAAAAAAATACAGCCTACAACGAATGGCAAAAAAGATCTGAAAAATTAAATTTTGTAAAAGAAGACTCCAACAACGACCTAGAATTTAGTAAAATATTATGGCATGCCATAAAAGGAAACGATATTCCATTTCCAGCACCACGCCGTGCCGCATTTATTATTCCTTCAGCGTCAGACAAAGACGACGATTAATTAAAAAATATGCATAAAAGAACTTTTTTAAAAGGGCTCACGCTAGCTGGCATGTCACTGCCGTTTACTGAATTTTCGGCGGTGGCACATATTGCCAAACACCAACACTTACCACTTCATCAAATTGCTGCAGACGAAGATTTTTGGGCAGCCCTCAGAGCCGATTATGTTTTACAGGATAGTTATATCAATTTAGAAAGCGGTTACTATAATATACTTCCGCAAAAACTACTCAATAAATACATTGAGCACATCAAATACGTGAATAGTCTTGGCGCGTATTATATGAGAACAGTGCAGTACGATAATAAAAAAAGAGTCGCCGCAAAACTTGCTTTACTTGCAGGCTGCGACCCTTCCGAAATTGTGATTACCCGCAATACCACCGAATCTTTAGACAACATTATTGCGGGATTTAAATGGCAAACTGGCGACGAAGCTGTTATGGCTGCGCAAGACTATGGCGCCATGCTGGATATGTTTAGAGAAGTTGCGGCCAGACATGGAGTGGTTAATAAAATATTATCGGTACCACTTAACCCTAGTTCCGACGAAGAAATTGTGGCGCTCTATAAAAACGCCATTACACCCAAAACAAAACTGCTATTGGTATCGCATGTTATAAATATTTCTGGACAGGTAATGCCTATTCGCAAAATTTGTGACATGGCCCATGAACATAGTGTTAAAGTACTCGTAGATGGCGCACACGCTTTTGCGCAACTAGTATATACCATTCCAGAACTGCATTGTGATTTTTATGGCGCTAGTTTACACAAATGGTTATCGAGTCCACTAGGCGCCGGTATTTTATATGTAAGCAAAGAAAATCAGGATTTGGCCTGGCCTTTAATTGGGCCATCAAAAGGTGAAGAAATAGGAATTGCCAAATTTAACCACACGGGCACCCACCCTGTTGCTACCGATTTGACCATCGAAGATTCTATTGAGCATTATGCCCTTATTGGGCCCGCGCGCAAACAGGCACGACTCAAATTTTTACAACAATATTGGACCAAGCAAATTATGGATATGCCTGGCGTTATGTACAATACCCCAAAACAGGATACCCGAATTTGTGCTATTGCCAATGTGGGCATCAAGGATATGCCGCCTGCAACGCTCGCTAAAATACTTTTTGAGAAATACAAGATTTACACGGTAGGTATTGATACAGCCAATGTAGTTGGGTGCCGCATAACGCCCAATGTTTTTACCACAACACAAGATTTGGACCAGCTTGTTGCTGCCATTAAAGAATTAGCTACTGCCACTGTGTAAAGTTTATTTTTCGGTGGGGTTTCTCTTACCAGCCATTAGCTTTTCTACGGCAGTTTCTAAACGAATTTGTCTAGTTTCTGCTTTTTTAGCTCCCTGAATCCAGCTTAGGTATTCTTTTTGGTTGCTAATAGACAAAGAGGTAAAAAATTCTTTGGCTTCTTCGTGGTTGGTAAAAATTCTTTCTAAATCTACAGGTAACGCAATAAGGCGCTTTTCAAAACCTGAACCGCTTTTAAGCTCTAGGCTTTTAACGTCAGAAAAACTGCGGTCTTTATTTGGAATTTGATCTGTTTTTTGGAAACGAATGGCACTCCATACATGATCCAGTGTTACTTGACGTACCGATTCGTAATCGTTTTTAGTAAGTACTTCCCAACTTGACTCTCTATTAAGGTCACTCACAATTTTACTTGTGGTTTTAGGGTAAGCGATCCATAATTTGGTTTCGGGGGTAATAGCCGGGAAAACCTCTTTTAAGATATTGTTAAGCTGCTGTTGGCTAAGTGCAAACACCAAGGCAAAGTCTAATTTTTTGGCCTTAATTAATGGCGTTACGTTTTTAGCGAAGTTTACTTTTACAAATTGCTTTTCTACAGAAGAAGGAAGTCCTTGAATCAGGATATTCTTTTCGTCTTTTAAATGAAGCTTTTCTAACAGCGGCTGATTGGACATACCTAAAAAATTAGGGATTAACTAAAAGAGAGCGAAGGTACAAAAAATATAGGGTATTTAACGCAGAAATGTAGCAAACTAGACCTTATCGCCTGGTTTTCTTTGCTTTCGGCGGTCGCGGTGACGTAAAATTGGAACCTTACTTTCGGTACCATTCATGAGTCTAGTAATATTTTTTTGATGGGTTAATACCACCATAAGCGCCACCATCACCGCAAAAATTCGGTACAGGGTTTGCTGTTCATTAAATATAAAAAGTATAAAAACCATAAATGCAATCCCGGCTAAAATAGAACTTAGGGATACAAACCTGGTTAAAAAGAGTACAATTAAAAATACACCAATACAACAAGCTGCCACTAACGGCTGAATGGCTACTGCCATACCAAGTAAAGTTGCCACCCCTTTTCCGCCTTTAAAATTAGCCCAAACAGGAAATATATGACCAAGTATAGAGGCAAGTCCCAAACCCAACATAAAGTTGGTGCGGTGTAATTCGTTGGTTAAATAATGAGTAAGTAACAAATAAAGTGAAGTTGCAACCACACCTTTCAATACATCTACAAGCATTACAAAGCTGCCCCACTTAGAGCCTAATACTCTAAAAGTATTGGTAGCACCAGCGTTTCCGCTACCATATTCTCTAATATCGATATCAAAAAAATGCTTGCTAACCCAAACAGATGTTGGAATAGAACCTATCAGGTAAGCTAGTATTATGAGCAAAAATTCATTCATCACTATACATTTTAATTTGAGTTCTCGAACAACTATTTTTAAAATTAATGATTAATTAATGAAGCGTTGGATTTTGTTTAACATTTTAATGCCATATTTAAACACCGTAATGCAGCGCAATCCAGTTATTTCTTATCCTAGTTTCTTGGTGTTTCCAACCAATTGCCGTACAAGCAGCTTCAATTTCAGGCTCATCTTCTACAAGGAGGCCACTTAACAAAACAACACCTCCAGGCACCGTCGCCTCTGCCAAAAAGGCCAGGTTGTCAAGTATGATATTTTTATTGATGTTGGCAATAATAATATTAAATTTTTTATTTAGGTTTGCATTATTAACCTTTTGTATTTCAATAGATTGGGTATTATTAACTACAATATTTTCTGAAGCATTTTCAATACACCAATCGTCATTATCCACCCCTAGCACATAGCTAGCACCAAGCTTATGGGCCAGAATAGCAAGTAGTCCGGTACCGGTTCCAAAGTCAAAAACACTCTTATTGGCAAAGTCTATACCCCGCATGAGCTGCATCACCGAATAAGTAGTTCCGTGGTGGCCAGTTCCAAAACTCATTTTAGGCGTGATAATAATATCATGTTCAACGGTGTCACCAAAAGCTGGATGAAACCCTGCCCTAACTCCTACAAAATCATCCACCAACACAGGTTCAAAATTGGATTCCCATAGCGCGTTCCAGTTTTGCTTATCGATAGCGGCACTGGTATACCTAGCCCCATGCCTGCTCACCAAATCCTCCAACCCACTTGTTACCTCACCATCAAACCTAGCTGAATCTATATAGCTAAAAAGGCCTGTTTCGGTTTCTTCAAACCCATCAAAACCCAAATCTGCTAATTCGGCTATCATGATATCCTTAACGGCTTCATCAGTTACATCAATAGAAATCTGAATGGTTGTACTCATATATGCTCTTATTTATAAGGGCCTTATAAAAAAAGGCCCGTTTTTTAAACGGGCCTTTGAATCAAATATTGTACATGCCAACAGCTTATTCAGCTCCTGGTCTTGGTATTAATGCCTTGTGGCTTAACTTAAATTTACCCGTTTTAGGATCTAAGCCCACCAACTTAACTTTAACCATGTCACCTTCATTAAAGATGCCATCCATGGTTTCTAGGCGCTGCCAGCTAATTTCAGAGATATGCAATAAACCTTGTTTACCAGGCATGAATTCGACAAATGCTCCAAATTCTTTAATGCCTTTAATAGGACCTTCATACACATCCCCTACTTCAGGAACAGCAGTAATGCCCTTCACCCAAGTTAATGCTTTTTCTAGTCCCGCTTTTTCGGCACAGAAAATGCTTACTACACCCGTGTTACCTACTTCTTCAATATTAATAGTCGTACCCGTTTCACGTTGAATTTCTTGAATCACTTTACCACCTGGTCCGATGACAGCACCGATAAATTCTTTATCGATTACTAATTTAACCATACGTGGTGCATGTGGCTTCACTTCTGGTCTGTGCGCTGGCATACATTCGTACATCGCATCTAAAATATGTAAACGACCGGTACGCGCTTGAGCCAAAGCTTCACGCATAATGTCCATACTTAACCCGTCTACTTTAATATCCATTTGCACGCCACAAATACCATCACGAGTACCTGTTACTTTAAAGTCCATATCACCTAAATGATCTTCATCACCTAAGATATCTGTTAAGATGGCGTATTTACCATCTTCTCTTGAAATTAAACCCATTGCAACACCACTCACGTGCTTAGGAACAGGAACACCTGCATCCATAAGTGCCAATGAACCCGCACAAACAGTTGCCATAGAAGACGAACCGTTACTTTCTAAAATATCACTCACTATACGAACCGTGTATGCATAATCTTGTGTTGGCATCATTTGCTTTAAAGAGCGCATAGCAAGGTTACCATGTCCTACTTCTCTACGACCAACGCCACGCATCATTTTAACTTCGCCAGTACTAAACGGAGGAAAATTATAATGTAAAATAAATGGCGTGTATACAGATTTTGCAGCACTCTCTTGTAACAACTCATCTAGCTTGGTACCAAATGTTACAGTCGTTAAAGATTGTGTTTCACCTCTTGTAAATAATGCAGAACCGTGTGGTGTTGGAAGTGGTTCTACTTCCATTGCAAGCGGACGAACCTGATCAAGTGCACGACCGTCTAAACGGATACGCTCATCAACCATCATGTTACGTACAACTTCCCACTTAAGGTCTTCGTAATATTTTTTAGCTAATTTTTTATCTAAATCAGTAACGTCTTCGCCAAGGCTAGCTATTAACTCATCTTTTAAAGTGCTATATGCATCGCTACGCTCATTTTTAGAAGAACCTTTACGTGAAATTTCATACACACGCTTAGCAGCAAAAGCATTTACTATAGCTTGAATTGCTTCTGATTGAGGTGGCTTCTTATAATCTCTTACAGTTGAAACACCTTTTTTAGCTCTTAATTCTGCTTGCGCTTTAATTTGAATGCGAATGGCATCGTGCGCAAGTTCTAAGGCTTTAATTAAATCTGCTTCAGAACATTCTTTTGCTTCACCTTCCACCATCATTAGGTTTTTATCGGTAGCTGCTATTAAAAATTCTAAATCTGATTGCGCCAATTCTGAACGTGTAGGGTTTACTAAAAACTGTCCGTTAACACGTGCAATACGCACTTCAGAAATAATTTCTTTTACTGGAATATCTGAAACTGCAAGTGCAGCAGATGCAGCTAAACAAGCAAGTGAATCCGGTAATACTTCTGCATCACTAGAAATTAAACTTACAAGTACTTGTACATCGCACAAATAATCTTCAGGGAATAAAGGTCTTAAAGCACGGTCAATTAACCTGCTCGTTAATATTTCATAATCATTTAAACGCGCTTCACGCTTAAAAAACGAACCAGGGATACGGCCTGCAGAAGCAAACTTTTCTTGGTAGTCTACGCTTAATGGGAAAAAATCTTGTCCTTCTTTTGGATCTTTATTGGCAACCACCGTTGCTAATAAAACGCAGTTACCTTGACGAACGGTAACAGCACCATCTGCTTGACGCGCAAGCTTGCCTGTTTCGATAGAAACTTGACGACCGCCGCCAAGATCAAAACTTACACTTATTGGTTGTGATAACATAAAATTGTGTTGATTGGGTAATGAATGAATCAAAAAAATAGGTACCAATAGAAATAACTATTCCCAACCGTTATGAATAAGCAGTTGGGAATAGCAGTATCATTCGTAAAGAAAAATTATTTTCTTAAACCTAGTTTTTCAATTAGAGCACGATAGCCCTGTATGTTATGCTTTTGCATATAAGCCAATAAGCGCTTACGTTGACCAACCATCATCATCAAACCACGTTGTGTAGAATGATCTTGTTTGTTAGCTTGTAAATGCTTAGAAATATGGGAAATACGTTCAGTAAGTATTGCTACTTGACCTTCGATTGAACCCGTGTTAGTGGCTTTTCCACCATACTCAGCAAAAATACTTGCTGTTTTTTCTTTTGTTAAATGCGACATTTCAAAATGTTTAAATAAGACTCCGTAATTGTTTTCTTCTATTTTTTATCGGCTGCAAAGGTAGGTATTATAATGTAAAAAGGATAAATTTGGGCATCTTTTTACGCCATTTTTCCATAAATATATGTTTGGAGTAACTATTTTAGGCAATAATTCGGCCCTTCCGGCCTACGATAGGCATCCAACAGCCCAGGTAGTAAGCATTCAGGATCAATCCATTCTGATAGATTGTGGCGAGGCCACCCAAATACAAATGAGCCGTTACAAGGTAAAAAGGAGCAAAATCAACCATATTTTCATTTCCCACCTCCATGGTGACCATTATTTTGGCCTTATTGGCCTTATTACCAGCATGGGCTTATTGGGCCGAACCACCGAATTAACCATTTTTAGCCCTCCAGGCCTCAAAGAAATTGTTGACCTGCAATTGGCGGTAGCGGGTTCAAGCATACCCTACCCTTTGCATTTTCATACCATTACCAGTGCATGCACCCTCATTGAAACGCCAAAATTTAAAGTAAGCAGCTTTCCTACCCAGCACAGAATTCCTTGTTTTGGATTTACCATTTCAGAAAACAAAGCGCCCCGAAAAATCAATAAAGAAAAAGTGATCGCTGCAGATGTGCCCTTTAATTTTTACGACGAATTAAAAAATGGAAGCAACTACCAAACAAAAAATGGAACCGTTTTATTTAATGAAAACTTAACGGACCCTGCAAGCCCCAATAAAAAATACGTGTACGCCGCCGATACTATTTTTGATATAAACTTAGTAGTACATGCCATGGATGCTAATTTACTCTACCACGAAGCCACATATTTACAAGACCAATCACAAAAAGCTTCAGAACGTTTTCATGCCACAACCACGCAGGCTGCAACCATTGCCAAAGAAGCGAAAGTAAACCGCTTACTCATTGGACATTTTAGTAGTAAATATGAAAGTATTGAAACCCATGAACATGAGGCCCGTAGCGTATTTGCCAACACAGACCTAGCCCTCGAAGGCGTTACTTTTTTAGTGCAATAAAGTGTTGTGCTAATCTAATATCTCAACATCTTTTGGATACTTTGCTTTGTTAAAAACAAAGAGCGCGTTATCTAGTGCTTTATTAGAAACCAAATTGCTAAAGCTTACTTGAAGTGTATTGTTGCTTTTATCTAAAATAACCGCTTTGATAATCATAGATTTTGTATTGTCTACAAACACACTCACTTTAGAAAAGTTTTTGCGCGGGTCGATAGGCTTCATTTCAATTTCACTTTGTCCTGATTTGTTGCCAATTAATTGGCAAACAAAATCTTTAGCATAATCGCCAGATAAAATCTTTTGAGGGCTTAATGATTGACCACTCTCTTCGAGGCTAGTAACTGTAATGGTTTTAGCCCCATCAAAATTGTAGGTTTTAAAGCCATCGCAAATCACTTGCATTTTGCCTTGTGCTAAAACATATTTAGCGCCTTTGATAGAAATAACGCCTGATTTAACTCCGTTGTTTTTCCCTTTACTAGACACTGAGTTAATAGAGAAATTTGCACTGATGGTCGTAAAGCTTTTTACTTTAACACTTACCATATCCAAAATCTTTTTGGCATTTGGATCGTTTTGCGCCTTCGCGCTAAAAGCAAAAAGAACAACTATAAAAATAGAAAATGACTTTTTCATTGAATTTGTTTTGTTTGACCTTAACCCCGGCAAAGATAGGTTTTAGAGTGTTTCTAAAAACATCTCCAGCTCAGTATCCGTTTTAAAGCGAACTTCCCTAGCCTTGCTTCCTTGGTTGGGCCCTACTATACCCGCTGCTTCCAATTGATCCATTAAACGGCCAGCTCTATTATATCCAAGCTTCATACGACGCTGAATAAGTGAGGTAGACCCCATTTGGCTTTGTACAATTAAACGTGCTGCATCTTCAAATAATGAGTCTCTATCCCCAGCGTCAAAATCACGACCTTCCATATCCTTTTCATCCACGTATTCTGGTAGTAAAAACGCTTGTGGATAGCCTTTTTGGTCACCAATAAATTCACAAACCGCTTCTACTTCTGGGGTATCAACAAACGCACATTGTAAACGGGTAATCTCTCCATTATAAGAAACAAGCATGTCTCCTTTTCCAATTAATTGCTCGGCACCGCCCGCATCTAAAATGGTACGACTATCAATTTTACTTGACACTTTAAACGCAATACGCGCAGGAAAATTGGCCTTAATGGTGCCAGTAATGATATTTACAGATGGGCGTTGTGTGGCAATTATTAGGTGAATACCTACCGCTCTGGCAAGCTGTGCAAGCCTCGCTATTGGCATTTCAACCTCTTTACCTGCCGTCATAATTAAATCGGCAAACTCATCTACCACCAGAACTATAAATGGAAGGTACTGATGTCCTTTTTCAGGATTTAGTTTTCTGGCAGTAAACTTCTCATTGTACTCTTTAATATTTCTACAACCCGCTTCTTTTAATAAATCGTAACGGTTGTCCATTTCAATACAAAGTGCATTGAGGGTATTGATTACTTTTTTAGTATCCGTAATAATGGCATCATCTTCGCCAGGAAGTTTTGCTAAAAAGTGTTTTTCAATAACGCGGTATAAACTCAACTCCACTTTTTTGGGATCCACTAAAACAAACTTAAGTTGCGATGGATGTTTTTTATAGAGTAACGATACTAGTATCGCATTTAAGCCCACCGATTTACCCTGACCGGTAGCACCCGCCATTAAAAGGTGCGGCATGCTGGCAAGGTCTACTATGAAATTTTCGTTGTCAATTTTTTTACCAATAGCGATAGGTAAAGAATAATCGGATGTTCTAAATTTATCACTCGCTAAGAGCGTTTTCATACTCACCACCGACTTTCTAATATTAGGTACTTCTATACCAATCGTACCTTTACCCGGTATTGGCGCAATGATACGAATACCAAGTGCCGCAAGGCTTAGCGCGATATCGTCTTCGAGGTTTTTAATTCTACTAATACGAACACCCGGCGCCGGAACAATTTCATAGAGTGTTACCGTAGGACCCACCGTTGCCTGAATTTTTTGAATGGCAATGTCGTAGTTTTTTAAGGTAGCAATAATTTGATTTTTGTGCGTTTCCAATTCCTCAGGATCGTGCACAATTTTTTCGCTACCATGTGTTTCCAGCAAATTAATACTTGGATACTTATAGCTTTTTAAATCGAGTGTAGTATCATATTTGGTGTTGAGCTTACCAATGTTTGCAGCAGGCGCTGCTTCATCTAGCGGTGTTTCATTAATTTCTAAAGACAAATCTTCGTTTTCTTCTTCCTCAAATTCTTCTTCTTCGAGTGTTTCGTCTAAACCTATAGGGTCTTCACCACTCAAATGCGGTGCTAATATATCCGGCATCATTTCTTCGGGTGCATCAGGCATAATAATCGATACAGCCTTCCCTTCCGATTTTAATTTATTGCCGCTAGCGACCACCGGCACTACTGCCGTTTTTTTTTCCGCTGCTTCGTTATCAAGATCTTCTTCAGCTAATGGCGCGTTAGAATCTGGCACCAGAGCACCTGCTTCGTCCCATGCTTGCACAACAGGTTTTTCATCATCGGTGGTAAATGGAACCCCTAAATCGGAAGTATCGTTTTTATTTGATTGGAAATTAAAGTTAGGCGCCTTAAATACTGGATTAAACCGCCAGATAAAATAACTAAAGGCAGCTAAAAATAATATAGCACCCGTACCAAAGCTTCCCGTCCACTTTTGTAAGAAGGAAGTAAACAACTCTCCCACGGCGCCGCCCCAAGAAAATGAACTAGCAGACGCTACAAACGCAAAAGCAGTACTCAATACAACGATACCTACTAGCACATAACGTGCGTTGCGCCAAAGACTAAATATTTTTTTACCAAAAATTAAATTAACGCCCAGTACAAAAAAGAACGTGCAAAATAAATAAGAGGCAAGGCCAAAACCTTTGTAAAATAATGAATGGGCTACATAGGCACCAAGCACACCAAGCATATTGCTAACGCGCAAACCATTTTCCGCAAAAATCTTAATGCCAAACTGGTGTACTTTATCTTGGTCTTCTTGCCAAGTAAATAAATAAGAGGTAAAGGCAACAAATAAGAACGCTGCAAAAAGTAAGGTTACAGCACCAATTATTTTAGTCGTACGCTCGTCTTTGACAACTTCCGTAACGGTAACTTCGGTTTCCTTATCTGGCGTTAACTGCTCAGGATCTGGAGGAGTGGTTGCTTTCTTTCTTAAACTATTTGCCATGGTAACAAATATAAGTTAAGGCGGGCGGTCTATAACGGGTTACGGGCTGATGTGCAAAAATGCTAAACGACCTTGGAGTTTTCCACGCTTGGCAGTTGAGAGCATCCTAACAGTACCCAGGCTACTATCCAAAGCAGCCCACCCATCGGTGTTACAATACCTACCCATGGTAATCCTTCAATGCCTAAAAAAGGCTTTGCAACAATAAAATACAAGGAGCCTGAAAACAGCACAATGCCATCCATAAAAAATAACCCTGCCCTACTCAATAGCTTTTGTTGCTTAGGTAGTGTTGCTTTATTAAATAAAATGCCTGTTATCAGTAACGCCACTACATGATACATTTGATAGCGGACCGCTGTTTCATACGTAGTGAGTGCCGCGGGCGATAACACTGCTTTTAAAGCGTGTGCGCCAAATGCACCAAGGGCCACCGTGAGTGCACCCAAAAAAGCAGCAATGGAAATAAAGTATTTAGATAGCATAATCTATAATTTAGCAAGGGCTTTTTTAAAACTCTCGGCAGTAATATTATCTTCTTGTAAATGAATGTGAGCAGTACTATAAAATGGCAACCTAGTTGCTCGTTGCTTTTCTAAAAAAACAATTAACTCCGCATCTGATAGCTTAGCAATTAAAGGGCGATGTGCTTTTTCGGGAGCTAGCCTAGCCGCAATAACAGGCAGTGGTTCATCGAGCCAAATAGTAATACCCTGCTTGTTCATCCAGGCCATATTATCAAAAAAACAAGGGGCTCCACCACCGGTAGCAAGCACGTACGTCTTTTTCTGATCAAACCATTTTAGTACCAACGACTCTACCTTTCTAAAATAGTCTTCCCCTTCTTCAGTAAATAATTCGGCAATCGTTTTTTCTTCTTTTACTTCAATTAAGAAGTCTAAATCGTATCCGCCGGTCTTATATTTTTTGGCCAACTGACCCTTCCAATAGCTTTTCCCTGACCCCATCAACCCTATTAAAAAAATTTTCATGCTACACTATTTAAACGCATTGATACCGGTAATATCCATGCCTGTAATCAGCAAATGTATATCATGTGTGCCTTCGTAGGTAATGACACTTTCTAAATTCATCAAATGACGCATTACACTATACTCGCCGGTAATACCCATACCTCCCAATATTTGACGCGCTTCTCTTGCAATATTAGCAGCCATTTCACAGGCGTTGCGCTTGGCCATACTTACTTGTTGCGGCGTTGCTTTTCCAGCATCCATGAGTACCGATAACCGCCACACCAACAGTTGCGCTTTGGTTATTTCAGTAATCATTTCGGCGAGTTTCTTTTGTTGCAATTGAAACCCTGCTATAGGTTTATCAAATTGAAATCTTTCTTTACTATACGTAAGCGCTGTATGGTAACAATCCATAGCGGCACCAAGTGCACCCCATGCAATACCAAAACGCGCTTTGGTTAAACAACTTAGTGGTCCTTTAAGACCGGTAACACCTGGTAAAATATTACTGTTAGGCACAAGCACATTGTCAAACACCAATTCACCAGTGGCACTTGCGCGCAAACTCCATTTGCCTTTTGTAGTAGGTGTTGAAAATCCTTCCATGCCGCGCTCTACAATCAAGCCAACTATTTCATTTTTTTCATTGCGCGCCCACACCACCGCTATATCTGCAAATGGCGCATTGCTGATCCACATTTTAGAGCCATTTAAAATAACATAGTCCCCATCTTGTTTAATATTGGTTAACATGCCAGACGGGTCACTTCCATGGTCAGGTTCAGTAAGGCCAAAGCATCCAAGCATTTCGCCAGACGCTAGTTTAGGCAAGTACTTTTGCTTTTGCGCTTCTGACCCATACGCATGAATTGGAAACATCACAAGCGAACCTTGAACACTTGCAGTACTGCGCACCGCACTATCCCCTCTCTCCAATTCCTGCATCATTAGGCCGTAACTCATATAGTCGAGTCCATTACCACCATAGGTTGTCGGTATTGTAGGACCAAAACAACCTAGTGCGCCCAACTGCTTTACAATATGTGCAGGAAATTCAGCGCGCTCGGCATAGTCTTCTATAATGGGAGAAATTTCCTTTTTTACATATGCCCGCACCGTATCACGCACCAGTTTATGTTCGGGAGAGAGTAAATCATCAACCCCATAATAATCTGGTGCCACAAAATTATCTACACGCATAGACATACACTTTTTTATTTCGAATTAATTTCTTCTGCCACCTGCAGCAGCCTTGTTTGACTGCTCAATTTCTTTATTCATTTCTTCGATATCTGTTTCCGATCTACCGGTTTTGTCACCTAGCAAATGTTCTGCAAAATAATCTGCTTGACGCCAAAAGAAATATTCTGTCATATCACCATAGCCATGTCTTTGACCAGGCAGTAATACCAAATCAAAACGCTTGTTTGCTTTAATTAAAGCATTGGCCATGCGAATGGTATTACTTGGGTGAACGTTATTATCAACATCACCATGAGAAAGCATTAAATGGCCTTTTAAATTTTTAGCCAGATCCGGATTTTTTTCGATGTTGTATAAAAAGCTAGTATCACCTTTATCACCAATTATTTCTTTAACGCCATGGTGTTGTTCACTCCACCAACGGTTGTACACGCTATTATCATGGTTACCCGCCGACGAAACAGCTACTTTAAAAAAGTCGGGATATACCAGCATGGCTGCAGTACTCATAAATCCACCGCCCGAATGACCGTGAATACCTACTCTATTAATATCAATAAACTTAAAGCGGTCGGCAAGTTGTTCTACCGCTGCTTTTTTATCCGCTAAACCGTAATCACGCAAATTACCATAACCATAATTATGGTACCACTTGCTTCTAGCAGGATGTCCACCTCTATTACCAATAGTAACCACCACAAATCCCATTTGAGCAAGACGGTCTACACGGTCCATCCCTTTGGCAAACGCTTTGTTTACTGCTTCGGTTTGAGGGCCCGGATATACATACTCAATAATGGGGTATTTTTTGGTTGAATCAAAATCAAAAGGCTTGTACATAACACCATATAAATCGGTAATGCCATCATCCGCTTTTACTTTAAAAGTTTCAGGGAACTTATACCCTGTTGCCATGAGTGATGATAAATCTGCAGTTTCAAGGTCTAATACTTTTCTACCATCTGCCGCATATAAAACCGATGTTGGCACCGAGTTTACACGTGAAAAATTATCAACAAAAAAAGTATTGTTGTCATTCATGCGCATGGCGTGGTCAAAATTACCTGGGTTTAATAATTTTAAGCCGGTACCGTCAAAGTTTACACGGTATGCATGTAAAAGGTATGGATCTTCTCCAGCTTCTTTTCCATTCGCCGAAAAATACAAAACTCGCTTAGCCTCGTCAATACCTAAAATTTCTTCGCAGTGATATGCGCCCGTGGTAATTTGATTTTTAAGTTTCCCAGCTTCGTCGTATAAATAAAAATGAGCCCAACCATCACGCTCACTCCACTCAATATGTTCTTTACCACCATTAATAAGTCCTACTCTTTTATTTTCGATATAGGTATTAAAGGTTTCACTGATAAGCGCATTTACAGATCCAGCTGCAATATCTACGGTGCAAATATCAATGCGCTTTTGATCGCGACTGGTTCTAGTAAAATAAAATTTACTGTTATCGCCTAACCAAACGGATGCTCTAAAATCATCATCTCTGGTGTTTATTTTTCCAGGGTCGGCCCATACCGCAACACCTTGGTCTTTAAATTTAGACACGTTTAATTCTTTACCAGTAGCGGTTGCAATGTCAAACAAATACAAATGATCTACGGGCGCTTCTTTTTCGCCTGGCATCCAATATTTATAGGTTTCAAGTGTAGGTCTTGCTCCACTCACACTATTAATCACCCACAAATCTTTTACCTTGGTATTGTCTACTTTTTTAACCACAAAATGCTTAGCATCTGGCGACCACATCACATAGGCACCCTTACGCTTCTTTTTATCTTTTTCTTTTTCTTCGTCTGTTTGACCCGTGCCCGATAAATTATTATCATTGAAATAACCAAAGTTTTCGATACCATCTTTGGTTAATTGCTTTTCAACAATGGTAGAATCGTTTTCATTGATCAAGGCTTTTTCATAAGACGCCTTATCCATCCAGTACAAATTATTACTGCGTCCAAAAACTACAACGTTACCATCTGGTGATACATTGGCCCAACTTGGTTTGCGTTTTGGCTTCTTTAATTCAGCAAGTTCCACAAGCTCAGAAGTTTGCAAATTATATTCGAAATAAAACACCTTCTTTTCTTTTACGGCAGGTACTCCTTTTTTAGCGGACGTATCTTTCTTTTCAATTTCTTGGGTACTTTTTACCTCAAACTGAATCCAATTTTCGTCTCTAATAAAACGCATACTATCAATGGCTAAATGCTGCGCATCAAAAGGATCTTTTACAATGCGTGTGATTTTTGCAGCCAAATCGGCGTTATCAAAAAGTACTTTCTTTTCTGCTTTAACCGGATCTACGATGTACCACTTTTTACCTTCGGTAGTTTCATACATATACCAAAAGCGCTCCGATTTTTTTAAAAAATGCGGATCCACCGATGTAGAAAAAATAAGTTTATCTACTTTTTTAGGTGAGAAACGTGCAGCGAGTGCATAGTTGGCCTTAGTTACAGGAACCTGTTGAGCGGTAGCCGAACTACTCATGGTTACTACTGCCATTAAAAAGCATACAATGGATGTACAATACTTCATAGAATTGGTTTTATAGAGGAGATGAAAATAAGCATTCTGCTAAAATTTTGGCCATTCTGTTACACATTTATATATAAAAATGACAACCGGATGAACCTTTGTACACAAGGGGCGTTAACTTTATAGTATGTATCAGTATCCTACCGCTTATAGCGCGTCACTATCGTTTGCCGCCAATATGGACGCAAATGATCCGCTCGCACATTTTAAAAAACAGTTTCATTTCCCAAAACATGGGGAAAATGATGTCATTTATTTTTGCGGCAACTCACTCGGGCTTCAGCCTAAAATTGTGGCTGCCGCTATAGATACCGAACTTGCCAGCTGGAGAGATTTAGCCATTGGCGGTTATTTTGGAGGCACCAATCCTTGGCTTCATTATCAAGAATATACGAGGGCAACCCTAAGTAATATGATGGGCGCCAAAGAACATGAAATTACCGTCATGAACGCCCTAACGGTAAACCTGCACCTCTTAATGTTAAGCTTTTATAAGCCCACAACTACCCGTTTTAAGATTATGATGGAGGCGGGTGCTTTTCCATCCGACCAGTACGCTGTGGAAACAATGGTTAAGCATTTTAACCTCGATCCAGAAGCGGCCATTATAGAAATTAAGCCAGAAGCGGGTAAAAAAACAATAGACAACAGCGCTATTACCCGGGCCATTTATGAGGCTGGTGATTCACTTGCCATGGTACTTTTTGGAGGCATCAATTATTACACTGGGCAACTTTTTGATATCAAATCTATAACGGGGGCTGCCCACCAAGTGGGTGCTATAGCGGCATTTGATTTGGCACACGTTGCAGGCAATGTACCCATGCAATTAAATGTATGGAATGTAGATTTTGCAGTATGGTGTTCTTATAAATATTTGAACGCAGGACCGGGTGCTGTGGGTGGTGTGTTTGTACATGAAAAACATGCTACCAATATTCACACATCAAGGCTTGGTGGTTGGTGGGGAAATGATGAAACAACCCGCTTTAAAATGGAAAAAGGATTTGTTGCAAAACCTACAGCCTCTGGTTGGAATATGAGTACCGCGCAGGTATTTAATACGGTTAGTTTAAAAGCATCTTTATCGATGTTCGAAGAAGCCGGTATGCAAAATTTGCGTCATAAAAGTATCGCACTCACTGGCTACTTAGCTTATTTATTAGACCAACTAACGGCCCTATCTTTTACCCTTATTACCCCTTCAGATCCTACCCAAAGAGGTGCACAACTATGCTTGTTTTTTGAAGAAAAAGGAAAAGAAATTTATCAAAAGATGAAGGAACATGGCATTGTAGTAGACTACCGTGAACCGGGTGTCATTCGAGTAGCACCGGCTCCACTTTATTGCAGTTTTGAAGACGTTTATAGGTTCTACGAAATTCTAAAAACATTTTAATTTAGGCACGATGCACCCAACATATTTAGCACTAGGCGACTCTTATACCATTGGCGAATCGGTACCCTTACACGAGGGTTTTCCATACCAATTGGTGCAAAAGTTAAGGTCCAAACATCCAGGTTTTATGGCGCCAGAAATAGTAGCAAAAACAGGTTGGACTACCAACGAATTGGCCACCCAATTAATCCATACGGTGCTCCAAAAACAGTACGATTTTGTTACACTTTTAATAGGGGTCAACAACCAATACCGGAATTTATCCATCACCGAATTTGACCAAGAATTTACCTTTTTACTACTCAAAGCTTTGCAATATAACGGGCATCAAAATAGTCGTGTTTTTGTGCTTTCCATTCCTGACTGGGCGCATACCCCATTTGCACAAAAAAAAAGCGCAGAATCAGGTTTGAATTTAATAGAAATGAGTGCTCAAATTGACGCATTTAATGAGGTTATAAAAAAGCGCTGCGAAGACATGGAAATTGACTTCATATATATTACCGAATTGACTAGAAATTGTGGGCCAGAAATGATGGCGCAAGATGGCCTTCATTATAGTGCAAAAATGCACCAAATTTGGGCAGGCTTATTAGTTGAAAAATTTACCTTATAATTTCAAATACCCAGCCATTTCTGTGGCATAATTTTTGGCAGCTAGCGCAGCAGCTTCTGCAAAATCTTCACCATTACTGGCAAAAATAATGGCCCTACTTGCGGCTACCAATAATCCACAATCTGGAGTGGCGCCATGGCTAGAAACTTCTTCTAAACTTCCGCCTTGTGCACCAATACCTGGCACCAATAAAAAGTGATTTGGGATGATTTTTCGGATACTCGAAAAATCACTTACTTTGGTGGCGCCCACTACAAACATTAAGTTGTTTGGCGTACCCCAACTAGCTACTTTTTCAAGCACGACTTCGTATAATTGTTGACCAGAATTTGCGAGCGTTTGTTGTTCAAAATCTTTACTGCCTGCATTGGATGTTAAGCCTAAAACAATGGTCCATTTATTTTGATATGCTAGAAATGGACGGACGCTATCTTCACCCATATAAGGGGCTACTGTTACCGCGTCAAACTGCATGGTTTCAAAAAAAGTACGGGCATATTGGGCCGATGTATTGCCAATATCTCCCCGCTTAGCATCGGCAATTGTGAACAAATTTTTGGGGATATATGCTAGTGTTTCCTGCATGGTTTCCCAGCCTTTTACCCCTTCAGACTCGTAAAAAGCGGTGTTTATTTTATACCCAACACAGTAATCTTTGGTGGCATCAATGATGGCTTTATTGAACTCCAAAACCGCGTCTGACTTGCCTTGCAAGTGCTTTGGCAATTTAGAAACTTCGGAGTCTAAGCCCACTAATAAATATGATTTTTTAGCCCTGATTTGAGCCACCAATTGTTCGCGCGTCATAACGCAAATATACGATAAGTTTTGGGGGTAAACTGTGGGTAGCGTAGGCTAAAAATTGCTTTTCTTTGTAACACGTTTAACCCTATGGAAAAGAAGGCTTTATACTACGCAGACTACCTACATCTAGACAAAGTTTTAGATGCGCAGTATCCTGTTAGTTTTACGGAAGGTCACGAAAAAGCACATGACGAAATGTTGTTTATTGTGATCCATCAAGCCTACGAACTTTGGTTCAAACAAATCATTTTTGAACTCGATTATGTGTTGAATGTTTTTGGCCAGCCCGCCATCAACGACAATGCCGAATACATGAACTTGGTTCGTCACAGACTGGGCCGAATCATAAAAATTTTACAGCTCTTAAATGATCAAGTAAATATACTTGACACGATGACGCCGCTCGACTTTTTAGCGTTCAGAAATTTGCTTACCCCTTCTTCCGGATTTCAATCCAAGCAGTTCAGATTGATCGAAGCAAAACTTGGTTTGGAAATTGACAACAGGCATCAAAAAGAATATTACAAAAGAACCAACGAAGGTGGATTGGATAAACCAGATTACGATCAAATCTCTACCGCCGAAGCCGACAAGAATTTATTAACCCGTATTAACGAATGGCTCGAAAGAATGCCGTTTTTTAACGACGAATTTGGAAGTAAATTTTGGGACGAATACCGCGCCATTTATGAGACTGGATTAACCCCACGTGAAGCGTCAAAAATTCACGATTTTGATTATGTTTTTTTTGAAAAGGTTCCGGCCGATTCTACACCCGAAATATTAGCCAATTTAAGAGGCTCTTTTTCGCCTAAAGCGATGCAGGCTGCCCTCTTTATTATGCTCTATCGCGACTACCCTATTTTTCAAACTTCTTACCAAGTGTTAGACGCCTTAATTGAGATCGATCACCTCATGAGTAACTGGCGTCACAAACATTTAATTATGGTTCGCCGCATGATTGGCATGCGCGTTGGAACAGGGAACACTTCGGGAGCTGGATATTTGGAAGGCGCCCTCAACAAACATTTTATTTTTAGAGACCTTTCCGGACTCTCCACTTATTTAATTGAAAGAAAAAAAATTCCTGCACTCCCAAAAAGCCTCATTGAGAAATTAGGATTTTCGTTAGGGCTTCATTACGCAGAATAAAAATCAAAAACCATGAAACAACGAATCAAACACCTCCTGCTCATTTTATTGGTTGGTACTTTTTTTGTTAGTACCGCCCAAAAACCAACAGATGCAAAATTACCGATCGATTCAAAAGTAAAAATCGGCAAACTAGCCAACGGACTCACGTACTACATTAGAAAAAATGTAGAGCCAAAAAATAGAGCCGAGTTAAGACTTGTTGTCAATGCTGGTTCAACTTTAGAAACAGAAAAACAAAGAGGCCTTGCGCACTTTGTGGAGCACATGAGTTTTAATGGAACCAAAAATTTCAAAAAACAAGAACTCGTAGACTTCTTAGAAAAGAGTGGTGTAAATTTTGGCGCTGACTTAAACGCTTACACAAGTTTTGATGAAACGGTGTACGAACTTCAAGTTCCTACCGATAGTCCCATGGTGTATAAAAAAGCCATGCAGGTTTTAGAAGACTGGGCGCATCAAGTAAGTTTTGAAAACACAGAAATTGACAAAGAGCGTGGCGTTGTTACAGAAGAGTGGCGTTTAGGTAGAGGTGCCGATGCGCGCCTTCGCGATAAATACTTCCCTATTATTTTAAATGGTTCTCAATACGCAAAAAGACTTCCAATTGGCACCAAAGAAAGTATCAATGGCGCTCCTTATAACGAGCTAAAAGGTTTTTATAAAGATTGGTACCGCCCAAACTTACAAGCAGTGATTGTAGTGGGCGATATTGATGTGGCCGAAACAGAAAAAATGATTCAATCTCATTTTGGCAAACTAACCAACCCGACGAGTCCTAAACCTAGAACTAAATTTGGCATCCCGGCTTTTACAGATACCCGCATTTCTATATTAACGGATCCGGAGCAAGCTTACAATGTGCTTCAAATGTTTTATATGATCCCTGCTGCTAAAGAAGCAATCACCGAGGGCGACTACAGACAAAGCATAGTGCGTGAACTCTTTAACCAAATGATGAGTAGCCGCCTAGACGAACTAGCACAAAAACCAGAAGCGCCGTTTTTATTTGCGAGCAGCAGCTATGGTGATTTTATTGGTGATAAAGACGCCTTTACGCTTTTAGCGGTTCCTAAAACAGCTAAAGAAATGGATGCGGCCTTTAATGCCATCCTAACCGAAAATGAAAGAGTCAAGCAGTATGGTTTTGTTCAATCTGAATTAGACAGAGCGGTTAAAAATGTAATGTCTCGTATGGAAAATTCTTTCAAAGAAAAAGACAAAACAAAATCGGTTCAAATTTTACAAGAATACGTGCGCAACTTTTTAAAGGGTGAAGCGATCCCTGGTATCGAAAAAGAATTTGACATGTACCAGCGCTACCTTCCTACCATTGCTTTACAAGAAGTAAACGCACTTATTAATCAGTGGCTTAACGTAACAGGTAAAACTGTTTTAATACTCGCCCCCGAAAAAGAAAAAGAAAATTTACTAACGGAAGCTGGTATCAAAGCAATACTTGCTAAACCCATTGCTAAACTTAGCCCTTACCAAGATAAAGTAGCTTCAGGACCACTTTTACCAAAAGCACCTACTGCTGGCAAAATTGTTTCAGAAAATAAATATGATAGCATTGGCACCCGCGTTTGGACCTTATCCAATGGCGCAAAAGTGATTGTAAAACCTACCACATTTAAAAATGATGAGATTCAATTTTCGGCCATTAGCTGGGGTGGATCCTCTTTATATTCAGACGCTGATTTTATCAATGCATCCAATGCTGCTATTGTTGCAGCTTACGGAGGTATGGGCAATATTGACTATCAAAGTATGCAAAAAATGTTTGCGGGTAAAAACTTTGGCATCAACCCATCCATTGCTGAATATATGCAAGGCTTTACCGGCAATAGTACCCCTAAAGATTTAGCAACAGCTTTAGAAATGCTTCATGGTTATTTTGTAGCACCTCGTAAAGACGCACAAATATTTCAATTTTTACTACAACAATATAAAGTACAGTTAACCAACAAAAACAACGATCCAGCTTCGGTGTTTTCTGATACTGTAGGTTATGTGATGGGTAATTATAACCCAAGACGCAAGCCGCTAACTGTAGAAATGCTCAACGAGCTTAATTTAGATAGAAGCTTTGCAATATTCAAAGAACGCTTTAGCAATGCAGGTCAGTTTGTATTTACGTTTGTTGGCAATGTAAACCTTGATAGCCTGAAGGCGTTAACCGAAACATACCTTGCATCTTTACCTACTGCAGGAAAGTTAGATACTTACAAAGATTATGGTGCAGCCTACCCTACTGGCAATATTTCAAAAACAGTAAAAAAGGGTAAAGAAGCAAAAGCAAGCGTTCAATTATTTTATACTGGAACCCTAAGCAGCATTGGCGAACTTGACGAATTACAACTTGATCAATTAACCAAAGCCATGGGTATCAAATTAAGAGAAACCCTTCGTGAAGATGCAGGTGGTGTATATGGTGTAGGCATTGGCGGCGGCATCAATAAAGAACCTAAAAAAACGTATAGCATCAATGTAAGATTTGGATGTGCTCCTGAAAATGTAGAAAAATTAATTGCACTTGTAGAAGAAGAAATCAAGCAAACCAAATTAAATGGTGTTGCGCAAATTAATATTGATAAAGTAAAAGCAGAGCAAACCAGAAGTTTAGAAAATGATGTAAAAGAAAATAGCTACTGGCGTTATAAATTGGAGCAAGCTATTTTTAGAGGATCAGATCCTACTAAAATTTTACAGGCCCCTACTAAAATTAATTTAATTGACGTTGCAACAACAAAAGCTTTAGCTAACAAATATTTTAACGATGCCAATAAAGCAAAATTTGTTTTATTGCCAGAATAAAAAATAATAGACCACTATAAATAATAGTATCATGTCAATTGGAACTTTTCATTATCCGCAACCTGCCAACGAGCCCGTATTAAATTACGCGCCAGGTAGCGCAGAGCGTGCTGCTCTCAAAAAAACCTTGGCTGCCCTCAAAAAACAGGTCATTGATGTGCCCATGTATATTGGAGGTAAGGCCGTTAGAACTGGAAAAAAAGTGTCTATGCATCCGCCACACGAGCGTGCACATACCCTTGGTTATTTTCATGCAGGCAATAAAAAACATGCCATAGACGCAGTCAATGCTGCACTCAAAGCAAAAGATGCTTGGGCTGCTATGTCATGGGAAAACAGAGCGCATATATTTTTAAAAGCCGCAGATTTACTCGCAACCAAATACCGTTATCATATTAATGGTACCACGATGCTTGGTCAAAGTAAAAATGCATACCAAGCAGAAATTGACGCCGCTTGCGAGCTTATCGATTTTTTACGTTTTAATGTTCACTTTTTAAGTGAGATATACAAGCAACAGCCGGCTTCTGCACCCGGTATGCACAACCGCCTAGAATGGCGTCCACTAGAAGGGTTTGTACTCGCTGTTACACCTTTTAATTTTACGGCTATTGGCGGTAACCTTCCAACTTCTGCTGCTATGTGTGGCAATACCGTTGTTTGGAAACCTGCCAACACACAAATTTATTCGGCGCAAATGTTTATGCGCATTTTAAAAGAAGCGGGCTTACCTGATGGCGTTATCAATTTGATTTATGTGGATGGACCAACCATTGGTGAAGTGTGTTTTTCTCACCCCGATTTTGCGGGCGTGCACTTTACAGGTTCTACGGGTGTCTTTAATAATATGTGGAAAGTGATTGGTGAAAATATTCCAAAATACAAATCATACCCGCGCATTGTTGGTGAAACAGGCGGTAAAGATTTTGTAATGGTCCATAAATCTGCAGATGTTGATGCCGTTGTTACCGCATTAGCAAGAGGTGCTTTTGAATTTCAAGGACAAAAATGTTCTGCTGCTTCAAGAGCTTATATTCCAAGCAACCTTGCCCCTGCTATCAAAACTAAATTAGTTGCAGCCGTGCAATCCATGAAAATGGGAACCGTAGAAGACTTCTCTAATTTTGTAAATGCTGTTATTGACGAAAAGTCGTTCAACAATATTGCAAAATATATTGACAGGGCTAAAAAGGATACAAAAGCCAAAATATTGGTGGGTGGCAATTACAGTAAAAAGGATGGCTATTTTGTTGAGCCAACCATTATTGAAGTGTCAGATCCTAAGTACGTAACGATGTGCGAGGAGATTTTTGGACCGGTTTTAACGATCTACACCTATAAGGCCGAAGCCTTTGAAAAAACCCTCGATTTGGTTAATACCACTTCAAAATACGCTTTAACAGGGGCTATTATATCGCAAGATAGAGCTGCTGTAGAGCTAGCTACCAATAAATTACGTCATGCTGCGGGTAACTTTTACATCAACGACAAGCCTTCAGGGGCTGTAGTTGGCCAACAACCCTTTGGAGGTGCCCGTGCGTCGGGGACCAACGATAAAGCCGGCAGTTTGATTAATTTATACCGCTGGTTAAGTGCGAGAACCATAAAAGAGACCTTTAATCCCCCTGTGGATTACAAGTATCCGTTCTTAAACGAAGCCTAAATTTTTAATGTTTAACCCGTATATTTGCACCTCAAAATTTTGACTAGTGCCTACTAAATTTTCAAAAGAAACCTACCTCTACTGGTACGAGCTGATGCAGCTGATTCGCCAGTTTGAGCTCAAATCAGAAGAAATGTATAAAATGGCGGGTAAGATCCGTGGATTTTTCCACGCTTACATTGGCCAAGAAGCAATAGCAGCGGGCTGTATGACAGCAACCCAGCACGACGATCCTTTTATCACTGCCTACCGTGACCACGGTTTAGCACTTGCAAAAGGCGTTTCTGCGGACTCATGTATGGCCGAATTATATGGTAAAGCAACCGGATGTGCAAAGGGTAAAGGTGGTAGCATGCACTTTTTTAGCCTCGAACACCGCTTTTTTGGTGGACACGGTATTGTGGGTGCTCAAATTGGAACTGCTGGTGGTTTAGCTTTCGCTGAAAAATACAAAGGCACAGGCAATGTGGTTCTTTGCTATTTTGGTGATGGTGCCGCACGTCAGGGTATCTTACACGAAACCTTTAACCTTGCCATGCTTTGGAAATTACCGGTAGTATTTATTTGTGAAAACAATAATTACGCCATGGGTACTTCTATTGAGCGTACAAGTAATGTTACAGATATTTACAAATTAGCAGACGCATACGATATGCCTGCCGATGTGATTGATGGCATGATTCCGGAACTTGTGCACGAAGGTGTAGCAAGAGCTGTAAAAAGAGGTAGAGATGGCGAAGGTCCAACTTTACTTGAAATGAAAACATACAGATACAAAGGACACTCTGTATCAGATCCTCAAAAATATAGATCTAAAGAAGAGGTTGAAGATTACAAAAACCAAGACCCTATTACTAAAGTGCGTGAAACCATTTTAGAAAATGGATACGGCACAGAAGAAGACTTACTTGCTATCGATCAAAAAATTGATGCAATTGTTGAGCAGAGTGTAAAATTTGCTGAAGAAAGTCCATGGCCAGACGATAGCGAAGTACTAAAAGATGTTTACCTAGACGAAAACTACCCGTTTATTGTAGACTAACCCCATTTAAAATACAAGAAAATAAATACCATGTCAGAGAACGAAGTAAAACACACAAACAACGAAGGCCTTGAAGGTGCAACTGCATTTTGGAATAAAAGTGGCAAAAAAATTGCTACTGCAGCTGCCGTTATTTTAGTAGTTGTAGGTGCTTGGTTTGGTTACCAAGAATATATTGTTAAGCCCAAAGAAGAAAAAGCATCTGAAGCGATGTTTAAAGCACAAGAATATTTTGCTATAGATTCTTCTAACTTAGTTTTAAATGGCGATGGTGTAAATAGAGGTGTTTTATACATTATCAACAATTACAGTGGCACTAAAGCTGCTAACATTGCTGGCTATTATGCTGGTGTTAGCTACTTAAAGCTTGGCGACTTTAACAACGCTATCAAATACCTAAAAGATTTTTCTACAGACGCTAAGCAAATTCAAATGTTAGCAATTGGTGCTTTAGGTGATGCAAGTGCCGAGTTAAATAAAAAAGACGAAGCCATTGATTACTACAAAAAAGCCGCGGCTAGTTTTTCTGAAGATGAAAACAATGCTGCCGAATATTTATTTAGAGCTGCCCTACTTTCAGAAACCACTGGAAAAAATGCAGAAGCTTTAGCACTTTATAAAGAAATCAAGGAAAAGTATCCTAAAACAGATAAAGGCTTTTTAGCAGATAAATACATCTACCGTTTAGGTGGTGAAAAATAAATAAATGAACGTACAGTTATTTATTCCTTGCTTTATTGATCAGCTCTACCCTCAGGTAGCGTTTAACATGGTAAAAGTGTTGGAGAAAGTAGGCTGTACGGTCAAGTACAATCCCAACCAAACCTGTTGTGGCCAACCCGCATTTAATGCTGGCTTTTGGTCAGAATCCAAAAGCGTTTGCGATAAATTTTTGGATGATTTTAACGGCACCGACTACATCGTATCACCTAGTGCTAGCTGTACCGGATTTGTTAGAAACTATTACGGAAAACTTTACGAAAACTCTGCGCAAATCAATATTGCTAAAAAAACATCGGCTCGTATTTACGAACTCTCCGATTTTTTAATCAATGTTTTAAAAATTGAGGACGTAGGTGCTACTTTTAATGGTAAGGTAACCTATCATGACAGTTGCGCGGCACTCAGAGAATGTAATACCAAAACCGAACCTCGTACCCTCTTAAGTAAAGTTAAAGGACTAGAGCTCATAGAAATGAATGATGTAGAAACCTGTTGTGGTTTTGGTGGCAGCTTTGCGGTTAAATTTGAACCCATTAGTATTGCTATGGGGGATCAAAAAACAACCAATGCCGCTGCTACTGGTGCCGAATATATTATTAGCACAGACATGAGTTGTCTGATGCACATTGATGGTTGTTTAACACATAAACATGCAGGATTAAAAGTGCTGCATTTAGCAGACGTACTTGCAAGTGAAGCATAATATTTTACGACTTAAATAGCTTTCTAAATGAACTACTGGCTTATCAAATCGGAACCTTTCAAATACAGTTGGGATCAGTTTGAAAAAGACAAGCAAACATTTTGGGATGGCGTTAGAAATTATGGCGCCCGCAATAATTTAAGATCCATGAAAAAAGGGGATCTCGCTTTTTGGTATCACTCTAACGAAGGCATGGAAATTGTAGGGATTGCTAAAGTAGTCAAGGAATCTTACCAAGACCCTACCACCCCCGATCCAGCATGGGTTGTAGTTGATTTTAAGCCCTTAAAAAAGCTAAAAAATACAGTAAAGCTTGCAGATGTCAAGGCACATGCCAAACTACAAGATATGGACCTTGTAAGGCTTGGCAGACTGTCTGTACAAACCGTTAAACCTGCCGAATGGAAAATAGTCATGGAAATGGCTGGCGAAAAAGTTATCTAAAAAATACATAGCCAATTAAAATGGCCGCTACGACCCCAATTAAATCGGCTAACACGCCGGCCCAAATGGCATAACGTACTTTTTTGATACCCACGCTACCAAAATAAAGGGCAATGATATAAAAAGTAGTATCTGCAGATCCCTGAAAAGTAGAGGCTAATTTTCCTACAAAAGAATCGGGACCATTTGATTTCATCACATCAATCATAAGTCCCCTAGCACCACTTCCACTAAACGGTTTCA
Source organism: Sediminibacterium sp. (assembly GCA_040403595.1). Classification (GTDB taxonomy): domain Bacteria; phylum Bacteroidota; class Bacteroidia; order Chitinophagales; family Chitinophagaceae; genus Sediminibacterium. The sequence continues at coordinate 254,528 of JBBAKI010000002.1, read as the reverse complement.
TAATCGCTACTGGCAAAGCAGGCGTAAATGCAGTGTCAACACCCGTTAAACCAATCACCCAACTAAGTCCGTCCACCATATAACCTAGTGCGCCACTGTCTCTAAATACGCGAATGGCAACAAGCATCCCCACGAGGTATGGGATAATTTTTAAAATTACATCAAACCCTCCTTTAGCGCCATCAATAAAAGCGTCAAACACGTTTATTTTTTTAAGCATACCGCCTACAATAATGAGCACTACTAGTAATAGTAAAATCATATTGCCTGTTACCCTACTAAATATTTCTTTTTGCTCGGCGCTCAATTGGCCAACAAAAAAGAGCATGCCCGCCACAACTACCACAAGCCCCAATAACCAAGTTAAAAGCACTTTATCCCATTGTAATTTTTGCTTGAGGCCAACAATAAATATAGAAGCGAGTGTGGTACAAATAGTTGCAAGAACACATGGGATAAATACACTGGCAGCTTCGGTGGAACCAGCCGCTAAGCGGTAAGAAATGATCGTGAGTGGAATTAAGGTAAGCCCACTTGTATGCAACACCAAAAACATAATTTGCGCATTGGTTGCTTTTTCTTTGTCTGGATTTATCGACTGCAAACTTTCCATAGCTTTTAAACCAAAGGGTGTTGCAGCATTATCAAGCCCAAGCATATTGGCACTAAAATTCATGACCATTTGACCCATGGCCGGATGTTTATCGGGTACTTCTGGAAACAACCTTTTCATAAATGGATTGAGTAAGCGAGCAATCCAATTTATGGCGCCTGCACGCTCTGCAATATTCATCAGTCCTAGAAAGAAAACCATGGTACCAGCAAGCGGAAACGCTACGTCCATCACAGACCCTTTAGCACTGTCAAACATGCCGTCTACAAGGGTTTTAAACACTTCGGTGTCATGTAAAAAGATAAACTTATAAAGGGCAATTACAAAAGCCACAATAAAAAAGGCGATCCATACAATATTTAGTGCCATCTGGGTTAATTTATGGGGTGAATATAAAAAATATTGGAGCTATATTTGCACCTTACTTAAAAAGGTTTCAATTATGGCTTTAAAGGCAGGAATTGTAGGACTACCCAACGTAGGAAAATCAACATTATTTAATGCAGTAAGCATTAGCGCTAAAGCACAGGCTAGCAACTACCGTTTCTGTACCATCGAGCCCAATGTAGGCCTTGTAGACGTTCCGGACGAACGTTTAAATAAATTAGCTGAACTAGTGATTCCTGACCGCATTGTTCCTACGCAAATGGAAATTGTTGATATTGCTGGCCTTGTAAAAGGTGCGAGTAAAGGTGAAGGACTGGGCAATAAATTCTTAGGAAATATTAGAGAAGTAGATGCTATTATTCATGTGATCCGCTGTTTTGAAGACGAAAACGTTTTAAGAGAAGAAGGCGCCATTAATCCGGTAAGTGATAAAGAAATTATTGACACTGAATTACAATTAAAAGATTTAGAAAGTGTAGAAAAGAAAATGCAGCGCGTTGAAAAAATGGCGCGTGTAGGTTCTGATATAAAAGCAAAAGCTGAGTTTGAAATTTTAACCCGTTGTAAAAGTCATTTAGAGACCGGTAAAAGTATTTATTCTTTAGGTCTTTCTAAAGAAGAAAATGTAGCCATTGCTGATTTGTTTTTATTGACCGATAAACCTGTCCTATACGTTGCAAACGTAGATGAAGCCAGCATGCATACGGGTAATAAATTTTCTGAAATGCTTAATGCAGCTGTTGCAGCTGAAGGTGCTCAGGTAATTGTGATGTGCAATAACATTGAAGCTCAAATTGCAGAATTAGAATCTGGCGAGGACAAGCAAATGTTTATGGAGGAATACAAAATGACGGAGCCGGCGCTTAACCGTTTAATTAGATCTGCCTATAAATTATTAAATCTAGATACTTACTTTACAGCAGGTGTTCAGGAAGTAAGAGCCTGGACCATTTTAAAGGGCTGGAAAGCACCACAAGCGGCCAGTGTCATCCACACCGATTTTGAAAAAGGATTTATTAAAGCAGAAGTAATTGCCTACGAAGACTATGTAAACCTAGGCAGTGAAGCGGCTTGTAGAGACAATGGTAAATTAAGAATTGAGGGCAAAGAATACCTTGTTAAAGATGGTGATATCATGCACTTTAGATTCAACGTATAACACAACCTGATAAGCATGAAAAAGCTGATTGCATATTTTATTGTAGCCACTGTTGTGCTTATTGGCTGTCAAGACTCTGAAAACGCTTCAAGTCAGGAAACGGCTCCTGCAAGTGCTATACAAGCGCCTACCATTGGCACGTATAACATTGTTCAAATTTATCCGCATAATACCAGTTCTTTTACGCAGGGGCTTATTTGGTTCAATAATACGCTTTACGAAGGAACAGGACTCACCAACCAAAGTAAACTTTTTAAAACCGATTTAGCTACTGGTAAAGCCCTTCAAACCGTTTCGCTAGCGGACAGTTTATTTGGAGAAGGCATTACGATTTACAACAATAAAATTTACCAACTTACCTGGCAAAACCACAAGGTATTTGTGTACGATGTAAATACTTTTAAAAAGGAAAAAGAATTTAATTGGACCTACGAAGGTTGGGGCATTACTCATTTTAACAACCAACTCATTATTAGTACAGGTAGTAGTAATTTATATTTTGTAAACCCTACTACCCTAGCCATCGAAAAAACACTTGGCGTATATGACAACAATGGCTATATCGCATCGCTCAATGAACTTGAAATGATGGATGGAAAAATTTACGCCAATGTGTGGGGTGACAATAAAATTATTGTGATCAATCCTGCAAGTGGTCAAGTAGAAAAACAATTTGACTTTACTGATATTTTACAAAAATCAAGCCAGCCCATTACCACAGAAACAAATGTGCTTAATGGAATTGCATATGACAGTGTGCAAAAAGTAGCGTATATCACAGGAAAAAATTGGCCGGCTATTTTTAAAGTTACCTTACAATAGCAGCCTAACTTAAATTGCTTTTTTTAAAGGCATAAATCACCGAACTACATTTATTAACATCAATGAGTGCCGTAATATTGGACCAAAGGCCCACTAGTATTGCCTTTAGAATGGATCCACGCTTGTGCTGCTCTGTAAGCATCGACACATAAAAGGCATCAAACCACATGGCTTTTTTTGCTACAAGTGTAAAGCCATGCGCATTTGCAAGCAGCTCCATGCTAGCCGGCGAAAAATGATACAAATGCCTTGGCGTATCGAGTGCCGCCCAGTGATGCCCATATATACTTGCATCGGTACTGGTGTAATTAGGCACAGCAATAACAAGTACGCCACTTGGTTGTAACAGTTCACCAAATCTTTTAAAATAACCATGTAAATCATGCACGTGCTCTAACACATGCCACATGGTTATTACATCAAACCCGTGATTACCCAGTGTGTAAATAGTATGTGCGGCTTGTAACTGAATATTATATTTTAAAAGGGCCTGTTGAGCAGCAGTGGCATCTGGTTCTAAGCCCGTTACCTGCCACCCTCCTGTTTGCATGGTATGAACAAACGCACCCGTACCCGCGCCAATATCTAGCAAAGTACCTGTGGATTTATTTTCCAGCTTGGTTACCAGTTTCTTTTTTGTAAGGAGCGCATAGCTTCTTACTTTATGGTATACAAAATTGATAAAGCCTTTTTTGCTATCTGTGTGTGAAACATACGATTCTGCGGCATAATAAGGCCCAATGGTAGCCGCATCCGGAACGTTTTGGGTAAACCCTCCACTACATTTTGAACAACGCCAAACTTCAAATAATTGGCCAGAAACAGTATGGTCTTTGGCTATATACAATTTGCCAATTGATTCGGAAGCACAAATAGGACAAGCTTGGTAATGAATGGTAGATGCCATTAAAAGGGCTTATTAAAATTGATCGTTTAGATTAAAATGATAATTCACAATGGCAACTGTTCCTGCGAGTGCAAGCACTAGTGCTGCTATCCACCAATAGGTATCCATCATAGACATTGGAAGTTCTTTGATAAACAACCCTTTTTTAAACGACCATTGTAATCCTGTAGGAATTGCAATAGCGTTTTGAGGTGTATATAAAGGTTCATGTGGTTTAAAAGAAATACCTGATCCTTCTATATAAAAACGACCAACACTTGCGATAACCACAGGTTGCTTCAAATGAATACTTGATGCCAAGTCCTGCACGGCTAATTGTGTTGTTGAAGTGGCTGTATCAATATCTAAATGATCGATCGTTGCTACCCATGCCATAAAAGAAGCATCCGTAATTTCTCCTCCTAGAGTAAATGAAACTTTTTCGTAAGGGGCCGCGATATTTTTGCCACTAGCATCTACAACTGCGGAAACACGCTCCAAATGGAGTGTTCCAATACCAGCCAATTGTAGCTTTTTGTGAATCAATAAAAATGGGTAGATATAATCTAACATGCGGCTATTGTTTTCCAGAGAACGAATATACAAATCCCGCCACAACATTTCGGCCAAAAACTTCATATTGATTCCAACGCTCGTACTTATTATTGAGTAGATTATTGACTTGAAGCCAGAATTTTGCATTTTTTACCACAGCTAATGTTGCCCCAACACTAAAATCTGCAGCAGCCGGTAACTTTTTAGCCATTAACTGTGCGTTGAGTGATTGTGCTCCATCCCATGCGTAAACACTGGAGGTAAAAGAAATTTTGTTGGAAAACTTCCAATGTAAAGACCCATTTAATTCGAGTGGCAACAATCCCCAAGCCTCTTTTTGAACGGTTAACCCGGAGTACTTTTTAAATCGAATGCCGCCATTAATATTTAATTTATCCTGAAGGGTATAACTCATATTGGCATGGAATTGAAACGCACGCATGGTAGGTTCAAAAAGTACTTTAAACAACCTTCCGTCTGTAAATGAATTGACAAAGAGTGTCTGGTTTTCATATTCAAACAAAGAAAATGTAGCGCTATAGCTAAAATGGTCTCCAACCGGAATTTTAACGCCCAAATATTGCTCAACCACTTTAGTATTTGAAAAATTATTCGGAATACGAACCCAAGGATTAAATGCCACCAAACTGCGTAAATTATTTTTCTCAAAATGCCCAGACCAACCCATTTCAAATCTTACCGGATTATTAGGTAAAACGGCCACTGCCTTTACATCAGGCAGCACTGCATATACGCCGTTATTACTGGTAGGTGCAGCCCCCAAATGAACCTGAAATTTACTTGTGATCCAACTAAATGTGCTTGGCATCGAAAACAAATGATTGTTAATGATTAAGTTGTTAGGAATGAGCGGAAGCACGGTGCTTGAAAAGCTAACTGTTGGCTGTAACGAAATCTTAAACTCGGTACCTAAGTTTTTGGAAACAGGCGCTGCAATGCTTGTTTCATATTCTCTTTCTTCTACCCCAGACTGCAAGTAATTAAACGAAACACCTGGCGCGTAATGAATACCAAATAAAGCATCTGTTTTATTAGAAACATGAAGTGAGACAACCGCACTATTGTATTTGTTTAAAATATTATCCTTGGTATAAGGGATGGTGGTTGGTCGAAACCCATAAGCATAACGCGTTGTTGAGCCTGTTGTAAATTTGACACTAAAATCGTGGGATTCACCAATTTGATGCACACTACCAATAGAAAAATTAACATCTGAATATTCTTGTGCAAATAAAGCGCCTTTTATTTTTTGTAAACCACCCGTTATAAAAGTATTGTTTTTGATACCATCCCCTACATTAAAGCCGGCTTCTACTATCATGGCATTGTAATTACCAAGCCCTACCTTAATAAAATGATTTCTCTTTTGAGCTTTTGTCGAATCTGCTACATAGGCTAAAGGCGTTACGGCAACTGCCTGATAGCCAAAAGAGATATTTTGAGAAGGCACTACATACTGCATGGTTACCTTGCTATTATCAATAAAGGGTGTAGCTGCCGAAAAATTAATTTTTGAGCTAGGGCGCAAACTTGGCTTAAACGCAGAAGTGATGGTAACCACTTTTGAGGTGTCGGCGGTGTTTTTAGAAACAGTTTGTGCACTTATTTGCAGTGCAAATAAAGCCATCAAACATACAGGGAACCATACTTTTTTCATCTTTACAGATTTTTATTTTTTTGCTTTTTCAGCAATGATTTGCGCTAGTTTTTCTTGTGCTTCTTTTTTTAAATCATCAAATGTAGCGTTGGCAACAATACTCTGGAAAGTAGCTTCCGCGTTAAAATAATCTTTTTGCTTACCATAAATATCGCCAAGCAATAAATACGTTTTTGTTACCCAGTACTCATAAGAACCCCAACCTTTAATTTGTTCAAACGCAGATTTTTCAGCAGCTTCAAGTTGATTTTGTAAAAATAAAATTTGGGCTTGGCGGTATTTTGCTTCGGCACTAAATTCAGATTTTCCAGAAGCAATCACTTCTTTATAATAGACAAGCGCTGTATCGATGGAAGCAGCCGTTTGCTTTGATTTTGCCATCACAAAATTGGCCATCATTTTATCGTCAGATGGTGCACCTGTCATGTTTAAAATTTGGATAGCTGCTGGCAATGCTTTTCCCCAATTAGAAATTTTAGAGGCGCTTCTAATGAGGCCACGCACTGCTTCTTTTTTAACGGTTTCATTGGTGGCAGTAGAGTCTAGCAGTGCATAATAATTAGTTGCTTTATTATAATCGTGTAATTCAAAATAATAGGCCCTAGCCAAATGCAAAACTGCATCTGTGGCATATTTATTAGGGGCTTTGGACGCTAAATAGGTTAGGTATTTGATAGCTGCAGGTGTATTTTTTTCTGACTCATAAATACTTGCCATCATAGAATGGGCTTCTAAAATATGTTCGCCATTTGTAAACTTATCCATGTAGGCACTTAAGCCATTTTTGGTGCCCGCAAAGTCTTTTTGCTCGTAACGGAGCATTGCAGCCTGATACGTTAATGAATCGGCTTCTGTGTCTGATACCGCTTTTCCATTGGCTTCCATAAAAGCAACAAAGTCTTGAGGCTTTTGGTTTACAACAAAAATATTTCGGATATATTCTATAGAAGATTCTGCCTCTGTCGTATTTGGAAACTTGGCTAGTAGGGTTGTAAATGTGGCGAGCGCTTCGGTGTTTTTATCGATGTTAAAATAAGCAACCCCTGTTTTTAAATAAGCAGCCGGATGCCATGCCGTAAGCGCGGTGTTTGAAGTAATTTGTTGTAAGGGTGCAACTGCCAAGCTATAAGATTCTGCTGCTAAATAAGTATTAGCCATTTCCATATACACATCCCCAATAAGCGCCGAGTTTGGATATTGCTTTACAAACTTTTGAAGTAAGGCTAGTTTTTCTTGTGTTTTACTCGATGCACCTAGGATAATTGATTTTTGGAAATACGCATAATCTTCGGCGTCATAGTTACGGTCTATGACCTGATCATACAATGACAAAGCTTTAGCAAAATCTTTTAGCATGAAATAGCAATCTGCTTTTTTAATAACCAAGTCCTGAAAAATTGCAGAACCCGTTTTTACAGTAGCCGATGCTTTTTCAAAACTTACTACAGCCGCTGCATATTGTTGCAATTGCATTTGCGCAAACCCTAAATTATAATAAGCGTTGCTTACATTAACCTCTGCATTAACAATGGGAACCGCTAAATACTTATTTAAAAACACAATACCATTGTCAAACTGACCTCTTCTAAAAAGCATTTCAGACTTCCAGAAATAGGCTAACACAACTTGATCTTGGTTATTAGGTGCTACAAGTAATTTATCCAACAAACTATCTGCAGCATCGGTGTACTGGTCATTAATAAGTTCTACCGCTCTACCATAGAGTAAAGAAGGGTATGCTTTTTGCGCTAGTGCCGAAGGGCTTTTTATACCTGCATATAAACGAAGTCCTTCTTTAAAATTACTGGTTCTGGCAAGCGTATTAACGAGTAAATCCGTTGCTTCTGAGAGGTAACTAGAACGCGGATAGTTTTTAATAAACTCCTGAAACCCTTTTAATGCTTCATTGATAAGCCCCTGCTCAAAAGATAATTTAGCCACAGAAAAAGTAGCTACTTCTTTTTGAACTTTATTGCTGTTGTTTTCGGCACAAAACAAAAACGCAGTTCTAGCACTAGATTTATCCCCTATTTCTAGGTATGCTTTAGCAAGCAGGTACATACTATTTTGAGATAACGAATCTTTTCCAGTAGTTAATTGCTTGAAACCATCTATTGCTTTATCCCATTTTTTTTGTTCGAAATAACAAAAAGACAATTCGTACAAATCTTCGTTAGAAGGTCGCTTTGTTTTTGCAATATATTTTTCGAGGTAAGTCAATGCACCTGTAAAATCATTTTTAGCAAATAGTAAGCGCCCAACAAGTTGTTGTAATGGAAGTTCATAATACTGTTCTCCCGCTTTTAAGGCAGCAAGTGCAGTAGACAAAGCCTTTTCGGAACTTCCGGTAAAATAATAAATTTGGGCTTTGTAAAAAGGAATGAGTTTGTCGTAAGCCGCCGCCGATTTTGCAATCTCAAAGCAGCCTAATGCCACCGGATAATTTTTTTCTTTAAACGCTATAAAGCCGTAATAATAATTGGCGTCTATATAGTATACATCCTGAACCGTTTGACGCACAGCATCGAGAGGCTGCTTGGCTTTTTCAAATTGACCCAAACTAAAATAAATATAACCCAATAAATATTTTACTTCACCTATTTGCGCATTGGACAAATTGGCCAACTTGATATTTTCTAAATAAGCTAAACTTTCGTTTAATTTTTTATCTCTAAAATAATACGTACCTACATAAAAAGACATCATTTGACGAAGGGCCGGATCCAAAGCCGCTTTTATAAATTCACTTGCCTGCTCTACAATACCCTTTTCATGTAATTGAAGCCCACTCACCAAAAAATAAAAATCGATGCGCTCTTTAATGGTTGCGCTGTTTGTATAAACGGGGCTGTGCTTTAATTCTTTTGCTAATTGATAGCTACTTACATATTCTTTGTTTACTACAAAAGTTTGCAAATCTTGTATACTTGCATCTATCGAATTGGGCAAATTAGTAGTTTGAGCTACCCCCGTGTTTGCTATAAAAAATAAACAACCCGCTAAAATATAAGTGTATAATTTCATAAGTATGAGCCGCTTTAATACAAAGGTTTGGCTTTCTTTCTTAATGAAAAGCGAAAACCATTTTAAAGGTAGCATTAGCCCCCCGTAAGGACCTTGCTAAAGGGCATTTGTGGAAAAACAGATAGATGACGTAAGTTTGTCAACAAAAGCCTGAAAACTATGTATGAGCATCAAACAAGCATTCGTGTTAGATACGCAGAAACAGACCAAATGGACGTGGTATATTATGGCAACTATGCCCAGTATTTTGAAGTAGGTCGTGTAGAAGCCATGCGTGCCATTGGACTCTCCTATAAAGAAATTGAAAAAATGGGTATTCACATGCCTGTTGTTAGCATGGAAACCAAATACATTAGACCCGCGCATTACGACGATTTATTAACCGTAAAAACCACGGTTCCTGAGCTTCCACTTGAGCATCAAATCAAATTCATTACAGAAGTATACAACGAAGAAGGCAAACTACTCACACAGGGTAAAGTAGTGCTTTATTTTATTGATGCCGCCACCGGTAAACGTGCCATCATACCTGATAGCCTTAAACAAAAATTAGCTACATTTTTTAGCGCATAACAATTTGCGTTACTGATACATGATGCTGATAAATTTATACACGATATGTATCCGCTTTCCAATTGTTAATTGACTGTTTGATTTCTTTGCTGCTTAAATTTTCGGTAGCTACTTTTACGGCTAATGCAACAAACTCTTCGTCTGCGGCAAAACGAAGCGCAACAATTTGACCAATGCCTAAACTAGCTGGAAGTAGTTTTCCGGTTAATGCAAAATGTCTCAAATTTTCTTCGGCTCTGATGGCTCTATCTTGTGCTTTGAGGGCAAACATGCGAACAAAAATAAAAAAACATACAAATATAAAGCCCGCAACACTTAATAAGGATGCGCTATAAAGTGCGGCTCCCTCGGCATGTGCAAGGTTTACAAAACTGCCTATCCAAAAGGCTAACATGGTAAAAAAAGTAAGCCCGTGCCATCCGGCCACTAATCTACTGTGGTTGCTAAAATTTTGTGTTTTCATAGGGTGCAATATATTTATATTTGCCTGTTTGTGCTTACTATATTTACTTCGCACTAAATTTAAGACCCACCCATGGAAAAAGTCTTTGCTTCTATCATCACCATTGGAGACGAATTATTGATTGGTCAAGTCATTGACACCAATAGTGCGTGGATAGCCCAAGAGCTCAATAAAGTGGGCGTCACTCTAAAAAACAGAGTGGCTGTTGGGGATGTTTGGGAAGATATTTGGGCGGCATTAGATGCAGAAAGCAAAAAATCTTCCATCGTACTTTTGACAGGTGGTTTAGGTCCTACTTCTGATGACATTACAAAACCTTTATTGTGTGAATATTTTGGCGGAAAAATGGTGTTAGATGCCGCAACACTTGCGCATGTTACAGACATATTTGAACGCATTTTAAAGCGCCCCATGATTGAGCGTAATACCAAGCAAGCAGAGCTTCCAGATTGTTGCACTATTTTATTAAATGAGCGCGGAACCGCGCCTGGTATGCTTTTTGAAAAAGATGGGGTCGTATTTGTTTCGATGCCTGGTGTACCCCACGAAATGAAATGGATCATGGAACATCATGTGATTCCTATGATTTCTACGCGTTATAAAACGGGCGTCATCAAACACAAAACACTATTAACGGCGGGTATTGGTGAATCTTTTTTAGCAGAAATGATTAAAGAAAATGAAGCCGCCCTTCCTAGTCATATTAAGCTTGCGTATCTCCCTAATTATGGTATGGTACGTTTACGATTAACCGCTTTGGGCAATCCAGAAAATGAAGCGGCTTTGGACAAAGATTTAGATACCCACTTTAATAATTTAGCAACCGCCGTCAAGGATTATTTGGTGGTGAAAGAAGACATCCCAATGGCCGAAGTGGTGGGTCAACTCCTCTTAAACCAGCACAAAACCCTTTCAACCGCAGAGAGCTGTACGGGTGGGTATATCGCCCATTTATTAACGGCCAAGGCCGGGGCATCTGCTTATTTTAAGGGATCTGTGGTAAGTTATGCCAATGAAATCAAAGGCGATTTACTTGACGTTTCTAAAGAAACCATGGAAACCGTTGGTGTGGTTAGCGAAGAATGTGTTAGAAAAATGGCCATTTCGGTTCGAAAACTTCTAAAAACTGACTATGCTGTGGCAGTTAGTGGCATTATGGGACCAGGAGGCGAAACACCCGAAAAGCCCGTGGGTATGGTTTGGATGGCCGTAGCATCGGAAAATGAAGTGCGCGCACAGGTATTCCACTTTAGATTTGACCGTAAACGTAATATTGAATTAACGGCCAATAGTGCCCTTAATATGCTCCGCCTTTTGATTGTGGATAAGAGTTAACCCAATTTTAACCGCATAGCTTACTTTTGTACCTGACAATAAACCTCTTATCAATCTATGGCAATTGTTGATTTAGTGATGCCCAAATTGGGCGAAAGTATTATGGAAGCCACCATTTTAAAATGGAACAAGCAAATTGGAGACCATATTGCTGTGGACGAAACGGTACTTGAAATTGCTACCGACAAAGTAGACACGGAGGTGCCTGCCCCTTTTGCGGGTAAATTAGTAGAAATTTGTTTTCAGGTAAATGATGTGGCTCCAATTGGAAGCGTACTTGCAAAAATTGAAGTTGCCGGCGAAAACAATTTGGTTGCGAGTGCACCAATTGATACACCAACAGCTGCTCCTGCACATACTCCTATTGTTGAAGAAATTGAATCCATACCATATGTTCCTGCTTCGCCTGTAAATACAGCACCGCAAGAAACAAGTAATACAGAAGCTCGTTTTTACTCACCACTTGTTTTGAACATTGCACAAAGTGAAGGCGTAAGCTTAAGTGATTTAGAAAAAATTCCTGGCACTGGATCTGGTGGAAGGGTTTCAAAAAAAGATATTTTAAACTGGGTTGCTGCTAAAAAATCTGGAACAACGCCAAATGTTGCCTCGGCAGCGGTTGCGCAAGTTGCGACAATAACGTCTACTCCAACCACAGCTGGAAGTAACCCTGCGGGTGTTGTGCTAAGTGGTGCATCAGAAATTATTGAAATGGACCGCATGCGCAAACTGATTGCCAAACATATGGTAGACAGTGTGCAAACAAGTCCGCACGTGACAAGTTTTTCTGAAGCAGATGTTACAAACCTTGTTCAGTGGAGAAATAACCATAAAGCCACTTTTGAAAAAAGAGAAGGTACCAAATTAACTTTCACGCCACTTATAGTAGAATGTTTGGTGGCTGCTATGAAAAAGTTCCCGCTCATTAATTCAAGTTTAGACGGAGATAAAATCATTATCAAAAAGGATTTTAATATTGGAATGGCGACAGCACTTCCAAATGGAAATTTAATTGTTCCTGTTATTAAGGGTGCAGATCAACTAAATCTAGTTGGCTTAAGTAAGTCCATAAATAATTTGGCGGATGCTGCAAGAAACAACAAATTAAAACCAGACGATACGCAAAACGGCACATTTACATTTACCAATGTGGGCACTTTTGGAAGCCTCATGGGTACACCCATTATCAATCAACCACAAGTAGCCATTATTGCGGTGGGCGCGATTAAAAAACGTGTAGCCGTTCTTGAAACACCAAGTGGAGACAGTATGGCTATCAGGCACATGATGTACCTATCACTTAGTTACGACCACCGCATTATTGATGGTAGTGTGGGCGCTAGCTTCTTAACAGAAGTAGCGAACCAACTTGAAGCCTGGGATCCTAACAGACCAGTTTAATCCATTCTATTGTAGTCCCCAATCTCTTCCTTTCATTGTTGCAGGAACACCGTTTGAAATCCATGGTGCCGGCTTCTCTCCTTTTAATAAATAATCAAAGAATTGTTGTTCTCTAATTTGAATGTCTTTTCTATTTTTTCGCTCCACTAAATTGTGTGCTTCATTGTTATAGTTTAACATCCAAACCTTTTTGCCCAAACGGCGCATAGCAGTATAAAATTCAATACCCTGATACCAAGGCACAGCATCATCTGCATCATTGGCCATAATAACAAGTGGTGTAGTTACTTTAGGCAAATGAAATAAGGCCGAGTTTTCGATGTATAAATTTGGTTTCTCCCATAAGGTAGCACCAATTCTACTCTGTGTTTTTTCGTATTGGAATTGACGGTTCATGCCAGGCCCCCAACGAATACCACCGTATGCACTTGTCATATTAACAACCGGCGCACCTGCCCATGCAGCTGCATATAAATTGGTTCTTGTAATTAAATGTGCAATTTGATAACCACCCCAACTTTGACCTTGAAGACCAATTTTAGCGCTATCAATATATCCTTGTTTTACAACAGCGCGTGTTCCACTTAATATATAATCGTATGCGCCCTGACCTGGATAACCTGTCTTGTACCAAATATCTGGCACAAGCACTACATAACCTCTACTTACAAAAAATGAAATATTTAAACGAGAGGCAGTGGGTGTAGGCGGAACATAATTATATAAGGTTTGATTGTTGCGTTCGTAAAAATAAACAATCATCGGATACTTTTTAGTGGCATCAAAGTTTTCTGGTTTGTACAAAATACCTTCTGCCATTTTACCCGTATAGGCTTTCCAAGTAAACAACTCCGCGTTACCCCAATTGTATTCGTTTTGTTGTGTGTTGGTAGAAGCCACGTTAACCGCTTCGCCCCCTTTTACAGAAGATGTAAATAAAGTGGGTGATTGCACATAGGATTCTTTGGTATACACCAATACATCCGCATCTTTTGCTTTTTGAACAACCGAACTGAGTGCTATTTTTTCTTTAAATAAAACAGATAAGGCATTCGTACCATACACGAGTGTTGCTAATCCTGCGGTTTTATCTTTTTCATCAAACACGCGCAGTAATAATTGCTGTCCTGATTTTACAAATTTTTCGTCCGGATCTGTTGCAATAAAACGGTAAGAAATTTTATTTGCACGACCTGCTGTTAAGCAAATAGATTTTTGTTTGCCTAATGGATCTACCTGCCAAATATCATATCTATCATAGAGTAATACATACTGATCATTTTCGGTCCAACGCATTAAACCATAAGCATTGGGATCATCGGGTACATCATTTTCTTCATCGTAAAGTGGCGTGGTAATGTCTTTTGCAATTTGTGTGGTTACACCCGTATTGTGGTTATACACAAAATATTTTTTAGCAGGCTCATCATAATATAAGAGCAAACTTCCAGACACACTTGGCTGCACATTACCTGATTTCAAATTGGCTTTAATAAGCTTAGAATTTCCGTCTATGGGATTTATCGTATAAATATCATTGATGGTATAACCCTGCCACTGTGATGCAATTCTTTTTCCTTCGTCGGTAGCTGCATAAAATATATCACCGTCGCCATCATTTGTTTGAATTACATTTCTAAACTTAGTAGAGCCCAAAGGCACAATAGCATTTGCGTTAAAATCGTACCTTGCGGTGTACGCTCTTTTTAATTCTGTTTCTGCAGATTTTAATTGCATGGGCATAATTTGATCATCGTTGTAATGCCAAATATCTACACTCACACGGTCAAACTCTGGTAAACTGGTATCTTTTAAAGGCCATAATGGAGCCGTTCCAAAAAATAATTGAGCACCAGATTTACTAAAACTAATAGCTTGGTTGTCACTAACAATATGACCCGCTGGAACCCCTTTTGACGTTTGACTAGCAATGGCTATGGCAGAATCTTTACCATCCGCGAAATAATACAATTGATAAAATTTACGAACTGCTTTTGCAGCACTATCTCTTTCGGCAACAAACGCAAGTTGTTTACCTGCTTCGTCTAATCTAAAGAGTTTGGCGTCATTAAATTTTGTCAAAATGATGGTAGACTGCATGCTTGATAAATCCACTTTGACAATGGTTGCAGCAGAACCCGCTTCCGCATTTTTCTTTGTTTTTTTAAGTACCAGTGTAGTTCCTTTTTTATTAAAATAAAAATCACTCACTAAGGTATATTTTGTTTCGGCGCCTGTATTTAAATTCATAAGCACCAGCGTTGTTCCTTCCTCAATATTTTCTTCTGTTACTTTAGCGGGCGCTGCTGGTGTTTGTAACACAGACATTCCTTTTTCAGAAGCACTCGTTGCTTTTAAACGAATACTATCTGCGGCGCGCACCAAACTATCAGCCATTGCAAACATGGATTTGATTTTTGCTGCAGAATCAAGTGAAGCTTTTGTTTTTGGCGCTTCAGCCTGCTCTTTATCTAACAAATAAGCCAACCAGCCCCCAGCATCATCCGGTAATTTAAATGATTTAAGACGGGCCGTTTTTACCACCTTATTATCGCCTAACTTAACAATGGCCAAACTATCTTTAGGCATTTCATCTGTCCTTTTCTTTTTAATTTTTGCATCACGCGTTTGTGCAAACCTGGGCTTGATTCGGCAAATAGCGTATTTACTATCTTCAGAAATCACGACTCCAGCACCTCTTGGAATCACTACCTTATAACCACCTTGCACCGATTGTAACACGAGCATACCATCTCCTTCTTGCGGATTAATAGCATATGCTACATACTTACCATCATTACTAATGGCACGATCGGCAAAAGACTGCCAATTGTCATATACCGTATGGTCTAGAGGTTTTTTTTGAGCCTGGACAGAAACTGTTAGCACAAGAAAAAATAAGATAGAGATGTAACGCATAAAAGGGCATTAAATAGTTTCAAATAGTATAGCAATTTAATATGCCAAATAGCAGGAATGCTATATTTACAATGGTCGTATTCTACATTTTATACCCATAAATGAACAAAAAGAGGTTTAGTCGGTCAAAAGCTAATTTTGGACCCCGTATTTTCTTTAACTTTCTTGCACAAACCTTGTATATGAAAAAAATAATACTCCCCCTAGCCTTTGTATTTGCAAGTATGGTATGTGCCCAAGCACAAAAAGCAAACGTTCAAAAACTATGGGCAACTGACACCATTTTAAAAGTGCCAGAATCTGTTTTAGTGGATGATAAAGAAAACTGTATTTGGGTTTCCAATATAGATGGGGCTTCTACTGCAAAAGATGGTAAAGGAAGTATTAGCAAGTTATCAAAATCAGGAACGCCTATTAATTTAGAATGGATTACCGGATTAAACGCGCCAAAAGGTATGGCAAAATATAAACAAGAATTGTATGTAGCTGATTTAACAGAGCTTGTTGTCATTGATATTAAAAAAGCGGCCATCATTAAAAAAATTCCGATAGAAGGATCTGTATTCTTAAATGACGTTACGGTAAATAATAAGGGCGCAGTTTTTGTTTCTGATAGCAGAACTGGAAAAGTACACCGCTATGAAAACAATATTGTTACCACAGAAGTAGAAAACTTACAAGGCCCCAATGGACTTTTAAGTATCGAAGACCAACTATTAATTTTGGATAAAGGATCATTACTATCACTAACAGCAGGTGGCTCCATTTCAAAAATAATGGATGGTATGGACCCAAGTACCGATGGTATCGAAAGAGTGGCCCCAAATCAGTACCTAGTAAGCTGCTGGAATGGCATTGTGTATTATGTGATAGCAGGTGCTCAAAAAATAACCTTGTTTGATACGAGAGCAGAAAAAATTAACAGCGCAGACATTGGCTACGATGCAAAAAATAAAATTATGTACGTGCCTACCTTTTTGAAAAATTCGGTGGTGGCGTATCAATTACAAATTCAATAAGCCTATAAAGTCATGTACCGTAATTATTTAGTTAGTTGGATTGTTTGCTTATTTGCTGTAATAACATTTGCATCGGCGCAAACGAATAAAACCAAGCACGCTAAAAATGTGCTCATCATTTATTCGGACGATCAAAGTTTTGCAACCATACACGCTTTAGGCAACATGCAAATCAAAACACCCAATCTAGATAAATTAGTAGCAAGGGGCCTGACTTTTACACAGGCGCATGTCATGGGTGGACACCAAGGTGCCGTTTGTATCCCAAGCCGAGTCATGCTATTAACGGGCAGGTATGTTAACAGACTCCCTGGTGATGGCGGCAAAATTCCAGATAGTTTAATAGGGCTACCAGAAGTACTACAACAAAAAGGCTACACTACATTTCATACCGGTAAATGGCATTCTGATAAGGCTTCACATCACCGTTTTTTTAACAGTGGTGATAACATATTTTTTGGAGGTATGCACTTCGAAAACAATGGTGGTCAGTTTCATCCAACCGTAAATCATTTTGATCCTACTGGTGCGTATGACCCAAAAAATAGTTGGAAGAGCGATACCTTTAGTACCGAACTATATGCGGGTACTGCCATTCAATTTTTGAGTAGCAAAAAAGCTAAAGAGCAACCGTTTTTTTGTTATGTAGCTTTTACATCTCCGCACGATCCTCGAACTCCTCCTACCAAATATGATGCTTGGTACAATCCTGACACCATTAACCTTCCACCTAATTATTTACCCAACCATCCATTTGACAATGGTGATTTAGCCGTAAGAGATGAAATGTTATTACCGCATCCACGAACACCAGCAGCCGTTAAAAAAGAAATTGCTCATTACTATGGCATGGTGTCTGAAATGGACGCACAGCTGGGGCGCATTCTTGCAGCGCTCGACGCTGCAGGTCTTACCAATGAAACACTGATTGTTTTTGCAGGGGACAATGGGCTAGCCGTTGGACAGCACGGCTTACTAGGGAAACAAAATTTATACGAGCATAGCATTCGGGTACCCCTTATTATGGCAGGACCTGGCATACCGGTTAATAAAAAAAATAATGGATTTACCTATTTGAGTGATATCAACCCCACTATATACGAATACTTACATATTCAACAACCAACTAGCGTAGAAGCAGTAAGCTTAATGCCTGCCATAAAAAATCCGGGAGCAAATATCAGAACACAAATTTATAACGTATACGGACATTGGAGCAGGAGCATTAAAACCAGCGATGGATTTAAACTCATTGTTTACAATGTTAAGGGAGTACTCACCACTCAGTTATTTGATTTATCCAAAGACCCTTACGAAATAAATAACTTGGCAGCAAACCCTGGCATGCAAGAAAAAATTGCTAGCATGCGCGTCGCACTCAAAAAAGAAATGCTAGAAAAGCATGATAATTTAAATATTGATTTACCAGATTGGGGCCGTTTACCCAACCAAAAAAGTTTTGGTAGCTAAAAATATATTTTATGAAAAAACAATTTGCATTATTATCTACCGCAATACTCGTTTGCAGTACTTTATTACAGGCGCAACAAAGCAGCAATAAACCACCCAATATTATTGTTATTTTTTCGGACGACCATACCCAGCAAACCATTAGTGCATATGGCAAAAGCCTGATGCAAACGCCCAATATAGACCGGATTGCTAAAGAAGGTATGATTGCAAAAAATAGTTTTGTAACCAATTCTATTTGTGCACCCAGCAGGGCCGTTTTATTAACAGGAAAATACAACCACATCAACGGATTAAAAGACAATAGCCCTCGCAGATTTTTTGATGGCAACCAACAACAGGTTCAAAAATTACTCAAACAAAAAGACTACCAAACCGCATGGATTGGAAAGTGGCATTTGCAAACACTCCCTTCAGGCTTTGACTTTTTTAGAATACTTCCTGACCAGGGTCAGTATTTTCAACCGAACTTTATTAATATGCCCAATGATACTACACCGTATAAGGGCTATACCACGAGTTTAATTACCGAATTTTCTACGAATTGGTTGGACAAAAGAGACACCAGCAAACCCTTTTTTTTAGTGGTAGGTGAAAAAGCTACACACCGCAACTGGATGCCTGACGTAGAGGACCTTGGCACTTTTGACAATATTGATTTTCCATATCCTTCAAATTTTAAAGACAATTACAATGGACGTGAAGCGGCCCGCCTGCAAGACATGACTGTCGATAAAACCATGGTTTTACAAGACGATTTAAAAATAAATATGAACTGGGATAAAGTAGGTACCGGTATGTTTGCTAGACTTGACCCTACACAAAAAGCTGCGTATAAAAAATATTATACGGCGGTGTCTAAACAGTATGAAGCTGTAAAAAATGACAGCGCCGCCCTACTTAAATTTAAATTTGAAAGGTACCTAAAAGATTACCTCGCCACTGCAAAATCATTAGATAGAGGTATTGGAAAAATACTAGACTATTTAGCGGCTAATAAATTAGATCAAAACACCGTTGTTATTTACGCATCTGATCAGGGCTTTTACATGGGCGAACATGGATGGTTTGACAAAAGATTTATGTACGAAGAAAGTTTAAGAACACCATTTGTAATGCGTTATCCTGGTCAAATTAAACCAGGCACCCAGCTCCAAGAAATGATTGTAAATATTGATTTTGCACCTACCATTTTAAATATTGCTGGTATTGAAACGCCATCCGACATGCAGGGTAAAAGCTTTTTACCACTGGTTGCTAAAGGGACACCCGCTGCCAAAAAATTATTTGTTGCAACATGGCGCACATCTATGTACTATCATTATTACGAATATCCAGAGCCACATCATGTAGCACCGCATTTTGGCATTCGCACCACTCGGTATAAGCTAATTCGCTTTTATGGGCCGCACAACGATTGGGAATTATTTGATTTGCAAAAAGACCCAACAGAAATGAAGAATCTCATAGAGGATCCTTCGTATGCAAAAACAATTGTATCGCTAAAAAAGGAGTTAAAAGATTTAATGGAGCACTATCAAGACTTTGAGGCCCTTACTACTTGGAAAACCACCGAAACTACAATGCAAGATATGCCTAAATAAAAACTAGGCCCTAATTGTTTGTTTTCGTGGTATACCAAAAAAGCAAGTAGTATCCCATAAACAGGTTCTAAATTAAGTGTTAGGTTTTGTGTAAAAGCAGATACTTTTTTGAGTGCCTGCAAAATTAAATCCATGGCTACAACGGTGCATAGCCAACTTAAAATTAACAACCAGCCAATATCAGACAAGCTAGGAAATACTTTAGCTACATTAAAATAACTCAGGTAAAATGGCATGAGCAGGGTTAATAAAAAAAGTCCCCCCGTTAATTCATATACCATCATCATTTGTGCAGGCTGCTTGTCTACTTCTTTTTTATTGAGTACCGAAAAAATAGAAGCAAGTATGGCAGATACAATGCCTAGACCAATACCAAGCCTATATCTCGCGTCAAATTTAAAGATTAAAAAGATACCTAGTAAACTCAGTGCCCCAAGTGCTACTTCGGGCCACTTGATTTTTGCTTTTAAAACAAACGGTTCTAGCAGTGCTGTAAATATGCCCGCTCCTGCTACACAAACAAGTCCAATGGATACATTGGCCATCTTTATACTACCATAAAAAAATACCCAGTGTAGTGCAATGAGCATACCGATACCAAATAATTTTTTTACCTGTGCAAAAGGCAAATGCTGCCATTTTTTACCAAATACAAGTAGCGCTAGTAAAGTAACCACTGTAATGGCCATGCGGTACCAAACCAATAAGCCTTCATTTAACTCTATGAGTACGCCGAGTATTCCGGTAAAGCCGGCTAAAAAAACAGATGTATGTAGTTGAAGTAAGGCTTTTCTCACAGTTATTTTTTTCGAAGCCTATCTGCGTAGTGGTGAAACAAACTCTCCCACTGCATTTTTAAAACGCCTAAAACGCCTTCTTTGATAATGCCCTTACTCATTTTGCTCTGACCAATTTTACGGTCTACAAAAGTGATAGGTACTTCAATAATTTTAAATCCTAATTTCCACGCACTAAATTTCATTTCAATTTGAAAGGCGTATCCCACAAAAAGTATTTCGTCTAAATTAATCGTTTCTAATACTTTTCTTTTATAGCAAACAAAACCTGCAGTTGGATCGTTAACCGGAAGCCAAGTAATGAGTTTGGTATAAAAGGCTCCGCCCTTACTGTATATATGTCTGTCCAGTGGCCAGTTTTCTGTGCGTCCACCTTTCACGTATCTACTTCCTACCGAAACGTCTGCTCCAATAATATTACAAGCAGCGTACAATCTTTCTAAATCTTGAGGACTATGCGAAAAATCGGCGTCCATTTCAAAAATATATTGATAGCTTCTAGTGAGTGCCCATTTAAATCCATGGATATACGCGGTACCAAGTCCTAATTTACCAGCGCGTTTTTCGATAAACAATTGCCCCTCGTGTACCTTCATTAAATCCTCAATAATAGCAGCCGTTCCGTCAGGAGACCCGTCATCAATAATTAAAATATGATACCCAGCTTGCAATTCAAATACGGCCGCAATAATTGCTGCGATATTTTCACGCTCGTTGTAGGTTGGTATAATAACTAGTTTTTCCAATATACTGGGGGGGGGTATGTAGAGGGGCTAAAATACAAATACTAACGGATTTATATAACAGAAATCCGTATTACTTGTCTACATCGGCGTTATTTCCGGTAAATTGATTGATGTAATCCCCTAAAAAGCTTGTTTATGCCTTTGAAACAAGTGTTCTATTCAAAATTTCGGTAAGCTTTTGCTTGGTGTTCATGGCAAAATCCCCCTTCATCATCCAATCGTAATATTGAGGTTCTTCTTTTAATACTTGCGTAACGGGCTTTCCCTTGTGCTTGCCAAAATTAAATATTTCGATGCCGTTTAGTTTTATAAAACGGCGCGCAAAATCTACGATGTCTTCTTCACCGGTAATTTTTACAATGCTTTCTACAGTGTCTCCTAATTGCGGATACCTATCAAGTTGCGCTTCCAATACTTCCCATGTTGCGGTAGCATCTACTTCTGCTCCATGTGCACCTTCTAATACTTTAGAACAATAAAATTTATACGCAGCACTTAAGGTACGCTGCTCCATCATGTGAAATACTTTTTGAACATCTACCAGTTTTGTTCCTTCGATAGAAAATTCGATCCCTGCTCTTAAAAATTCTTCGATGAGCATAGGGATATCAAAACGGTTGCTATTATAACCACCCAAATCACAATTTTCTAAAAACTGTTTAACTTCGTTGGCAATTTGCTTAAAAGATGGTGCTTCTTTCACCATCTCATCTGAAATACCATGCACAGCTGTTGAACCGGCAGGAATAGGCATGAGTGGATTTACTAATTTTCTTTTAACAACTTTAGTGCCATCCGGACTTATTTTTACAATGGCAATTTCTACAATTCTGTCTGTACTTACGGTGATCCCCGTTGTTTCTAAATCAATAAATGCGATAGGTCTTGTTAATTGTAATTTCATAATTGTTGTTAAATTAAAGTTGGGGCAAAGGAAGGTAAATCAATTCCATCATAATTACCACTACTCATTAATACTAAATTGGTGTTGGAATAATCTTGTGTAAGAAGCCACGCTTCTAATGCGTTTTTATCTGTCATCACAAGTAATCCATTTTTATCAAATCCTTCTACCACATAACTTTCAGGGAGTTCAGGTAGTCCTTTGATTTCCAGTGCATGTTTCGAATAAAAAACAACAGCGATATCTGTTTTTTCAAGTGCTCCTTTATACTGATGCATAAATTCTTTGTTGAGGCTACTGTAGGTATATAGTTCTAATACACCAATTAATTTTCTGGAAGGAAACTGTTGTTTTACTGCCTCGATGGTGGCAATAACTTTACTTGGCGCATGGGCAAAATCTCTGTATATATTACAATGCGCATTACTAGCCAACAGCTCTAACCTTTTAGAAGCACCCGTAAAATTAGCCATGGCCTGCACAAAATCTTTAGCAGCAATACCTAACTCGGCACAAGCATAATATGCCGCTTGCATGTTAAGTAAGTTATGATCACCAAAAACACTTAGTGGACCTTCTGCTCCATCTAAAGTAATATAGGTTTGCCCATTTGCAATTTGATGCGCTGGCACTTTGTACGGAATGTATCTAATATTATCACGTTTATTAGAAAGTACCAACTTGTTAAGTACTTCATCTGTTTCGTTATAAATTAATACGCCACCCAATTCAATTTTATTGATGAATATCACAAACTGCTCCAAATAAAATTCGAAAGTTGGAAACACATTAATATGATCCCAGGCAATCCCCGTTAAAATAGCAATATGCGGAAACAAAAAGTGAAACTTAGGTTGTCTAAGCAGTGCACTCGCTAAATATTCATCCCCCTCACAAATAATGGTTGGAGCATCTGTTACTTTAACAGACTGATCAAACCCAGCAAGCTTTGCGCCCACTAGGTAATCAAAATCTTGATGGCATGTTTTGAGTACATGCATAATCATACTAGTGGTGGTGGTTTTGCCATGGCTTCCACCAACAACTACCCTCTTTTTTTGCTGGCTTTCGTGGAAAATATACTCAGGAAAAGAAAATATAGATAAGCCCAGTTCCTGTGCTTTTATCAGTTCTGGATTGTTGGCCTTGGCATGCATACCCAAAATAACCGCGTCCAAATCTGGATTGATTAGGTCCGGTTGCCAGCCAAAAGCGCTGGGTAACAAGCCTTTATCTTTTAAATGCGTGCGTGCGGGCTCAAAAATTTCGTCATCGGTACCGGTAACTTGGTAGCCCTTACCCTTTAATGCAATGGCCAATTGGTGCATCACACTCCCCCCAATGGATATAAAATGAACCTTCATACTAAATAATTAAACTTTTCGTTTATAGATTTAACAGATCTATATCTTCCAAGAGGCATCATTTGAAACCAAATAAGTATCTTTGGAGCAATAGAGCACAGAAACAAAACGCTTAACCTATCCTTTTAGTATGAAAAAGACTACCGTATTTCTTTTTTTATTGTTAGTTGGTGCCACTTTTATGGTTTCCTGTAATGCTTCAAAAAGCAGAGGTTGCCCTACTACCAACCCTCGTTATTTTAGACCTTAACGATTAA
This sequence comes from Sediminibacterium sp., assembly GCA_040403595.1. Taxonomy (GTDB): domain Bacteria; phylum Bacteroidota; class Bacteroidia; order Chitinophagales; family Chitinophagaceae; genus Sediminibacterium. The sequence continues at coordinate 230,552 of JBBAKI010000002.1, read as the reverse complement.
CGTTTTTTACACCCCTTATGGATTGGAAAAATCTCACTAGTATTGGTCAACTTGAGGCCATTGCCGCCGATTCTTTTAATACGCCACAAGTACTTTTTAAACATAGTACCCGTTGTAGTATTAGCTCTATGGCACTTAATCGATTAGAAAGCAGTGCAACCCCAGGTGGTGTAGATTTTTATTTACTTGACTTATTGCAACACAGGGATATTTCTGCAGCGATTGCTGAAAAATTTAAAGTACACCACGAATCTCCTCAAGCACTTGTTATCATTAATGGCGAATGCACTTACGACGAAAGTCATATGGGTATTTCAATGGATGAAATTGCGGAGCAAACAGCTTAACAGTTTACCTAACAGTTTTCGATTACAACAGCTGTAGCACCTCCACCACCATTACAAATTCCAGCAGCCCCATATTTTCCAGACACTTCTTTTAATGCATGAATGAGTGTTACCACAATTCTTGCACCACTGCATCCTAGCGGATGCCCCAGTGATACTGCACCTCCTTTAATATTTACTTTTGTAGGATCTAGTTGCATGATTTGTGTATTGGCAAGACCTACCACCGAAAACGCTTCGTTGAGTTCTATACAATCCAAATCAGCTACAGAAATACCCGCTTTTGCAACGGCCTTAGGTATGGCTAAGGAAGGCGTCGTTGTAAACCACTCTGGCGCCTGCTCGGCGTCGGCATAACTTTTTAAAATGGCAATGGGTTTAATGCCCAGCGCGTCTGCTTTTTCTTGACTCATTAAAACAACCGCTGCCGCACCATCGTTCATGGTAGATGCGTTTGCTGCCGTTATAGTGCCGTCTTTTGCAAATGCTGCTTTTAGACCAGGTATTTTTTCAAACTTTACATTAAAGGGTTCTTCGTCTTTTGCAAATAATAGGGGTTCACCATTTCTTTGCGGAATCGCTACAGGAACAATTTCGGCATCAAATGCGTTTGCTTCCCAGGCGGCCCTACTTTTTGTATAACTCGCTACCGCAAATGCATCCTGATCTTCTCTTGTGAATTTATATTTGCTTGCACATAATTCTGCTGCATTTCCCATGGCATAATTATGGTACACATCAGTTAATCCATCTTTTGCAATACCATCTGTTAAAGCAGTGTCGCCATATTTATTACCCCAACGCATTGCACCCGCATAAAACGGAACGCTGCTCATATTTTCCATACCACCCGCTACCACCACCGATGCGTCACCTAACAATATAGCTTGCGCTCCTTGAGTAATAGCTTTCATGCCGCTCGCACAAACTTTGTTAACCGTGGTACAAACCACTGTATCCGGAAGGCCTGCAAATTTTGCCGCCTGACGCGCAGGAGCCTGACCCAAATTGGCTTGTAGCACACAACCCATAATCACTTCGTCCACTTCTGACGCTGCAATGCCTGCACGCTCTATTGCTGCTTGTATAGCAGTAGCGCCAAGTTTTGTAGCTGAAACGTCTTTAAGGGATCCGCCAAAACTTCCGATAGGGGTTCTAACGGCTGCAACGATATATACCAATTGGGTTTTCATAGCTGTGGATTATGCAATAAAGATAAATCATTCAACTGCATTTTTTACCGACCTTTGCATTAAATATTTTTGAGATGACTTTAGCACATGTACAAACAGAAATTGACGCTAGTTATTTGTATAGCCAGTTAGCGGCGCATGAAGAAGATCCTATAATTGCGCATGTTTATAGAGAAATGAGTGATATCGAAAAATCACATGCGGTGCTATTTGCACAAAAAGAAAATATTTCGTTGGAAGGCATTTTTAAACCTTCCTGGCGTGCTAAAACTTGGAACTTCATTGGCGCCGTTTTTGGATACGATCATGTGCTGGGTGCGATGATGGATACCGAAAAAAGTATTGCAGCAGCTACCCTTGCCGGGAAAGAAAAAAATAACATGGCCACCCTAGGTACCGAAACAACCCATGTTAAAATACTCAGGTCTATTTTAGAAAATCAAGCAAACGTAACTGGTTCACATATTGTGAAGCTAGAAAAAAAACACAGAAATGTGGGTGGTAATGCCATACGTGCAGCGGTGCTTGGTGGTAACGACGGCCTCGTTTCTAATTTTAGTTTAATCATGGGTGTAGTTGGTGCCGCAACTGCACAAGCAGGAATAATTGTAGCAGGCTTAGCCGGACTTTTAGCGGGAGCACTTTCTATGTCACTTGGCGAATGGATTTCTGTAAAAAGTGCGCAAGAGTTGTATGAAAATCAGATGGAATTAGAAATGGAAGAGTTAGAAAACAATCCAGCTGGCGAAGAAAAAGAACTAGCACTTATTTATATTGCCAAAGGTATCCCACAAGATCAAGCAGCTGCCATGGCAGCTGAAATCATGAAAGATACATCTAAAGCGCACGAAATATTGGTAAAAGAAGAACTGGGCATTAACGCAGAAGAACTACAAGGATCTGCAGCTGAAGCCGCTATTTATTCATTTTTAATGTTTGCCATTGGAGCCATTATTCCGATACTACCTTTCTTTTTTGTAACGGGCTATAAAGCAGTGTTGGTAAGCGTTGCAGCCAGTACGGTTGGCCTGTTTTTAATTGGATCTGCCATCACACTATTTACTGGAAAGTCTGTGTGGTTTAGCGGATTCAGACAAGTCCTTTTTGGACTGATTGCGGCAGCCATTACTTTTGGTATTGGAAAAATTATAGGAATTAGCGTTGGGTAAAAATATTATGCTTCAACGCTTTTAATACCCGTTTGCGTAAATTCTATTTTACGCTGCTTATATAAAGTTCCTGTTGTCATTTTAAATGACTTTTTACTCATACCAAAAAAGTTATAAATTTCTTCTGGATCAGATTTGTCGTGATACGGGAGGTAGCCATCATTTTCTTGTAATAAGCGAAGTATTTTTCCCTGCTCATCTTCTACCCTTCCAAATCCGGGCTTGCCAAGTACAACGTCTAATTTATTTTCTGGCTTAATGGTTTTTACAAAACCAGTTAGCTTATCACCAATATTTAATTCCTTAAAAATTTCGTTGCTATGTAAAATAGCCGTGTGCTTGTTGTTTACAATCATCACATACCCAAGTTCCGACTTACGGTATACGATTAAATCAACAACGTCTAATTCTTTAACCGTTAACACTTCGTTGCTTAATAACTGTTCAATTTTTTCGGTGGCTGCAACCCTGCCGGTCATTTCGTCGAGGTACAACTTAACAAGATAAGTGCCGCCTTCACGCATGCCGCCTAACTGTTTAGAAGTAGGTACAAATAAATCTTTCATTAAACCCCAATCTAAAAAAGCACCCTGACCGGTAATATCCACTGCTTTTAAAAGTGCAATTTCACCCACCGAAGCATTGGCTACCTGTGTGGTTGCAATAAGTCTGTTATCAGAATCGTGGTAAACGAATACCTTAATGGTATCACCAATTTTTAAGGTTGAGGGCGCAAAACGCTTTGGCAATAAAATACCTTCTTCACCATTATCTAGATAAAATCCAAAATCAACCTTTCGGTTTACCACTAAATCATTGTAACAACCTACTAATACGGGCTCCATACTTCTACTTTGTGCAAAAGTAAGTTAGTTTAGCCAAACAACTCAGGTTGTGCATTTGGGTCGCTAGGGCGCGACTCCCACTGCATTTCAATGGTTTTACTAAAATCGGTGAGTTTAGAACCTACAGCCTTCCAACCGGTAATATCCACCATTTTAGCAATTTTAAACTTAGCAGCACGGACCTGTGTACCCCTGCCGGTTTGAACTTGTAAAATAGGTTCTTGGATCGTTGTTACTGCTTCAAGTTTGTTGCCTTTACCTTCTTTGATAAATAAAAACTCGGTTTTAAGGGTGGTGGTTTCAATTCTAAAACGCTTCACATTGTACTGCATTTTATCATGGTCTAAATACACAGCCGTAATAATTTTTTCTGGCACAAATTTCTCAATGAGCATCACTTTTTCTGGATCAAAACGCTGAGCAAGTTCGGTGTCTGTTAATTCGTAGGTGCCTTCTTTGGTAATGACAATTAGTTTTTCATCTTCAAAACTGCCAAGGTATTTACCTTTTTCTTCGGTGTTTAACCTACCAAATTTATCGTCAAACCATAATTTGCGACCAGCGAGTGTGCTTTTTCCAGCCTCTTTAAACTTAACTGTTTTAATAGGATACTTGGTAACCTGATTACCCATACTAGAACGTCCTTTGATTTCAATTTCTTCGAAATAAAAATCAAGTTCTTTAATACGAGCGGTACAATTAGGACTTAAAATTAATTTAAGCGTTTCTGCTTCACCATTTAAGTTGGCCGTAAAATAATGTACACGTGTTTTATCGGTACCCTTTGTTAAATCATATTCTTTATCGCGGGTAACCCCTGTTACGTTAAACCGCTTGGCATAGGTAACACCAGAAGCGCCGTCTACATAAATCATATTGTAGGTGGTACGCTCATCATTTTTTTGGAACACCGATGCATATAAAATGTCTTTCCCAATAAATATTTTATCAGAAACCTTTACCACTTTCATGGTACCGCCTTTGGTAAATGCTATAATATCATCATAATCAGAACAATCACACAAATGCTCATCTTTTTTAAGGCCCGTTCCGATAAACCCTTCTGCTCTATTGATGTAAAGTTTGGTATTGGCAATAGCCACTTGCTTTACCTGAATGGTATCAAAGGCTTTGATTTCGGTTTTACGCTCTTTATTTTTACCGTATTTTTTTAACAAGTTTTCAAAATAAGACACTGCATATTCTGTCAAATGCTCTACATCAAATTTAACTTGCTTCATCTCTTCTTCAATGCCTCTAATTTGTTCAATCAGTTCATTGATATCAAGTCTATAAATACGTCGAACGGGCTTTTCCGTTAATTTTAAAATATCTTCCCTTTCGATGGCACGCTTTAATTTTTTCTTAAACGGCGTAAAAGCTTTATCAATCGCTTCAATTACGTTTTCCCAAGAAGCGTGCTTTTGCTCTAGTTCTTTGTAAATTTTTTCTTCAAAGAATATTTTTTCAAGCGACGTATAATGCCATTTGTCTTCTAGTTCAGAAAGCCGAATGTCTAGCTCTTTACGGAGTAATGCTTTGGTATTGTCTGTTGCATCTTTCAAGAGCTCCTGCACACCAATAAAGTGTGGCTTATGATTGATTACCACACAAGCATTAGGTGAAATACTAACCTCACAATCCGTAAATGCATATAGCGCATCGATGGTGATGTCTGGAGAAATACCTGGCGCTAAATCAATATGAATTTCAACAGCAGCAGCTGTTACATCCGTCACTTTTTTAATTTTTATTTTACCCTGGTCATTGGCCTTGGTAATACTTTCCATGAGTTGGGTAGTTGTTACACTATATGGCACATCTTTAATAACCAAGGTTTTTTTATCCAGCTCCTCAATGTGCGCACGCACCCTTACCTTACCACCACGCTTGCCTTCGTTATAGCCAGAAACATCCACCATACCACCCGTTTGAAAATCAGGAAAAATTTCAAACTTTTTACCTTTTAAATATTTGATAGAAGCATCTATGAGTTCACAAAAATTATGTGGTAAAATTTTAGTAGACAAACCAACCGCAATACCATCCGCACCTTGTGCCAGCAATAAAGGGAATTTCATGGGAAGTGTTACAGGCTCATTTTTTCTGCCATCATAACTTAACTGCCAAATCGTTGTTTTTGCATTAAATGCTACCTCCAATGCAAACTTAGATAAACGCGCTTCGATATAACGAGAAGCTGCCGCCTGATCTCCAGTTCTAACATCACCCCAGTTACCCTGTGTATCAATCAGTAAATCTTTTTGACCTAGGTTAACAAGTGCATCCCCAATACTCGCGTCTCCGTGCGGATGGTACTGCATACTTTGACCAATAATATTGGCTACTTTGTTAAAACGGCCATCATCCATTTCTTTCATGGAATGTAAAATCCTGCGCTGTACCGGTTTTAATCCATCTTCGATGGCTGGTACGGCACGCTCCAATATCACGTAAGAAGCATAGTCTAAAAACCAATTTTTATATTGGCCCTGAACGCCTGATACATTATCACCTACAATATATTGATGTTTCTCTTTCGCCATTTTTTACTACCCAATTTTAATTTGCCAATTTAACACTCCAGTCTTTCCAACCTTTTTCAATGTTGCCAATAATTTCAACTTTACCAAGCACAGCAAGCGACTTAAGCCTGTGTACAATAAAAGCATCGCCCGTTTTAACTTTTAACTTGGCTAAAATATTATGAATTACTTTATTTAGTTTTTGAGCATCCCCTGTTACGCCCGATACAATTTCTTTATCAAAAAAGTCTTCTCCTTTACCTACTAATTTTTTACCACCTTCTAAAAAACGTACCATCGAACCTTCGGTAGCTATTTTTTTCCATTCGTCCGGATCTACCTCAAACTCACTGAGTGTAATAGGTCGCGCTAATTTTTTTGCTTTTAAAAATTCTTTAGGCTGAATTTCATGTAAGTATACCGGATAAAATATTTGCCCCTTTTCGTTTATAAAAGGAAGGTTGTTTAAATACAGTACTTGAATACGACCAGCATATTCTTTTAGCTGCGTCATGAGCCAGTAATAACCACAAACATCATGCGCATTTTGTGCCATCCATAGCCATACCTCCTCTTCAGGGTTTTCTTCTAAAGTTGTAAGGAGCTGGTGTACCATTAATTTATCATCTACAATAGCAAGTTGATCTTGATAGGGCGAATTTTGAAGCACCCCTTCCCACCACTGCTTGCGCTCTTGATATCCTTCCGTTTCATAAATAGCCCCTAATGGCCCCACCATATAGTCGTCCTTAATTTCAATAATATTCCCTTGTAATGCTTCGTCTATCTCTATTGCACCTTGCAACACAGCTACATTTGCATGATCAAAAACAACGTGAATCATAAAGTATATCTTCTAAAATGATGAATAATATTATTCGATGACAAGGTCTAATTCAACTTTTAAATTGTTGATAATAAACTCTTGACGCTCCATGGTATTTTTACCCATATAATATTCTAGTAAGTGCTGGATATGATCACCCACTTCTAAAATAACGGGTTGTACACGCATATCAAGTCCAATAAATCGGCCAAACTCTTCTGGTGAAATTTCACCCAATCCTTTAAACCTTGTGATCTCTGGCTTGTTGCCTAATTTTTTTACAGCCGCCTGCTTTTCTGTTTCGTCATAACAGTAAATGGTTTCCTGCTTGTTACGCACCCTAAATAATGGCGTTTCTAAAATATATACGTGACCCTTTTTTACGAGGTCCGGAAAAAACTGCAAAAAGAACGTCATGAGGAGTAACCGGATATGCATACCATCCACATCGGCATCGGTGGCAATAACAATATTGTTGTACCTGAGCCCTTCTAATCCATCTTCTATGTTTAGTGCATGTTGCAATAGGTTGAATTCTTCATTTTCATACACTACTTTTTTAGTTAATCCATAAGCATTAAGCGGCTTACCACGCAAACTAAAGACAGCTTGGGTATCTACGCTTCTAGACTTAGTAATACTTCCGCTCGCACTATCCCCTTCGGTAATAAAAATGGTAGAGTTGTTTTGTAGTACAATAAACTCTTCCTTGTTTTTACCAGGCAGTTCATCATTTAAATGCACCCTACAATCCCTTAATTTTTTATTGTGCAGATTTGCTTTTTTAGCACGCTCGTTCGCTAGCTTTTTAATGCCCGCTAATTCTTTACGTTCTCTTTCACTTTGCTCAATACGCTTACGAAGCGCTTCAGCAACTACTGGATTGCGGTGTAAATAGTTGTCGAGTTCTTTAGCTAAAAACTCTTCAATAAATTTTTTCATGGATGGGCCACCCTCAAAAACATATTGAGAACCTAATTTGGTTTTTGTTTGGCTTTCAAAAACGGGCTCTTGTACGCGCACAGAAACCGCCGCTACAATACTGGTTCTAATATCAGAAACGTCGTAATCTTTTTTGAAGAAGTCACGGATCACTTTAATATACCCTTCTCTAAATGCCTGCTGATGCGTACCCCCTTGTGTGGTATACTGTCCATTTACAAAAGAAAAAATATCTTCTCCGTAATCATTGTTATGCGATAGCGCAATTTCAATATCCTCGCCTTTTAAATGAATGATGGGGTAACGAAGTTCGTCGGGATTGGTTTTACGAAGTAGTAAATCTAATAAACCATTTTTACTTACGTATTTTTTACCGTTAAACTGCATGGTTAACCCCGCATTTAAATAACAGTAGTTCCAGAGCTGCGCATCTATATATTCGTGTATGTAATGAAAATTTCTAAATACGGTTTCATCCGGAATAAAAACAACCAAGGTTCCGTTGGGTTCTGTACTTTTTGTTTCTTTCTGATCGTCCACTAAAACACCTCTTTCAAAAATGGCTGTTTTTTCTCTGCCGTCTCTAAATGCGGTTACTTTAAAATATTGACTAAGTGCATTCACCGCTTTGGTACCTACTCCATTTAAGCCCACACTTTTTTGGAAAGCCTTACTATCGTATTTAGCACCAGTATTAATTTTACTCACCACATCCACCACTTTACCAAGTGGAATACCTCTACCATAATCTCTAATGGTTACTGTTTTATCTTCAATGGTAATTTCAACTTGTTTGCCATGCCCCATGGTATGTTCATCAATACAGTTATCTACCACTTCTTTGATAAGTACATAAATGCCATCATCGGTAGCAGAACCGTCTCCTAATTTACCAATATACATGCCCGGCCTTAACCTAATATGTTCTCGCCAATCTAATGACCTAATCGACGATTCGTCGTATGTACTATTGTTAATTTTTTCAGCCATTTTTTCTCCTACTTTTTCCTATAAAAGATTTGACACCAAATCCTCAATTCGCAAATCTAACCACCTCATAACCAGCCCCAATTTTACTTTTCTACAAATGGCCAGTTTATGTGGATAAATCGGCTTTTTTGGGGTTTTTATTAAAATAAACACTAGAAATGTACCTTTAGACCATCAAAGAAGCAGACAAATACCTAGAAACCAACCTTGAACAGCTCTTAGTGGCGGGTCAAGAAAACGAGTTTGCAAACCAGCAATTTGGGCAATTTTTATTGCAAATGGACCCTGCATTGGTAGACCAAAAAGTGCATGCTTTAAACGACAAAATTGCACTAAAAATAGACTGCACGGCTTGTGGCAATTGTTGCAAAACTTTACTGATTAATATCAACGAAAAAGAGGCGGATGCACTGAGTGCACACTTAGATCAAACCAGAGAACTATTTGATAAAAAATACCTAGAAAAAGGAATGAATGGCGCACTACTTATTAATGCAGTACCATGTCATTTTTTAAAAGAAAATAAGTGTACGGTATACAGTTATAGATTTGAAGGATGCAAAGAATTTCCAGCCATGCACCTACCGCATTTTAACAAAAGACTTTTTACAACATTTATGCATTACAATAGGTGTCCCATCATTTTTAATATTGTGGAACAGCTAAAAATAGAAACTCAATTTATGCTAGAACCTAAAAGTGAAACCCTATGATTTGTTTTGGCGTAGATGAAATTATTCATCAAAATCCTGCATGGAAAACAAAGTCTATTGGAATTGTTACAAATGATGCAGCCACTACCAATACGGGTATACTTTCTAGGGCAGCACTGGTTCAAGCAGGCTTTAACATTGTTTGTTTATTTTCTCCAGAACATGGCATTTCTGCAAAGGCACCAGACGGTGAAGCGCAGCAAAATAGCATGGACGCTATTACAGGCTTACCCATTATTAGTTTGTATGGAAATAAATGCATGCCTACTGCGCAGGATTTAGAAAATATAGACATCCTACTGTTTGACATTCCAGACATTGGGGCGCGTTTTTATACCTATTTGTGGACCTTAACCTACACATTAGAAGCCTGTGCAATTAATGACAAAGCGTTGATTGTGTTGGACAGGCCAAACCCTGTTTCCGGAAATTTTGATGCCGCGGAAGGACCTTTTTTAGAAGACAGTTCAAGTTCATTTATTGGTAGATGGAATATTCCTATCAAACATAGCTGCACCCTTGGTGAGCTGGCCCTTTATTTTAACAGCACTAAAAATATTGGCGCCAACGTAACGGTTATTTCGGTAAAAAACTGGGACCGAAATGATTTGGTAACAGATTGGGGAACAAATTTTGTACCTACTTCGCCAGCCATACAAAGCCCAAATAGTATGTTATTGTATACTGGCCTTTGTTTATTAGAAGGCACGAGTATTAGTGAAGGCAGAGGCAGCCAATACAGCTTTGAAACCGCTGCTGCGCCATGGTTACAAACAAATGAAATAACAAATTTTATCAACCAAAGTTTTGGTGACGAAATAAAAGCTAGTGATATTTCATTTACGCCTACATCAGGTAAATACGCGCATACACTTTGCAAGGGTATTCATTTTGAGGTCATAGACCCTACCTATTTTAAACCCGTATTTTTTGGCTTGCTTGTTGTATATATGATTCGCGCAAAACATCCGCAGGAGTTTATGTGGGCGCCTTACAAAACGGCAGTAAACCCTAGTGGTGAAGATCACCTTAGTAAATTATTAGGGATACCAAATGCGCAACAATTATTTGATTTACCGCTCCCACAATTTATTGCGAGCTGCACTAAATTAACCCACTGCGCAGGTTGGAAAGAACAGATGGAGCCTTATTTACGCTATTCAATCTAACTCCGCCAAATCCCTAATTACCACACTTGCTGTAGTGCAACCAAAAATAGCAGGCATATAAGAGAGTGTACCAATAATAGATTTTTTAGGAAACGCTTTTTCTGTTTCAATAATTTTAGATGGGTCTACTATTTCTGGACTAAACACAACCGTAAGTCCTTTGTAAATGCCTATCGCGTGTAATTTTTTTCTGACATACTTTGCCAAATTACACTGATATGTTTTTGAAATATCCGTCACTTTTATTTGTGATGGATCCATTTTGCCGCCAGCCCCTAACGAACTTACAATGGGGATATTTCTTTCCATACAAGCTTTTATAAAATACACTTTAGGCGATAAAGTATCAATACAATCTACCGCATAATCAAAAGCATCCTCGTCTAAAATTTCTCGGATGCGCTCTTCTTTTATGTATTCTGTTAAAACCGTTAAATCTAAATCCGGGTTGATATCTTTTAACCTTTCTGCCATTACTTGGGCTTTTGGTTTTCCAGCAGTAGAATGAAGCGCTGGAATTTGTCTATTAACATTGCTTAAATCTACCGTGTCCGCGTCTACAATGGTCATTTTGCCCACACCCGCGCGTGCAACCATTTCCGCACAAATGCCACCAACGCCACCAAGTCCTACAACGAGTACATTTTTAGACATGAGGGCTTCGATGGGCGCATCCCCTAGCATCAACTGCGTTCTACTCATCCAGTATGGTATCATCAATATTATTTTTTTGGGTATAAAACTTGTTCTAGATTTAGCCTAGTTAACCATGCAAAAATGTACATCCTATGCGGTTTATAAAAATATTTTATTGTAGCGCTGTTTTATGGCTATTCACAACCTCGGTTTCAAAAGCGCAAAATCAGATTCCTCTTTCTATCAAACCTACACCAGACATCAGTATTAGCCTACTAGCCTCTAGTAATAAAGTGAGCATTAGAGGACTGAGCGTTGTAAATGACAATCTTTTTTGGGCCAGCGGATCCGGTGGTATGGTAGCAAAAAGTGCTGACGGAGGTAAAAATATAGAGTGGATGCAAGTGCCTGGTTTTGAAAAAAGAGATTTTAGAGACATAGAAGCTTTTGATCAAAACACTGCGATTATTATGGCAGTAGACCAGCCCGCCATTATTTTAAAAACTACGGATGGTGGAAAAAATTGGAAAAAAGTTTTTGAAGACACTACTTTAGGCATGTTTTTAGATGCTATGCATTTTGAAAAAGTAAATGGGAAATTAGTGGGCATGGTTGTAGGCGACCCTATCAACCAAAAAATTTTTTACGCAAAAACTTTTGATGGTGGCGACAATTGGATTAAGCCTTCTAAAAAAGAATTAAAAAATGTGCCAACCGTGCCAGATGGTGAAGCCATGTTTGCATCGAGTGGTACCAATATTGCCATTACAACCTTTAGTAACGAATCACCATGGCTTGTGGTAACCGGGGGCACTAAATCACGTTTAAAAGATTTTTTAAACCAATCTTTTAATGACTCGCTGCCACTACTTCAAGGTTTTAGTTCGACGGGTGCCAACTCCATTGCATTTAATAATAAAATCCAAAAAGGCGTGATTGTGGGTGGTGATTTTGCACACGACACCATTAGCAGATTCAATTGTATTTTATTGGCATTTGAAAATGGCAACCGAACCTACACTAACCCCATTATAAACCCGCATGGTTATAGGTCATGTGTTATTTACACCGACAATGAAACTTTAATTAGTTGTGGCACGTCTGGTATAGACATCAGTGCCGATGGTGGTATACACTGGGAACTGGTTTCTAAAGAGAGTTTTCATGTGGTACAAAAGGCAAAAGAAGGAAGGGCCGTATACCTTGCCGGCGGCAGGGGCCGAATCGCAAAATTAATTTGGTAAGATTGTAGCAATTAGGCACGAAAATTGTAGATTAGTAAAGCAGTATAAAAGAGCAGGTATGAAAAAGTTTCAGGCAATTATAAAATTTACCATGGACGACCAGTTTATGACACTGGTTCCACCCCACCGTAGTTATATCAATTTCTTATTTAATAAGAGCATTATTGATAGCTATGCGGTGAGCATGGAGAGTCAAACCTGCTGGATTACCCTCAACACCGATTCTAAAGAAGCGGCCGCCAAATACCTCAAAAAATCACCACTATACAAATATTGGGACTATGCAATAGAGGAACTTTTTGTCTATGATAGCCAATTATATAGGTTTCCATCGCTTCAATTCAATTAATTCGCAAAAAATAGAAAGTTTTTTTTGGCAGTTTCGCCTCAGACCCTATTTTTGCACTCCAATAAAAAGGGAGCATAGCTCAGTTGGTTTAGAGCATCTCGTTTACACCGAGAGGGTCCGCGGTTCGAACCCGTGTGCTCCCACACAGAAAAGCCTTCGATTGTATCGAGGGCTTTTTTTATGTACCCCCTGTTTAGTCTTTTAAACTAAGTTTGTACCCATGCAACCGTTTACAACACCAAGTAAAATAGTAATAACCTGCCATAAATGGTTATCCCCTGCCCTTGCTTCTGAAGTCACTGCTTTAGGATTTACCGTTACCAGAAGTTTTCAAACCGGGATAGAACTTACGGGCACCATCAACGATTGCATAAAATTGAACCTCCAGCTCCGAACAGCGAGCCAGGTTTTATATTCTATCAAAACATTTAATTGTAACAATCCCGACGAATTATATGAAAACCTTGCTACCATTGAGTGGGAAAAAATAATTGATCCGGGCGGGTATTTTTCAGTTACCAGTAATGTGTTTCATACCACCATCACCACCAATTTATTTGCCAACCTTAGGGTTAAAGATGCTGTGGTGGACCGGATGCGTAAGGTTGCAGATAAAAGGCCATCTACCGGATCTAGCCTAACAGGTGCTGTGGTTTATTTGTACTGGAAATATGACGAGGCCGAAGTTTTTATTGATACCACTGGCGACTCGCTGGCAAGACATGGTTACCGAAAAATTCCAGGAAAAGCACCTATGCTTGAAGCACTTGCAGCTGCCACTATTTTATCGGGCAAATGGGATACAACAACGCCTTTTATTAATCCTATGTGTGGTTCTGGCACACTCGCCATTGAAGCGGCCCTAATTGCAAGCAAACGCGTGCCTGGTTTACTCAGAAACAACTATGCTTTCATGCACGTGATTGGATATGATAGAGCCGTGTACGAAAAAGAAAGAGCTACTATAAAAAATCAAATTATTGAGCCAGCTGGCCTACAAATTATCGCTTCAGACATGAGTAAACAGGCCATTGATATTTCAAAATTAAATGCCGCAGCAGCAGGTGTAGAAGACCTAATAACTTTTCAAGTATGTGATTTTGAATCTACAAAAATGCCTGACAATATGGAAGGTGCTGTTGTTTTGTTCAATCCAGAATACGGTGAAAGACTGGGAGAAGAAATAGAATTAGAAGCAACATATGCAAGAATGGGTGACTTTTTAAAAAGTAAATGCAAAGGCGCTACTGGTTATATTTTTACAGGCAACCTAGAGCTCGCTAAAAAAATAAGGTTAAAACCAAGCAGACGTATCGAATTTTTAAACGCCAAAATAGATTGCCGTTTGTTAGAATACGAAATGTATGCAGGTACTAGAAGGATTGAAAAAGAAAACATTAATTCATAAACCCATCCATCGCGGCGGTAGGCTTTCCTGAAATGTCAAAAGCCCCAAGTGTATAGCCTTTCCAACTGTTGTAGCACTGCGGTTCCCAGTAAAAAACACCCAATCCCTTTTGGTTGGCAAGCGACTTAGTTTTAGCAATCATGTCTTGAATAAAAGATTTGCAAGTAGCAGCGGCTGTAACATCCATGCCTATTTCACTAATCATAATATCTTTATTGTACCTCGCAACCATATCATTCATATTGTTTAAACACTGCATCGTTAAGGTAGACCAGTTAGTGGTAGACGGATACAAAGACATTGCAATAATATCATAGTCTACTTTATTAGCTGTTAAGCCGTCAAACATCCATCTAAACATGGCGTTGTCATAACCATTAGAAATATGTACTATTACTTTAGAAGCTGCACTTGTTTCTCTCACTGCTTTTGAGCCCGCCGATACCATGGCTGCAAACTGTGCCATATTTTTTGATGCGCGTCCTTCTTCCCATAACATCCCATCATTGGTTTCATTGCCAATTTGCACCCAAGCAGGTACAACACCTGCATTTATTAGCGCCGTCAATACTGTTTTGGTATGTGTGTAAACCGCTTGGTTTAATTCCACAGCGCTGTAGGTTAACCAAGCTTTTGGTTTATTTTGTTTTCCAGGATCAGCCCAAAAATCGCTGTAATGAAAATCAATCATCACGCGCATGCCCGCATTTTTAGCCCTTACCGCCATTTTAACAACATCGGCTTGTCCGCACCAACCTCCTGTTGGATCTACCCAAACTCTAAACCTAAGCGAATTGATCCCTTTGCTTTTTAACACTGTAATACAATCGGCTTCAGTGCCATTGGATAAATAAAACTTAACGCCTGCAGCTTCCATTTCTGAAAGCCATCCAATGTCTGCACCTTTTGCAAAATAACTTGAATCAATGGTAGCAGGCGGTTCCACAATTTTTAACGGTTTTGTACAGGCCGAAATATGCAAACTCACTATTAAAAACAAGAAAGAAAATATCTTTTTCATGAAGGGTATTTATGACAACTAAATTAAGCGGTTTTTTGTTATAAGATACATTGTTTATTTTTACTGCATGAGGGTAACCGCTAGCCAAATACAACCATGGGAATCTGAAGAATCGGATGTACTAACAGCATCTGCTACCCCCTATCAACTCGTTGTTTGGAACGACGAAGTAAACACCTTTGAATGGGTGATTGAAACACTTATAGAAGTTTGCAAACACTCTCAGGAACAGGCCGAACAGTCTGCTATGATTATTCATTACAACGGGAAATATGCCGTTAAAAATGGAGATTACGACACGCTAAAGGCCATGTGTGACGCCATTACTGAAAGAGGCATCAGCGCCACCATCGAATCTACTAAAAGCTAATGTCGCTCCCAATTTTAGATGATAAAATTTGGTTCCCCCCCATAGAAACCGCACTCGAAGATGGCTTACTTGCCATGGGTGGCGATCTTAGCCCCGAGCGGCTCATAAAAGCATATGAAGAAGGTATTTTTCCTTGGTACGAAGGAAAAACGCCACTTTGGTGGAGCCCCAACCCTAGGTTTGTTTTACCCCCTTCTCATTTAAAAGTGAGCGCCACCATGAAGCAAGTTATGAATCGAAAGGAATTTGTTTTTAAAACCAATACCGCTTTTGATCAAGTGATTGCCCATTGCAAAAAAATAAAACGTGAGGGACAAGCCGGAACCTGGATTACCAATGCTGTTGAAACAGCCTATAAAACATTATACCAAATGGGTATTGCCCACAGCGCAGAAGCATGGAGTAATGGCAAATTAGTAGGTGGTTTGTATGGTATTAAAATGGGAAAATTGTTTTTTGGCGAAAGCATGTTTAGTAGCGTTAGCAATGCCAGCAAATTTGCATTTATAAGTTATGTAAGGCAATTAGAAGAGGAAGGCATTGTGCTTATTGATTGTCAGGTATACACGGAGCATTTAGAAAGCTTAGGTGCACAAATGATTCCTAGAGAAGATTTTAAAAAAATCCTCTACACGTACCGCTAACTTTTATAGCCATACATTTTTTCAACGTCTTTGACAATCTTTTCCATATCCGCATCGTCGCCAGAAGGGTCATAGGGTTGTTTTAAATTACTACCAAAAACAAAAGCAATTGTTTGCCAAAATGCTGCACTAAAAAAACCTTTGTATTCATCTATTATTTCGTAACAGTTATTGCCTGTTTGACGGTTAATGAGTTTCATGAGTACTTTACCCTGATACACCGATAGCTTAACGAGCTGATCTGTAAATTCTTTTTTGAGTTCTTTTTCACGAGACCGAATAATGGCTCTGCGCATTTTTTTATCGGTGACACCACTTAATTTGGCATTCACTTCATTCATGATACGGCTAGCAGCAATAGCATATGGGTAAGTTACATACACGGCGTTGCGGAGCCTCGTCCAATCGGCCCAATAATTTTTCCATTGACCGGTAAGCTTTGCAAAAACTTCTACTGGCGGTAACACAGACTCTGGAATGGTATCCCCGTCTGGTGTAATATAAGCATGCACGCGCATGGTATCGAGTGGGCCACGAACCTGTGCCGTTATAGATGTAGTTGTTGTAAATACAAGGAGCACCAAACAAACGATATGTTTACCTGTTGACTGCATGCTTAATGTTAAGAAATTTTAAGTTTATTTTGTAAACTTTTGTAGCGCTGAAATATAGACATGCCAATACCTACCACCATTACAAGTACCCCTAACCATAAAATATTAATCATCGGGAACTCGTAAACTTTTAAGGTAATTAAATCAGTGATTGAACCACTTTCTTTAATACCCATTTGTAAAATTCCTTTTTCTTGATTGATCACTTTGTTAAACTGAAGCACCAATGATTGCGCCACAATGGTGTCCGTAATTTGACGAATGCTTTTGCTATCAATGGCAATACCTGGCATGGCCGAATATTTTCTACCATCTCTGGCCGTTACATCCACATTTAAAAAGAGCGCTGTTTCGCCGGGTAGCAATAAGTCTTTTTTAGCAGCCGGATTTACCGCTACACTTTGCAAAACCATTAAACCATTACTATAAAAAATAGTATCGCCTACTTTAATTTCTTTATCAACAAAACGCGTGGTATCAGTGGCATCATTTTGTTGAAACGAAGTGATGTATACAAAAATGTCTTTGTACCAGTAATGTTTGCTAGCGGGGTTGGCAGCAAAGCCTTCCATACCCTTGTTGTTTTTGATAACATCGGGGTATAAGTTAAAAGACTCAGATCCGTCTTTTGCTTTAAAGGTTATTTCATAATATTTTTTACGATCGGCAACATTAAGGGTATCACGCTTATAATTAACCATAAACTTACCCATATCTGTTTCTACCCCTTTAAAAAGGGTTAGGTTTTCGGCAGGATTGCCTGCAGGATTTTTATCGCCAGGGGCAGCTTGTGCAAGCGGCGTAATACCTGTTGTATTCCAGCTTAACACAGTTTTTTTAGCCGACGAAACTAAAATGCCTAATAGTATCATACCAAAGCCAACGTGCGCCACAGAGGCGCCTGCTGCTTTTAATTTCCCTTTTAATACAAGCCAGATATAAGATAAATTTCCAGTAACAGCATACACAGCAGCAAAAATAGCCACGTGTATTGCAAACAAAAAGACAGGTCCTTTTTTTGCATAATTTACACCGCCAAAAAAGGTGATGAGTAAACTAATAACTGCAGCAGCAGCTATTGGCCATACAATATTTTTAAATACCTGTTTGGTATCTGAAATTTTATATTTTAAAAACTGAGTACCCGCAGTTAACAAACCAAGCACGATCGCCACAAAAACTTGAATTTGATTGTGCGCAAATTCAGGGTCTTCGGGAGGTGCAATTTTGGTTCCAAATAATTTATTAGCTACCGGTGTAGAAGTTTTAGCAATGATTACCATGCCTGCTAAAAAGAGTACCAATGATCCTATAAACATCCAAAATTCTCTACTGCTTGTTTCTTCTTCTTTTGCAATAGATGGAATAGACTTGTACCGAATAGCAAAAATAGTAAAGGCTGGTATTACAAAAATGAGCAGGAATGTTAATAGCTGTGTGTTCATGCCAAGATCTGTAAATGCATGCACCGATGTGTCTCCCAAAATGCCACTTCTTGTTAAAAAAGTAGAATATAAAACCAATAAAAAAGAAACGATGTAAAAGAAATAAGTAGGTCGTAAAGAATAGCCCGTGCTTTTAGCCACCAAATTGGTATGTAAGCCTGCCACGAGTGTAAGCCATGGAACTAAAGAAGCATTTTCTACAGGATCCCAAGCCCAATAACCACCAAACGACAAACTCTCATAAGCCCATGCAGCACCCATCATAATGCCGGTTCCTAATATAGCCACCGAAAATGAAGCCCAAGGAATAGCAGGTTTAATCCAATCATGCGACTTTCGCATAAAGCCAGCCATTGCATAACCAAAAGGAACAATGTTACTTGCAAAACCTAAAAACAAAATAGGCGGATGAATCACCATCCAATAATTTTGAAGTAAAGTATTTAACCCAGTACCATCTTTAATAAGTGACAAATAATCGGGTCTACTTAAAATAGGCCAATTCATTTCATCTCTTAATAATGAAAATGGACTAGACCCAATTTTATGCCCAAATAAATAAATACCGAGCACCATCGAAGCCAGTAACACCTGCGCAAAAGAAATGACAGCCATTACGCCGCCCTCCCACTTTTTGGCACTCCACATAATTATGATACCTAGTACACAATGCCAAAAACTCCAAAGCATAAAGCTACCTTCTTGACCCTCCCAAAAACAACTCAATAAATATTCGGGCTGAAGTGACTTGTCACTATGCATGTAGGCATACTTGTACTCAAAATAGTGGTTGGAAATAATTACATAGAGTAGTAAAAATGTAGCAACTACACAAACCGTTTCTAAGTAAAAGAAAATACGCCCTAGTTTAACCCAACGAGCCGAGTCTTCTTGATTTTTTTCTGTTAACGTACTTGTAAAAAAAGCCACTGTTGCAATGATTGACGCAACAAATGAAACGAGGTTTAAAATATGTCCTGCTTGTCCAAGCCACAAATGTTCGCCGATATAATTCATTGAAATAAAATTAGAAGTTAAATTTAGTTAGCAGCCGTTGGTTGACTTTTGTCAATGGAGTTAGGGTTGTCTTTGTATTTTGAAGGACATTTGAGTAAAATATCTTTACACTCAAATTGGCCATTGAGCACTTTTCCTTTTAATACCAATCGCTCACTTTTTTCCATATCGGTTGGCTTATTGTTGTGGTAAATGACTTTGATAGAATTACCTAGGGTATCCACTGCAGTGAATGTTAAATAGTTGGGATCTTTAACTGCGTCATATTGTAGCGGTTGGGTCTTGTCTATTTTTGCAATGAGGTTTACAAACTTGCCTTCTTTTTCACGTGCAGAAGCAATGGTTTCGTACGTGGTTAAATCGCCAGTGTAACTAATAAGCACTACAATTGAGGCTGCAATAAGGAGCAGAAGGATAATATGGGTCTTTTTCATAAAAACACTGATTTCTAATACAAAAGTAGCCTAAAATGGATAATCTTGACGGTCTTGTTTAACCATTCAAGAATCTTTAACGTATTTCGAAAAATAGCTGCTAACTTGCGCCCTGTTTGCAATACAATAGCGTATGAGCCAAGTATCCAACTTCGACCCCAATGTGGTCGGAAACCCTAATAACAACATTTTTGGACTCCCCTTTTCTGAGGAGGAAGCAAGCCTCGTTTTGCTCCCCGTTCCTTGGGAAGTAACGGTTAGTTATGGTGCAGGAACTTCGAGAGCGGCAGAACATATTTGGAAGGCAAGTATTCAGGTAGATTTATTTGATACCGATGTGCCGGATGGTTGGAAAAAAGGATTCTATTTAAGAGAAACCAACAAAAAAATTCTTTTAAAAAGTGACTACTTACGCAAAGAGGCAGAACTATTTATAGACTATATTTCTAAAGGTGAAATTGTTGGTGATAACAAATTCATGTGCAAGAGCCTCAAAGAAATAAATGAAGGTGGTGTAATGCTCAACAACTGGGTATACGAACAAACCTCTGAATTATTAAAACAAGGAAAACTGGTGGGACTTATTGGTGGGGACCACAGTACGCCGCTAGGTTTTATTAAAGCCTTGGGCGAAAAATTTGGCAACTTTGGTATTTTACAAATTGACGCCCATTGTGATTTAAGAAAAAGCTATGAGCACTTTACCTATTCACATGCTTCTGTTATGTATAATGTGTTAGCCGAAGTGGACGCCGTACAAAAAATAGTACAAGTGGGTGTGCGTGATTTTTGTGAAGAAGAATGGAATAATATACAAAATAGCAATGGCAGGGTTCTAACATATTTTGATAAAGACATTAAAGCAAGACAATACGAAGGCCAAACCTGGAAGCAAATAACAGATGACATTGTTGCGCAACTTCCACAACTGGTATATATTAGTTTTGACATTGATGGGCTAGATCCAAAATTATGCCCAAACACTGGAACGCCTATGCAAGGCGGTTTTGAGAGCGAAGAAGTGTTGTATTTATTCAAGAAAATTGTAGAAAGCGGTAGGCAATTGATTGGATTTGATTTAGTAGAAGTAGGCGTTGGCGAAACAGACTGGGATAGTAATGTTGGCGCACACTTACTTTGGCGCATGTGTAATTTGATGGTTAAAAACACTCCTTCAAATTAAGCGTGATGGCAGGAAAAATTTACGAATACATTATTGTTTTAAAAAAACGTTCTTTTGTTTTTATTAATAGGGTTAGCTTATTAATGATTACCATTGCAGCCCTCTTACTTTCGGCGCAAGTGATTTTGCATGGCTACGAAAAAACTATCATCTATATTACCATTATACTTTTAATATTAGCATGGACTACATTTATCATATTAAAAAATAAAAAAGGTAGGCCTGCGCTCTATAGAATTTCATTGCTCTTATGTGCTTGGGGCATTTTTATACAACCCTATTTATCATGGCTAGCATTTGTGTATGTATTAGCTGCCGTTTTAGAAAAGCAAGTTAAATTTCCAGAGGAAATTGCTTTTGATAATGACGAAGTGATTATTAATAGTTTCCCTAAAAAGAGATATACTTGGGACGCCTTTCAAAATATTGTTTTAAAAGATGGCCTACTCACTTTAGATTATAAAAACAATACCCTATTTCAGAAACAAATAGTGTCTTCGGTAGAAAAAGAATTAGAAGATGCTTTCAATTTGTTTTGTCAAGAACGTTTAAATAAATAACATGTCAAGTTTTCCATTAACCCAGTCACCCTATATATTATATTCAGACGGCGAAGGAAATATTTACGAAGACACTAGTTTATATGTGGTAGGGCGTGCCGGTTGGGATGCCATGCCTATTGATCCCGCCGACTGGATAGAACTTCCAGAAGGGGGCAATTTATATGAATTACCCGGCAGACGTGGCATTGGACTTGACGTAGAAACAGGAGAAATGCGTTTATGCGACAAGGGTTGGGCCGTTGCAGCATTTATTCCTCCAGCACATACCGGTTTGTATATTGCTGCTTATGAAACAGAAGCGGAAGCTCCTACACTACCCTTGTTTTGCTACACAGCAGCAGGTTGGTTAGACAATAAAACCTATGTACCCGCGGTAAGAATCGAACAAGATATTAGACAAGAATGCGCAGGTTACGACGATGCAATAATTGCTTCAGGAACCGAAACATTACTAGCCAATTATCCGCACAATAGACTCGTAAAACATTTAATGGAAAATTGCTGCATGACATATAATTGTCCTGCTGCGCGAAATTTTTCAATGTCAAGATGGGAATGTCCCGTTCCAACATCACCGGCTTGTAATGCAAACTGTATTGGTTGTATTTCATTTCAACCTTCCGATGAAACCATTGTTTCTACTCAAGACAGATTAACGTTTAAACCTACCGCCGAAGAAATTGTGGAATTTACGGTGCCGCATTTAAAGAATGCGCCTTTCCCGCTTATTAGTTTTGGTCAAGGATGTGAGGGCGAACCACTCCTGATGTGGGAAACCATTAGAGAATCCATTATTGAAATTAGAAAACACACGGATAAAGGCAGCATTAATATTAACACCAACGGTTCTATGCCAGATGCCGTAAAAGTCTTATGTGAAGTGGGGTTAAATAGTATTAGGGTAAGTACCAACTCTGCGCGTAAACATATTTATGAGCCTTATTACAGACCCAACAACTATCAGTTTGAAGATATCATTGAAAGTTTAAAAGTAATGCGCAGTTATGGCGGATGGGCAAGTATTAATTACTTTGTATTTCCGGGCATGACAGATAGTGTTGAAGAATATGAAGCGCTTCGCAAACTCATTATAGACACCGATTTAACCATGATTCAGTGGCGCAATTTTAACATCGATCCGGATTGGTACATGGGCAAAATTGGCGTAAACGAAACCGGCGAAATGCTTGGCGTTAAGCAACTCATGAGCCTTATTGCCGAAGAATTTCCAAAAGTAAAATTTGGATATTTTAACCCTCCAATAGAACGAATTAAAGGTAATTACGAAATTGATTTTGCTGGTGGACGCTCGTAACAATACCTATATAGGCATCTTACTCGCTACTATTGCGGCTATTATTTGGGCTGGTAATTTTGTAATTGCAAGAGGCGTGAACCAACAAATACCGCCTATTACACTTGCGTTTTGCAGATGGTCGTTAGCTACCGTATTAATGCTTCCTATTGCTTTTACCGCATTTAAAAAAGAGTGGCACATTTTAAAAAAACACGGGCCTTATTTATTTTGGGTGTCACTTAGTGGTATTGCACTATTTAATACTTGTTTATACATATCAGGGCATTATACAACCGCTATTAATATGGCGCTCATAAGTACGACTTCCTCTCCCATTTTTGCTACTACATTTGCCATACTATTTATTGGCGAACGCATCAATGCATTTAGACTCGCCGGAATGCTGCTTTGTTTATCAGGAGTTTTATTACTTATTTCTAAAGGCAGTTTGCAAACACTTTTATCTTTTACATTTTCGTTGGGTGATATATGGGCACTGGCTGGTGCCATTGCATTTGCGGTATACAATGTTCTTGTAAGAAAAAAACCAGCCACTATTTCTGCTACTACATTTTTGCTAGCCATTTTTGGACTGGGGACTATTTTAATTTTTCCTGGTTTTTTAATAGAGCAAACAAACGCAGCGCCCATTGTTTGGAATAATGCACTTGTGATGTCATTAATTTATTTAGGCGCAGGCACTTCTGTTATTTCTTTTTTATGCTGGAATGCTGCGATTAAAAGAATTGGCGCTGGTACCACCGTTTTATTTGGTAACCTCATTCCTATTATTAGTACCATTGAAGCGGTGGTATTTTTAAATGAGCCATTTCAACAAATTCACATGATTAGTGCGGGTATTGTTATTGCAGGATTAATACTCGCAAATACACGTCAACACAATCATCAGCATGTTTGATCAACTAGATACCCTTACTTTAATATTTTTGTGTGTCGCTGCATTTGGTGCAGGTTTTGTAGATGCCATAGTAGGTGGAGGCGGACTGATACAAACCCCTACAGCGCTTATTTTAATGCCCAATTTACCAGTATCCACCGTCATTGGTTCTTTAAAAATTCCTGCTTTTAGTGGAACATTTTTTGCAGCAAAGCAATACGTTAAAAAAGTACAAATAGAATGGAAGAGCATGGCGCTCATGTGTATGGTTGCCTTTTCATTTGCATTTTTAGGATCTGAACTACTTAGTAAAATGGGCAACACGCATATGAAACCCATTTTATTTTGCGTACTCATTGTTGTTGCTATTTATACCTATACCAAAAAAAGTTTTGGGCAAGCGCAATCTAAAAAATTATCGAGAAGCGCTCTTCTTTTGCGCAGCTTATTATTAAGCGCCATTGTAGGTTTTTACGATGGATTTATTGGACCAGGCACAGGTAGTTTTTTAGTGCTCGGTTTTATAGCATTACTTGGTTATGATTTTTTGCAAGCGAGTGCACATGCCAAACTGGTTAATTTATCTACCAATTTTGGATCCATCGTGCTGTTTTTTATTAAAGGAACCATTATTTGGGGCGTTGCGATACCCATGGCACTTTGCAATGCACTTGGCGGCTTATTGGGCGCCAAACTAGCCATTGCCAAGGGTAATCAATTTATCCGCGTCTTTTTCTTACTTGTTATTTGTGCCACAATTTTAAGATTTGGCTACGACGTATTTTTCAAATAGACGTTCTTAACTTTTTTTTAGGCCATAAAGGTGGATTACTAGCCCGTATAAGCGTTAATTTTCAACATTCAATTGAATTGACGCCTTAACCCGTAGCTTTATAAGCCATAATACTTATTACCATGACCCTTGGGTTTGAAAAAGAAAAAAACATTAAAGCAGGCCTTATAACAGCATTCATTTGCTTGTTGCTTTTTTTTATTTTCTTTCTTTTAAACTGGGAACTTCCACAAATTCCAACACCTAGTTTTGGTGAAGGCATTGAAGTAAACTTAGGTAATTCAGAAACTGGCCTTGGTACCGAAGCACCCCAAGTTCCCGGAGAAGCGGCCACAGAAACAGACAATACCAAAACAAGCCCTCCAGCGCAGGTTGAGGCAAGTAAGCCCATTCAAACCGATGCCAATGAAACAGATGAAGCAGCGGCAGTTGTAACCAAGCCTGTAAAAAAACAAAATACCATTACACCTCCTGTGCAAGCGCCACCAAAACCTAAAGCCGTATTTGGCGGTGGATCTAGTACTACAACAAGTGGTAATAATGCAGATAATTATAATGGAAAAACAGATCAAGGCATTGCGGGTGGCAAAGGTGATCAAGGAAAAATAAATGGCAACCCAAATTCCGACAGTTACACCGGTAATGGTGGTAATGGAACGGGTGGACCAGCTGGCGCAGGTGGTGGTGTAAGCATAAGAAGTGGACTCGATGGAAGACGTATTGCAAAGCTTCCAAGTTTTGAAGATGATTTTAATGAAAATGCAAAAATAGCCGTGGATATTGTGGTGAATGATAATGGACAAGTTATTGGAGCTACTGTAAACCCTCGAGGTACGACTACTACGAATGCCAACATCAGAAATATTGCCATCAAAAAAGCAAAAATGCTACGCTTAAATGCAGGCAATGATCCCGAACAAAAAGGAACCATTGTATTTAGTTTTAAGATTCACGAGTAAATGAATTACGACCAAACACTTGAGTATTTATTTACACAACTTCCTATGTTTAGTCGTGTTGGTGCAGCTGCTTACAAAGCCGACTTAACCAATACCATCAAGCTTTGTGAGGCACTGGGCAATCCACAACAGCAATTTAAATCCATTCATATTGCAGGCACCAATGGCAAAGGATCTACCAGTCATATGCTCGCTTCAATATTACAAACCGCTGGTTATAAAACCGGGCTTTACACGTCGCCCCACCTAGTAGATTTTAGAGAAAGAATTAAAATTGATGGAGACTATTGTTCTACAAAATTTGTTGTTGCATTTACAGAAAAAATCAAGCCACTCATAGAGGAAATTCAGCCTTCGTTTTTTGAAATAACCGTTGCCATGGCATTTAGTTATTTTGCGGAGCAAAAAGTTGACATTGCCGTTATTGAAGTTGGCCTTGGCGGACGTTTAGATAGCACTAATATTATCACCCCTGAAGTTTCGGTTATAACCAATATAGGACTTGATCATACCCAATTTTTAGGAGATACCATTCCACAAATTGCAGGGGAAAAAGCAGGTATCATTAAAAAAGATATCCCTTGTGTTATTAGTGAATATACCGCAGAAACCAAGTCCGTTTTTGAAGCTGCAGCAAGTAACACGACCCTAACTTATGCATCCGATTTATTTACAGTACGAGGCTCCAACTATTCTCACGAATATTTACAAATAGATGTTGCAAATAATATAACCCGAGCAAGTACTACTTATAAGCTTGATTTAAATGGAAACTATCAATCAAAAAATGTTTTGGGCGTATTAACTACTGTTGGCATTTTACAAACAAAAGGTTGGCAAATAAGCAACCAACAAATACTTGATGGCCTTAGTCATGTAAAAATAAATACGGGCCTGTATGGCAGGTGGCAAGTGATTGGAAACAACCCCACTACTGTTGTAGACGTAGCGCATAATGTGGCAGGTATCCAAACACTTCTCGAACAAATAGCGCTTTTACCTTACCCTACATTACACCTTGTTTTTGGCATGGTAAAAGACAAAGACATTGATAGTGTACTTGCTTTATTACCAGCGCATGCTACCTATTATTTTACAATGGCTCAAATAGAAAGAGCCATTGATGCGCATGAACTACAACAAAAAGCCGGTGCGCATGGCTTACAGGGTAACATCTATTTAACCGTAAATGAAGCCATTGCCGCTTCTAAAAAACAGGCGCAGGCCACTGATTTAATTGTGGTATATGGAAGCGTTTTTTTAGTAGGAGAAATTGAAGGAATTATTCCATCAAGCGTATTGTAACCAACCTAATTGAATGAGGGCTTCATAAATTGGCCCTAATTGAACGCCGTGCATGATTTTATTTTGCTGTAGTAATTCAATAAAATCCTTTTTACTATATAACACTACTTCAATGTCTTCGTAAAAATCTGGGTTGGTGTGTGCACTAGGTACCGCATTTTCAATTAAATAAAAATAAGCGGTATTGTCATTGATGGCTGGATTGGGAGCTAGCTTACAAATGAGCTGAATACGATCAGAAGTATAGCCCGTTTCTTCGATGGTTTCTCTAAGTGCTGCTACCGCAGGGTCTTCGCCATCATTGATAACACCACCCGGCAGTTCTAGCGTTACTGCATCTATAGGATAACGGTACTGTTTTACTAAAACAATTTCGTTGAGGGGGGTCACTACAACTGCATTGGCCCAACCAGGTAGTTCAACTACGTAATACGGATCAATAATTCTGCCATCCGGAAACTGACAAGCGTCGGCTCTTGCTTTAAACCACTTGTCTTCAAATACTTTTTTAGAAGAAATTTTTTTCCAGCGCTGCTCTCTCATTGCCAATGTATAAATATTACCAGCCCTTGTTTTCTTTTAATGTTTTAATATGCGCTACATGGTGTTTACCATGCCATGCATAAATACCAAGCATGTCCCAAAGTGTTATTTGGCCTCTACGCTGTGGATTAAACAATGTTTTTTCAAAATCCTGATCCGACATATTTTGTAAGAGTGTTAACCAACGTTTATGAAGCGCATAAAGTAAGGTAATGGAAACATTGATGGGCTCTTTTACAACATCGGCTGTTTCTGACCACGCATTTTCTTCGTATGGTTTAATGGTTGGATTGTCTTCTGTTAAAGCAAGTTTAAACCTAATAAAAGAATTCATATGACTATCAGCCATATGATGCACCAGTTGATGCACTGTCCAACCACCATCTCTATAAGGGGTATGCAGTTGCGCTTCGTCTAAATTTTCGATAGACTGCTCTAGTTCACTTGGTAAAAACTGAATATCAGCAAGCCATTTTTTCTTTTGCGCTTCCGAAAAAGGTTGAACTTCGTACTTTCCTATTGGATATCTTGGATCTTTTTCCATGCTTTATTATTTATGCTTCTCTTAATACGTGTCCTGTCAAATTAATAAACACGTCTTCTAAATTGGCCTGCTTTACTTCTTTTGGTTTTTCAAAACCACCTGCAACTAAATCATCAATCAATTGATCGGGCGTATTAATGGCTATAAGCTTTCCGCTATCTACGATGGCGACCCTATCACAAAGTATTTCGGCTTCATCCATATAGTGCGTAGTAATCACTACCGTTGTTCCACTATCTCTAATAGATCTGATTAAGTCCCATAAATTTCTTCGAGCTTGAGGATCTAGTCCAGTAGTTGGCTCGTCTAAAAAAATTAAAAGTGGCTTATTAATTAAAGTGGTGGCAATAGAAAAACGCTGTTTTTGTCCACCGCTTAATTCTTTAAATTTTGCTTTGGCTTTGTCTCTAAGGTTCACACTATCAAGTATTGCTAGGGGATCAATTTCCTCATTGTATAACCCGGCAAATAAATCTAGTAACTCTAGTAAATTAAGGCCGGGATAAAAACCCGCCGTTTGCAGTTGAACGCCAATTATTTTTTTTACCTGAGCTGGATCTTTATCAATATCAATACCGTTTACAATTACTGAACCACTGGTTTTTACGCGTAGGGTTTCTATAATTTCAAGTGTGGTAGATTTTCCGGCGCCATTAGGCCCTAAAAGGCCAAATATTTCACCAGGATATACTTCAAAACTGAGCCCTTTAACGGCTTCAAAATCGCCGTAGTTTTTAGTGAGGTTTTCTACTTTAATAATGGGGTCCAACATAGCTACGCTTTAAGTCAGGTAAAGATAGTGCTTAAGCGCAAGTTATTGTACCTTTGCGCTCCAATAAGCGCTTATGCAATTACAATGGATCCCTGCTCAACAAGTACAGTCTAAAGAAGCATTTTTAATACTCGCTGCTGCATGTAAACAAAATCAAGGCGGCACAACCTCCGCTTCAAACAGCGTAACAACAGATAACACCAGCGGCACCTGCTTTTTAGTGGAAACCCCTGCCCTTTTGGAGTCTGCACTATCGGAGGTGTCCAGCGCTTTTTTCGATGGAAACAAAGACATTGCCTTACAATTATTTGAGGCGGTAAAACAGCGTGTATTTAGCCTTGCAGATGCTTTATTATCGGATCAAAAACAATCTTGCAACCTTCGTTTAGGGGATTTATTTACAGAAATTGAGTGGTTGCTACACGACAAGCCCGTGCGCGCTTTTCTTTATTACAAAGATCAAATTGTGTGTACCGGCGCCGTTCTTGGCTCAGCCCTTGTGCATCATTTTTTACTCGAACAAGGTGTTGCTAATGAATTTCTAGATGTGCGGGATTGCATTGTTGCGTCGGACGAATTTGGCGGGGCTGATGTTATAGAAGATATCACGCTCAAAAGATTACAACAAACCATAAATGCTGGTAGCACTATTGTAACGCAGGCGGGTATTGGCGCCACCGATCAAAATGAAAATGCAAAGTTAACTGAGGCAGGAAATGATTGGTTAAAAAATGTACTTACGGTTTTATAAACCGGCCGCCGCCTCTAAAGGCTTTTGCAAAATATTTTTCAGACAAATCACTAATGGTAACACCCTTTGATGTAGAAGCGTGAACAAATTTGTTGTTGCAAACAAACATACCCACATGGGTAATAATCATTGATGCAGATACGGTATTAAAAAATACAAGATCGCCTTCTTTTAAATTTTCTACTTTTATTTTAGTAGATGCATCAAATTGCTGTTGCGCATTTCTTGGAATTTTTACATTGTATACATCACGCAGTATCACTTGCGTAAATGAAGAGCAATCGATACAAGAATCGGTACTGCCGCCAAAACAATACGGTGTGCCGTACCACTTTTCCATTTGGCTTAAGAGAAGTGTATTGGTTAATTCGGTGGGTGCTACGCCAAGTAAGTTTGCATATTTATTGGGGAGTGAGGGCGCGGCGTCATAACTGAGCCCCTTATTTTTTTGGGGTACAGTTTCAGCCACTTTTGGTGCCGTAACTTTTACGCCACCAAGCTTTACTTCTCCGGGTAAAACGGCCAAATTATCCAAAAAACCTCGGGGCATAGACGAGCTGCTTCCCTGAACTTTATTGGCGCTGGATTGGTCTTTGGAAGTTAGCTTACTCAGCGATTTACAGCCAGATAGCAGAAAAAGCCCCAAAATGAATATTACATATACATTATTGCGCATAAATATGGAACAAGTATAGGCCTAAAAACCAGTAAAATAGGCCCCTGCGCATAACTTTTTAACAATCTGTTCCACTCCCCTGCCATTGTGGATAACTGCACCCCAAAAGGTTGCGTTCGAGTCAGGATATTTGGGCCATGCCAACTTTTTCACACTTACACGTTCATACCCAATATTCGTTGCTTGACGGGGCGGCTTCGGTAGAAAAATTATACGACAAAGCCATTGAAAATAAAATGCCTGCGCTTGCCATAACAGATCATGGAAATATGTTTGGCGCATTTGAATTTGTAAGTCAGGCATGGAAAAAAACAAAGATCGTTGGTAAGGATGAATTTGGTAAAGACATTTTGGAACCCATTGTTAAACCAGTGGTTGGTTGTGAATTTTATGTGGTAGAAGATAGACACATAAAAACTTTTACCAAAGAAGTTAAAGACAAAAGATACCACCAGGTTTTACTGGCAAAAAATAAAAAAGGGTACGAGAATTTAGTAAAGCTTACATCGCTAGGATTTATTGAAGGGATGTATAGCAAGTATCCTCGTATCGATAAAAAATTAATTGAAGAATACCACGAAGGTATTATTGCCACTACTTGTTGTATTGGTGCCTATGTTCCACAAACCATTTTAAATGAAGGACCCGAAAAAGCAGAGAAAGAATTTAAGTGGTGGCTAGACTTATTTGGTGAAGATTATTTTATTGAAATTCAGCGCCATAATATTAAGGAGCAGGAAGTTATCAATAACACCTTATTGCAGTTTTCAAAAAAATACAATGTACCTGTTATTGCTACCAATGACAGCCACTATGTAGATCAGGACGACGCCAACGCACACGATATTTTATTGTGTATCAATACCGGTGAAAAGCAAAGTACACCTGGTTTTGATGACTTTGTAAATGATGACGCACAAATAAAAAATAGACGTTTTAAATTTCCAAACGATCAGTTTTATTTTAAAACGCAGGAAGAAATGGGTAAGCTTTTTAGCGATATCCCAGAATCTTTAGACAACACAAATATGATTGTTGACCGTGTAGAAGTACTCAATTTAAAAAAAGATATTCTACTACCGGCTTTCCCTATTCCAAAGGAATTTCAGATACACAAAGATGCCAACTTAAACCAGTGGGAGTTTTTACAACACATTACACGTGAGGGTGCCAAGATGCGCTACAACGATGTAAAACCTGAAATTCAAGAACGTTTAGATTTTGAATTATTTACCATTAAAACAATGGGGTTTGCGGGTTACTTCTTAATTGTAAGTGACTTCATTAAAGCAGGCCGAGCAATGGGCGTTTTTGTGGGACCCGGTCGTGGATCTGCGGCAGGCTCAGTGGTAGCCTATTGTATTGGCATCACAAATATTGATCCTATCAAGTACAACTTACTATTTGAGCGTTTCTTAAATCCAGATCGTAAGAGCATGCCCGATATCGATACGGACTTTGACGATGAAGGTCGTCAAAAAGTAATCGATTATGTAGTTGACAAATACGGTAAAAATCAGGTAGCACAAATTATCACGTACGGTACCATGGCTGCTAAAATGAGTATCAAAGACGTAGCACGCGTTCTTGATTTACCACTCGCCGAAAGTAACGTACTTGCAAAATTAGTACCCGATAAACCAGGTACCGAACTTGGCCGTGTACTACACGCTCCTTTTACGATTAAAGAAGGACCAAAATCTTTAGAAGAAAAAGAAGGCTATCAACAGGAAGACATTGACAATATCAAAAAACTTCGAGAAATATATAGGGGCAATGATATTCGAGCACAGGTTTTAAAAGAAGCAGAAAGATTAGAAGGCTCTGTGAGAAACACCGGTATCCACGCAGCCGGCATTATCATTGCACCACAAGATTTAACCACCTTAATTCCGGTGGCTACGGCTAAAGATTCTGATTTATGGGTAACGCAAATTGAAGGCAGTATCATTGAAGATGCCGGCGTTATTAAAATGGACTTCTTGGGGCTTAAAACCCTTTCTATTTTAAAAATGGCGCTAGTGCTTATTAAGCAAAACCATGGCGTTGTTATTGATTTAGATACCATCCCATTAGACGACGAAAAAACTTTTAAGCTTTACCAACAAGGAGAAACCAATGCCACTTTTCAATTTGAAAGCGTGGGCATGCAAAAATATTTACGCGAATTAAAGCCCGATAAATTTGACGACCTCATTGCCATGAACGCCCTTTACAGACCTGGGCCCATGGCATATATACCAAATTTCATTGACCGTAAACATGGCCGCGAAGCCATCAGTTATGACCTCGATGAAATGAAAGAAATATTGGCTGAAACATATGGTATTACTGTGTATCAAGAGCAGGTAATGTTACTTAGTCAAAAAATTGGTGGCTTTACAAAAGGCGACGCCGATGTACTGCGTAAAGCCATGGGTAAAAAACAAAAATCGGTGCTGGATAAAATGAAAGCACAGTTTGTGGCAGGCGCTACCAGCAAAGGACACGCAGCAGAAACCTTAGAAAAAATCTGGACAGACTGGGAAGCCTTTGCGCAATATGCATTTAACAAATCACACTCTACTTGCTATGCCTATGTAGCATACGAAACAGCTTATTTAAAAGCACACTACCCTGGCGAATATATGTCGGCGGTATTGAACAACGCAGGCAGTATAGAAAAAATCACCTTCTTTATGGAAGAGTGTAAACGCATGGGTATTAAAGTACTGGGGCCAGATATCAATGAATCACTTAACGGTTTTGCCGTTAACCAAAAAGGAGAAATTAGATTTGGACTAGGTGGATTAAAGGGTGTGGGTGAAGCTGCCATTGAAACCATTATTGCGGAGAGAGAAAAAGGTGGATCCTTTGCAAGCATATTTGATTTTATCAAAAGAGTGATTAGTAGATCTGTCAATAAAAAATCTTTAGAAAGTTTAGCGTATTCTGGTGCCTTTGATTGCTTTACAGATTTTCATAGAGCACAATATTTTAAAATTCCAGATGGTGAGCGTGTATCGGGCCTCGAAAAAATTATCAATTACGGACAAGCGCTTCAAAGCCTGAGTGCAGGAAGCACCAATACCCTATTTGGTGACCTTTCTTCTGCGATGCAAGTGCCTGTTCCAAAGCTTACCAAAACAGAACCTTGGACCCTCACCGAATTACTAGAGTTTGAAAAAGATGTAACGGGTATGTTTATGAGTGGTCATCCACTGGATCATTTTAAATTTGAACTGCGCTATTATGGTATTACCAATATTGCGGATTTTAATGAAATAAAAGAAACACTTCAAATTCAACCAAATCCTGGACGCGCCATTAAAGTAGCCGGACTCATTATTGACGTGCAGCACCGCGTTACTAAAACGGGTAAAAACTTTGGCTCTTTTGCGATCGAAGATTTTAGTGGTAAAACAGAATTTATTTTATGGAGTGAAGACTATATTAAGTTTCAAAACTATTTAGACAAAGGGCAAAATGTTTTACTCAACGGATTTTTTAGACCTCGTTACAACCGCCCCAACGAATTTGATTTCAAAGTAAGTTCCATCAACTTATTAGAGTCTGTAAAACAAAATTTAACCAGAAGCTTAGACATCAATATTCATGCTGCTTCCCTTACGCCGCAGTTTGTGGAGTTTATTGAAACCAACGTTAAAAAATACCCGGGAAAGTCTAGCCTGCGTTTTAATGTTTTGGAACCCAAAGAAAACTTGTTGGTAAGTTTATACAGTTTTGACAAAGGATTCCAAATGAATGAGGAAATGGCAGGCTTTTTACTCGATAATCCAGACGTGGAGGTGCAAGTAGGACTAGTTGGCTAATGTGGAAAAGTCAATGTGGCAGTTGCAGGGTTTGGAATTAAATTTGACACTTCTTTAGAATCAAACTTTATCTTAAAATTTTAAATAAAACAACCATGGCTTTAGAATTAACAGATGCCAATTTTCAGGCAACAGTGTTAGACAGTGATAAATTAACCTTAGTAGATTTTTGGGCAGAATGGTGTGGACCTTGTAGAGCTATCGGACCCGTTATTGAAGAATTAGCAAAAGAATATGATGGCAAAGTAAATATTGGAAAAGTAAACGTAGACAACAATCCTAATTTGAGTGTTAACTACGGTATCACTTCTATCCCTGCTATCTTATTTATCAAAGGTGGTCAAATTGTAGACAAGCAAATTGGCGCAGTAGCTAAATCGGTACTTGACAAAAGGATACAATCTTTAATGTAAGAATAGTATCTTACCACTTTAACCTAGCCCAAACAAATAGCATGGATAAATTTCACGGCGTTTTAGGGATCATCCTTATTCTAGCCATTGCCTTTTTATTTTCAAACAATAAAAGAAGGATCAATTATAGATTAGTCGTGAGCGGCATGCTATTACAAGTAATCATTGCAGTACTTGTTTTAAAAGTTCCACCCGTTACCTGGTTTTTTCAAAAACTAGGCCGCGGCATGGAAAAAATTGAACGTTTTGCAAGAGAAGGTGTTGCCTTTGTGTACAGAGGTGTCATGGTAAACGCCCCAGATGGTGTTAAAGACTTTGGACAAGGTGGTTTTGTATTTGCCTTTAGCGTTACCGCTACCATTATTTTAGTGTGTGTTATTGTTGCTATTTTATATCACTTTGGTGTGATGCAATTTATTGTTTCGATTATTGCCAAAGCCATGAACTTTATCATGCGCGTGAGTGGTGCCGAGGCCTTAAGCAATGTAGCGAGTGCCTTTGTGGGTCAGGTAGAAGCACAGGTAATGATTCGTCCGTATTTAAATGGTATGACAAAAAGTGAACTACTCGCTAGTATGAGTGGCAGCCTTGCTTGTATTGCCGGCGGTATATTAATTGTATACGCAAACATGGGCGCTAAAGCAGAGTACTTGCTTACGGCTAGTTTAATGGCCGCTCCTGGAGCACTTGTTATTTCAAAAATTGTTTTCCCTGAAACCGAGGAATCAGAAACCATGGGAAATGTAAAACTAGCAGTAAAAAGCCCTTACAGCAATATCATTGATGCCATTTCTCATGGCGCTAGTGATGGTATGAAAATTGCGGTTAACGTCATTGCTATGCTTATTGGTTTTATTGCTTTAATTGCTTTTTTAAATTACCTATTAGGCCTTGCTTACCCAGGTTTATCACTTGATTTTATTTTTAGCAAAATATTTTATCCAATGGCCTGGGCCATGGGTGTTCCTGGCCAAGACGTAGCAAATGCCGCTACCCTTCTCGGTCAAAAATTAACCATCAACGAATTTGTTGCGTTTAACAATTTAACCACAAAAGCCGTTCCAATCGTATCAGAAAAAGGCCTGTTAATTGTAAGTATCGCTATTTGCGGTTTTGCAAATTTTAGCAGCGTTGGTATGCAAATTGGCGGTATTGGTGAACTTGCCCCTAGTCGTAGAGCAGACCTTGCCAAACTTGGCTTAAAAGCCCTATTGTGTGGTACTTTAGCCTCGTATTTATCGGCTAGTATTGCCGGGATTTTAATGGGTTAATCTTAAACTTATTGTAACTTTGCAGTCTATTAAAATGACTGCGTGATGGGTACCAATAAAGCGGCTATTGTTTCTTTAGTAGAAGCAACCAAAGACAAAGAACTACAAAAAATTGCCAATACAATAATTAACAAAGAGCGCATATCGTTTGAAGATGGTGTTGCGCTTTTTGAAAAAGGTTCTTTATCGTGGCTCGGTACACTTGCCAATTATGTGCGCGAACAAAAGCACGGCGACAAAACCTATTTCAATAAAAATTTTCATATTGAGCCTACCAATGTTTGCGTATTTTCTTGCAAATTTTGTTCCTACTCTAAACTATATGCCAACAGAGAAGAAGGTTGGGAATTAAGCATCGAACAAATGATGCACATTGTAAAAAGTTACGATGGGAAACCTGTCACCGAAGTGCATATTGTGGGCGGTGTTCATCCAAAAATGAACCTTACCTTTTTTATTGAATTATTACAAGCCATTAAAGCACACCGTCCTGATTTGCATATCAAAGGCTTTACACCCGTAGAGCTAGATTACATGTTTAAGAAAGCAAAAGTTACCACAGAGGAAGGCATGAAACTTGCACATCAAGCAGGATTAGATTCTTTACCTGGTGGTGGTGCCGAAATTTTTCACCCAGAAATTAGAAAACAAATTTGCGAAGACAAAGTGGACGCAGATGGTTGGTTGCATATTCATAAAGTAGCACACCAATTGGGCATGCATAGCAATGCTACCCTACTTTATGGCCACATCGAAAAATACTGGCACCGCATCGATCATATGGAGCGCCTTCGTCAACTGCAAGATCAAACGGGTGGCTTTAATACATTCATTCCATTAAAGTTCCGCAACCAAGACAACGACATGAGCCATGTGGCAGAGTCTACTACCATCGAGGATATGCGCATGTACGCCGTGTCTCGCCTGTATATGGATAATTTTGCGCACATTAAAGCATACTGGCCTATGCTTGGTAGACAAAATGCGCAGCTCACTTTATCGTTTGGCGTCAATGACATGGATGGCACCATCGATGACTCTACTAAAATTTATGCGATGGCAGGTAGTGAAGAACAAAACCCATCTATGAGCACCGCCAATTTAGTGCGTTTAATCAAACAAGTAAAGCGCGAGCCCATTGAGCGTGGCACCCTTTACAATGAAATTAAAAACTATGCGCTAGTGCCTGATGAGGAACTGGTTTAAGCAGCACTTATCCCCATAGGCATTTAAGCAACCATGAGGGTCTAGTTTTATGCCCAAGTTTTACGAACTTTGCTCCGCAATCGAACCCATTTTTTACACTATATAACAAAATAAGCATGCAACTCTCTACACTCCTTGATCGTTTCGCTGAACCAGAAACCCTTAAAATGGCCAAATTAGGTCGTGAATTAAGGGCCAAAGGCATTGATGTAATAGACCTTAGTTTAGGAGAACCAGATTTTGATACACCGCAGCACATTAAAGATGCGGCCATTAAAGCCATCAACGACAACTGGAGCCACTACACCCCTGTTGCTGGTTTTGCAGATTTGAGAGAAGCTGTTTGTACCAAATTAAAAAGAGACAACAACTTAGATTACTTACCTGAAAATATTGTGACTTCTACCGGTGCAAAACAAAGTTTAGCAAATGCTATTTTAGCACTTGTAGACGAAGGTGATGAAGTTATTATTCCAACACCATACTGGGTAACCTACTCAGAACTTGTAAAAATTGCGCGCGGTAAAGTAGTTGAAATTAGAACTACAGTTGCCAATCAGTTTAAAACATCACCTGCCGAGTTAGAAGCAGCGATTACACCTAATACAAAAGTGTTTATGTTTTCGTCGCCATGTAATCCTTCTGGTGCTGTATATACTTTAGCTGAATTAACAGCGCTTGTAGAAGTGTTTAAAAAGCATCCAAACATTATTATTTTATCGGACGAAATTTACGAATACATCAATTTTGAAGGCAAGCATGAGAGCATCGCTCAATTTGCTGAAATCAAAGACCAAGTGGTGGTGATCAATGGACTTAGTAAAGGTTTTGCAATGACAGGTTGGAGACTTGGTTATACTGCTTCTAATACTACGATTGCAAAGGCAATGGAAAAATTACAAGGACAGTTTACAAGTGGTACTTGCTCTATCACACAAAAAGCTGCAGTGGCTGCACTAACTGGTGATTTAAAACCATCATTTGAAATGACTGAAGAGTTTACACGCAGAAGAACAAGAACTTTAGAACTTGTAAAAGCGATGCCTGGTTTTATTTGTTTTGAGCCTCAAGGTGCTTTTTATGTATTCCCCGATGTAAGTGCGTATTATGGTAAATCTGTACATGGAGAAACCATTAAAAACGCTGCAGACTTTAGCATGTACTTATTAAATACAGCGCATGTTTCAAGTGTAATGGGTGATGCATTTGGAGAGCCTAATTGTGTTCGTTTCTCTTTTGCAAATAGCATGCAAAATATTGAAAAAGCATGGGCGCGTATCAAAGACGCACTCGGGGCTTTACAATAACCGATGGAAGAAGAAATAGAAAAAAAACAAGGTTTACCGCTAGCCCAAAAGCTAGAAATGTTTAGCAATAGACTTACTAAAGTGTTCAAGCACCGAAGTAAAATTGCTAGGCGCACCGGTGTGGGTTGTTACCGCATTTACGAGCATGATTTATCCGAATTTCCATTTTGCATAGAAGCCTACGAAAATAAAATTTACGTTTCTGAATATGTAAGAAGGCATGGCATGACCGATGAAGAACACGATGCATGGCTGCAACCTTCGCTCGAAATTATTAGCGAAGTAACCGGCACACCCCTTACCAGTATTTACAAGAGAGAAAGAAAAAAAATGTCTCATAGAGACGAGCAGTATGAAAAAGTAGATACCAAGCAGGAATTTTTTACCGTACTGGAAAATGATTTAAAATTTCAGGTAAACTTAACCGACTATTTAGATACCGGTTTATTTTTAGACCACCGCATTACGCGTGAAATGGTGCGCAAAGAAGCAAAAGACAAACGCTTCCTTAATTTATTTTGCTACACTGGATCCTTTTCGGTGTATGCTGCAGCTGGAGAAGCAGCCGCTGTAACATCGGTGGATTTATCCAAAACTTATTTGAATTGGGCCGAAACCAATATGGCTATTAATTTATTAAAAGACCCAAGCAAATATTTTTATATCCACGCCGATGTAAAACAGTATTTGAAAACCCTTGCACCAGATAGTTTTGATTTGATTGTAATGGATCCTCCTACGTTTAGTAATAGTAAGCGTATGAAAGATTTTTTAGACATTCAAAGAGACCATGTCGAGCTTATTAATGATATGCTTGCTGCAACAACATCGGGGGGCACACTTTATTTTAGTACCAACTATACAAAGTTTATTTTAGACGAAGCTTCTATTAAAGCAAGTAGTATCAAAGACATTACTAAAACCACAACCGGTTTTGATTTTGAAGGAAAACTAAAACGCTGGTGCTACCGCATTATTAAGTAAAGATATTTTACATAAAAAAGTCCCCTGTAAAAATACAGGGGACTTTTTTTTATTCATCCTATGTAAAACCTATTTCACTTCTTCAAACTGCGCGTCTTCTACATTGTCATTTTGTGGTTGTGCACCACCCGCATCAGCACCTGCACCAGCTTCTTGTTGGGCTTTGTAGATTTCTTCAGAAGCAGCTGTCCAAGCAGTATTCATTTCAGCCATAGCAGCATCGATAGCTGGGATATCCTGATTTTTATGCGCTTCTTTTAATTTAGTAAGCGCTGCTTCGATCGGCTCTTTTTTATCGGCAGAAATTTTATCACCAAACTCTTTAAACTGCTTTTCCGTTTGGAAAATAAGGCTATCCGCTTGGTTTAATTTTTCTACTTTTTCACGTGCTTCTTTATCAGTGGCTTCGTTGGCTTTTGCTTCGGCTTTCATTTTTTCAATTTCTTCCTTGCTTAAACCACTTCCAGCTTCAATTCTAATTTTTTGTTCTTTACCAGTACCCTTATCTTTTGCGTGTACGCTTAAGATACCATTTGCATCGATATCAAAAGTTACTTCGATTTGAGGAACACCTCTTGGTGCTGGTGGTAAACCATCTAAATTAAAGATACCTAAGCTCTTATTTTGATTGGCCATTGGACGCTCTCCTTGTAATACATGGATTTGAACACCCGGTTGGTTATCACTCGCTGTAGAATATACTTCTGTTTTTTTAGTTGGGATGGTTGTGTTAGAAGGAATCATAGTTGTCATAACGCTTCCCATGGTTTCGATACCTAGGCCAAGTGGTGTAACGTCTAATAACAATACATCTTTTACTTCTCCCGTTAATACCGCACCTTGAATCGCCGCACCTAATGCAACAACCTCATCTGGGTTAACACTTCTATTTGGTTTTTTACCAAAGAATTTTTCTACAATCTCTTGTACTTTAGGAATACGACTAGATCCACCTACTAAGATTACTTCGTCAATTTGAGAAGTTGTGTAACCAGCGTCTTTTAATGCCACTTCACACGGCTTCAAACAACGTGCAAATAAACTATCTGCAAGGGACTCAAATTTTGCTCTTGATAATTTTACCACTAAGTGTTTAGGCACACCATCAACAGCTGTGATGTAGGGTAAGTTAATTTCTGTTTCGGCAGAAGAACTTAATTCTACTTTTGCTTTTTCGGCCGCTTCTTTTAAACGTTGAAGTGCCATTGGATCTTTACGTAAATCAATGGCTTCTTGATTTTTAAATTCATCCGCTAAAAAGTCCATGATTACTTTATCAAAGTCGTCACCACCCAGGTGTGTATCACCGTTGGTCGATTTTACTTCA
This sequence comes from Sediminibacterium sp., assembly GCA_040403595.1. Classification (GTDB taxonomy): domain Bacteria; phylum Bacteroidota; class Bacteroidia; order Chitinophagales; family Chitinophagaceae; genus Sediminibacterium. Next base: position 190,047 of record JBBAKI010000002.1, on the reverse strand, counting down.
AATACGCCATCGCCTAAATCAAGTACCGATACGTCAAACGTACCACCACCTAAGTCAAATACAGCAATTTTTTGTTCTGCATTTTTTTTGTCTAAGCCATACGCAAGTGCTGCAGCTGTAGGCTCGTTTACAATACGACGAACATTTAAGCCTGCAATTTCACCCGCTTCTTTAGTAGCCTGACGTTGTGCATCATTAAAGTAGGCAGGTACTGTGATAACAGCATCTGTTACTTCGTGGCCTAAATAATCCTCAGCGGTTTTTTTCATTTTTTGTAACACCATCGCAGAAATTTCTTGTGGTGTATACATACGATCATCTATCGCTACACGAACGGTGTTGTTATCACCTTTTGCAACGTTATAACTCCAATGACTAATTTCTTCGGTTACTTCATCAAAACGACGACCCATAAAACGCTTAACGCTGGTAATGGTGTTTTGAGGATTTGTGATAGCCTGACGCTTAGCAGGATCCCCTACTTTACGCTCGCCATTTTTTAAAAAGGCAACTACAGAAGGCGTTGTTCTACGTCCTTCATCATTTGCAATTACAACTGGTTCATTACCTTCCATTACGGCTACACAACTATTTGTGGTACCGAGGTCAATGCCTATTATTTTTCCCATATAAATTGAATTTCAGATTAATAATCAGGACTATATAACCAATCTTTATGCCATCTAGCCAAAAAGTGCAAAAATGTCAGCCTTTTTTAGCCAAAATAGGTAGTTTTAAGCATGAGAAGCTTTGTTTTACTTCTGTTGGCTATAGCGGCCTCCCCACTAAATGTCAGGGTTTATGCCCAAAAAGCAACCATTCCGTCAGTTGGGATGCACATTAAAAAGACCATTTTGATGGCACCCGGTCATTATTCCCTCCCTACCCCAGATACCAATACCATACAAAAACAAGGCGGGGTTATCATTATTGAAGGCAATAACATAGTGCTAGATTTAGCTGGTGTGGTATTAGATGGCGCTGGCAATATTCCTTCTTTTGCGCCCAACCAGTTTACAGGTATTGCCATAGAAATTAAACCAGGATCAAGCCATATCACCATCAAAAACGCCACCATTAAAGGCTATAAAATTGGCATTAAAGCAGATCGTGTTGAGGCGCTAACAATTGATAATTGCGACCTTAGTTATAATTACAGAGACGCCTTAAAAAGCAATTTTGAAAAAGAAGATGAAGAAGACTGGATGAGTTACCACCAAAATGAAACAGACGAATGGATGCGTTATGGTGCGGGCATCTATATTAAAAATTGCAAGGGTGCAATAGTCACAAACAATACCGTTACAAACGGACAATGTGGGCTGATGCTAACTAGTTGCAATGATGCACTTGTTACGGATAACAATTTTTCGTTTAACTCTGGCATTGGTATTGGCCTTTATAAAAGTTCGTATAACAATATCAACCACAATACGCTTGATTTTAATGTGCGTGGCTATCATTATAAAAAATACAGAAGAGGGCAAGACAGCGCTGCGATACTCGTGTTTGAACAGTGCAACCATAATATTTTTGCTTTTAATTCGGCCACACATTCGGGCGATGGATTTTTTTTATGGGCCGGCCAAACCACAATGGATACTGGCCTTGGTGGCTGTAACGATAATTTTATTTATGGCAACGATTTCTCGTATGCGCCCACCAATGGTATAGAAGTTACGTTTAGTAGCAACCTTATTATGAAAAACACCATTACAAATTGTGACCATGGTGTATGGGGTGGCTATAGTTTTGAAACAGATATTACAGACAATATTTTTTCTGGTAATCGAATTGCCATTGCGATAGAGCATGGACAAAATATAAACATTGCGCTCAATAATTTTAAAGGTGATAAAACGGGCATCAAATTATGGTCGCGTACCACGCAACCTCCTGATTGGAAATATCCCCAATTTAAAAATACAGAAAGTAAAAATTATTATATCGCTACCAATAGTTTTGAAAACAACAATACGGTGTATGACATCATGGGTACCGATAGTGTTTATTTGAGTGGCAACACTAAAACCAATACGGCGCAACTTTATAAATTAGGTGAACGTATTCATGAATTAGATACTACCAAAGAAAACGAAGAAGTAGGGCTCGATTACGCGGTAGACAAACGCTTACAAAAAGTAAAAGCAACCAGTACCCCACTCACTAATTTTCGAAGCGGCTTAACCGAAATGCGTATTACAAATTGGGGGCCGTATAATTTTGAGTACCCACTTATATGGCTTACAAATATTGACAGTGCAGGGCTTTACCATTTTGAAATATTAGGCAACATGGCAGCGAGCTGGCGTTTACAAAGCATCAGCGGCTTTACTATAACAGAACCTTTAACGGGCGTGTTTCCTGCAACATTTACGGCTATGCCAACAAACAATTTGGGTACTGCAATAGCTACCAAAAACATTGTTTTTGAATACACCGGACCAGATTACAAAAATGCATTTGGGGTGACTAAAAAAACTGGGAGCCTTTTTAAATACAATGCACCCGAACTACATTCTACGCCAAGGGATTAATTTTTTATCTTTTAGGCTCACATGTGGTAACGCATAAATCAAACTGAGCTCCCAAGTTTTGGGCGCATAAGAACTGGTTTTAAACTTAGACACTGTTACATCATAGGTAAGACCTAACTGAAAATTATTAACTGTTAAACCTGCGTATGGGTAGATGGTATCATCACTTCTGTAAAATAAGCCTATGCTAAATATTTTACCTATCCCTTTTTCCATCGTTCCATAATTTAAGATAGCCCCTACCGCAAAATAACTTTGTTTTGCTTGTGTTTGATAAATAGCGTTCGTACTTATACTAAATTTTTCAGACAAATAATTTTCCATACTAAAATGCACAACAAAACGCGCTGGCAAATAATTACCCGAAGTGTCAGATAAAAAAGATTGCTTGGGTTTATTGTAATGATATCCACTAATGCCAAACTCTATATCTGTCTCTTCACCCTTATACCTATATAATAAACCACTTGCTACAGACATATATGGCTTAAGATTTGCTAAACTACTTTCGCCAGTTGGAAGTGCTGTATTAAAACCACCCGAACCAAACTGCTCACTAAATGTTAGCTGCGAAAAGTCTAATCTTCTATCACCATAAATACCCGCTAAACCAATACCTATACTATGTTCACCCTCTTTATCAATTGCAATCATGTAAGAGGTATTGATTGATGCATACGTACTTTTAAAATATCCGTTTAATGATTGATCAGACATCAAAAATCCGCCAATACCAAGCACCCGCTTATCCCCTAGCTGCTCTTTAAATAAACGCGAGTCGATACTTAAAGTGCCTGTGTTATAACTAGTCGTATTGCCAAGCCATTGTTGTCTGTAATTGGTAAAGACGCGTAGATCTGAATTGGCATTGCCCGTTAATGCAGGATTGATGGTTAGTGGCGATGCAAAAAACTGCGAAAAATGTGGGTCTTGCGCTTTTGAGGCACTTATCGCAAACACTAATAGTATAGCTAAAATATTTTTTTTCATAGTGTGTTATCTATCTTATTAATACGGTTTGGCCTTTTCTAAATATGGTGGTGCCATTACCATCTACACCTTCAGCAATCCAAGTATATGTTTCCAGTGGTTGAGGGTTATTATTGAACATACCATCCCAACCCTGCTTACTATCTGAACTTTGGAACATAAGCTGACCCCATCTACTGTATACTCTAAAAAATTTCAGTGTTGTAATATTTACCAAAAACGGTTGTAGGATATCATTTTTGCCGTCTTTATTTGGACTAAATGCTTTTGGAACAAAAATATCAGAACTATCGTATACAGATACTTTTATAGTATCCATAGTAATACATCCACTAGCAGAAGTTAAACGAACTCTGTACAACTGCTCTTGACTAAAATTAAATAACGGCTTTTGGATTGCTCCATTGTTTAGCCCAGTTGAAGGCATCCATAAATAAGAATATCCGTTTGCTATAAATCTTGCAGAAAGTGGTGTTGCTTTATTTTTTACGGCTAGTACATTTGGATATTTAATACCTACCGGCGGAATATCTACGGTTATACTTTTTGTTACATTAGCTGGCAAACTGCTACATAATTTAGGCGTTACCGTTAGTTTAACAATAAAAGTTCCCGTTTTTTTATAGGTGTATACTGGATTCAATAATGTTGACGTTTGTCCATCACCAAAATCCCAAACCCAACTAACAGAACCACTAGAAGTAGTATCCGTTTCATTAAAGAAAGAAACAGGCACATCTATACAAGTACTGCTATTGCTAAACTTAGGAACGGCTGCTTTAATAAGTGATAAATTTACAGGAGTAGCTACTTTACTTGTGCAACCTAGCGCAATTACATTTACCTCATAACTACCGGCAAGGCTTGCCGCATAAATCGAATCGGTTGCACCTGCAATTGCAGCACTATTATACAACCATTGATAACTAGTTCCTCCTCTAGCAGTTAATGTGAGCGTACTCTTATCGCAAATTGTTGTTTGCGATGGTGTAACAATGGTAGCAACAGGAAGTGGATTAACTGTTACTTTAACGGCAGTTGGCGCACTAGTACAACCCGTTGCAGATGTACCTACTATATAATACGTTCCTGAAACAGAAACTTTATCCGGGTTTGCCAAAGCCTGTGTTGCATTAGCATCTTTCCAATAGGTGAATGTTAAACCTGCTGCAGAACCAGCAGATACAGCCGCAGCTGTTAAATTTACAACTGAGGGGCTACATACAGCAGCCGGATCTGTGAGCTTTAATTCCGAAGAACTTACGTTTACTACAACACTATCGGTACAAGTTGTTATGCCATCCGAAACTGTTACAAAATATTTTGTAGTTGTAGTTGGATTTACAGAAATGGCATTTGTTGTAGCGCCGGTTGACCATGAAACTGAAGGACTATAATTATAAATTCCTGACAAATCTGAAGCCGACAAGGCTCTGTTATAAATCATCACATCATCTATTTTCCCATTAAAATACTCGCCACCTTGATGTGATGGAACAGCTCTGCCTATGACAAAAGAACTAAGCACAGTATTGAGATCTTTTATTGAAGAAAAATACAGAACATTGTCAACAAAACACTTTACAGTTATTCCATCATATGTAAATACAATGAAATGCCAACTATTCATAAGGTTTGCAACATTTTGTCCCGGAATTGAACCAGAGCAAGAGTAGCATGCATCATTTTGTTCACCAATAAAATTTGGAACATCAGAATACAAATTACAAAACCGGTTATTACTTGAGATTGCGCCATAATGGAAAGTACTACCTGCCAAATTACTAGATGTCGAAATTTGCTCTTGAATAGCCCAAAAACAAACAGAGCGAGAAGCCTTTCCTAAAGGCAAATCCGGAATATTCGCTTCAATCCATGCATTTGAACCGTTAAACTTATATGAAGCATTCGAATTCCCGAATCTATCTGTAGTCAATTGGGCATTATTAACAACTGCATGTCTGGAATTGCCACTTATATCATTTGCATTATTATTAAATGGATAATACGCAATTAATCCATTTCGCAAACTAGCTGGCATAGTGCTTATAGGATTTGCAATATTATTTAAAGCAAATAAACTATCAATCGCAAGCGTAATACTACTCCCTTTACAAATAGTTGTATCTCTTTGTATGATTTTTGCTTTCACAATACTTACAATACTAGTATCACTTGCACTACAACCCGCTAATGAAGCCACAGTAACATAATACTTCCCAGAAGCTTTTGGAGCTATCGTTCTAGTAGTTGCACCATTACTCCAATTGTATGTTGCAAATCCTGCACCCGCATCTAACACTGTACTATCACCGCAAACCTTCACAGTGTCTTGTAGTGGATTAAATGCCGACAAATCATCAACTGTAATTGTAACACTATCTTTACATGTACCAATCCCGTCTGTTAAAGTAGCATAATATTTGGTGGTTACTGCTGGTTTAACAGATATCTTATTACTCGTTTCTGAAGTAGACCACAACACACTTGGTCGACCATTATATAATTCTTGAATTTCATTAACTGTTAATGCTCTATCCCAAAATCCAACATCATCAATTTTTCCATTAAACCCACCATAGATACCACCAGGATTAGGCCCATCACCAGCACCTCCAATTAAAAATTGAATTTGATTGGCATAAGAAATTGTTGCGGCTCTAGAACCAACGAGCTGACCATCTTTAAACATTTTTAATGTAGTACCATCATAACTTAACACCACATGATACCATTGATTGACTACAATAGATCCATTGGCTGTTGTAACCGCTTGATTTGTATTTGTGGTAGTCCAATTGCCCCCTTCTAAAATAGAGTTATTGGCATGCTGCAGTGATAAATGATAAGCTGGACCGTATGTATACCATTGAGGGCTATAAAATACAATAGACTGATAATTATATGTTACCCCTCCAATATTTGGATAGAACTGTCTAGAATTAAACCATGCAGAGATAGTATAGGTGTTCTTAGCAAATGGAGTTGGATTAACGGCCTTCAAATAATTAGTTACACTGGTTTGTGTATTGGTAAATGAATAGGCGCTATTAGATCTACCAAACCTATCGGTTGTTAACGAAACACCATTAGCAGTAAGTACATTATTATTACCACTAATGTCGGAAGCATTTCCGTTAAATGGATAATACGCAACCAGCCCGGTTTGTAAATTAGCAGACATTTGAGATTTAGCATTAATTACAGAACCTGAAAAAGTACTATCAATAAATAAATTCAACGTTGTGTTAGCACAAACAGTTTGATTGGCTTGGATAATGTCAGCCTTTATAAGACTAACACTAATTGTATCTGAAGCTGAACAGCCTGCTGCATTGGTTACTGTAACTCTATACTCACCATTTATAGTTGGAGAAATGGTTTGACTTGTAGCTCCTGTACTCCATAAATAGTTTGTATATCCAGCGCCAGCATTTAGAGTAGTAGAAGTGCCGCAAATTGATGATTGTGCTGAAAAAGGATTAAACAACCCAATATCATCTACTGTTATTGTAACACTATCCATACACGAAGTAATACCGTCCGAAACTGTTGCATAGTATTTTGTTGTAGCAGTTGGGGTTACGCTAATTGTGTTTGTTGTTGCACCTGTAGACCAGGTTACTTTAGGTTGAAAATTTGATAACTGTGAAACTTCAGAAGCATCTAAAGCTCTATTATAAATAAATACATCATCTATCTTGCCTGTAAAAAAGTTTGATGGAGATCCCATTAATTTTCCAAGCATTAATTTGGTAGCCGACAATGTCCCATTTGCATTTAATGTGCCAGTAGCAATTAAAATTCCATTTCGGTATAAGAAAGATTTATTGGTGCCAGATGCGGCAATAAATACATAATTGGCCCATCGATAATCGATTATATTATTAGCCGCAAAACTATTTGTTCCATTTCCGGCAAGCTGAGCTGTACTTGTTGCTTTAGAAATAAAGAAATTTGAATTGGCCGCATCTAAATTGGTATATTTTGAAATAACGGTTCCTGATGAACCTTCGTTGATCCAGAAACTCATGGATATATCCTGCGTAATAGAATAGCCCACCCCAACAATATTGCCAAGATCAATAAATGAACTACCATTAAATGAATAGGCACTATTTGTATTCCCAAAACGGTCTGTAGTTAATGTAGCTCCTGTTACTGTTCCATTATTATTATTACCGCTTACATCATTTGCATTGCCGGAAAAAGGATAATAAGCTTTTAACCCTGCCTTTAAATTTGAAGGCAATAAATTTATACTATTAAAATTATGTGCTGCAAAAGTGCTATCAACAGAAAGAGTAATTGATGTGCCTTTACAAATTGTTGTGTTGTTTTGTAAAATGTCGGATTTAACTAACTTTAAATAAGTACTATCAGAAGCGTTACATCCACTATTATTTGTAACAGTCAATTTGTATACCCCATTTAAAGTTGCGGAAATTGACTGTGCTGTAGCTCCATTATTCCAATTGTAAGAAGTAAATCCTGCAGGGCCACTTAATGTTGCAGTAACACCACAATTAGTTGTAGTATCGGTTAATGTATTAAATGAAAATGAACTTAATGCATCATTTGTACAATTTGGATTTTCTTCCATTACTTTAAATTCACCCGCATTAACTGCGCTTGCTGTAGTAATGGCTCCACCAAACCATGTGACTTCTATTGTTTCAATTGAGGTTGCGGCACCCATACCTAAATATAAAAATGGATACCCAGAACTACTATAAGCATTATGCTGCTGATGATACCATACACCTCCAACTTTATATCGAATTCTTGCACCCCAGCCTTCTTTTAATCCATTACATGCTATCAATTTTAGTTTTACACTATTATTGGTAGTTGTGTTAATTCTTTGCCAGTTGTTAGTGATTGAATATGGCGCTAAATCGTCAATTTGTGCAATATGAAGATCTGGCTTTTTATCGTTATTAATATCTAATACTGTTGCACGAGTAAACAGTGTAATTGGACAACATAAACCATTAGTGTATCCATTATGCAAATTCATGGCTGCAGAACTCTCAGCAAAAGCGCTAAAGTTGTCATTCAAAAATACTTGTGTTTTTGACGTATTTATTGCAGACATCTCCGTCCATATAATATCCTGCGTTTTATCTAAATTAATATCCATTATTGTTCCTTTATGATAATAAGGATCTTCGCCAGAAATCCTAGTCATAACAGAAGTATTGGCTGTATATGTACCGTTGGGATTCGAATAATAAACATACAATGGATCACCACCTGCAACACAACAATCTTCTGCCCCCGATACAATATCTGTTCTACCATCATTATTAAAATCGCCTAACATTCCAAATCCAGAATAGCGTCCAATATCATAACCAGAACCTGAAAATAGCGTGTACCCTGTAGCAGATTTTTTATATATACTATACGTGAAATTTTGATAACGAATACCCCTTCCAATTAGCAAATCCATATCAAAATCGTTATCAATATCTGCTAATTGAAACAAAGTATTGGTTGTATTTGACAAAGAAACAAGCGTAGAGGTTATTTGAGATGGGAATCGAAAAAAACATCCACTAACACAACCTAACTGTCCTTTAACTGCATTTATTTTTGTAGAAGTACCACTTACAACTTGTGAAATAATATCATATACGCCATCTCCATCATAATCTCCCAGTATTGAATTAAATATATTACTTGCCGCTGTGCCAAATAAATTGCTTAATAAATAGTATCCACAATTTGCATCTGGGTTTGTGAATCCTGATGCCGTATTAAAACTTATCCTTAAAGTATCTCCGTTTAATTGATACACATCCATTAACCCATTGCGATCAAAATCTAAGGCTCCTGTCCAATTATAATTGCTAAATGAAACCGATGAACTTACATCAGAAAATGTTCCGTTTCCATTATTTTTCCAAAGCTTGCCATTGTTTGCATATTGAATTCTATAACCAACTAAATCATCTACCCCATCATTATTATAGTCTATGACAAAAGAAGTTAAGTTAGGTGTAGTAAAAGGTGCCAAACTTGTTGTGCCAAATGCTGGAGCAACTGGCTGTGAAAATCCTTTTACTGAAATCAACAATAAAAGTATCGCCCTTAAAATGTGCCTGAATTGCAAAAGAATCCTGTTCATAGCCATAATTATGTTAACGTAAATCAATAAATAGGGGGGATTCAAATGTATTATTAATTAATAGATTTATTTAATAATATGATCAATACTTATACCTCTTTTTATATATATTTGTTAACATATATGAAACTCAGGTTAACCATATTTATAACAATCATTTGCTTTGCCCCCTGCCTATCCTATTCCCAGTCTACTAAGCAAGCTATTAACCCAGGTTATTCAGATAAAGCTCTTTCAAGCACCAACTTTCTTAGTTCTTCCATTGGTGAACCATTTATAAATACCCTCAGTAATAAAACCAATGTAATTACGGGTGGTTTTCTACAACCACTAGGGCTCTATTTTTTAAAAGCTGCAGGGGATACACTACCCTGTTTTTCTTGGAAAGTTTGGCCTGTTCCTGCTAATAAATTTGTTGGTGTTTACATATCCAAACCAAAAGACTGTGATGCGAATAATTTAAATCTACTTGTGTATGACATTATTGGTAGAAAAATATTTGAACGTATCCAACTAGAAGGAAGCAACTTAATTGATTTAAGCACTGTAAGTAACGGCACCTACCTATTTGTATTATATGGCGGTAACAAACATATTTCAACACAAAAAGTAATAGTATACCACTAAAATATTAATTATGCGCTTTGTTTTTTTATTATTAATTGTATTTAGTTTAGAAGCTAGTGGACAAGCCCCACAAGCAATCAATTACCAGGGCATCCTTCGTAATGCAAGCGGGCAAGCTATCCCAAACAAACAAGTAAAAATTAGAGTGAATGTTTCTACAAATAGCGTTGTAGATAACAGCAGCGTTTATACAGAAGAAATTGCTGCAAAAACAAATGAATTTGGAATTTATAATGTTGCCATTGGAAAAGGTAAAGCAACAAAAGGAACTTTTAATTCTATTTCATGGGGTACTAATAAGTATTGGGTTTTAATTGAACTTGATGAAAACCTATCCAACAAATTTGAATTTGCAGGATCTATGGAACTAGCAAGTGTACCCTATGCACTCTACGCAGAAAAAGCAAAAAGTCTAGACAATCCTATTGCAGGACCAGCGGGCCCACAAGGCCCACAGGGTATGCAAGGGCCGCAGGGTTTACAAGGTATCAAAGGTGATAAAGGAGATGCTGGTGCTCCGGGTTCGGCTGGTGTGAATGGAGCAGCTGGTACAACTGGAGCGCAAGGCCCTATCGGTTTAACAGGACCAGCGGGTGCTACTGGAGCAAACGGCGCACAAGGCCCTATTGGATTAACGGGGCCCGCGGGTGCAACAAGCTTACAGGGAACTCAAGGGGCGACTGGACTACAGGGTTTGCAGGGTATTAAAGGTGATACTGGTGCACAAGGACCGGTTGGTTTAACAGGAGCAGCAGGACCGGCTGGAGCAAATGGAACAACTGGAGCACAAGGTTTACAAGGAATCAAAGGTGATAAGGGAGATATTGGTGCTACTGGACCGCAAGGTGCAGCGGGCACTGCGGGAGCTAATGGTGCACAAGGACCTATCGGATTGACTGGTGCTACTGGTATAGCTGGAGCAACTGGATCTGCAGGTGTGCAAGGACCACAAGGTTTACAGGGTATTAAAGGTGACACTGGTGCACAAGGACCGGTTGGTTTAACAGGAACAGCTGGAGCAACAGGAGCGCAAGGACTAATTGGTTTAACAGGACCTGCAGGTGCGGCTGGGTCACAAGGGACTCAAGGAGTAGCTGGTGCGCAAGGGCCTATCGGATTAACTGGGCCAGCTGGCAGTAATGCTACTATTACAATGGGATCAATTTCCGCTACATCAAATGTAAATGGTGGCACTATTTCTTCAGGAGTATTAAACCTCTCACCTGCTGACGCTACAAATGGTGGTGTCTTAACCAATGGAACACAGTCTATAAAAGGTGTCAAGACTTTTGTAAATGATTTAAAAGTGAATGAAATTACTATAGGTAGAGGCTCAGGGAATATATCCACAAACACAGCTGTTGGCAGTGGTGCACTTTCGTCTACAACGACCGGTTCAAATAATACTGCAATAGGATACAGCGCAGATGTTAGTTCAGGAACCCTTTCTAATTCAACAGCTATCGGCAATGGAGCAATAGTGAATGCAAGTAATACTATACAACTCGGTAATAGTGCTGTTACAAACATTAAAACAAATGGAACAATTACATTAGGGACTCTAACATATCCTAATATTGATGGAATAGCGGGGCAAGTATTATCAACTACAGGAAGCGGAACACTAACTTGGACAACAGGTATTACAGGTTCTGGCGGAGGTGGTTTAGAAATGAAATCTATAAAAATCTCTGGACCTAATAATTGGTACTTTTCTGGAGCATGGGGGCCTTCAAATAATCGACATATTTATTACTCATATGACGTTTTGTTTAATAGACCATTCCCATCAACTAATGTTGTAACATTATTCAGGTCGAATAAAAATGTTTCTTTTTCTAACTTAACAACAACAGGTTTAACATTTACAGCCGATTTTTACGGAGATGTGGCAAATGTCGCAGATGCATTAAATAACAATTCAGACATTATTGTTGATGCACTATTTGTACAAACAGGTGAAGCATCTGGAAATAATTCAAGCAACACAAATATCACTCATACTTTAGGAGAAAGCTATGAAGGTGGAATTGTTTTTTTTGTGACACCAGATGGCAAACACGGATTAATTGCAGCAGAACAAGATCAAAGCGTTGTATCATGGCCAAGGGTTGGAGTTAATTGGTATGAAGCACCAAACTATGTACCTAATCCTTCCAATCACAATGGAAATGGAAAAAAATTTACTGACTGGCGACTTCCATCTAAATACGAACTAAATTTATTGTTTATAAACAAAGTACAAATCGGCAATTTAACAACTGACAACTATTGGAGTTCAACAATAGCAAATCAATATCAAGCATGGTGGCAGAATTTCGGATCAGGTAATCAAGGATTTGTCGATTTCATTTCAGATAACGGACGTGTTAGGGCAGTTAGATCTTTTTAGAAATAACTCCTTAATCCACCCCCGCCTCTACCGCTTTAAACGTAAAGTATTTTTGCATGAAATAACTAAATGCAACCACAAAAACGGTGGTGGCTAATTTAGATGGTGTGGGATACCAACCCAACACTTCTACAAAGAGTTTTAGAAAAATGTAGTTTAAAATAAGGCAACCCAGTACCACTATAAAATAACGGAACAATTGCACTTTTTTGGCTACCGATGTTTCTTGGAAAACCACATAACGGCTGAGGTAAAACCCTATCGGAAACGTTACCAAAAAGGCTGATAAAAACGAGGCAATGTGCGGGCTAATAGTGAGCCAGCCAATATGCTGGGCCTGTTTATGAAACAAATAATTATAGCTCACAAAAAAAAGTCCAATATCTAAAAAGGTATTAAAGCCGCCACAAGCCGCATACCTAAAGGTTTGATGAGGCATGATGCGCCTAAAGAGGGGATAAAACAAATCTACTAGCTGTAAGATCCCTCCGCGGATATGTTCGTGCAGCTTTTGCATACTAGTGGACGAAGGTAGCCCTTAATTAATTACTTTTGCCACGGCCAAACAAATAGATTATTCATGCATCTTGTAGATCAACTCAAAAAAGCAGCTTCGGAAGCCCTTTTTAGCTTATACCAGGTATCGGTACCTCCTAGTGCCATTTTAGTAAATGCCACAAAGCCAGAATTTGAGGGCAACTATACCGTCGTATTATTTGCTTTTGTAAAAGAATTAAAACTATCCCCTGATGCACTTGGCGAAGCGCTGGGTAATCATTTAGTACATACACACCCTCATTTATTTACGGCACACAATACCATCAAAGGATTTTTAAATATTACGATTTCAGATGCTTTTTGGCATGACTTTATACATAACGAAACCGCTGGACAAACAACCACTGCTCCTACTGGTAAAACGGTGATGGTAGAATACTCTTCGCCTAACACCAACAAACCACTGCACCTTGGGCATTTACGCAACAACTTTTTAGGCTGGAGTATCGCAGCAATTTTAGAAGCGGCGGGTAATAAAGTGGTTAAAACTTGTATCGTAAATGATAGAGGTATTCATATTTGTAAAAGTATGATTGCCTGGCAACTGTTTGCAAATGGTGCAACGCCAAGTTCTACAGGTAAAAAAGGAGATCATTTTGTGGGTGATTATTATGTGAAATTTAATGATGCCTATAAAGCAGAAGTTGCTAGTTTAGTAGCTGGTGGTATGACTTCAGAACTTGCAGAAAAAGAAGCCCCAATTATGAAAGCGACCCAAAAAATGCTACTGGACTGGGAAGCTGGAGACCCTGCTGTGCTTGAGTTGTGGCGTAATATGAATGAATGGGTATATGAAGGTTTTGACGTAACCTATAAAAGTATTGGAAGTGATTTTGATAAAACCTATTATGAAAGTGAAACTTATTTATTAGGTAAAGACCTTGTAGAATATGGCCTCACTAAAAATGTATTTTATAAAAAAGAAGACGGTAGTGTTTGGATTGATTTAACCACCGACGGCCTCGATGAAAAATTAGTACAACGAAAAGATGGCACATCGGTGTACATGACACAAGACATTGGACTTGCACAAACCAAACAAAAAGAATTTAATGCGGATCAAAGTATTTATGTAGTTGGCGACGAACAAAATTATCACTTTAAAGTGCTTAAATTAATTTGTCAAAAATTAGCTTTGCCAGCAGCAGATGGTATTTATCATTTAAGTTATGGTATGGTGGAATTACCTACCGGCAAAATGAAAAGTAGAGAAGGTACCGTTGTGGACGCCGATGATTTAGTGGCCGCCATGATTGATATTGCCAAGCAAAAAACAGAAGAACTTGGTAAGGTTAAAGATTTTACAGAATCTGAATTAGAAACGCTTTATCAAACCATTGGACTGGGTGCCCTTAAGTTTTTTTTACTCAGGGTAGATCCTAAAAAGAAAATGATATTTAATCCAGAAGAGAGTATCGATTTTCACGGATTTACGGGACCCTTTATTCAGTACACGCACGCAAGAATTAAAAGTATTTTAAGAAAAGCAAATGCAGAAGATGCAGCCGTTATAAGCGCGCCTTCTACCCCACTTCTGCCACTTGAAAAAGAAGTGACCATACAATTAGAGCAGTTTACAAGCATGCTAGAAGAAGCGGCCGCTGCCTTTGACCCTTCTAAAGTGGCGATATTTATATTTAACCTAGCCAAAACATTTAACGCACTTTACGCGGAGCATTCTATTAACAATGCTGAAACAGACGAAAAGAAAATACTAAGGTTACAGCTCGCGGCCCTTACCGCGCAAACCCTAAAAACGGGGATGGCGGTGCTAGGTATTCCTGTTCCGGAGAAAATGTAATGGTAATTGTACCTATAAATTTTAGTGTAAATTTTTGCGATTTTGCTATACATTTGTAGCCCAAAAAGGATGCGGAGGTGGCGAAATTGGTAGACGCACTACCTTGAGGTGGTAGCGCCTTTTACCGGGCGTGGGAGTTCGAATCTCCTCTTCTGCACAAACCCTGTCACAAAAATGACAGGGTTTTTTATTTGTGAAGTATTATCATAAATAACACCACCATGAATCACTTAAAATTATAACCTATTCACATGTAAATTACGTAAAAGAGGAAATCAACAATTTTGTTAAATAAATCTTAGATTTAAACTACGAAATTCTCTACAAATAAACTGTCAACTTTCTTTAACAACACACATTACCACCCCTTAAGTCCTTTAATTTGATTCAAAGCATTAAATAATTAAAAATAACAAATATGATAAAGCAACTTAACCCACTGATTTTCATTTGCACTCTCTTTGTGTTAGCTTTTGGTTCATGTAAAAAAGAAGGAGTACTAGAGGCATCAGACACCAATAGCATTTTAAAAAATGAACTCTAATCACTTGTAAATCAAGTGAAATTGTGGCACGATTCAACAGTTCGTTCAAAACCAAGCGCAAAGATTCAAAATGGCATAATATCATTTAGCGTTAATGAAAATGATATTGTACCTCCAATTGTTGATTGGGAAAAGGCATATATAAATTATGATTCAAGTAGTGTTAAGAGTATCACCATCCCAATTTCTATGAATTATAAAAATGGTGAACGTATGCAACTTGTAGCAACAAAATCTAAAAATAAATTAAATGGATATTTTATAAAAGTAACACCAGATAGTAGCTATTTTGCAAAACAAGATAACATATTTAATTATTCCAATTTCAGTGGATCTGTTACAATATATAATTTGATGGGTGTTAGGTTGAAAAAACAAAACTTTAAAACAAATATAGTTTTAAAATCAAACAATACTGCTGAAACTGCACATTCAAATTATATAACACATGGAGATGGATTTAATGGCGCAGTTGACTTGTTAGAAGTTACTGTGATATCTACAAAAAGAAAAAAATATCAATTTTATGGAAATAACTATGGTTATATTTTAATAGAAGTAGTGAATTATATTGAAAAAGATGAATTTGGTGGTGGAATTGTTATGGCTGGAGGAGATGAGTCTCCTGATGAACCATTTGAAATTAAAAATAATATTAAAAACCCTTGTTTATCAAGTCTAGTTGACAGAATAATCAATTCGAAAATCTCTGAAGAATTAAATAAAAATTTGAAAAATGTATTTGGAGTAAATAATAAAGTAAATTTGATTTTTGAAGAAGCCACTATAAGTAACCCACTAACTCCAGCTATTTCAAAACGTGATTTCTCTAATCCAGATAATTATACAATTAAAATTGATTTGTCAAAATTTAACTTGAAAGTTTCAGAAGAATTTGTAGCAGCAACAATTATTCATGAAATTTCACATATGCTTATTGCAAATACTTTTTCTGATTATGGAATATATAACAACAGTGATAGAGAAAAAATAATGTTAGATAACTATGTAAATATTATGCAATCATTCTTAGTTAATAATTTTAAATTATTAGACAAACAAGCCCTTTCAATGATTTATGTAGGAATAGGTTGGCTTACAGATAAAAATTATAAATTTTGGAATCAAGAAACCGAAGACTATTACCTTCAAAAGATTAAAGAAAGCGGATTTAATGAAATCATGAATGATCCTGATGGATATACGTATTTTAATGGAAAATTTTCAGAAGGAACTTTAGGAACAAACCCATGTAAACTTTTTTAATTATGAAAAAGAAATCATTGCTCATTGTGTTATTAATAATCTGTAACCTATGTAAAGCAAAACATATTAATTTTAACAGCAATTGTATTTTCAATGACTCTACTGTTATACATCAAATTAGTTTTTCTAGAAGCGGTAATCCTGGAAATGACTATAAAGATTTACTAGAGAAAGAACAATACACAATTATAATTGAAGAAAATGGAGATGTTATATTAAAATGGAATGGGAAATGCCCTCCTAGCAAAAATAACACTGTTATTTGTTCATATTCCGGAACAATAAAAAAGAACCAATTTTCAAAACTAACTAATAAATTAAAAAAAATAAAATACACTGAACTACAAAAGCTTTATGTTCCATTAAAAGAATATGAACATGTAACTTCTGATATTTATATTATTACATATAATAATGGAGTAAAAAAGAAAATTATTGATCAAAATTTTGAAATTGATGGCTTAAAGGAGTTCAGAGAGATGCTTATTAAGTTAAAAAAAGAAATTAAATGGACGCCTGTTAAAGGATTTAATTGAGTGCAGCGAAGCAAATCTAATCCTCAATTAGACTCAATTTCACCTAGTTCAGCTTCCTTTAGAGCCAAACTCATCCCAACGAAGTTTACAAACCCAGACAAGTTCTGGGTTTTTTGTTTCAGGTATCGTTCGTACATTGAAAAAAAAAATACAAAAATGGCTGATTTTATAATTCACTGTCCCAAGTGCAACCACCCGTTTGAACCCGGTGATTCCATTAGAGAAGAAGTGCAAAATGAACTGCGCGGACAAATGAAGGAATGGCAAAAGCAAAAAGAAGTGGAAACGGCTGCCCTTATAGAAGCAGAGAAAAAGAAAATGCATGGCGAGCTAGAAAACAACCTTAAAAAAAATATTGCATTAGAGTATGAAGCACAGCTGCAGCAGTTTCAAAAAAATGCTGCCGACACAGAAATAAAACTAAACGCGGCCCGCGCCAAAGAAGTAGCGTTTTTACAAAAGGAGCAGGACCTCAAAACAAAAGAAGCAGAATTAGAAGTTACCCTGCAAAGACAATTAATAGAAGAGCGTAGCAAATTACAAGAGCAACTAGCAAAAGAAGAAGCAGAAAAAAATAGCTTGAAAGAACAACAATTTGCAATGCGCACCAAAGAACTAGAAAAGCAAATTGAAGACCAGAAAAAACTGGTAGAAGAAATGCGCCGTAAGCAAGAACAAGGCAGCATGCAACTACAAGGTGAAGTGCAAGAATTAATGCTTGAAGAATTATTACAAACCACATTCCCTTTTGATAAAATAGAAGAGGTAGGTAAAGGTGTTAAAGGTGCCGATTGTATTCAAATAGTGCGCAACCAATTTGGCAACGAGTCGGGTAAAATTATTTACGAAAGCAAGCGAACCAAAGACTTTGCCAACGAATGGATTGAAAAATTAAAATCGGATATGCGCACACTTGGCGCAGACGTGGCCATCATTGTAACGCAAACACTTCCTAAAGACATGGACCGTTTTGGAGAAAAAGATGGCGTATACATTTGTACGTTTACCGAAGTAAGAAGTGTGGCCCTCCTACTGCGTAATGCTTTATTAAAAATTACAGAAGCCAAAAAAAGTCAAGAAAACAAAGGCGATAAAATGGTAATGCTCTACGATTATTTAATTAGCTCCGAATTTAGTGAGCAGTGGAAAGCCATTAGAGAAGGCTTTATGAGCATGAAACTCAGTATTCAAAAAGAGCGTGACATGATGGAAAAACTTTGGAAGTCTCGCGAAAAACAACTTGAAAAAGTATTACTCAATGCAGCGCATATTAAAGGATCGGTAGAAGGTATTGCCGGCGCCGACGCTGTAAATTTAAGCATCACCAGTTCCGATGATGACGCACTTTTACTCGAGTAAAAAATATTATTCGCTACACACCCATACCAAACAAATCGTGTCAATCACTTTGTAATGTAACACAAGCGAATGCTCTGTTCCATTTTTTTCTATAAACCTTGCGGGCAATATTCCGTCATGTGCTACTGGCATTTGATCCAATATCATTTGCTCGCTAAAATCGACATTGCCAGTTCCCCACCATTTAAAAATGGCTTCCTTAGCGGACCAAATAATGGTGAGCTGCGCCGTAAGTGTGATTACTTCAGAAGCGTTTATCTCCAATATTTCATGCTCCGATGCATGTAAAAATTTGTGCCTGATCCGGTGCACTCTTTCTGTAATTGTTTCAATGTCGATACCAACCCGCTGGGTGCTACTTACCAGGGACGCCGCATACTGGGTGCAATGGGAAATAGAAAACTGAAATGAGCCGTCAGGTAAAAAGGGCTTTTTGGACGCCGCAATTGCAATGGCCGCTTTATCAAAATTTGGAAACAAAAAAGACAGCAAATAGCGTCCACCAAGGTGTTGTAGCCTTTTTTGCGGGTGCACAATCTCTGTAAAACCACCAAAAAATGACTCTTCTTCCTGCAAATCCCAAATGGCAAGGCGGGTGCTGTCGTTAATATTTTGTTGATAAAAGAGTGGCATCTTACAATAATAGCGGTTTAGTTTGCAGATTTAAGATTTATTTGCATTCCAACCATAAATAAACACAAAAATGATTCTGACAGACAAGCGTATTTTAGAAGAAATGGAGAAAGGAACGATCAAGGTTGTACCTTATGACAGGGCAGATTTAGGTAGCAATAGTTATGACGTACACCTAGGAAGTACCATGGCGCTTTATGTAGATGAAGTTCTCGACGCAAAAAAGCACAACACCATCGAATATTTTGAAATTCCGGACGAAGGCATCGTGCTAGAGCCTAGTAAATTTTATTTAGGCGTAACACTTGAATACACAGAAACGCATGCACACGTTCCGTTTTTAGAAGGTAAATCTTCTACAGGTCGTTTGGGTATAGACATCCACGCAACGGCTGGTAAAGGTGACGTAGGATTTTGTGGTAACTGGACACTAGAAATTTCTTGCAAGCAACCCGTGCGTGTTTACAAGGGCATGCCTATCGGGCAACTCATTTATTTCCCGGTGGATGGCGAAATTGAAGTGAAGTACAACCAAAAGTCTAACGCTAAATACTCAGGCCAACCCAACAAGCCTATCGAGAGCATGATGTGGAAGAACAAGTTTTAATTTAACCACCAGATTGCAGCATTTAATAGTGTTGCAAAACTCACCCAACTAATATAAGGGACGAGTAACCAGGGCGCCGTTTTTGAAAATGGAGCGAATAGGAAAATCGTGCGCAGTATGGCGGTCCACATAAGTACGATCACTACAAGGGCTGCGCCAAGTTGATGGAATGCAAAAAAGATGGGCGTCCAGGCGCAGTTCAGTGCAAACTGAACCAAAAAAGCGCGGAGCGCTTTTTTGCGCGCCGCCGAAGGCGGCGTGCGCCACACCAAATAAAACGATACACCCATCATAATATACAGGGCCGTCCATACAGGACCAAAGAGCCAATTGGGTGGATTAAAACTTGGCTTTTGTAGTGTCGCATACCAGCCAGGTATTTCGTTAATGGTAATCAGTCCCCCACTAGATCCTAGTACAAAACATAGAGAAATAGAGAGCACAGCTTTTAGCGTATTGTTCATTTTATATTTTTTATCTCGTTATCAATTTACTTTTTAGCTGCTTTTGCTTTAAATCAATGAGCCAGCCTATTACTTCATCGTAACTTTTAAGTCCTGCATTTTGCTTGTTTAAAAACAAATACTGTTCATACACTCCAGACATGATGGGCGCCACGCTGCTGCGGTGCCTATTAAAAAACCTGCGCACGGCTTTACGGTCCTGCTTTACCAGGGTATCTAGGCGGGCTCTATTTTGCGCCACCGCCCCAATAAACCCTACCGAATCTTTTGCCTGCGCCATCATGCCCAACTGCTCGCGCTGGGCGTAGGTAAATATTTCATTGTAGGCACTATAGCGCACATACGGGTTACTGCTTTTAGTAGCCACCAAATAACCCACCAGGTTTGCTTCCGACTCACTGGCAAACCCCAGCATATGCGCAGTTTCGTGACAGGCTACAAAAGGTAACTCTAATCCGGGCATATCGGTGCGAACCTGACCTTCTGCGGTAAATGGATTAAAATATCCAGTAAACCCCACATAATCAGCGAGTGGATTAAAAAGCGTCGCTTTTACCCTTGGGGCCTTATTGGGCAAAAAAGAATAATCGGTTTTTGCGCTTTGGTAGGCCTCCTGTGCCAAGCTAAAATAAGGCGCTGGGTTACCCACGGGGAGGGTATCTACTTGTATTTTTGCCACGGTTAGTAATTTTCTGGTGCTATTGAGGCTATCAATGATCTCGTTTACGAGGCCATTTACCGCTGCCCCCGAATACGCTTTTTGCTCAATTTGGAGTAGGTGCCCCGCACCCAGCCGGTCATAATTAAACCCCCATAGGATTTTAAACAGGATCCAAACAAGGAGGATATTGGCGCTGGCGCGCCAATAGTTCAATCCTTTAATGCCTTCTTTTTTAATTTTAATTAATACACCTATTAACTTATAAATCAGATAAATAGATATAATTATATAAAGCAAATCTCCAATACTAAAGGGCACCCAGGCCGTTAGCCAAAGCCTTAGGGTTAGCAGCGCTGGATACAGCTGGCTACTATACAACTCCTCTACCACTGCCGGAAAATAGCCAAAGCCCATGAGTAGCAGCGCCAAAGCCCCGTAAATAAAAAATCTTTTCATGTCTACAAATATCCCATTTTCCTTTGGGACTTCCGTCATTTTGACCTAACTTTGCCAACCCTTAAAAATCGGTTATGAGTCAGCGGCGGGAATACGAGATAGCATTTGTGGGATTGAAGCCGGGGAATCATTTGTTTGAATACCAAATTAAGGACCAGTTCTTTGTACCTTATGGAGCACAGGATTTTAAAAATTGTGTCGCTACTGTCAAATTAAACCTTGAAAAAAACAATGGTTTTATGCTTTTGCAATTTGACGTTGATGGCCAATTGGAATCTTCTTGTGATAGGTGCAGCGACGACCTTCCTGTTCAGTTATGGGACGAGTTTAAAATCATTGTTAAGCTTGTAGATGAACCAGACACCCTCAACGAGAGGGAAGAAGACCCGGATGTTTTTTACATCAGCAGATCGGAAAGTCACCTGCATGTAAGTGATTGGATTTTTGAGTTTATCAACCTCAGTATCCCGCTTCAAAAAAAATGCAAGGACCTAGCAAACGGAACTACAGGATGCAACCCTAGCGTGTTAGAAAAGCTGGAGCAAATGAAAAGGGATGCAACCACAAACACACATGCCACGGTATGGAAAGGTCTCGACCAATTTAAAAATTTGGAAAAAGACGATGACACAAAAGACGATAATAAGTAAACGAATAAACAACATAGATTAATACTCAAAATTTCGAGATATGCCGAATCCTAAACGCAGACATTCGCAACAACGTAGCGCAAAAAGAAGAACACACTATGTAGCGCAAGAAGTTACTTTAAGTAAAGACAGCACAACTGGTGAAACACACGTGCGTCACCGCGCTCACGTTAGTGAAGGTAAATTGTTCTACAAAGGAAAGTTAGTAGCTGAAAAAGCTCCTCTTAAAGCCTAGTTCCATAACTAAGCCTTACTTTTAGTTCAATTCACGAACTTAAAATATTGCGCATGAATATTGGTATAGACATGATGGGTGGCGACTTTGCACCGCTAGAAGCGGTTAAGGGAGTCAAGTCATATTTAGCTATACACAATGCAAATGTCAATCTATACTGCATAGGTGATGAAGCTTTGGTAAAGCCTCTTTTGGAGGAACACCAGGTTGCATCACCTAATTTGCATTTAGTACATGCCCCACAAATCATTGGCTACAACGAGCATCCAGCCAAAGCCCTCAAAGAAAAACCACAGTCATCCATTGCCATCGGTTTTCAGTTATTAGCTGAAGGTAAAATTGACGCGTTTATGAGTGCGGGTAACACCGGTGCCATGTTAGTGGGCGCTATTATTACCATGGGAGCCATCCCTGGTGTTTTACGACCAACCATTGGTGCTACCATGCCAAAATCGGATGGATCAACGGGTATTTTAGTAGACGTAGGACTCAACGCCGATTGTAAACCAGAACAACTCAATCAATTTGCCATTTTAGGAAGTTTATACGCAAGCATTATGCTTGGCGTTAATAATCCAACGGTTGGCTTATTAAATATTGGCGAAGAAGAAGGTAAAGGCAATGCACTAGCTCAAGCCACTTACCCACTGCTCCAACAAAACAAGCAAATACATTTTATTGGCAACATCGAAGGACGTGATATTTTAACACCCAAAGCAAACGTTACTGTTTGTGATGGATTCACTGGAAATATCGCCCTTAAATTAGCCGAATCATTACATACCATTGCCGCAGAGCGTGGCCACGGAGAAGACGCGTATTTTAAACGCCTTCATTTCGAAAACTATGGCGGCCTTCCAGTACTTGGCGTTGCCAAACCTGTAATCATTAGCCACGGTATTAGCACGGCTACTGCGTTTCATAATAGCATAGGACTTGCAGTTCAAATGCTAGAAACTAGTTTTTGTGAAAAAATAAGCCACTCCTTTCCATTACCTTTGTAAGCAAACAAATGTTAGCATTGTATGTGGCTTAATAATGTATTAGAAACCATTGGTAACACCCCTATTATCAAGCTCAATAAAATAACTAAAAACTGGCCAGGTACCATCCTTGCCAAAGTAGATTATTTTAATCCGGGCAATTCTATCAAAGACCGCATGGCACTAAAAATGGTAGAAGTTGCAGAAGCCGAAGGAAAGCTACAACCAGGCGGTACTATTATTGAAGGCACCAGTGGTAACACCGGTATGGGCCTTGCACTTGCAGCATGCGTTAAAGGATACAAATGCATTTTTGTTACCACCGATAAACAATCCAAAGAAAAAGCAGATATTTTAAAAGCAGTAGGCGCCGAAGTAATCGTTTGCCCTACCAATGTTTTACCAGAAGATCCACGCAGTTATTATAGTGTTGCAAAAAGACTTGGGCAAGAAATACCCAATTCGATGTACATGAATCAGTATGATAATTTAGCCAACAGACAAGCACATTACGAATCTACTGGACCAGAAATTTGGGAACAAACGGAAGGTAAAATTACACACCTTGTTTGTACGGCTGGAACCGGTGGAACCATTACCGGCACTGCGATGTACCTCAAACAAAAAAATCCAAACATACAAATATGGGCCATCGATGTGTATGGTTCTTTACTTACAAAATATTACAACACGGGTGAGATAGACATGAACGAAGTGCACCCCTATATTTCAGAAGGATTTGGGGAAGACTTTGTACCTCAAAACTATGACATGCGCGTGATAGATAAGTTCGAACAAGTGACCGATAAAGACGGTGCTGTTATGGCCCGCCGCATCGCAAAAGAAGAAGGTCTGTTTTGTGGTTATAGCGCAGGTAGTTGTTTGCAAGGTTTACAACAACTTAAACATGAATTAAAACCCACCGATGTTGTGGTATGTATTTTTCATGACCACGGCAGTAGATATGTTGGAAAAATTTACAACGATGAGTGGATGATGGAGCGTGGATTTTTAGACGTGAAAACATTTAAAGACATCGTAAGTGGAAGAGCCGGACAAAAATTAATTACGGTTTCTCCAGACCATTTAATTGCAGAAGCCGTTGCGCTCATGAAAAAATATGACATCGAACATATCCCTGTTATGGATGCACAAAATATTATTGGATCCCTCAGTGAAAATGGACTCTTTCAACAAATATTTACCAACCCCGATATTAAAAATCAGTCGGTACGGAGTGTTATGGAACAACCCTACCCGGTTGTCGATTTTTTAACCCCCGTAGAAAAACTAGGCACTTTAATCAACCAAAAAAATGGAGCTGTTATTGCCAAAGACGAAAAGGGTGATTATCACATCGTTACAAAGTACGACGTGATCCAAAGCCTCACGAAATAAAGGGCCACTGGAGCCCATTTTTTGGGCTTTTTGGTGCATAAAAGCTAACAGGTGTTTGCGGGCAATAAAGTATCTTGCACCCACCTATTTATACGAAACATTCTAGAATTAATACACATGAAAAAGTACAGAGCTGGCGTCTTATTTGGAGAAGAATTAGAAAACTTATACAACGACGCAAAAAACAATCAATTTGCACTTCCTGCCGTAAATACGATTGGCACCAATAATATCAATGCAACCCTCGAAACGGCTGCTAAAGTTAACTCACCCGTTATCATTCAATTTTCAAATGGTGGCGCTCAGTTTATTGCTGGTAAGGGCATGCCCAACGATCAGTTACAAGCCAATATTGCTGGTGCAGTTTCTGGCGCTTTACACATCCATAACGTAGCAAAACATTATGGCGTTCCGGTGGTACTCCACACCGATCACGCTTCTAAAAAATGGCTTCCTTGGATTAGTGGTTTACTAGACGCAGGCGAAGCTTATCACAAAGAAAAAGGTCAACCCCTTTTTAGTTCACACATGCTCGATTTATCTGAAGAAACTTTAGAAGAAAATATTGAAACCTCTGTTGCATTTTACAAACGTATGGCGCCACTTGGCATGAGCATCGAAATAGAACTTGGTGTTACCGGTGGTGAAGAAGACGGCGTAGACAATAGCGGTGTAGAAAACGATAAATTATATACGCAACCAGAACACGTTGCATACTCCTACAAAGAACTTAGCAAAGTGGGTAACCTATTTACCGTTGCTGCTGCTTTTGGTAATGTGCACGGTGTTTACAGCCCAGGCAACGTAGAACTTCGTCCTGACATTTTACACAACAGCCAGGTGTATATCCAAAAAGAATTGAACACATCAGACAAGCCTGTATACTTTGTATTCCATGGTGGTAGTGGTTCTCCGCAACATCAAATTAGAGAAGCCATTGGATACGGTGCGATCAAAATGAACATTGATACCGATTTACAATGGGCTTTCTGGGAAGGTATCAACGAATTCTACAAGAAAAACGAACCTTACCTACAAACTCAACTCGGTAATCCAGAAGGTGCCGATAAACCTAACAAAAAATATTACGATCCAAGAGTTTGGTTACGTAAAGGCGAAGAAAGCTTTAGCAAACGCTTAGAAGTTGCCTTCGAAGATTTAAATTGTATCAACAGAAACGCTTAATCTATTTTCCTTCATATTAAAAAATTGCCAGTATGAAAAAAGAACGAGAAGAAGATTTTGAGGCCAATTTAACCGGCGAAGAATTGCAGGAGCAAGAGAATGCTAAACCACGTTGGTTTAAGCGTATTCGCAAAGGTATTTTAACCTCTACCGCAGATAAAAAAGAAACACCGGAAGGCCTTTGGAACAAATGCCCCGAGTGTAACCATATTTCAACCACCAACGAATTAGCTGAACACTTATTCGTATGCGAAAAGTGTAATCACCATCACCGCATTGGAAGTCAAGAATATTTTGACATCTTATTTGATGACGGAAAGTATACTGAGCTTTTTGACAACATCAAAAGTAAAGATGCACTTGGCTTTACCGATTTAAAGCCCTACCAAAAAAGGCTCGATGATATTCATGCCGCCACAGACTTAAAAGATTCTATGCGCGTAGCTACCGGCACATTAGTGGGCGAAGGCTTCGTAATAGCATGTATGGATTTTGAATTTATTGGAGGCTCATTAGGTAGTGTAATGGGAGAAAAATTTAGCCGTGCCGTAGATTATTGTATCAAGCATAAACTCCCCTATTTAGTGATTAGTAAAAGTGGTGGTGCCCGTATGATGGAAAGTGCTTTTAGCTTAATGCAACTTGCTAAAACAAGCGGTAAACTTTCTCAACTATCAGACGCCGGCTTACCATTTATATCCCTTCTCACCGATCCTACTTTTGGTGGTATCTCTGCAAGCTTTGGTATGCTTGGTGATTTAAATATCGCTGAACCAGGCGCGCTGATTGGTTTTGCAGGACCACGGGTTATTAAAGAAACGATCAAAAAAGATTTACCACCAGGGTTCCAAAGAAGTGAATTTTTATTGGAACACGGATTTTTAGACTTCATTGTAGAGCGAAAAAATTTAAAAGAAAAACTAGCTCAACTAGCGGTGCTGTTTAAGGGGTAAAAAACATCCCATGACAAACGAAATGAACAACCGGCAGGCTTACTTTAACTACCACATCGAAGATAAATATGTGGCCGGTATTGTTTTGCTTGGCACCGAAGTAAAATCGATTAGGGATGGTAAGCTCAGTTTCAACGACGCCTTTTGTTTATTTGATGATGGTGAACTTTGGATGCGCGGTTTATTTATTGCCTCCTACACCCACGGCACTGCCAACAACCACATTGCTGTTCATGACCGCAAACTACTGCTCAACAAAAAGGAATTAAAAAAAATACAAGGACGCATAAAAGAAAAAGGATACACCATTATACCGCTGCGTGTTTTTTTTACCGATAAAAATTTAGTAAAAGTTGAAATAGGACTTGGCAAAGGTAAAAAACTACACGACAAAAGAGAAACCATGAAAGCCCGCGATGTAGAAAAAGAAATCAAAAGGTTTTTAAAATAAAAAAAAGACGTTGAAAAAATTCAACGTCTTTTTTTTATGCTATTGTACTGGAAATTATCCAAGTTTCACTTTCAAGTTTTGATCTAGTGCATCTAAAAACTCTTCGGTGTATAAATAATGTTCGCCGTGGTTTACTTTATTACCATGAATACAAACCGCTAAGTCTTTGGTCATTTTACCACTCTCTACTGTTTCTACGCAAACAGCTTCTAGTGCATGGCAAAAATTAATAAGCGCCTGGTTGTTATCTAGCATACCTCTAAATTCTAACCCTCTAGTCCATGCAAATATAGACGCAATAGGGTTTGTAGACGTTGGCTTACCTTTTTGGTGCTCTCTGTAGTGACGCGTAACAGTACCGTGTGCTGCTTCCGCTTCCATTACTTTACCATCCGGTGTAACAAGTGTAGAAGTCATTAAACCTAATGATCCAAAACCTTGTGCTACCGTATCTGATTGCACATCACCATCATAGTTTTTACAAGCCCACACAAAATTACCGTTCCACTTTAAAGCACTCGCTACCATATCATCAATTAAGCGGTGTTCGAATGTGATGCCAGCTTCAGCGTATTTTGCTTTAAACTCATTTTGGTATACTTCTTCAAAAATATCTTTAAAGCGACCATCATATTTTTTAAGGATGGTGTTTTTTGTAGATAAATACAAAGGCCATTTTTTTACTAGCGCTTGGTTAAAACAAGCTCTTGCAAAACCAAAAATGCTTTCGTCGGTATTGTACATAGCCATTGCAACGCCATCCCCTTTAAAGTTAAACACTTCAAATTCTTGCTTTGTGCCGTCTTCACCTTCAAACTTCACGGTTAATTTGCCTTTACCCTTTGTAACAAAATCTGTAGCACGGTACTGATCACCAAATGCGTGACGACCAATACAAATAGGAGCTGTCCAGTTTGGAACTAAGCGGGGTACATTGCTACAAACGATAGGCTCGCGAAACACAGTACCATCTAAAATATTACGGATGGTTCCGTTCGGGCTCTTCCACATTTGCTTTAGCTTAAACTCTTCTACTCTTTGTTCGTCTGGAGTGATGGTAGCACATTTAATACCAACACCATAGGCTTTAATTGCATTAGCTGCATCAATGGTAACTTGGTCGTTGGTTTCGTCTCTATATTCCATCCCCAAATCGTAATATTTAATATCGACTTCTAGGTAGGGTAAAATTAACTTGTCTTTGATAAACTTCCAGATGATACGTGTCATCTCATCACCATCCAATTCAACAACTGGATTAGCCACTTTAATTTTTTGTGCCATGGTATTCAATTTTTTGTTTTAACGGGCACAAAGGTAGTGATTTCTAGGGCATTATACGTTCACAATTAACACCGGAATGTTTAATTTATGCCTTACAGATTCGATGGTTTCGCCAAATAAATAGTCTTTAATACCCTTGTGTCCATGCGCCCCCATTACCAGCATATCTACCTGGTTGTCACCCACAATGCGCACAATGGCCGCTGCCCTATTTTTAAACCCAAGGGCGGTGGTTACTTGGTATCCTTTTTGTGTTAACTGGCGCTGGTATTGTAACAATCTTTCTTGATCTAATCTGGTTTCTTCGTCATCGCTTGCGGCACCCAAATAATGCGCCGACACAGATTCCACCACATGAATAAGTATATAGTTGCTCTGCGTTTGACCTTGTGCCAAAGCATGTGCAATTAATTTTTCGTCGGCGAGGGTAAAATCTAATGCAATACCAATTTTTTGTGTTGGCTTTACGGTTAAATTTTCTAGTGCAGCAATAGCTCCATGCATAGTAGACAACGTGTCTTGCTTCTTTTTAAATACTGGATAAAAAGTCATGATTAAAAACAGCAACACAAATCCTGCAAGTAGCATACCCACTGCTATTTTTGCCCAAATGGATGCATCACTATTCATAAAATCGATGGCCGTGTGTAACACCAATCTACCATTGAGTGCAACTAAAATAAGTGCTACCAACCATGCTGCTATTTGCACCCATTTTTTAATTACATACGCCCCCATCTTTTCTTTGTCACTCACAAAATGAATAAGCGGTATGACAGCAAAACCAAGTTGCACACTTAAAAGTACCTGACTAAATACAAGTAAATCATCTACTTTGCCTTCGCCATACACACCAATTATAAATACGGCAGGACCAATGGCAATAAGCCTTGTAAGTAATCTGCGTAGCCATGGATTTAAACGAATTTGCAAATAGCCTTCCATTACAATTTGTCCTGCAAGTGTACCTGTTACCGTAGAACTTTGACCCGCCGCAATTAAAGCAACCGCAAACAAAATAGGCGCCAAATGTGTGCCAAGTAAGGGTTGCAACAAACGGTGCGCATCTTCTATTCGTGCTACCGAGGTATTGCCTGTTTTAAAAAAAACAGTAGCCGCTAAAACTAATATGGCCGCATTCACAAAAAATGCTGCATTGAGCGCTACTAAACTATCTATAAAATTATACTTGAGTGCGCGCTTGATACTTTTATCATCAGCACCAATTTTTCTGGTTTGTACCAGTGCCGAGTGTAAATACAAATTATGCGGCATCACCGTTGCACCAATAATACCAACGGCAATGTACAAAGAGGCATCTGTAAAAGGCGTTGGAATAAACCCAGTTGCTACTTCCGCCAAATTAGGATCTGCAATTAATATTTCAATAAAAAAAGAAACGCCAATCGTTGCAACAAGTGCTAAAATAAATGCTTCCATTTTTCGAATGCCATAGCGCTGCAATAGTAAAAACAAAAAAGTATCAACAACAGTAATCACCACACCCCATATAAGCGGTAAACCGGTTAACAAATGAAGTCCAATGGCCATTCCTACTACTTCGGCTAAATCGGTGGCGGCAATAGCAATTTCTGCTAAAATGTATAAACAAAAATTAACCGCTGCCGGATAAGTTTCTCTATTGGCCTGCGCTAAATCTCTACGACGCACAATGCCTAAACGGGCACTTAAACTTTGTAGTAAAAGCGCCATTAAATTGCTAAGTAATAAAACCCAAATAAGTTGATATCCAAACTGCGCACCACCTTGCAAATCGGTGGCCCAATTACCCGGATCCATATAGCCCACGCTTACCAAATAAGCAGGACCAAAATAGGCCAATATGCGGCGCCATCCCTTACGTGGAAGCGTAGTGTCGATAGACTCATGTACTTCACTCAAAGAAGGGTTTTGATGCTTCATGGGGTTTGGGTCAAAATTGGTTCAAGACAAATTTATGCAATAGTTGGCTCCTAAATACAGTCTTCAAAATCATCCCTGACGGTAAAGCCATATTTTTATCTAAATTTACGGCTATGAAGAAATTGTTGACCATTTGCCTCCTCTCCCTTTTATGTAGCTGTGCTAATAAAGCACTAGACCTATCTGGGGAGTCAACCATTAAGCCCTCCGATTTTGTACAAGTATTTAAACCTATTAAAGGGAATTATATCCTATCCGATACCAACTTTATAAAAAAAGCCGACACCCTACAAATTGGGATTAAAGCCCTGCATCAATTTTTACCTGATTCTACGATTTCGCAAATGGTAAAAAACGAAAAAAAGGAAACCATTTATCCGGTAGGTATGATTGAAAAAGAATCGGAAAAATATTTTTTATTGCTCGTTAAAAGCAAAAAGGCAGCCAAGCTTTTTGTGTATGTCACCGATCAAAAAATGAATTATTTAGGCTTTAAAGAATTATTAAATAACGAAGACAACGATGCGTATGCACGTTCTGTATCTATTAATAAAGAGCCCACATTTGTAATAAGCAAGGAAACCTATGACAACAACAAACAACTTAAATTTTCTAGATCTGGATGGATATTTAATGTAGGTGCTGGATTTATGATTGTAGTAAATGACAGCAACGAAAAGGCACAAAATAATGTAGTCATCAATCCACTAGATACGCTTCCAAATACCGCTAAACTCAGTGGCGATTATAGTAGAAACGAAAAAAATTATATCTCTATTAGAGATGGTAAAGACGCAAAAACCTATTTGTTTTTTATTCATTTTGAAAAAAACAATGCCGATTGTATAGGTGAATTAAAGGGAACCTTTACCCTTTCAAGTCCAGTGGCCGGCCAATTCACGCAAAATGGCGACCCATGTATCATCGATTTTTCATTTTCTGGAAATACCGTTCGGGTTAAAGAACAAGGAACCTGCGGCAACCACAGGGGAATCAAATGCTTTTTTGACGACAGTTTTACCCGAAAAAAGGCACCAAAAAGCAAAAAGAAACGCAAATAAGACTGTTTACCCACAATTTAATGTGTACAAAGTACATTTTAAATATTTGACTTATATTGCGACCCTATTTAAGCATTTAAACTGCCCTTATGTCTTTTACGAACTACCAGTTGCCTTACCAGCCCGCCGAAGAATACAGTAAAAAAGCGGCCTACTTTTCAATGGAATTTGCCATTCACCAACCATTAAAAATATATAGTGGTGGACTAGGCTTTTTAGCGGGCTCACATCTTCGTAGTGCTTATGAACTTCGTCAAAACATGATTGGTGTTGGTATTTTATGGAAGTATGGCTACTACGATCAAGCGCGTAACCAAGACCAAACATTACAGGTTACATTTATGGAAAAGATGTACAGTTTTTTAGAAGACACTGGCATCAAATTTCAAATACTTATTCATGAGCATCCAGTTTGGGTAAAAGCATATTACCTAAATCCTGAAACATTTAAAAGTGCACCCCTATTTTTATTAAGTACCGATTTACCTGAAAACGATTATATCTCTCAAACCATTACGCACCGCCTCTATGATGCAAATGTTGCCACCAAAGTAGCGCAGTTTATTTTATTAGGCGTGGCTGGTGCTAAATTAATTGATGAATTAGGTTTCAATCCTGATGTGTATCATTTAAATGAAGCGCATGGTATTTCTTCTGCCTTTTATTTACTCAACAAATACAAGAGTCTAGAAAAAGTAAGAGAGAAATTAGTTTTTACAACCCATACCCCCGAAGAAGCAGGTAACGAAAAGCATGACATATACCTATGTCACAAAATGGGTTATTTCTGTGGCTTAACCATCGATGAAGTACGCAAACTAACAGGCATTAACAATGATTTATTCAATCACTCTTTGGCTGCTTTAAAATTTGCTAGAAAAGCAAATGGTGTATCTGCATTACATGGACATGTGAGTAGAGAAATGTGGAAACACTACGAAGGCATTTGCCCAATAGTATCTATCACCAATGCACAAAACTGGCAATACTGGGCAGATAAGCAGCTCTATAAAGCGATGGACGCTAGT
Source organism: Sediminibacterium sp. (assembly GCA_040403595.1). Lineage (GTDB taxonomy): Bacteria > Bacteroidota > Bacteroidia > Chitinophagales > Chitinophagaceae > Sediminibacterium. The sequence continues at coordinate 157,332 of JBBAKI010000002.1, read as the reverse complement.
GATGATTTTATTTTTGACGACCGCAAAAAGCACCTTAAAAAAAGAGCATTTGAAATTGTAGCCGATCAAACAGGTAAAAAGTTTGACCCTAATGTATTAACCATTGTTTGGGCGCGTAGGTTTGCTGGTTACAAACGTGCTAGCATGCTCACTTACGACATGGAGCGTTTTGAAAAATTATTATCGAATAGCAAGTACCCGATTCAAATTATTTGGGCAGGTAAACCTTACCCAGTAGATTATCCTGCTATTTCAGAATTTAACGACCTCGTTCAAATTAGCAAGAACTATAAAAATGTAGCAGTATTAATTGGCTACGAATTAGGATTGAGTAAACGCCTTAAACAAGCTTCAGATATTTGGCTTAACAACCCGCGCGTACCGCGCGAAGCCTCAGGTACCAGTGGTATGACAGCTGCCATGAATGGAGCGGTTAACTTTTCTACCGATGACGGATGGATACCAGAATTCATCAACCATGGCAACAATGGTTTTGTGGTTCCTAAGGCAGATTATGAAAACATGCACCAACACGAGCAGGACGAGTATGACCTAAATAAGCTCTACGAAATTTTGGAGGAGCAAATTATTCCAATGTATTACGACAACTATGACACATGGCGTCAAGTCATTCAAAATGGTATGCGTGATGTACAGGTTCAGTTTGATTCCAACCGTATGGCCAAGGAGTACTACGAACTCATGTACAAATAAGTTTAACTTTTTAGACCTACTTTTGTTATTCTACAAAAGATACCCATGCAACACAAAATTGTTATTGCTATCACTGGAGCCAGTGGCTCTATGTATGCCAAATTGCTGTTGGATAAACTACAAGGCTTACATAGTCAGGTAGCCCAGGTGGGCATTGTAATGAGCAAGAACGCCAAAGAAGTTTGGGAAACCGAACTAGGCAACACCGACTTTAACAAGTACCCTTTTAACTACTACGAAAAATTTGACTTTAGCGCTCCCTTTGCCTCTGGTTCGGCGGGTTATAACACCATGATTGTAGCGCCTTGCAGCATGGGCACTTTAGGGCGTATAGCATCCGGTATTAGCGATGATTTAATTACCCGCGCCGCTGATGTGATATTAAAGGAAAGAAGAAAGCTTATTTTAATGGTGCGCGAAACACCCTACAACCTTATCCATATCAAAAACATGGAAACGGTAACGCTAGCAGGTGGCATTATTTGCCCTGCAACGCCATCTTTTTACAGCAAGCCCACTACCATCGAACAAGCAGTTGCTACCGTAGTAGACCGTGTTATTGATTTAGCAGGACTTAAGCAGGACAGTTATAGATGGGGCGAATAAGCATAACGCCACCCTATTTATAATGACTCCTACTCTACTTTAGCGCTTTCGTCTTCAATTACTTTTTTACGAATGGTAAAAACAATTTTACCCGCCTCTTTATCCAAATCTGCAATGAGGGTATCTCCAGCAGTTATGGTAAAGTTTAGGATTTCTTCTGCTAAAGGATCTTCTAAATATTTTTGAATGGCTCTGTGTAATGGTCTCGCACCATACTGAACATCATATCCTTTATCTGCAATAAAATCTTTGGCTGCCTCTGTAAGTTCTAAACTAAAGCCTAAGTTTTGCAAACGCTTTTCTACACCCTTCATTAAGATATCAATAATATTGAAGATGTTTTCTTTGGTTAAAGAATTAAACACCACCACATCATCAATACGGTTTAAAAACTCTGGAGAGAAGGTACGCTTTAACGCTTTTTCAATAACTGCTTTGTTGTTTTCCTCTGCATTTTGCACGCGCGTTGCGGTAGCAAAACCCACGCCATCACCAAACTCTTTTAATTGACGTACGCCAATATTAGATGTCATGATAATCATGGTATTTTTAAAATCAATTTTTCGGCCCAACCCGTCCGTTAATTGACCATCATCCAATACCTGCAATAAAATATTATGAATATCTGGATGCGCTTTTTCAATTTCGTCTAATAAAATTACACAATAAGGTTTGCGTCTAACTTTTTCTGTTAACTGTCCGCCCTCTTCGTAACCTACATAGCCTGGAGGCGCACCAATTAAACGGCTCACGGTAAATTTTTCCATGTACTCACTCATATCAATACGAATCAGTGCATCTTCCGACTCAAACATATTGCGAGCTAGTGCGCGCGCTAGTTCTGTTTTACCAACACCGGTAGGTCCTAAAAATATAAATGTACCAATTGGTTTTTTAGGATCTTTTAATCCTACTCTATTACGCTGAATGGATTTTACAACTTTTAAAATGGCTTCATCCTGTCCAACAACCATGCCTTTCATTTCTTCATTCATACGGCGCAGCTTGTCTGTTTCTGCTTGAACCATACGTTTAACAGGAATACCTGTCATCATGCTCACTACTTCGGCAATATTTTCTTCAGAAATAGGATAACGCTTGTTTTTGCTCTCTTCTTCCCAAGCAGACTTTGCTTGCTCTAACGATTCGCCTAATTTTTTTTCAGTGTCTCTAAGTGCTGCCGCTTCTTCGAAACGCTGACTTTTTACCACTTTATTTTTTTCGTTTTTAACGGCTTCGATTTCTTTTTCAAGTTCCACAATGGTTTCTGGAACATTGATATTTTTTAAGTGCACTCTGGCACCTACTTCATCTAATACATCAATGGCTTTGTCTGGAAGTAAACGGTCCGTCATGTAACGGTCGCTTAATTTTACACAAGCCTCAATAGCATCATCACCATACGTAACGTTATGGAAATCTTCGTATTTAGATTTGATATTGTTTAAAATAACAATGGTATCATCTACGCTTGGTGGTTCAATCAATACTTTTTGGAAACGTCTATCGAGTGCACCATCTTTTTCGATGTGCATTCGGTATTCATCAAGTGTAGAAGCACCAATACATTGAAGCTCCCCTCTAGCAAGTGCAGGTTTTACAATGTTAGAAGCATCGAGTGATCCACTCGCACCACCAGCACCAACAATGGTATGTATTTCATCAATAAATAAAATAACGTCTCTGTTTTTTTCAAGCTCATTCATGATGGCTTTCATGCGCTCTTCAAACTGACCACGGTATTTAGTGCCCGCCACAAGTGCAGCTAGGTCCAATGATACAACACGCTTGTCAAATAATACGCGACTTACTTTACGCTGCACAATGCGAAGCGCTAGGCCTTCTACAATGGCCGTTTTACCCACACCGGGCTCACCAATTAAAATGGGATTATTTTTTTTACGGCGGCTTAAAATTTGGCTCACACGCTCAATTTCTGCATCACGGCCTACAATCGGATCCAAATTACCTACCTCTGCCAATTTGGTAATGTCTCTACCAAAATTATCTAGTACAGGTGTTTTGCTTTTTGCCCCAGCAGGAGATTTTGCCGCTTTTGGCTGACTAAATCCACCGCCTCTTTTTTCTTCATCAAAATCGTCGTAGTTGTCATTGTCTTCCGGGAACTCGTTTAGAGGGCTTGAACTACCCACCATACCTAGCTCGGTTCTAAACAAATCATAATCGATATCAAATTGACCTAGTATTTGAGTGGCAATATTTTCTTTATTTTTTAAAATGCTTAGCATGAGGTGCTCTGTTTCTACCAGTGGGCTTTTAAGGGCCTTGGCTTCTAAAACAGTAACACGAATTACTTTTTCGGCCTGCTTGGTAAGGGGCAAACTATTAATATTGGCAATATTTTTGCCTGTCTTATCCTTAACAGCGAGTTCTATCTCCTTGCGCAGCTCATACAGGTCTACATTAAGCTGCTTTAGCACCTTAATGGCTGTATTTTCCTCATCCCTTATAAGACCAAGCAACAAATGCTCCGTTCCAATAAAGTCGTTCCCTAATCGTAACGCTTCTTCCCTACTATAGGAAATGATTTCTTTTACTTGTGCCGAAAAATTATTATCCATAACGAAAATTGGATTTATACAATTATAACGAAAAAAATTGAGCGAAGTTGTGTGTGGATTATCCACATTTACTAACTTCACCTACATACTATGGAACTCAAAATTGATACCAAAGAAAAATACCAGCTTTTAACCCCCACTGGAACCAATATTACTGCCAATATAGCAGCAGAAATCGTTGCTATTTGCAATAATTGTCTAGAATCGCCATTAAAAAACATGGTACTCAACCTAGAAAATGTTAAAGATATTGAACCAGAAGCTTGTCAAACCTTAACAGATTTACAACAGGCATTTTATGACAAAAGCGCCTCTTTTGTCATTTGCTGCCTTTCAAAAAAACTAGAAGACTGTTTTGACGAACTTGAATTATTAGAGGTGCTCAACCTTACACCTACCCTTAGCGAGGCTTCAGATATTGTAATGATGGAAGAAATTGAACGTGAGTTGTTAGACAGTGACGACTTTGAATTTGACAAAGAATCGGATTCCTAATCCTTTACTGAATTATTTTTTCTAACCTTGTGATTTTACCTGCAGCATTCACACCTTCTACAACAATTCTAAATTTTGTAGTGATATCGTTATTGTAAAAATCGAGCTTAACAAGCTTTGTTTTCTTATCGGTTAATACAAATGGATTCCAATAAAGTGTGGTGCGCACATCCGGTACTTTTGTTGGCGATACGGCATAATTAGGGCTATAAAATTCTTTATAATTGGTATAGCCTGTTAAGAGTGCGTTACTCAATCCTTTTAAGCTTTCATTTTTTAAATCAGATGGCTTTTTGGTATAAATAGCAATGGCTCCTGATGGACCGGATCCAGAAGATCCCATAAACGGCGGACGAAAAACTTTGATATACGCAATATCACTCATTTGAATGCCCATGGTTTGCTCGGCATCAGAAAGCATTTCATTTAAGAAAATATCTGGTGTCCCGTCACGCCAATTTAATCCGGGTACATTATTGCTATTGGCATCTTCGGCACCATTCGCCCCTAGTATAGGTAGCGACATGGTCATGCCCGGAATTAAGTTTTGCAAATACTGAAACACATTGATAGAACCTGTTGCATGACTATCGCCTGCTACATCAAACGCATAACTATCTTTGGCAGAAAACAATCCAGTTGTATATTTTTCATCCAGTACATCCACTACCGATTTTGCTTTTGATTGCACCACTACTTCTTTTAATACCACCACCGAGTCAAATGATTTTTTTATTTTTTTAGCTTGTGCTTCCATAAATAATAAATACGCCATGCCTGTGGTATCTGGCTTTGCAAAATGATAGAGCTGTATTTGAGATGGATAAGACAAACTCGGTAAACTGTAACTAAAATTAGCAGCCGTAGTAGGCGTTACTTTTTTATCGCCATTGAGTTTATAAAAAACACGCACTGTATCAAAAAATATAATCCCACGCTGGGCAAAACTTCCATCAGAAGCAATAGGTGTAAAAAAATACTGCTTACTACTATCGCGTGATTGTAACACTAGCGTTACACTTGGTATGAGCTTGGTATTAACCACAGAGCCATTATACAGAGACCCTTTTATTTGCAAATAATCACTGTCCATTGGATATTTTAAAGTTGGCGTTAACCCTTTTGCCATATCCTCCCAATTGTATTTACGCCAACCATGGGTTAGCATCACTAAATCTATTTTAGCAGGAAGGTCCACATCATTACTTGTAAAATAATTAGACGCATTGGGTATATACCCTTTTATATCGCCTTGTAATAAAAGGTTCGAAAAAATAGAAGTGCTATTATCACGCTGAATATTAGCATCTGTAACTGCAACAGATAAATTACTTAACACACTGTCTTCTACAACAATATCAATGGTGTTTTTTGCGCGCTTACTTAAACGGGGTGTAAACATTTTAACAGATGGGTAAAAAGCATGTAAATTATTATTGACAAACAAAACACGCTCTGCAACTGGAACCCATAACGCATCAAACACAGTAATTTGTAAAACACCTGTTGGCAAGCTATCTGTTTGTAACGCCAGTGCCGCAGATTTTTTTGTTTGCAAATTAATATTGGAGGTATACACTAACTTTTGATTCATAGAGGCTACTACATGCAGCGCGTATAAATTTTGAGTAGCACCTAAGGGACGTTGTATTACGAGCTTTGCCTTACCATCTTGCAACTGGGCTTGCATCACTATCCCATTGGGCTTTGCAGTTGGTAGTAGTGTACTATGCTGCCCTCCAAATGCATCTGTCCAATTGCAGCTATAAGGTTCCGATTTTTCGGGCATAAAACTAAACACGCCCATGCCATCATGCACCGAAACAATAGAATCCAAAAGTTCACCGGTACTATTTACAATGGCGCCTTTAATATCGATGGGTTCTCCATTTTGGTTGACTGCTAAAAATCCAACTTGTGAACTGATACCGTTAATTAAAGATCCACCCTCTGGAAAAAATTGTAGTTTATAAATAGGGTCTGTTTTTTTTATTGCAGCAGCAGAATCTGTGCTTTGTATATGAATGTCTTTGGTAAAAATAAAGGCAGGATCAAAATTAAGCATCCACCTCGTGTATGCTTTAATACGTATACGGCCCCCTTTATAATTTGCAGGAATATCAAATTGCATTTTAGCTGAAGACTCAAATAGCGGATGCACGGTATGCTTAATAAGCTGTCCAGCCTCATCATAAAAATCAGCATAAAAATTTCTACTATAATCGGATAGGCCCTCGCCTGCTAGTATATACGCCTTACCCCAAATGGTTTCACCCTTTGTATATAAATCTTTATCAAAATGTATGTGCACTTTTTCCTGCTGGAAATTTTCTTTGTATACCGCAAGCATAGAATCTATGGCCTGGGCAGGCACAACTATAGGTGCAAAAAACAACAGCCCAATAACCAACAAATATTTTGCGTTCATGACCACAAATTTACAAAACTATTGATGCAATTGATGTTAAAAAAATAGGGCGAAAAATATAATTTTTCGCCCTATTGACATTGTAAAGTTTACAACTATTGGTTCTTATCTAACGTTAACGATAAATAAGGAAGTCTTGTTCCTGTAGCACCAGAATAGCCCATACAAAAGCCTGTTAAGGCAACCCCACTTTGTAACCCGTTTGAGCTAGCATAACTAGCTATCGCAGTGGTAGTAGAAGCCGCTCCTGTAGGACGCACCGCCCATGTTGTAGTCGTTCCAGATACAAAACCTGGTGCATTTACACCAACTGGTATATCCATGGCACCGCTTGCTGCTAAATAGGCAATATTTTTGCTCATGAGTAACCCGTTTAGGTATAAATCTACTGCTCCCGCATTAGGAATTAGATTTACAAAATTAAAACGGCACATGCCATCTGGCAACCCAGCAATATTGTTTTTAACCAAAACAGATTTTGTAGTTTCTGCAGTATCGGCAATATGCAACGTATAAGCAGAATTATCTGGGATGGTAACTGAAGTAGTATACAATACAACAGAATCTGTATTGGTATTATACTTAGGCATCACAATAGATACTGCATTAGCACCAAGAGGCACACTCAGGTATAATGCAAAGTTACTACCACGGGTATTGTATCCGCCACCAGGAAAAGGTGTACGAGATTGCAATAAACTACTTACATAATTGCCGTTTAATTTGATACACAAATTTGCATGATCAATATTATAAGCAAACGCAAGGTTCACTTTTAACTGACCCTTATTTGTTGGTGTGCCATAGGTGTCATATGGTTGATTGGTAACGCCGGAATTTTTTGCACATGATGCCAAAGCAAACAGGGCAACCACCGGGATAATATATTTTATCATTTTTTTCATCTCTTACTTTTTTTACTGGTTAAGATTATGGTTGGATAAACCATTGTTCTTTGGTATGGTAATCAGATGCCAACGCCCCAATTTTTTGTAACGCAGGGATATTGTATAAATACTCTGAATTATATCTTGGTCTACATCTGTAAGGAAGTTTACCAGCATTGTAGATATTAAGTGTTGTAGGTAATGTAAAACCAGCATACACTTGTTTACCTCTAGCAGGATCTAAATCTAAATAATGGTACCTACGCATATCTGTCCATGTTTCGTTAAATCCATGACCATAAAGGGCAATGTATTTTTGAAGCATGATGTGCGATAAAGTTAACAAAGTAGCATCTGTAGGTAACACTTTAGGATCAGCTAAATAAGCAGCTTGAGAAGCTGGCGTAATTAAATTAGCCCAAGGAATGCGAGACTGATATTCTGTCGTTAACATCTCGAAATTTAATTCAATACCTTTTTTGTATGATGCTAAAGCAAGCGACTTGTCTCCTTTTCTAAAAGCAGCTTCGGCCTTGGTAAACATGATTTCAGCAGCTGTTAGTAATGGGAACGGCGCTAGATTGTTAAATATATAACGTCCAGAATCTGCAGTTACTGCTGTTGATAAAAACGTTCCTCTCCAAAAGTTTTTAGGTTGATCTGAAGTTCCTAAACCAGAAGTTCCCAAATTTGGAATAACTCCTTTATAGGTGCCATTTGTATTTTCATTGATCAAATACGGCGTACGTGGATCCATGATACCCGTAAATGGAGATTCCGTATTAGCACCCGTTAACAAGTTTGCAATAAACGCAGATTGACGAAGTGAACCAATATTTCCTCTGTAAGGTCCATAATAGTTGTTGGTACCACTAAAGTTACCACCTACCCATTTTTGAACTGCATTATCTGCATTTGTCGTGATAGATAAATTACAATATTTAATAACAGAATCAGCATAGTTTTTAGAAGTGTAAATAGCTTTGTTGCTTAAGTGCGCAAATGAACGCGCTTTAACTGCGTACACAAACTTTTTCCACTTATTTACATCACCACCATAAAAATAGCCATCGCCATATTTAAGATTAGCTGCACTAACTGCACCATCTGTTCTGTTTAAATAAGCAAGTGCATCGTCACACATTACACGAACTGAATCGTATACATCTGATTGCATATCATAATCAAACTGCTGACGCTCTGTGTCAAATGCTTGGCGCATAATAACTTCGCCATATTCTTCTGTAGTGGTTAACCAACTCCAAGCAAAAATGGCTGTAGCAACACCTACATAATCCCATTTCTTTTGTTCAGTTCCTCTAGAAATGATGTACTTAGCGTTGGCACCAATTCCATAATAATGCATGGCCCAAACAATACCTGTAACATCAGAAGTTGTAGCATATACGCCTCCTAATTGATCATAGGAATCACCTGTTGTATAGGAGTTCCAGTATTGTATGTATTTTCCAAGCGTTACAGCTTCTGCAGCTGGACCATAAGACCCACCACCGCCACCATTTGGGGGTGCAGCTGTAGATGTCATTTGGTTAATAACGTTTGGTAAGATGGCTTCTATTGCCCCTTCAATTGGGTTGTTGGGGTTTAGGTAAGCATCGTCTAATTTTTTATTGCAAGACTGCAAAGTGGCAAAACCCACCATCGCAAGTGCTACTGCAAAAAAATAATTTGTGTGCTTTTTATTTTTCATAATCATTTTTTTAAATCAAGTTAAAATCCAACTCTTAAACCAGCATTAAAACTAAGTGGTGCTGCAATGTTTCCATAATCGAAACCAACTGCACCCACACCTCGTAATGAAGCGTTACCGCCGTTAGCTGCTGGATCTGCACCAGCATAATTTGTAAACAATACTAAATCGTTACAAGTTAAAAAGAAACTCATCGATTTAAAGTTTACATAATCAAGTAACCCTGGATGGTCCATTCCTTTTGCAGCATTGTTTGCAAGTGCTTTAGAAGGAATCGTATAGCTTAAAGAGATATCACGCAAGCGGAATGCTTTAATATCACGCTCCATATAATCTTCTTCAGGCATATTGGTTGAGTTATAATACGTGTTGTTGTAGTATGGTGTAACTAAAATTGAGTTACGCGTTGGCGTAGCTGTATTTTGTAGACCATCTTGCAAAAATCCAGTTACAACTCTTGGTGTTAAACGATCTGCAGTTTTAGCAGACTTACCAAGTGTTGTTAAGTACATACCAGTTGCGTTAAAGATATCTCCACCAATTCTTAAATCCCATAGGAAAGATAAGCTTAGGTTTTTGTAGCGCATACGGTTAATCGTACCTACCGTTAACCAGATGGTACGGTCGCCTCTGACTCTAAATACACCATCGTTTAATGGAATACCCGTTGTTGGAGAAATTAATACTGCACCATCATTTTTAGACAAGCCATTTGCACCTGGAGGTGTTAAGTCTTGACGCTTGTAACCATAACTTGTAATAGTTCCTGTAGAATAACCAGGTCTTAAACCACCTCTTGCATTTGAATACAACCAAGTAGATGCATCATAGTAATCCGCGCCTGCAATATCGATTGGCATAGGAATGGCCAATACTTTATTCCACATGTGGTTCACGTTGAATTGGATATTCCAATCAAAGTCTTTTTTGCGTAATACTTTAACACCAATAGAAAGTTCTAACCCTTGGTTACGAACGCTAGAGTTGTTAGCCGTATTTAGTACGAAACCTGTACCATAAGAAGCTCTAAAGCCTTGTGCAATTTGATCGAGTGCAAGTGTATTGTAATACGCCGCATCTACCGTTAACACATCATGGAACATACGGAACTCCGTACCTACTTCATAGGTTTGTTGACGCTCTGGACGTAAGTAAGGGTTTGCATTATAGAAAGAATATTGTAGAGGCACATTGATAAGACCACTAGCACTTGTTGGAGGTGTTAGGGCACTTGTCATAGTTGGTACAAAGTTTGACTGGTTCGCATACGCATCCGGAAGTCTCGCAGTTTGTGCTAAAGAACTTCTGATTTTCCAGTAACTCAATAAGCCACCTTTTAATTTAGGGAGGATATCACTCATGATGATACTGATGTTTCCACCAGGATAAGAGTAATTTCTGTTTGCTTTAGGTAATACAGAAGAAGATTCAAATGCCATAGAACCTGTTAAGAAAATTAGGTTTTTATAGCTAATGGTTCCTTCTGCAAATCCTGCAATTTGCATTGATTTAATTTGGTTCCACTGGTTGTTACCATATAGTGTGGTTCTACTTAAACGAGATCTTGTTGCAACACCTGTAGCGGAACTATCAAAGCTTCTGATACTATCTTGTGTACCAGAAATACCAAATTTCTCCAATTGGTTTTGCGCCCAACGTGTACCCACAGTTACACGCGTATTAAACTTACCAAAAGTTTTTTTGGCAGTAGCGGTAATGGTGTGGTTATAGTTGTTTGCTTTTACCCAGTAGTTGTCTAGCTGACCTTTATTGGCCATAGAAGACTGAGAAGCAGATTCTGGATCACGGTATTGGAAACCTGATGTTGTATAATAGTTATAACCAAAACGACCTGCAACTGTTAACCACTTTAAAGGATTGTAGTTGATAGAGATATTTGCCGTGTAGTTATTTGTTTTATCTACAGACTCATTTTTGTTAACTGCAAAAAACGGATTGTCCGTTTCTGAAGTAGTTCCTAAAAATGCATCGTCGGCAGCATTGTTGTTTGCTATCAAATAACGCTTGTGACCATTTGGTAATAAATAGCTTTTTGCATTATCCGTAGCTGGCCATAAAAATAGGTTTAACAAATAGCCACCCGCTCCTTTCATTGCCTTATCGTTAATGCTATTGCTGTATGCAATAGATGGAGAAATTTCTAAATTCTTACCAATTTTTGTAGTGTTTGTTAATCTAAAGTTGGTACGTTGCAATCTTGTGTTTGGAACAACACCAGATTGATCGTAATAAGATCCACTCGCACGATAGCTAGATTTAGCGGTACCAAAATCGGCACTTAAGTTTTGGGTAGTACCAACGGCTTCTCTAAAGAAATTTCCTACGTTGTCATAGATTGCAATATCAGGTCTCATAGCAGGACCAAATGCAGAAAATGTACCTGCACTTGCGATACCATTTGAACCTTGTTGGAATCCTGTATATACAGAAGGAACATTTTGAAGTGTTTGAAAACGGAAAGAGTTATCGTAACTTAAATTGATTTTTTTACCAGCAGTAATTTTTGCCTTTTTAGTCGTAATGATGATCGCACCATTACTCGCAGAACTACCGTATAGTACAGTTGCTTCTGGTCCTTTCAACACTGTTACGTTTTCTATATCATTTGGGTTCAAATCTGCAATACGGTTTGTAAAGTCGTTTGAAGTATTGTTTTGCCCTGCAGCACCTGGAACAGTTTCTGCAGCATTGATAGCTGAGTTGTCCATGATGATACCATCCACCACAAATAATGGTTGGTTGTTAAGAGACATTGAGTTAAAACCTCTTAAAATTATGGTTGAAGACGCACCAGGCACACCTGATGTTGCGGTAATAGTTGCACCCGCAATTCTACCTTGCAATCCATTTAAAAAGTTTTCACGTTGTGTTTCTTTAACATCATCTCCTTTTACAGTTTGCGCAGAATAACCAAGATCTCTTGGCTTTTTCTTGATGTCCATCGCAACAGTCACTTCTTCAAGTTCTGTTACAGAGGCGCGCAATGAAACATTGGCAGTTGCACCAGTAACCGTTACACGCTGGCCATCATAACCAATGTAACTTACTAGTAAGGTTTGACCCTTATTAGCTTTAATGGTAAACTCACCTTTTTCATTTGACTGTGCGGCAGATGTAGTGCCTAACACTTTTACAGTTACACCTTGTAGTGGTGTTTTTTTGTCGGCATCCATGACTTTACCAGATACATTCTGGCTTTGAGCCATAGATGGTAACGAGAAAATGAGAAGTAGTAAAGTAACTACTTTCATCAAAGAAGAAATTTTTCTCATACTTATTTTGGTTTCTATGAACAATTAATAATTATTAGGCAAGCAGTTTTTCATGTAATAGCCATAATAATCAACACAATGTTAAAATTTATTGCGCACATCTCAATAAATATTTAGGTCAAAAACAACATTATCCACAGTCATTCGGGATAAAATAGAGCTAATTCAGGTTATTATTCGGTAAATAGCCAATTTTGATTCGTTTTGGGACAAGATTCAGTTGCATTTTGTTAAACATATAAATATTTATTATTATTTGAAATTGTTAATAAACTAAATTTCCACGGGTTCTATTAACTTCGCTTTCTTAATGATTTCGCCAAATACCATACAACAAATCACCAGCCGCATCGATATTATTGATATTGTGGGTGAGTTTGTGAAACTCAAAAAGAGAGGTACAAATTACCTAGGCAACTGCCCTTTTCACAACGAAAAATCTCCTTCTTTTACGGTGTCTCCTGTAAAAGAAATTTACAAATGTTTTGGTTGTGGTAAAAGTGGCAACTCCATCACGTTTTTAATGGAGCATGAAAAATATAGTTATGTAGAAGCATTAAGATGGCTCGCTGCGCGTTATAATATTGAAATTGAAGAAACAGAAACATCTCCCGAGCAAAAAATATTATTACAAACATCCGATAGCATATATGCCATTAATCATTTTGCACAAAAGTTTTTTAGTTCACAATTATTAGATACCGAAGAAGGAAAAAATATTGCACTCTCCTATTTGCAAGAGAGAGGATTTAGAAAAGAAATTATCGAAAAATTTCAGATTGGGTACAATCCAGAAAACAGAACAGCACTAACGGATGCATTACTTGCCAATCAATTCAATCCTACCCTGCTTCCAAAAACCGGACTTGTTGCGAATAGAAACGGCGACGAACTTGTAGACAACTATAGAGGAAGAATTATTTTTCCCATTCATGGCAATACCGGAAAAGTGATTGGATTTGGGGCACGCGTTATAGGGAAATCTGATAGAGGTCCTAAATACATCAACACCCCGGAAAACGAAGTATACAGCAAGAGTAAAATTTTATACGGCTCCTATTTTGCTAGAATGGCCATTGACAAAGCCGATGAGTGTTTACTTGTAGAGGGCTACACCGACGTTGTGAGCCTACACCAAGCCGGTATCGAAAACGTGGTGGCTAGTGGCGGTACATCACTAACCACAGATCAACTTCGGTTAATTAAAAAATATACCCAAAACTTAACTATTATATATGATGGTGATAGCGCAGGTGTGAAAGCGGCGCTTCGCGGGCTGGATATGGCACTCGAAGAAGGGCTTAATGTGCGGCTTGTGCTCATCCCCGACAACGAGGATCCGGATAGTTATGTCAATAAAGTAGGCACCACTGCCTTCAATGAATTTGTAGCCACTGCAAAAAAAGATTTTATCATTTTTCAACTTGAAGTAATGCTTCAAGAAGCTGGCGCAGATGTTAGCAAAAAAAGTGCAGTTGTCAATCAAGTAGCAGAAACGCTAAGTAAAATAAACAAGGCCGAAGATTTTACAAAGCAACAAGATTATATTAGAAAGTGCTCTAGCCTACTTCGCATTGATGAAACGGGTTTAACCAATCTTGTCAACAAATTTAAACGCGACATTCTTGTTAAGCAAGAAAAAAAGATGCCGTTTGATGAAGCGCAACAAATACTAGAAGGCCATCAAGCACCTGAATTTGACGAAGGTGCGGCACTCGTTAATCAAGATGATATTTATGAAAAGAATTTAATACGCGTATTACTCGATTACGGCTTATTAAAATTTGATAACCATAAAACAATGGCCGATTATATTTTTGAAGAATTGGAGCAATTTGATTTTGACAATGAGCAGTATATTCAACTCTATCAAATCTACAAAAGTTGGTATGACAAAGGATTAGAGCCAACTTCTAAAACCCTACTCTACCACGATGATGAAAATATTAGAAATATGGTGGTGAACTTAACCGTATCGCAACACGAGCTCAGTTTAAAATGGGATACCATTTTAGAAGGCATGAATATTGTAAATAGAGACACTTCTATGGAAGACGTTACGATGAGTGTCAATTATTTTAAACTTCGAAAAATTAAAAAGATGTTTGATCAAAACCAACAAGACATGGAAAATGCAGGTTTTGAAGAACAGATGAGGCTTATTGAATTACACAAACACCTCAAAGAAATTGAAAGAGAGATTACCAAAAAAATTGGAACGGTCATCATCAAATAAAATCATTCAATATAATCATCAAATAAAAAGGGCCTCATTTGCATGAGGCCCTTTTTATTGTTTAGAAGTTTCTATTAGATCCAGCCCTTGTAGGCTTTACATTTTTTCTAATGGCCCACAAATCTGTAATTCCAAAAGACTTACGTGTTTGTGCATTGTTTACGCCAATTACGGCGTCTGCCACTGTTTCTTTAACCTCTGTTGTCAACTTCTTTAAGTTGTCTGTATCGATTTGTACGATAGCAGGCATAGCATTACTGTTCATTGTATGTATATTTAAAATTTGCGTCGTTAAAATTGAACAAGTAAATTCAAATGGCTGCCTGGCGGGCTGTAATCGTAAAGTAAACCCTAAAAAATCAAGTGCTACAAGAGCAGATAGGTATTATTAGGGTTGTTGTTCAATTATGGTGCGAAGGTAACACTTTTTGGTGAAAACCTAACAACTATTAGCAAAATGATTGTTAAAATGATGCCCATAAATTGTACTTTTATTCCATGAAAAGCATAGCCGCACTGCTGTTTGCACTACTTATAGGTTGCACCAATACAAGCAAAAGTTTTCCACCCGCTACCTCAGCTATTGAGGCTGGTCGCAACTATATAGAAGCTTGTTTACAAGGTGATTTTGAAAAAGCAAAAGCATATGCTGCTGCAAATGAAACCATTCAATCCTACACTACAAACACCGAAAAAATATACAGAACTTTAGGTAAAGAAGGTCGTTCCAATTTTAGACAAGCATCCATCATTATTTTAGATGTAACGGATCAAGACAGCTTGCATACCCTTATCAATTATAGGAATTCAATGGACAATACCCCGCACCAAATTGCAATAGAAAAAGCAAAGGGCAATTGGCAAGTAACATCTATTACCCCATAAATTAAATAGGATGGAAGTGAAAAATTTATTCTGGGTAGGCATTGGCGGCATGATGGGTGCCGTTGCAAGGTATTTGTTTGGAGTAGCTATTAAATCTGTTACCTTTCCCTATGCCACTGGCGTAGTAAATATATTGGGCGCTTTAATAATGGGTGTCGTTATGGGACTCGCTATTAAAGGCCAAATAAGCCCAACCCTTCGCCTATTTTTAGCTACCGGTATTTGTGGCGGCTTTACCACATTTTCGGCGTTTGCCTGGGAAAACCTGGAACTATTACAACAGCAGCGCTATGGCAGTTTTTTGGTGTATACGGCGGGCACATTAGCACTTGGAATAATCGCAACGGCCGCCGGATATTTGTTGGCTAAATGATCTGCGGACCTTATATTTGCAAAAATTATTTACATGGAAGCAAATAAATCAACTGCAAAATATTGGGCTATCTGTTTTTTCTGGTTAGCTGTAATGATCACTTTACTCGTTGTATACCGTGAATTCTTTTGGTTAGCGTTACCTGGTACCGTTACCTATTTTGCAAAAGCAATGGACATCATGTAATAGATATGTAATTGAAACTTTACTATAAAAAAAAGCAGCACATGTGCTGCTTTTTTTTATGCCTTCTATTTAATATTATACAATAATTCTTCGAATGGTTCGGAGTTGATGCGTACGCTGTCCTGTGCTGCTGCTAACGATACCAGCTTGATCGATAGGATCTATGCGCACAATAGCAGAAGCATGAATAATTACATCGGGGGCCAATAAAATGCCTACATGGGTGATTTTTCCTTGCTCGTTATCAAAAAAAGCTAAATCGCCGGGCTTGGCTTCGGCTAAAAAACCAATCGCCTCTCCCATTTGGGCTTGCTGATAAGCATCGCGCGGTAAATTACAATTAAACAATTTGAAAACCATTTGCGCAAAGCCACTGCAATCAATTCCAAACACAGACCTTCCTCCCCACAAATAAGAAGTGCCTAAAAATTGTTTAGCAATATGTGCAAGTGCATCCGGTGAGTACGCATTATTTGCTACATCCAAAATGGCACCGGTGTAAGACAATTCAAAATTGGTATGCTTATAAGAAACAATGGGCGTTCCAAGCGGCAGTTGAATGGATTGTCCATTTAGTACCGCACTATTAATCCAGTTGGCCGTATATCCGGTAGGGGTAACATTTGAGCCTTCTGCAACTAATTGCAATTGCAATTTCTGACACCATCCTTCATACCCATCTTGGTGCAATTGAATTTGATAGAAATCTTTGGTTTCACTCAGTAGCAGTGCTGTTTCTCCAAATAGCATTTGAGAAACGATTTCTGCTCTATGTGAACCCTCTGCTCGTAACGGCGCAACAGGAACCACACAAATCACCTCAGCCATGCTTTACAATTTGAGGTAAGTTATGGAATTTATAGAGTTTAGCATCTGTTTTAAAAGAAGTATTTTTAAGAGGTGCAACAATCTAAATTTGATCATATAACCACAGAGGCCCTACTGGAGCGCTACTACGAAAGTAGGGATCCCAATTGGATAGGTCTAGCACTTGAAAGACACACCTATTTATTATTGGGGCTTTGCATGAAATATTTAAAAGATGAAGAAGCAGCCAAAGACGCCGTGCAACAAGTATTCTTAAAAGCTATTCTAGAATTAGAAAAATACAAAGTCACCTACTTAAAAAGTTGGCTGTATATGATTTGTAAAAACCATTGCCTGGTGCTTTTAAGACAACAAAATAAAACGGTTGATGCTAGTAGTTTAGAGCAGTTGGCAGATCATGAAACAGACAAAACAGAAGCTTTACAAAAAGAACAATTGGCTTCTTTACTAGAACAAATGCTTCCGCAACTAAATGATGCACAAAAAAAATGCATCACTTTATTTTACCTTCAAAAAAATAGCTACCAAAATGTTGCATCCATAACTGGCCTATCACTATTAGAAGTAAAAAGCCATATACAAAACGGAAAAAGAAATTTGAAATTATTAATTGAAAAGCATTTAGATCATGAATAACCTTCTTGACATATTAGATTCCGACGTTTTGGTGAATGAGCAGGTATTGGAAAAATATGTTGCCGGAACCGCCACATCCAAGGAGCAACATGAAATTGAAAAAATGATGCTCCAATCTGAGTACTTTGAAGCTGCTGTAGAAGGGCTTACAGCATTTAAAAATAAAGACCAACTTGCCGCCTATAACCAAATGCTTAAAAAAACAGTGCGCGAACTTACGCAAAAAAATAAAAATAAAAAGAAACACAAATTATTAGACACTGAACCTTGGACCATTGCAGCTGTAGCTATTATACTCCTTTTATGCATTGTTTGCTACTTGGTCATAAAGCTTATTTAAAATATGCCTTAAGCGCTAGCGCCTTTTTTTCAACCAATATCCAAGAAAAATAGCCAAATACAAAGGCGCCTATCGTACTAACCACAAACAGGGTTAGTGTAGAGGGCTTATACAAATAAATGATAAACTGCTGTAATGGAAATGCATATAGGTAAATCCCATAAGACGGATCACCTAGTTTTTGATGCACCCATGCTGCCAAACCCGAGGTTTTTTTACCCAAATAAATTACAAGGTAAGGAAGTGTAAAATAAATAACCGTATGCCCTACCTGCAAATACGTACCCGCTATTAAGACACTTAGTAAAACAAATGCGATTGCATTTTTTGCAGGTAATTGCTCGAGGTCAAAACAACTTAAGAAAGAACCCATTAAAAAATATGGACCCAAATCAAAAAGTGGTTCTAGCGGAATAAAAAAATGTGTTTGCACCGTCCATTTGTAAAAAACCAACCGCACAACCAAAAAAACAGCTAAAGCAAGCCCTAATAAAATTTTAAGTGCATTTTTATTGGACCGCACATAAAAAAATAACAGTATGAATACATAAAAGAAAAACTCATATTCGATGGTCCATAATGATCCATTAATAGCTGGCGAAATTAAATTTGAAAAAACACCCGTTATAAAAAAGTGTGGCTTAAATAAAATAAGATTGCCTATAAAATAAGCATAGACTTCTTTGTTATAAAAAAACGGTGTAATGCCTAACGGATAGATAAAAAAAACAGCCACTAGGGTAACCGTCAATACCACGGCCAATGCCGGAAATATTCGAAGGGTTCTTTTTAAAAAATATTGGGGAATTGACTTACTCACCATCATACTTTTAAAAATCAAATAGCCACTGATGATAAAAAAGCCTTTAACCCCAATAAAAGAAAATAAAAAAGTTTGATTGGTGGCCTGAAAGAGAGGATCGGTAACCCCTGAGCCATTTAATACATAAGAATGCGATATAATCACAAACCATGCAAACAGGATACGCAATAGATCAAAGTTGTTGGCTGGACGTGGGGGTAATTGAACCATTCGTGTTTGAATTATTTTCAATTACAAATATATCTTTAATCGGTAAATAGTTACGATATTTACCACTTCATAATAAAGTAAAAAACATGTCACTAAGCAGCAGTTTTGAAGAAATTATACAACGCAGACGTTCTAACCGAAAATTTGATGAAAATATAGAAGTACCAGACGATGTTATCAAACGCAGTATAGAGCGTAGCATATTGTCTCCAAATAGTAGCAACATGCAACTTTGGGAATTTCAATGGATTAAAGATCCTGTTTTAAAAGAAAAATTCACAGCCCTTTGCCTAGACCAAAATGCCGCACGCACAGCCAAACAATTGGTGGTATTTGTAACCAGAAAAGACCTTTGGAAACAAAGAGCCGCTTGGAACTACAATAAAATTAAAGAAGGCATTTCTGGCGAACCCAATACCGCACAAAAAAGAGGACTCGATTATTATGGCAAATTAATGCCACTCGCCTACCGCTCAGATATATTTGGCATTTTTACTTTAATACGAAGATTACTTTGCTTTTTTATGGGCCTTCAAAAACCATTTATGCGTTTTGGTGGCGACGCAGACCAGCGCGTAACCGTGCATAAATCTTGCGCACTTGCTGCACAAACATTTATGCTATCTATTGCCGCAGAAAATTTTGAATCTTGCCCAATGGAAGGCTTTGATGCCGTTCGCGTAAAAAAAGCTTTACAATTACCATCCGGCGCAGAAATCAATATGATTGTTGCTGTTGGAAAAGGAACAGAAGCTGGCGTTTGGGGGCCAAGGTTTAGAGTACCTTACAACCAGGTTGTTGTAGAAAGATAATGCTTTTTTACAAAGTTCCTCTTTCGCATTTGCTGTTCTTTATGATGCATCCCTTTTTCACTTTCAACATCTATATTACATCATTCACACATTAGCTAGATGCTTGCAATACCTAAAAAAACGATCCAATGGTATAAATGGCATTGATAGCCAATACAATTATACTGATGAGTGTCAAAAAATGTGTTTTATGCTTAACTATATGTATTATTCCTAGTACTAAAAAAATCATTTGAGCTAAAAGGAATGGAATGGTGAAGATTTCTCGAAAAACACCAATTATAACAACCTCTATTTTTAAAAAATCAAGTACATAAAGAAGTCCAAAGTAGATAAGAATAGAAAAGTTTATTATGGTTAGATTTTTATTATTTATGAATGTGCTCATATGCTATCTAATTGATACTAAAGGTAGGTAGATTAATTACTTCAGAAATATTGTTACAACAGTTCTGACATCTATAAAAAAAGGGTGTAATCAATATATTACACCCTTTTTTGTGGAGTCGAGGGGAGTCGAACCCCTGTCCAAACATCGTAACCATTAGCTTTCTACATGCTTATTTCGATATTCATTGTAGACGAAAGGCCGGAAACGAACAAACCAACCTAACGCTTAGCTGGATAGTCTTAAGCAATAGTCACAGCCTTCTATTGCAGCATCTTATTTTGATTTGAGTCGGCGACGGCACATGGAAATAAGCGAACCTGTGCTGCGGCCCAAATGGTTACTTAATCACTGATTAAGCAGCCATGGCATACTGAGTATTGCCATTTGAAGTTTGAGTATTCAGATTGAAGTGCTAATTACACAACGCACTGCATGCTTACACCAACAATAACCTATGCTGTCAAAACCAGTACGACCCCATAGCTATGCGGTTAGCAAAAAGCCAACTGCAAAAGTAACACTATTTAAACACTTATTTAAATAATCTCCAAAAGTCGAGGCCTAAGGCATATACCATTAAACTTAATAAAATAACCATACCCACCATTTGTGCGTATTCCATAAACTTATCGGAAGGTTTACGCTTCGTGATCATTTCATAGAGTGTAAACAGTGCATGCCCCCCATCAAGAGCAGGGATAGGCAAAATATTCATAAAGGCGAGTATGATAGAAAATATACCCGTTAAAGTCCAAAAACGTTCCCAATCCCAAGTGCCCGGAAAAGTATTACCAATACTAATAACACTACCTAACGAATCACTCGCTGCTACTTTACCAGTAAATATTTGTTTGATACCCGTAACATAACGGTCAAGTGTTTCCCAAGTTTTAGTAAATCCTACCGGTATAGATTCTATAAAACTATAGATTTGGGTTTTAGTACCAAATATTTTTAAAGGGCTTCTACCAAAAAATCCAAGCTTCCCTTTTTCATTTATTTTAACACGAACATCAACTGTATCCATTCCGCGAAGCACTGTTAAACTCACAATAGAATCTTCGTATCCTTTTTTTAATTGTTCAAATTCGTAATAAAATAAAAACGGCTTGTTGTTAATAGCAATGAGTTGATCATTTTTTTTGAGTGCATCTTTTGTAAACACAGCTGTACTCGCAACAGAATCTACGATGGCCGGATAACGTGGCATCACAAGTGAAGTTTCATTTGCCACTTTAGCAAGTTTTGCATTAAACCCTGCAGGCACCTGTATATCAAAAGTCGAATCATTTCTGGTAATTTGTAAAACTTTGGCATCGTTAAAAATCATTTCTGCTTCTAGTGTACCAAAAACTTCAAGTGGCTTACCATCAATACCAACCACATTATCTCCATCCTGAATACCAATTGTTTTTGCCAAAGAATCGGCAACAACACCTTGCTTAATATTTTTAACGGGTAAATATTCTTCACCCCATACCCAAGTAATACCAATAAAAATAACAATGGCAAGTATTACATTGACAAGCACACCGCCAATCATAATTATTAAACGCTGCCAAGCTGGTTTAGATCTAAACTCGTAGGGTTCGGCGGGCTTGCTCAACTGCTCTTTATCCATACTCTCGTCAATCATGCCGGCAATTTTAACATAGCCACCAAATGGAACCCAGCCAATACCATATTCTGTTTCGCCTTTTTTCTTTTTCCAAATACTAAACCAAGGATCAAAGAATAAATAAAATTTATCTACCCTACAGTTAAATAATTTAGCAGGAATAAAATGACCCAGCTCATGCAGGGTAACCAAAATGGAAAAAGATAAAATAAACTGTCCAGCTTTAACGCCAACACTTAACCAATCGATCGCTAATAATGTCATAAATATATATTGAGATGCTTTTTATAAATGGATGAGTGACGCTGCAAAACTTCTTGCTTCTCCGTCACTTTCAAAATATTCTTCGAGGGTTGGATTTTGAATGAATGGCATTTTTTGCATGGTTTGTTCCACCACTTCTGTCATATCTAAAAATCCAATTCTATTTCTTAAAAATGCATAAACGGCAATTTCATTGGCAGCATTTAAAATACAAGGCAGGTTACCACCTTTGTATAATGCATCTATTGCAAGCGCTAAATTTCTAAAGGTTTTAGTATCCGGCTCGTCAAAAGTTAATGCGTTTGGCTTTTTAAAATCGTAGCGTGGAAAATTATTTACTAGGCGCTGTGGAAATCCAAGTGCATACTGGATAGGTAACTTCATGTCGGGAAGTCCCATTTGTGCTTTGATACTCCCATCATCAAACTGCACCATGCTATGAATAATACTTTGCGGATGTATCACCACTTCAATTTGTGAAGGCTGTAAATTGAACAACCACTTGGCTTCAATCATTTCAAGCCCTTTGTTCATAAGGGTTGCCGAGTCTACGCTGATTTTTGCACCCATACTCCAATTGGGATGTTGTAGTGCATGATCACGTTTTACATTCACCAAAAAGTTAGGCTTTTTACCTAAAAAAGGTCCACCACTTGCGGTTAAAATAATGCGTTCAATTTTATTACGGCCTTCTCCTACTAAACATTGAAATATAGCAGAGTGCTCGGAGTCTACGGGAATAATGGGCACTCTTTTTTCGATAGCCATTTGCATTACAATATCACCTGCCACAACCAGCGTTTCTTTGTTGGCAAGCGCAATAGGCTTGCCGCATGAAATAGCTTTTAAAGTAGGTTTTAATCCAGCATATCCCACAATGCCGGCAAGCATCATGTCGTAGCAATCAAGTGCGGCTACTTCAACAAGTGCTTGTTCTCCTGCAAAAACTTTAATGTCTGTTTTGGCAAGCGCTTCCTTTACGGTAAGGTATTTTTTTTCATCCCCAATAACAACAACATTGGGATTGAACTGCAATGCTTGTTGAATTAAAAGGGTATCATTATTTTGAGCGGTTAATACCTCTGCACTAAATAATGTTGGGTTGGCTGCAATCACTTCAAGTGCCTGCGTTCCTATCGAACCTGTAGAGCCGAATATGGCGATCCTTTTTTGACTACTCATTTTTTTATGGGTATTACTTACCCTCATTTTTTACTGCCACAAGATAAGATAAAATTAAACTACAATACGGGGGTTAGGTAGTTTGAAAGCGCATGGGCCAGTAACCGGTCATTACTGAGCCTTGGTACTTTATTTTGACCACCTAATTTGCCAATAGAGCGCATGTACTGCACAAAAGCATCTTTTTGAAGTGGTCTTATTTTTAAAGGCTCTAAAATGGCCCCTTTTATAAGGTCGTCATAATATACATTTTGTTGGCGCATGGCGGCGTCTAACCTAGCAGCAAAATCTGCCATATTAGAAGGCACTTTTTCAAATGCAATAAACCATTCGTGGTAACTTTTTCCGGCAGCATCTACCCCAGCCACAAATGGTGCCACGGTAAATTCGGTAACACTTGTATTTGTTTGAGCCGTTACCTGTAACAGTGCCGATTCTACTTCTTCGCCAATCACGTGTTCTCCAAATGCAGAAATAAAATGTTTGATACGGCCAGTTACTACAATTTTGTACGGGTCAATACTTACAAATTTTATGGTGTCGCCAATATTATAACCCCATAGTCCTGCATTGCTATTAATGATGAGCGCATAATTTTTACCCAGCTCTACCTCGCTCAAACAAAGCCTTGTAGGGTTTTCATCAAAAATTTCTTTAGCCGGAATAAATTCAAAAAATATACCACTATTGGTGTTTAATAATAAGCCAGGTTCGTATTGAGCATTTTGAAAAGCAAAAAATCCTTCACTTGCTGGAAAGAGTTCTACGGTATCAATTTTCCGACCAATGCTTTCAAATAATTTTGCTTTGTAGGGTTCAAAATTGACACCCCCTTGAACCATCACATTAAAATTAGGAAACAGTTCGCCTACTTTTTTTCCGGTAGTGACTTCTAATTTATCAAAATACATTTGCATCCATGGTGGTATGCCACTAATAAGTGTCATGTCCTGATCCACGGTTTCTGCTACAATCGCATCTAATTTTTGCTCCCAATCTTCTATGCAATTGGTTTCGTAACTAGGTAATTGATTGGAACGTAAATACGCCGGCACGTGATGGTTCACAATGCCACTTAACCGTCCGGTTGCAATACCTCCTACTCTTTCTAATACCGGAGAGCCACTTAAGAATATCAATTTACCTGAGGCAAAACCTGTATTCCCAGTTTCTGCCATATAACAAAGTAGCGCGTTACGGGCGGTGTTAATATGGTTATCAATAGAGTCTTTGGTAATGGGAATATATTTTACACCACTGGTAGTCCCACTTGTTTTAGCAAAATAAATGGGAAGGCCCTTCCATAATACATTGTGTTTACCTTCTTTAACCATATTTATATAAGGTACAAACTGCTCGTAATCTCTAATGGGAACCGCTTTTTTAAACCCCTGGTAGTCTTGCACAGTGTCCAAACCATGGTCTTTACCAAACTGGGTAACTTTGCCCACTTTTAATAATGCCTTAAAAATGGAGGTTTGGTCCCCTACAGCCTGCTGCGCCTCTTTTTTAACCTTGTTGGCTATATAATGTGCAAAGGGCTTAGCGAATAATGATTTTAGATTCATTGATTGACCTACGGGTGTTAGACCTGGCAAAAATAGAGAATTGTAGGCTTCGGATTTATTTGTAATTGTTGAGATATTAATACATTGAAAATCAATGATTTAGCATTTTTTCGCAATAAGAAGCAGAATTTTATATGATTTTCGCTTCAAAACCCTACCTTTGCCGTCCTAATTTTGGATAGCTATGTTAGCAGTTGTAAAAATCGCAGGTCAACAATTTAAAGTACAAGCAGGACAGAGCTTGTACGTACCTCACCTGCAAGGTAAAACCGGAGACAAAGTTGAGTTCTCTGATGTATTAATGGTTGATAATGACGGTAAAATTGCCCTAGGCAGTGCCGTTAAAGCAGTCGTTAAAGCAGAAATTCTCAGCGACCTAGTACAAGGTGAAAAAGTGATCGCCTTTAAAATGAAAAGAAGAAAGGGCTTCCGCAAGAAGCACGGTCACAGAACGCATTATACGCGTATTAAGATAGAAAGCATCGCTTAATTTAAAATAGAATTATACCATGGCACACAAAAAAGGTGAAGGTAGTGTAAAGAACGGCCGCGACTCACAGAGTAAGCGTTTGGGCGTTAAGATTTATGGTGGCCAACCAGCCATCGCAGGCAATATCATTATTCGCCAGAGAGGTACGCAATACCACCCTGGTAAAAACGTTGGTGTTGGTTTAGACTTTACTTTATTCGCGTTAAAAGACGGCGTAGTAGAGTATAAAAAAGGCAGAAATGACAGAACAACTGTCTCTGTTGCTACCCCAACTCAAACAGCTTAAAAAAATATTTTTTTGTAGTTTGAAATAATTTTTTACTTTTAATGTATTATTTACTAACCATTAAATCAAAAAAACATGGCAACTGCAAAAAAAGCTGCTAAGAAAGCTGCCCCTAAAAAGGCTGCTGCTCCTAAAAAAGCTGCTAAGAAAGCTGCTCCTAAAAAAGCTGCTAAGAAAGCTGCTCCTAAAAAAGCTGCTAAAAAAGCTGCTCCTAAAAAAGCTGCTAAGAAAGCTGCTAAAAAAGCTGCTCCTAAGAAAGCTGCTAAAAAAGCTGCTCCTAAGAAGGCTGCTAAAAAAGCTGCTCCTAAGAAAGCCGCTAAAAAGAAGTAATCTTAGATTAGCTTTAGCTAAAATAGATTTAGAAGTCCCGCATTCATGTGGGACTTTTTTTGTCTTATATTGAGACCCAATTTCATACCCATGACCAACGAAGCGATTGCAGATAATTTCTCCCTCCTCTCCAAACTAATGGACATCCATGGTGACGACGCCTTTAAGGCCAAATCCTATGCCAGCGCAGCTTTCACGATAGACAAACTAGAAACAGAATTGTCTACCCTAGATCCGCAAACCATTTTTTCGGGGCGTGGTATTGGTGCAACAACTGGGAAAAAAATTATTGAGCAATTAGAAACAGGTCGGCTCGAAATTTTAGACGACTTCATTCAAAAAACGCCAGCCGGTATTTTAGAGATGTTGCGCATAAAAGGTATTGGTCCAAAAAAAATTGCCACCATTTGGAAAGAATTAGAAATTGAAACACTTGGTGAACTACTCTATGCTTGCGAAGAAAATCGACTTACGTTATATAAAGGCTTTGGCGAAAAAACGCAGGGCAACATTAAAGCGTCTATCGAATTTTATTTAAACGCACAGGGCAATTTTTTATACGCACAAATGGAACCTGTGGTGGAACTGTTGCAACAAAAATGGACCGAATATTTTAATGAATCTAGCTTTTTTGTAACCGGTGCTTTTAGGCAGCAACAGGAGATCATTACCATTTTGGAGTGGGTTACGGACCAAGAATTAGCCCCTCTAGAAAGTTTTTTTGAAGAAAATAATTTCGAAATCCAGTCCAGTACCCCAAATTATTTAGAAGTTACCTCACAAGAAAATAGTACCCTCGGTTTTCATATCGTAGACACTAAAAATTTAGTAGCAACCCTTTTTAAAACCAGCTG
Source organism: Sediminibacterium sp. (assembly GCA_040403595.1). Classification (GTDB taxonomy): domain Bacteria; phylum Bacteroidota; class Bacteroidia; order Chitinophagales; family Chitinophagaceae; genus Sediminibacterium. Next base: position 130,304 of record JBBAKI010000002.1, on the reverse strand, counting down.
TGCCCCAAGTTTTTTAGAAAAAATAAGCGAATTGGTGCCCGGAGGCCTTTTACAAAGCTATATTTCAGAAAAGGACATCTTTGCAGCAGCCAATATTCCTTATATCGAGCCTTATGTAAGAGAAGACGCTCACATTATTGAAACAGCGACTAGAAAGGGCCTTCCTACCGTTATTGTTGCCTCCGATATTAAGGGCATTATTCATAGCCATAGTAAATGGAGCGATGGCTCTAACACGCTTTTAGAAATGGCTACAGCTGCAAAAGCAAAAGGGCTTGAATATTTAGTGATTAGCGACCACTCTAAATCGGCATTTTATGCAAGCGGATTACAAGAAGACCGCATACTAGCGCAGCACAAAGAAATAGATCAGTTAAACGCAGGGCTAGCGCCTTTTAAAATATTTAAAAGCATTGAGAGTGATATTTTAAATGATGGGAACCTTGATTATGCGCCCGCTATCCTGCAAAGTTTTGATTTAATTATTGCATCGGTGCATTCGAATTTAAAAATGCAGGAAGAAAAAGCTATGCAACGGCTTATTAACGCCATAGAAAACCCATACACCAATATTTTAGGTCATTTAACCGGAAGATTATTATTGAGCCGAAAGGGATACCCCGTTGATCATCAAAAAATTATTGACGCCTGCGCAGCGAACAACGTAGTAATTGAATTAAACGCGCATCCACGCAGGTTAGATATTGATTGGCGCATGATTGGAAAAGCACTTGACAAAGGCCTACTTATTTCCATTAATCCGGATGCGCATGCCATAGAAGGCTTTGAAGATTGTAAATACGGCGTTTTAGTGGCTCAAAAAGCGGGTGTAACTAAAGAAGATAACTTGAGTAGCTATACCCTAGATGCCTTTGAAAAATGGGTTGCTACACAGCAAGCGAAAAGAAAATAGAAATTTGGATTTATATGGTTTTGGCTTCGTTCCAAAGAACATCCATTTCCTGTAAAGTCATATCCCCTATACTTTTACCCTGGGCAGTGGCCTGCGCTTCCATATACATAAAGCGGGTTCTAAATTTTAAGTTTGTTTTTTCGAGCGCCGATTCTGGATCTACGCCCACAAAACGCGCATAGTTTACCAAACTAAAAAGCACATCACCAAACTCGTCTTCTATTTTTGAAATATCGGTACTGGCAACTGCTTCTTTAAGCTCTGTCATCTCTTCTTCTACTTTACCCCACACCTCAGCTGTTTCTTTCCATTCAAAGCCTACCTGCTTTGCTTTTACTTGCATGCGCGTTGCTTTTACAAGTGCAGGTAAGGATACGGGCACACCACTTAGCACAGATGTTTTCCCTTCTTTTAATTTTAATTTTTCCCAGTTACGTTTAACGTCTTCTTCGTTCTCCACTTTTACATCGCCGTAAATATGTGGGTGCCTGTCAATTAATTTTTTTGCAATGCCATCAATTACTTCTTGTAACTGGAATTTGTTTTCTTCTTTTCCAATACGTGCATAAAATAAAATATGCAGCAGCACATCGCCCAATTCTTCTCTAATACCATTCCAATCTTTGCTCGTAATAGCATCTGCTAGCTCATAGGTTTCCTCGATAGTCATGGACCTTAGCGTATCAATGGTTTGCTTTTTATCCCAAGGACACTGCTCCCTTAATTCATCCATGATGGTTACCAGTTGTAAAAAGCTAGAAGCGAGCGGATTCATAAAATAAATTTAGTCGTTGTATTTGCGTTTTTTTTCGGGGGCGTAACTGAGTTGATCTTGAAAAGATTGTGCATTTGGATGGGTGGTAACTGCGTATGCAATTTGAAGTAGTAGCACATAACCGATTACCGAAAATAAGAGTTCACCCCATCCAATCCAATAACCCCAAAAGGTATATACAGCAGCCGTTTCGGGCGTTGCGGTTTCGTAAATAACAGTCACTCTTTGCCCAAGCTCAACAGACCTCAAAAAATATCTTGCATCGGTGTGGTGCCAGGTACCTCCAGCTTGATATACAGCAGCAGGAATGGTTTGCTTAACCACCGAATCGTAAACGTTTTGTATTGTTGCGGGCGCTTTTTCTCCATCAAAATAATCTGGCTGGCGTGTAAATATTATATAACACCCAAAACAGATTAAGTAGAGTATGAAAACCGACCTTAACAACGGCTTTAATTAGTAAGGCTTCTAAAGTCTACAGGGACAAGTTTACTTACACCTGGCTCTTGCATCGTTACACCATAAATTACATCTACCGCACCCATGGTTTGCTTATTGTGTGTTACAATAATAAACTGTGAGTTGTCGCTAAATTTCTTAATCATTTGTGTAAACTTACCTACGTTGGCATCATCTAATGGCGCATCCACCTCATCCAAAATACAGAATGGTGCTGGCTTAATTAAATAGATAGCAAATAATAATGCAGTTGCCGTTAATGTTTTTTCTCCTCCACTAAGCTGTGTAATAGATGATGGGCGTTTACCCTTAGGCTTCGCCACAATATCAATACCCGTATCTGCCAAGTTGGAAGGATCCACAAGTACCATATCGGCGGTATCTTCTTCGGTAAATAAAGCTTTAAATACTTTTTGGAAGTTTTCTCTTACTTTGTTGAAGGTTTCTAGGAATTGCTGGTTAGCGGTTGCTTCCACTTCCTGAATGGTTTGAAGCAAAGATTCTTTTGCCGAAACAAGGTCATTCTTTTGCTCTAAAATAAAATCATAACGCTTGCGCATTTCTGTATAGGCTTCGATGGCTGTAGGATTTATTTCACCCATATTTTCGAGGCGCTTTCGCATACGCTCAGAAGTATTTTGAAGTTCCTCAAGCGGTGTTTCTGTTACACGTGGCTGATCTAAAATATCATCTAGCTCAACTTTAAACTCTACACTCAGGCGCTCTTTCATGCCCGCTAATTGTAGTTTTAAGTTGTTTAATTTGTCTTTGATTTCTGTAACTAAATGATCAATCATTTCCTTACTCTTAGACTTTAAACGAAGTTCACTTTCTTTTTCTTGAAGTGCATTTCGTAAGTTATAGTAAGCCTGATCTGCTTCATTTAATTTTTGCTCTTCTATTTCTTTTTGTTGCATCAGCTCCACTAATAGTGATTCAGATGCCGCTAGTGTAGCAGCACCTTCGGCGATATCGGTAGAAGCTTCAGATAACTGAGAAGTATTAGAATCAATTTGCGCAATCAATTCGCTTAATTGATTTTCTTTGAATAATAATTCTTGCTTGAGTGTCGTGATCTTACTTTGCTGACGTGTAAACGTAATGTTGGTTTCGTTGTAAGCAGCAGAAGCTTCGTTGTAGGCCTGTTCAGCCAATTGATAATCCTGCTCTACTAAACTAACCTCTGAAGCTGTTGCTTGTAAATCTTGATTGAGCTGAATTAATGCACTCCGCGTTTCTGAAATTGCATCATGCTCATCCGCTAAACGTGCTTCAATATCAGCTAAACGGTCGGTAGCGGTTAAACTAGCAGCTTGTAAATTTTCAATTCTATTTTTAGACGCAAAAACTTCATTGGTAAACTGGTTAATATCAGCTTCTGTTTGCTTGATGCTAACTTCTTTTAATTGATCATTAAAAGCAATCACTTCATTGTGCTTGAACTGAATATCTGATTTTAATAAATTAACCACAGACTCCTGATCAATGATATCTTCTGCTAATTTTTCTAGGTTTTTAGCACGACCAATTTTTTTACCTTCAAATAAACCAACACTACCACCGGTTAATGTGTATTTACCTTTTACAAATTTACCCGTTTTTTCAAGTACGATGGCGCTATTGCTATTATTGATAGCCTCTTCGTTTTCGGCGATGTATACATTGGATAAAAGGTACTGTGCTAATTTTTTATATTGCTCGTCCACTTCTACTACATCAAGTGCAGCAAATGTGCCAGCTGGTTGTGAACTTTCTGATCTAAAATCGGCAAACTTGTCCAACATAAAAAAGTTGGCCTTCCCTTTTTGATGTGCGTCCAATAAATGAACCGCTTGCAACCCTTCTTGTAAATTATTTACAACGTAATAGTTTAGGTAAGGCTCCAACACGTTTTCAACGGCTGCTCTAAATTCTTCCTTTACATAAATGATGTCAGAAAGTATAGGGGCCGAATGGTTCCAATCTGGATTGTTGTGTAAGAATTTAATACTCTCAGGATAACCTTCCATCGAGTCCATTAAACTTTTAAGTAGGTTGTATTCGTTTCGCTTAGCGTCTAATTTTCTATTCTCTTCGGCTAGTTCAGAGCGAAGCACTTCAAGCGCTTGTTGCGTTTCAAAAATACTAGACTTCGTTTTTTCTTGGTGCGCTTGTAAGTCCGCTAAAGCATTACGCTTGTCTACTAAAGTTTCTTCTTTTTCTACAAGTACTTCTTGTAACTGCGTTAACTGCTGTGCACGTTGTGTTTGCTCATCGGTTAACTGTGTTTGTGCACGTTGTAAGTTTTGAATAGAAGTATCTGCTACTGCTACCTTTTTTTCGGCATCAAACTGGTTACGCTGAATTTGTTGGAACTGACCTCTCAAAGCATCTACGCCAGATCTGCGCTCATCAAAATTGCGGCGCTTGTTTTCGATGTCAAGTTTTGCATTTTCAACGGCGTCTTGCAACTCCGCTAATTTTGCTTCTTCTTCACCAACCTGCATTTGTGTGTATTCGATAGAATCACCAATGGTTTTTACTTGGCCTGTTGCCTTATCTAAAAACTCTTTTAAATTGTTTTCTTTTTCTTTGAGGTAATGTAGCTTTTGCGTGGCTAAGTTTTTATCGTTTTCTTTGCCACGTAAATTTTGCAATAAATCGTTAAAAGCTTGTTGCATGCTTTGAAGGGCACGCTCTTTTTCGATAAAGCCAACTTTCTCCTGCTCAAGCGCCGCTTCTTCAACAGCAATCTCTGCTTCTAATTGTACGCGCTTGTTAACCTCTAGGTCTTGTTGTTCGTTAAGCTCTTTGTAGGTGATGTTAAAGCCTTCGAGCGCAGCTTTAGCAAGCTCGATAGATACTTCTCTAAACTCACCCTTTATTTCAAAATATTTTTCCGCTTTTTTAGCCTGATTTTCGAGGGTCTTTAATTGGTTGTTGATTTCAAACAACAAATCTTCGATACGCGCTAAATCTTGCTCGGTGGCGTCTAATTTATTTTTAGCTTCCTTTTTTCTGGTTTTGTAAATGGTAATACCAGCCGCTTGCTCCAGCATTCTTCGGCGGCTGTTTTCCTTATCCTTGATAATGTCATCTACCATACCTAGTTCGATAATGGCATAACTATCGGTACTCACACCCGTATCCAAAAACAAATTGTGGATGTCTTTTAACCTACAGCTTACATCATTGAGGCGGTATTCACTCTCTCCATTTTTATAAAATCGGCGGGTAACGGTTACCGTGCTAAACTCGGTAGGAAGTAAATTTTTTGTGTTTTCAAAAGTCAAACTTACTTCGGCAAGTCCACTCGCACTTCTAGTTTTACTACCATTAAAAACGAGCGCGTCGAGGTTTTCACTTCTGAGCGCTGATATTTTTTGCTCACCAATAACCCATCTAATGCTATCGATAATGTTACTTTTACCACAACCATTGGGCCCAATAATCCCAGTGATACCTTCGTCAAATGTTATCACTGTTTTATCAGCAAAACTTTTGAACCCTTTGATTTCTAACGATTTTAATCTCACTTTTCTATTCTTTTAATACCCGCGAACTTACATTAAAACAGGTAGAAATAATCGTAAAAATTGTAGCACTGTGAATAAGACGTGGAGAAGTATTAATAGGATGCAATTAATTTACAATAATAGAGTTTTAAATTATTGTTTATCAATATATTATAAGCTTTTGATAGAGTAAAAAATGAGGCAAGTTTAGTGGAAAAATAAGTTAGAAACGGGCATGTAAAAAGGCCCGTTTGTCAAAACAAATAGGGTGTTTTTGGCCCTTACAATGAACAATCAATGACAGCGCTTGTTGTACCTTAATACCCCTATGCATAGAAGCATCAATATCATATCCGGCCAAATACCCTGCCGTAACACACCTGGCGATGCACAGCAAACCTACTGGCTTATAGAGGGGCTTTGTGCGGTGGGTATTGAAGTGCACCTATATACTTTTAGTGAAGAAAGCGCACTAGATCCAAACGTCGATCCGGAACTTTCAAAAATTTGCGCCTCCACTACAACCTACCCCATCAACAAAGGACACCGAAACTTTTCATTTTCCATCCCATACGCGGCGGCCCAATATCAAAACGAGCAGCTAATAAATGACCTGGCAAAAAACAACTACCCCATCCTAATTGAAGGATTGGGCCCCTGCAGCTTGGCTTTATCAAAAGTACTGGCCAACAAAAAAATATGGGTGCGGTTACTCACTTTTGTACCCGGGTATTTTGGGTACCTCCAAGAGCGGACGAGTGCGCCATTAAAAAAATTGTATTACCAAAGAGAGGCGTTGCTTTCAAAAAAAATACTCAAAAAACTAAACCCAAGGGTACAATGGATTGTACCATCATTAACTGATAAATCAAGTTTAGAAAATATTTTTCTTGGCGGGAACATCGTAACGCTGGACCTGTTTAATAACAACAATGCCATCACTAGTAAAACAGGGCTTGGCAACTACTGTTTATTTCAGGGCAACCTAGCAGACGCGGCAACGCATAAGACAGCAGTTTGGCTTTTAACACACGTATTTCACAACCTTACAGTTCCTTTTGTAATTACGGGCAAAAACCCTGCCCCAGCTTTGGTTGATCTAGCCCACAAGCAGCCACACACTTGCATTGTAGCAAATCCATCAGCGCCAGAGCATAACGATATGATTGAAAAGGCACAAATAATCCTACAGCCCTCATTTATAAAATCTGGACCCGACGAAGCCTTATTAGAAGGAATTAAAATGGGAAGACACTGCCTAACAAATAGCAAACCAAATAACAGTCCATTTGCACCATGTTATCATCAAGGATCGTCTGCAAGTGCGTTTCAGGAAATAATTATTCAGCTTTACCACCATCCATTTTCGGAGGAGGAAATTGAAACAAGAAAAAAGGCGATAGCCGCCGAAAAATCCAACACGGCATTAACCACCGAATTTGCCAACATCATTTGGGGATAATAAAAACATTATAGCGCGCCGCTATCGAGCGCTTTACCACCTTCTGTTTTTAAAATACGAGATGGGTATCTATTAATTACAATAAAATCGTGGGTAGCCATAATAACAGCAGTGCCGTAATCTTTTGCAATTTGAATGAGCAGTTGCATGATCTCATCACTGGTTTCAGGATCTAAATTTCCAGTAGGCTCATCGGCTAAAATCAATTTAGGTGAGTTAAGTAGCGCTCTAGCAATGTCTACCCGTTGTTGCTCACCACCACTCATTTCAAATGGCATTTTAAAGCCCTTACTTTTAAGACCTACTTTATCTAATACGTCATTGATTTTTTCTTCAATTAAACGCTCGTCTTGCCAACCTGTTGCTTGGAGTACAAAGCGCAAATTTTCATGCACATTACGATCCGTTAACAATTGAAAATCTTGGAAAATAACGCCTAAATTTCGGCGTAAAAATGGAACTTTTTTCCAGTCCATGTCTTTTAAGTCAAACCCAACCACAGAGCCAGTTCCGTGCTGTAAAGCAAGCTCACCATAAAGCGTTTTTAGCAAACTACTTTTACCGGTTCCTGTTTTTCCAACGAGGTATACAAACTCACCTTTTTGCACGGTAAAATTTACATCGTCCAATATTAAATTATTGCCTTGATAAATTTTAGCCTGCTGTATGGATACGACTGTTTCTGACATAAAAATATTTTAATATTCAAAATCGATAATACCTGTTGATGTATGTAAGTGTAAACTAGATTGAGCCGCTGCTTCTACACGGCCCACAATTTGAGCTTCAATATTAAATTCGGCAGCAATGGCTATTAGCGCACCCGCTGTTTTTTGATTGGTGAAAATTTCTAATCGGTGACCCATGTTAAACACCTGATACATTTCTCTATTATCAGACCCCGCATTTTCCTGAATCAAATTAAAGATGGGCGCCGGTGTAAACAAATTGTCTTTGATAATTTTTAAAGTAGTTGGCAAATATTTCATGCACTTGGTTTGTCCGCCACCACTGCAATGTATCATGCCATGGATATCACTAAAATGCGACTCCAATATCTTTTTTACAAGTGGCGCATAGGTTCTAGTAGGACTTAACAATAATTTGCCAATCGAAATAGGATCCGCAAACCCTTCTATAGTAAGGGTATCCGTCATTTTATTTTTTCCTAAGTACACAACTTCTTTATCAAGTGTTGGCTCAAATGTCTCTGGATATTTTTCGCCGTAGTAACTATTAAGTACATCATGTCTTGCACTTGTTAAACCGTTACTTCCAAGTCCACTGTTGTATTCCTTTTCATAAGACGCCTTGCCCGAACTTGCAAAACCAACAATCACATCACCAGCAGCGATGTTTTGGTTGGTAATTAGTTTTGATTTTGGCCATCTACTTTGCATCGTACCATTTACTGCAATGGTTCTTACTACATCACCCACATCGGCCGTTTCGCCACCTAAATAATGTACCAGAACGCCATAACTAGCTAGTGTATCAAAAAAAGATTGTGTACCATTAATAACAGCCTCTAAAACACTGCCCGGAATTACTTTTTTATTTCTGTCTATGGTAGAAGAAAACAAAATATTATCCGTTACACCCACACAAAGCAAATCATCTAAATTCATAGCAACGGCATCAATAGCGATACCTTCCCACACAGATACATCGCCCGTTTCTTTCCAATATAAATAGGCTAAAATACTTTTAGTTCCAGCCCCATCTGCGTGCATGATATTAACAAAAGCGTCATCACCCATCAAATAATCGGGATACATTTTACAAAATGCATGTGGGTACAGCCCTTGATCTAGCTTTTGAATAGCAGCATGTACTTCTTCCTTCTGAGCCGAAACACCTCGTTTAGCGTATAAAGACATTGGTATATAATAAATATGAACAAAACCGGTAACTGCTACAAAGGTAAGCAAAAGACAGAAAGAGTATGGCCGCAAATGACTTAAGATTGGATTTTCCGCTTATTTTTGCCGCTTATTATGAAAGTCCACTACGAACTAGCCCCCTCACTCCCTGCTTTTAGAAATGCAGTACTCACTATTGGCACTTTTGATGGGGTGCACAAGGGACATCAAAAAATCATAGACCAACTTAAAGAAACGGCTACAGCGGTCAATGGCGAAACAGTCATTATTACTTTTCACCCCCATCCGCGCAAAATTGTTTCATCGGTACCTGGCGACGTTAAACTACTTACCACACTGCAAGAAAAAATAAGTTTACTTGAAAAAGCGGGTATCGATCATTTGGTTGTGGTGCCTTTTGACCATCATTTTTCTAACCTTAGCGCCGAAGCTTATATCACAGATTTTATTGTCACTTATTTTAAACCGCATACGGTTGTTATTGGATACGACCACCGTTTTGGAAAAGGCAGGATTGGTGATTTTCAGTTATTAGAACAAGTGGGCAAACAACATGGATTTGTGGTAAATGAAATATCCGAACAGGTATTACAGGAATCTGTGGTGAGTTCTACAAAAATTAGAGCTTCCATTGCCATACACGATATTGAAACCGCAAATACTTTTTTAGGCCATCCTTATTTTTTTGATGGACTTGTGGTAGAAGGAAATAAACTAGGTCGAACCATTGGTTACCCAACAGCCAACTTGCATATTGCTTCCGAAGAAAAACTCATTCCAAGCGATGGCGTATATGCCGTTCGCGTTACGATCAATGATGCAAACCAGGTATATGATGGCATGATGAATATTGGCGTAAGACCCACCATTGATGGAAAAAAAAGAGTGGTAGAAGTAAATATTTTTGATTTTGACGCAGATATTTATGGCTCACAAGTAAATGTAGAACTCTATTATTATTTAAGAGGCGAGGTGAAATTTGAAGGATTAGAAGCTTTAAAAGCGCAGCTGTTACAAGACAAAAAGAAAGCGGCTACTTTATTACAAGGCACTATTTAAGCAATCATTTTAACGGCTAATTCTTTTAACAAGCCGGCATCAGATGTTCCTGCATCATGCACACCAATGCTTCTTAAATTGTATTGATGTAGTAGTAACAATACTTTTTCTATTCCCTCATAATCATAACGGCGGGCAGTAACAATATATTCTTTTACAAAAAATGGATTAACCCCAAGTGCAGCTGAAGCAGACTGTTCTGTAATGCTTGGCAAGCTATACAGCATAAATACTTTACTAAAATAATTATATAGGGCCGGCAGTATCATTTGAATGGGCGCCGCTTTTGGATTGGCCTCAAAATAATGTATGATTCGAATGGTTTTAGCAAGGTCTCTTTTTCCAAGTGCATCTTGAAGTTCAAAAACATTAAAATCTTTACTAACCCCTATGTATTTTTCAATGTCGTCTTCTGTTATATTTTTTCGCCCCGCTAAATTCACGGCCAACTTTTCAACCTCATTTTGAAGTCTACTTAAATCATTGCCTATATGATCCACGAGTAAATGAAGCGCCTTGGGTGCAATGGTTAATTTATGTGAAGCCACCATTTGATTCACCCATTCTGGCAACTGACTATCATACATTTTTTTTGTAGATAGCATCTCTCCTTTTGACTTTAAGGTTTTGGCTAATTTAGAACGGCCATCTACCTTTTTTTCTTTGTAGCTTACCACAAAAATGGTAGAGGCCAATGGTTTGTCGATGTAGGATTCTAATTTTTCAATGTCACGCATTTGCTGCGCTTCTTTTAAAATAACCACCTGCTTTTCGGCAAACATGGGATAGCGCATACAAGCATTTACCACAGACGACCATTCGGCGTCTTTCCCATAAAATATGGAAAGGTTAAAACTTGCTTCTGCCTCCGGTAAAATTTTATGCTCAGCATAGTTCACCAATTGATCAATAAAAAAAGGCTCTTCCCCCTCCAGCCAATAAATAGGCTTGAAATTCCCTTTTTTCCAATCGGCTATGATTTTTTCGGCAGACATACTGCAAAGATGCTAGAAAAACTTATCAAAATGCTAAATCTATTGTTGTTTCAAGCGATTTTATATAATTTGCAACAAAACAAACATTATGTCAACAAATAACGGCAACAGCAGCAACAATAAAGGAATTATCATATTTCTAGTTTTTAGCCTTGTGGGTAGTTGGGTGTATTTTTTATACTCCAATAATCAGCATAAAGACACAGTTACGCTTATGGAAACTAAAATCCAGTTTGTAGACAGTAGCAGAGGCGCCATTCAGGAAGCATACGACCTTGTTTCTGCTAAAGCTGACTCTCTAACACTTAATAACAGTCAATTACAAGGTGCGCTTGCAGAAAGAGGCAATGAAATTCAGAAATTAAAAACAAATATTAGTGCTATCATTAAAAATAAAAATGCGTCAGATGCAGACCTTTCTTTAGCACGAAAAATGATTTTAGAATTGAACGGAAAAGTAGAAGGCTTATTTGCTGAAATAGAAAAATTAAAAGGCGAAAACAAACAATTAACGGTTGCCAACGAACAATTAAATACCGAAAAATCTCAACTCACCAACGATAAACAAAATTTAGAGCAAAACTTATCAGAAACTAAAAAAGAGCTCGACGAAAAAGTAGACGTTGCTTCTACGCTTCATGCTTCAAATATTGGTATTGCTGCGTTAAATGTTAAAAGTAACGGATCAGCAAAAGAAACAACCTCTGCTAAACGTGCGGATCTTATACGTATTTCATTTACACTAGACCCTAATAGAATTGCTGCTACCGGAAACAAAGACATATACGTATGTGTTACAGGCCCAGATGGTAAAGCTATTTCAGAAGGCACTTCATTCAATACCAGAGAGGAAGGCAATAAAAATTATACCAACAAAGTGAGCGTAAATTATGAGCAAGGTAAATCAAGCCAAGTAAGCTTTGATTGGAAACAAGCAGCGGCTTTCCAAATGGGTAATTACAAAATAGAAATTTACAATAACGGTTTTAAAATAGGAGAAGGAAATACAAGTTTAAAAAAAGGCGGCTTGTTTTAATTGACCATGAAAAAATTTAGGTGGTCGGGTTTCCTTTTTTTTATAGCCATACTTTTTGTTTGTGCTACCATATTTTATTCGAGCTATGTTGCTGGTAAAATTGCAACCACTGAAAGAAAATATGTAAGCGAATGGATAGAAGCGCAACAAACTATATTAAGTAGCAAAGATAGTAGCAACCTAAATCTAGCTACTCAAATTAGCGCCAATAATCAAGATATCCCCATCATTGAAACCAATGAAAATGGCGCCCCAACAGGCAACACCCTAAACCTAGACACAGCTAAAATTGCAGCAGATAGCCAGTACCTTGCAAAAACTTTAGAAGACTTTAAAAGTTTTTGCAAATCGCCTATTGTACTAGTGATTAGCGACTCCCCCTATTTAGCTAACCACTATTACTACGGACCTAGCAAACTCCTAAAAGAGGTGGAATGGTACCCGTATATTCAGTTGCTGATAATTGCCTTATTTATTTTAGTTGCCATTGGTGCAATGCGCACCCGCTATAAAAATGAACAGGATAAATTATGGCTTGGCATGGCCAAAGAAACTGCCCATCAATTGGGCACACCGGTTTCTAGCTTGCAAGGATGGATTGCATTATTAAAAGAAAAAGAAACCAAAGATCCCATTGTTTTTGAAATTGAAAAAGATGTAGAGCGGCTACAACTTATTTCTGATCGTTTTGGAAAAATAGGTAGCGCTCCTGTTTTAACGCGTAACAATCCATTTATAGAAATTGAACGCATGGTTGCTTACATGAAACTTAGATCGAGCAAACAAGTGGTATTTGAATGTCATGTACCTGAAGCAGCATTTGTACTACTTTCGGTTCCTTTATTTGATTGGGTTTTAGAAAACCTAATTAAAAATGCGCTTGACGCTACAGAAGGTGCTGGGAAAATTACCATTGAAGCTTCTGTTCATAATAAGCAAGTTCATATTTTAATTTCCGATACGGGCAAAGGCATGGATAGCCAAACTGCCCATCAAGTTTTTGAACCTGGCTTTACCACTAAAAAAAGAGGTTGGGGACTTGGTCTTCCACTCAGTAAAAGAATTATGGAAAGCTATCACCACGGAAAATTATTTGTGAAAAATACAGCGCCTGGTAAAGGAACTACGTTTTGTTTGCAACTACCCGTAGCCAGCTAATTATTTTAAAACAACCGCACTTAATGCAGGCAACTGCAATGTAAGTTCATGCCATTGATTTTCTTTGTCGACGCAAACGCATGGCACCAAAGGATTATAGACCACGCCGGCACCCCAAAAATCTATGGCATCACTATTAAATATTTCCTGCCAACTTGTTTTTCCTTGTACACTTATTTTCCAATCATGTCTAACAACAGGTGTTGCATTGATCACTACTACAATATCTTGTGCTGGATTTTTGCCTTTTCTTTTAAATGCCATTACAGACTCAGATCTATGCCCCAAGTCTACCCATTCAAAGCCTGCAGGGTCAAATTGAAGTTCATGTAATGCAGGTTCCGATGTGTATAGTTTATTTAATTTTTGCACACAATATTTCATGCCACTATGACTTGGGAAGTGCAATAAATTCCAAGGAAGTTCAGTTTTATAATTCCATTCGGTGGTGGCCGCAAACTCATTGCCCATAAATAAAAGTTTTGCGCCCGGATGCATAAACATATAGGTATATAGGAGTCTTAAGTTGGCAAATTTTTGCCACTCATCACCAGGCATTTTATAAATCATGGGGCTTTTGCCGTGCACCACTTCGTCATGACTAAGAGGTAGCATAAAATTTTCGTCGTAATAGTACATCATACTAAAAGAAAATTTATCCTGCACCCCAGCCCGCATAATTGGGTCCGTTTTAAAATAACTTAGGGTATCATGCATCCATCCCATCATCCATTTCATACCAAAACCTAGGCCATCCATAAAAGTAGGCTTACTAATACCCGGCCAGTCTGTGGCTTCTTCGGCAATCGTTTGTATATCCGGAAAATCGCGGTAAAGCGTTTCGTTTAAATCTTTAATAAATGCAATGGCTTCTAAATTACCATCACCCCCCATTTCATTGGGTTCCCACTCACCTTCTTTTCTACTGTAATCTAAACGAAGCATAGAACTCACCGCATCTACGCGGAGTCCATCAATATGAAAAGCGTCTATCCAAAAACGCGCACTGCTAATTAAAAAGGATTTAACCTCACCACGTTTATAATTAAAAACATAAGAATTCCAATCGGGATGAAAACCTTTGCGCATATCGGCATACTCATAGGTATGCGATCCATCAAATAAATAAAGCCCATGTGCATCGTATGGGAAATGAGAAGGCACCCAATCCAAAATAACACCAATACCCGCGTTATGAAAGGCATCTACAAATGCTGCAAAATCTTGAGGGTTTCCAAACCTAGATGTTGGCGCAAAAAATCCTGTACCCTGATAACCCCAACTGCCATCAAATGGATGTTCCATCAAAGGCATGAGCTCGATATGGGTAAAACCCATTTCAAGCACATAAGGCACAAGCCTTTCCGCTATTTGCGCGTAGGTGTTATAACTTTCTTCATCGGAGGGAACAGGACGCATCCAACTCGCCAAATGCATTTCATACACAGAAATAGGTGCGTCTAATGCATTTTTTTGTTTGCGATTTTTGAGCCAGCTTTTATCGGACCAATGGTAATTTGTTTGCCAAGTAATGGAAGCTGTTTGAGGCCTTTTTTGTGCGTAATGAGCAAACGGATCTGCTTTATTTAGCCTTACGCCTTCAAATCCATGAATATGATATTTGTACATTTCTCCGGCACCTACCCCCGGAATAAAACCTTCCCATATACCTGAAGCATCTGGGCGCACATACAATGGGTGCAATAACAAATTCCAATCATTAAAATTTCCAGTTACAAAAACTGCTGTAGCACTTGGAGCCCACACAGCAAAATAAGTACCTGCTACTCCATGAACCTCAAGTTGCTTGTTACCAAAAAAATGATAGAGTTGGTAATGCGTACCTTCCTGAAAATTGCACACATCTGCTTCTGAAAATAATGAATATTCCCAAACAGCTGTTTGCGTTGTATTTAAAGGAGTAGCCGTTGCCAAAATATCAATTTTGTGAAAGGTACAACCTTTATTTACTTAATTCTATAATCCACATTTGCTTCGCTGGAATTGAAAATTGAGTACCTACTTGATAGCCCGTTACCACTTCTTTTCCACCTTTAAAACTACCCGTAATTTCTGCGTAATCAGAAAATTGAACATCTTGCGCTTTGTCGTTACTATTTACAACACACATAACTGTTTGGTTTGCAGACTTTCTGAAATAAACAAAGTAACCATCTTTAGGAACAAATAGTATTGTTTTGCCGGATGTTAAAGCTGAAGAATTTTTCCTAAAGTTGGTGATCGTTTTTACAAAATTGAAAGCCTCATTTTCTTTTGCGTTTCTACCAGTCGCTTCAAATTTATTAACTGCATCACCCGGAAATCCACCCGGAAAATTTAAACGCACCATCGCATCATTTGGATTCATGAAATTTTTCATTAAAATTTCTGTTCCATAATACAACTGAGGAATACCACGTGTTGTATAGAGCAGTCCAATGCCCATTTTAAACTTATTGAAGTCTTCGCCAACCATCGATAAAAAACGGTTGTTATCATGATTGTCTAAGAAAATACAATTGTTGAATGGATTTTTATATAAAATATCCTGCGATAAGGTTACATATAATTTAGACAATCCATTGTCCCAACTAAACGGTTGATTAACGGCATCTAAAAAACTATAATACACAGGAAAATCTGTTACCCCTTCTACATTGTGCTTAAATGGAACATCCATGGTATTGCGCGTAAAATAAGCAGTACCAGCTACCGACCTTGAAACGGTTTCACCAAAAATGGTAAGCTTAGGATATGCTAATAACAATGCATCATTTACGCGGTTCATAAACGCTTCGTCACAATACTTATAGGTATCTACTCTCCAACCATCCACCCCAAAGGTTTCGGTTGTCCAAATAGCATTCTGAATTAAATAATTGGCAACGTATGGATTGCGCTGATTTACATCTGGCAAATGCGGCACAAACCAACCATCTAACATTTTCTTTTTATCAATTTCGCTACCATTATTGGAGTAAATAGTTTCTTCTCTGTGTGTGCTGCCGGTATAGGTGTCCCACTGATTGATCCAATCTTTGTCCGGGGCATCACGGTGCATCCAATGCATATCACCAACATGATTGTAGACTGCATCCTGAATTAATTTTAAACCATTTTTATGCATTGCATCCGATAAAGACAAATAAGCTTCATTACCACCAAAGCGCTTATCAATTTTGTAATGATCGGTAAACCAATATCCATGGTAACCGCTCATCCAACCTGGCGCTTCTTTACTTTGTGGCATGTCATTTTCAATAACAGGGCACATCCAAATAGATGTCATACCAAGCTCCTTAATATAATTCAAATGATTTTCTACCCCTTTTAAATCACCACCATGACGAAGTAATACATTTGCGTTATTAGACACCGTATCGCGTAAGTCTTTAAACGCATCATTGGTTTTGTCTGCGTTGCTAAAACGGTCTGGCATAATTAAATAAATAGCGTCTTCACTACGCACACCTTGGGCAAACTTGGTGCCATTTCCTTCTCTTCTATTCAATAATGCCCAATCATATACTGTTACTTTACCAGCGTTTGTAGCGCTAATTTTTACGGTACCCGCTTTTACTGTGGGTGCAATGGTAATATCAAGTGCCACATATTTACCGTTGGTAAACACATGTTTTTTAGTGAGTATAACGCCAGGATACTTAACTTCAAAAGTTGCTTTTGAAAAACCAGCGTCCGTGCTTCTTAACAAGAGTTGCACTTTATTTAATTTCATACCAACAAACCAATTGGTAGGATACAAACTAACTTGTTGTGCTGTTGCAAATGTTACAAGACAAACAAACAATACAAATGAAATAACTTTTTTCATGTCTTTAATTTTCAAAATTCAATAAATTATTTATGCGCTAATTTAGATGCGCCCGGATCGTACACAAATAATACACTCACCGATGCGCAAAGCATTAAAAATCCGGCTAAAACAATGGCATAGATAGGTTGCCCGCCGTAAATATGTTTCACAATCCAACCGCCACAAATACCATTGATAATTTGTGGTAGCGTAATAAAGAAATTAAAAATACCCATGTAAATACCAAGTTTGCCAGCAGGAATAGAGCCGGATAAAATCACATACGGCATTGCTAAAATACTAGCCCAAGCAAGCCCTACGCCTATCATAGAATAGGTAAGCATGGCAGGATCTTTAATAAAATAAATGGATACTAGTCCAATACCACCCGCAAACAATGAAAATGCGTGCGTGCCCTTTCGTCCTAAAAATTTAGCAACGACTGGTAAGAAAAGCGCATAAATAGCGGCTACTAAATTGTAGGTTCCAAATGCAGATCCCACTTTATTGCCTGCTTCATTGTATGCCACAGATAATACATCATCTCCCGCTAATTTATATACGTGTGTTGCAACAGCGTCGGTTGTAAAAACCCACATACTAAAAAGTGCAAACCACGAAAAAAACTGAACAAGCCCTAGTTGCTTCATGGTGCGAGGCATTTTTTTGAAATCAACAAAGATTTCTGATAAGCCCGCTTTTTTTGTTGCTTCCGATTGCACACCATGGTACTGTTCATATTCGTCAGGTGCATATTCTTTAGAAAAAAACACCGTTACTAAAATAGCGATAATAAAAACAACCGCACCAATATAAAATGCATATTTAATATTGTCTGCAACGCCCGATGGGCCTGCTTCTTGAGAGAATCCTAGTTTTGCCAACCAACCTGGTAATTCAGATCCAGCAACAGCTCCTACCCCAATTAAAAATGTTTGAACAGCAAATCCGCTGGTACTTTGTGCGTCAGGTAAATTGTCTGCAACAAGTGCTCTAAACGGTTCCATTGCAACATTAAAAGAAGCGTCCATCATCATGACCATTCCTGCACCAATCCAAAGTGCTGGAACCACTGATGCAAAGGCACCGGCGTTGGGTAAAAATAAAAGTGCAATAGAAGAAAGCAAAGCACCTGCTAAAAAGTAAGGTTTTCTTCTTCCTATTTTATTCCAAGTTCTATCACTATAATGTCCAATCAGTGGTTGTACAATCATCCCCATTAACGGTGCCACAATCCAAAATGCAGGAAGTTGATCCACGTCAGCACCAAAAGATCGAAGTATTCGACTGGCATTGCCATTTTGTAGTGCAAATCCAAATTGTATACCCAAAAAACCAAAACTCATAAAAAAGATTTGGCCCAGCGTTAACCTAGGTTTGGGCTTAGCTCCTTGTAAAGGAGTGGGATTAGAAGCAGTATTTGACATAGCAATCGTATTTAGCAAATGTGTAAAAAATACATATCCACTAAAATAGGTAAAAAACCTATCCAAACACCTACCCAATCACAAAACCGTCGGGTATTATGGCCATTTTTTTAACCACCACAATGCCATCTTTAACGGCATACAAAGGATGATCGGTATTAGCAAGCTGTTTTCCTCCTTTTATGATAACATCGTTACCTATACGGCAGTTTTTGTCAATAATGGCAGATACTATCACGCAGCGATCTCCGATGCCAATGAGCGGTTTGCCCGCGGTGGAATTTTCATGTATTTGCTCGAGGGTTTCGTAATAATCGTTACCCATTATATAGGCATTGGAAATGGTGGTTCCATTACCTATTCTGGCACGAATACCCACCACAGATTGTTCAATGGCACTCGCATGAATGATGGATCCTTCTGCGATGATACTTTTAGTAAGCATTGTACCACTAATTTTTGCAGGAGGTAACATGCGAGCGCGGCTATAAACCGTTTTTGCATTGTCAAATAAATTAAACTGCGGCACATCATCGGTGAGTCCAATATTGGCTTCAAAGAATGAATAAATATTTCCAATATCCGTCCAGTAACCATCGTATTGAAAACTCACTACTTTATAGGAACCAATTGCCTGGGGCATAATTTCTTTACCAAAATCGGTGGCATTGGGGTGTACTTCGTTAAGCAAATGATAGAGTGCTTTTCTACTAAAAATATAAATACCCATGGATGCCAAATAATTTTTACCAACGGCCTGCATGGCTGCTCCAGTATCACTTGTCCAATTGGGTAATAAATCAGGTGCTGGCTTTTCTATAAAAGAAGTAATTAAATTTTCTTGATTTGTTTTTAATATGCCAAACTCGGGTGCATCTCTACTATCAACAGGAATGGTGGCAATTGAAATATCTGCACCTTTATCAATATGCGCTTGCCACATTTCACTAAAGTCCATTTGATAGAGTTGATCTCCACTTAAAATTAAAATGTATTCAAAATCTAAATTAGAAATATGACGAAGTGATTGTCGAACTGCGTCTGCAGTGCCCTGAAACCATCCTGGATTATCGGGTGTTTGCTCGGCAGCTAATATGTCTACAAAGCCACTACTAAAGGCGCTAAAGTGATACGTATTTTTAATATGCTTATTAAGAGACGCCGAATTAAATTGTGTTAACACAAACATCCGGTTAATCTGACTATTAATACAGTTGCTAATAGGGATATCTACAAGTCGGTACTTCCCTGCAATAGGCACGGCAGGCTTGGATCTACTCACTGTTAATGGAAACAATCTTGAACCAGCGCCGCCTCCTAAAATAACGGCTAAAACAGATTTTGAAATCGTACTCATACTTATATTTTTTAGTATAAAATTTACATTGAATTGTAAACACGCGTATAGGACTCTACGGTTTGTTCCCAGCTATGATTGATTTGCATCATATACTGGCGCATCCATAACAAATGTGTTTTATTTTCAAATACCGCTATGGCACGCCCAATCGAATCAACAATATCACCTTCACTTGCATGCGTAAACCTAATGCCATATCCATCTTGATCGTCCATATCTACTACTGTGTCTTGCAGTCCACCCGTGCTTCGAACCATTGGTACGGTTCCATAACGCATGGCATAGAGTTGATTTAACCCACAGGGTTCTACCCTTGATGGCATAAGTAAAAAATCGGCAGCTGCATATAGTTGATGACTTAGTATTTCGTTGTATCCGATATATACTTTAAGTATGTTATTGTTTGCAGAAGCTAAATTACTTAATGCAGATTCAACAGCAGGATCACCACTTCCTAAAATCATATAAGAAGCTTTTGTACCATAGATTCCAATAGCTTTATACAATGCTGCTGGTAAAACATCGGCAGCTTTTTCTACAACCAATCTTCCTATAAAAACAATTAGTGGCCGCGATGCATCTAACCCGTACTGGCTACAAATTTTTTCTTTGTTTTTTCGCTTTCCTTCCATCACCGTTTTAACGGTATACATCTCTTCCAAATTTGTATCCGTTGCTGGATTCCAAACATCATGATCAATACCATTTAAGATGCCAACAAACTTGTCTTTTTCTAAAGCAAATAAAGATTCTAGTCCATTGGCATGATGCATGACTTCAAGCATATAGCTAGGGCTCACCGTTGTAATTTTCGAAGCACACTTAATGGCAGCAGCTAGCGGATTAATACTATTACCCCAATCCAGTAATCCTTTTTTTGATAAGTCCCATCTTGGTATCATCGCTGATTGATTCCAGCCCATCCAACCCTGGTATTGTGCGTTATGAATGGTAAGCACCGTTGGCACTTCTTTTAAATTTTGATAGTCGTAACAATGCTGCATCATAAATGGAATGAGCCCTGCATGATAATCGTGACAATGCACCACCGATGGACGGTGATTCCAATGCGACATCCAGTGTACCACCGCAATTTGAAAAGCAGTAAAACGCGCTGCGTCATCGGGGTAACCATAAATTTTTTGACGGTCTAATAAACCATGGATATCTACTAAATATAAATCAAACCCAAGCTTGTTGGTTGCTTCTTTAATGATGGTATATTCAAATTCCCAGGCACCCATAAAAGCTTTTGCCTTATAATCCACCACCCAATTGGATGCATATAAAAAAGTAGTGCGGTACATGGGCATCACCACTTTTGCAAAAATTCCTGCCTTATTTTGGTATTTTGGGAGTGCTCCTACTACATCTCCAAGGCCTCCTGCCTTGGCTACCGGATAACATTCTGCACTGACATGAACCACTTCCATAGCGCTAAAAATAGGTTTACCATCTAATGTAAGAACTAATTCTAAGCCCACAAATTCTAGTTTTACTTTTTCGGTAGCTATTTTATTATTATTTTACAGCTTACTAACAAATTAAACGATTGATATGAGCCAACCTAAACAACCCACCAACACCGGCGCACTTGCAACCCTTGTGATTGTATTTTTCTTTTGGGGATTTATTGCTGCATCTAACAGTATTTTTATCCCTTTCTGTAAAACACATTTTAATCTAAATCAGTTTCAATCTCAATTGATTGGTTCTGCGTTTTATGGAGCTTATTTTATTGGCTCTCTCATTTTGTTTATTTTTTCCAACGTTTTAGGAAAAGACTTACTCAATAAAATTGGGTACAAAAAAGGGATTATTTACGGATTACTTATTTCGGTGGTAGGCGCATTGTTAATTATTCCTTCTGCAAATGCGAATTCATTCCCTGCTATTTTAGCATCGTTTTTTGTAGTGGCGCTTGGTTTTTCATTGCAACAAACTGCTGCACAACCTTTTGCTATTTCATTAGGTGATCCAGCTACGGGTTCTCATCGTTTAAACTTAGGCGGAAGTATCAATTCATTAGGTACCACACTCGGACCTATTATTGTAAGCTTTTTCTTGTTTGGCACAGCAGATAGTAAAGCAGCTGTGGTTACGGTTACCAACATTAATATTTTATACATGATTGTTGCTGGCGTTTTTGCAGCAGTTGCACTTTTTTTTACTTTCTCTAATTTACCAGACGGTAAAAATGATGAGGCTTTTGAAAAAGCAAATAAAGCATCTTCTTCCTTACTAATGATGACCCTTTTAATTGGTGCCATCATTGTAGTAGGTCAATTAACAGAAGTTCCAAAACTTACTTTACTACTTATTTCATTAGTGGCGGTTGTAGGTATTTTATTTTACTCAAATAATAGTGCCATCAAAAATAATGATGGCTGGGGCGCTATGAAATACCCTCAGTTAATTTATGGTATGATTGGCATATTTGTATATGTAGGTGTCGAAGTTACCATAGATAATAATTTTGGTGCCTTATTAAAAACGCCTGGTTATTTAACAGACTCAGGACTTGATGAAAGTCAAATATCTAAATATGTATCTTTGTATTGGGGTAGCCTTATGATTGGAAGATGGACAGGTGCCATCAGCGTATTTAATTTAAAAGGAACGCTTAAAACAATCATGATGATTGTTGTTCCATTTATTGCATTTGGTGTTGTACTAGGCGTAAGTCAATTGTATGGCAACGATGTAAGTGATTTATATGGTTATGCTGTATTTATTGCGGTTGCACTTGCTGCATTTTTCTATGGTCAAGAAAAACCTGTTAAAACATTACTTGCTGTATCGGTACTTGCTGCAACATGCATGATTGTGGGCGTATTTGCTACTGGTATTGTATCGGTTTATGCATTTATGGCGGGTGGATTATGCTGCTCTGTAATGTGGCCTTGTATTTTCTCATTAAGCGTAGGTGGTTTAGGAAAATATACCAGCCAAGGATCTGCGTTTTTAATTATGATGATTTTAGGGGGTGCGATTATTCCTCCATTACAAGGTGCTATTGGAGATATGTCTGCAGTAGGTATGCATAAATCATATTTATTAGCAGCTGCTGGATTCTTATTTTTAGCGTATTTAGCACTTAAGCAAAAAGCAGTATTAAAAACACAAGGCATCGATTTTGATGCGCAGGTTAGTGGTGGTCACTAATTGGATTGAATTGTTTGAACGAAATTGAAATAACAAACATGTTAAATAATACGAGCGCATTAGAGGCATTAGCAATAGGCATTGACATTGGTGGAACGGGTACCAAATTTGGTATTGTAGACCGCGTAGGAAACGTTTTATTTTCTAGTGAGATATCTACACGTAAACATACTGACGTTAATGACTTTATTGATGACTTATACAGTGCGCTTAGTAAGTTAATTGACAATGTTGGTGGCATAGGCCGTATCAAAGGGATTGGAGTGGGCGCACCCAATGGAAACTTTTACACAGGAACCATTGAGTACGCCCCCAACCTTCCTTGGAAGGGTATCATTCCACTGGCCCGCATGATGGAAGATAAATTTAAAATCCCTGTAGTATTAACCAATGATGCCAACGCAGCAGCTATTGGTGAAATGATGTATGGTGCTGCACAGGGCATGAAAGATTTTATCATGATTACCCTTGGTACAGGCGTTGGTAGCGGTATCGTTGCCAATGGAAATTTAATTTATGGTCACGATGGTTTTGCTGGAGAATTAGGCCATACCACTATTATTCCAAATGGTAGACTACACGAAGGCACTGGAAAAAGAGGTTCGTTAGAGTCTTATGCATCAGCTACCGGTGTTAGACTAACCACCCTAGAAATTTTAGAAAAAAGTACCCAGCCAAGTTCATTAAGATCCATCCCATCAGATCAAATTGATTCTAAAAAAGTATATGACGCAGCTATTGCAGGCGATGCATTAGCAAAAGAAATTTTTGAATCTACGGGTGCAATTTTAGGTGCTGCCCTTGCCAACTTTGTTATGTTTTCTAGTCCAGAAGCCATTATATTATTTGGCGGCTTAACAAAAGCTGGCGATTTAATATTAAAGCCTACAAGAGAAAGTATGGAAGCGAACCTCATTCAAATTTTCCAAAACAAAGTGAAAATTTTAGTGAGTCACTTAAAAGAATCAGACGCTGCCATCCTTGGTGCATCTGCACTTGCATGGGATCTTAAATAAGAAGATAGAAATTATTAGCGAATCATAAATACGGCTGGCACCGGACGTTGCCCTTCTTTATCTGAAGGCTTGATGGTTTCTTTACCATTAACAAGTAAGCAACTACTTCCACCGCCATCTAAATTGATGGCTTCAACACAACCTAACTCTTTTAGCAGACCTGCCATTTGGGTAAGTGTTAAACCATCGGCTCGGCCCGGAAAACGGCCTTCGCATACAAACATAATGAGTTGATTATTTGCAGTATAACCAACTGCTGTTCGGGGATGCTTATCTAAAATGGCTTTGCCAGCAAATTTTAATTCTTCGTTATTGGTAATTTTAATATCGCCATCTTGTAATAAAACAGGACCACCACCAATGGCTGTTTTTATTTTCCACTTTTTAAAATCTCCTTTCGAAAGCATCTCTTTTGCAGGAACATCAGCAATCGAATCTTTAAACATAGGAACCACGGTTTGCGATGCGTAAACATTGACATCTGCAGTATCGGTGTAAACCCATGCTACATCTGGCTTATTTGATTTTGAAATACCTAAAGCAGCACCATACACATGCCTGTAGGTGAGTGTATCTTTTCCTTTACCCGGGAGTGAATGTAAATGATATGATTTGATTTCACCACCATCTACCACCAAATTTAAATTTGAATTGTGTGCAAATTCAAAGAAGGTTGCATTCATAACAAGCAGTGGCTTATTGGATATAGAATCATAATATTTTTGTGGCGTATAGCGCTTACCATTACCAACTGCTGTAGATAAAGCATGTGATTTATCTTTTAAATCATAGCTGACATAATAAGCAATATTAAGTTTGCCATCTATGACATCCGTCGTTTTATAAACGTGCATAGTGGCTGGTAGTGGACCAAAATCTACGTCTACATTTGTCCAATTAACTTGTGCATTTGTTACTGTTGTTGCAAACATTAACAAGATGAGGTAGAGGGTATTTTTCATAAGCTTTTTTCAGATAACCATTTTTCTTTGCCCCAACCCTTTATCACGTGTTTTTCGCTATGGTACGAAGAGCGAACTAGTGGCCCACTTTCTACATAATCAAAACCAATTTCATATCCAATCTCTCTTAATTCAGCAAACTCATTGGGGTGAACAAAACGTTGCACTGCTAAGTGTTTTTTTGTAGGCTGTAAATATTGACCAAGGGTTAGTACATCACAACCTACGTTTACCAAATCTTTCATGGATTGAACCACTTCTTCTTTGGTTTCACCTAACCCAAGCATCATGCCTGTTTTGGTGCGCATGCCTCCTTTTTTTAAGGTTTCTAAAACCCCCAATGAACGGCGGTATTTTGCCTGTACACGTACTTGACGTGTAAGTCTTTCCACGGTTTCCATATTATGGCTCACTACTTCAGGTGCTGCATCAATGAGGCGCTGTATTTGATCTGTAATGCCTTTAAAATCAGGGATCAATGTTTCAAGTGTTGTATCAGGCGTTAATGCTTTAACGGCTTTAATGGTATTGTACCAAATGATAGAACCACCATCTTTTAATTCATCTCTATCTACACTTGTGATAACCGCATGTTTCACCTTCATTAAATGAATGGCTTCTGCCACGCGCTGAGGCTCGTCAAAATCGACGGGAGCAGGACGCCCGGTGGCCACCGCACAAAATCCGCAACTGCGCGTACACACATTACCGAGTATCATAAATGTAGCCGTTCCTTCACCCCAGCACTCTCCCATGTTAGGGCAATTGCCACTTTCGCAAATGGTATGAAGTTTATGGGTGTCTACAAGGCCTCTAACGTGCTTATAACTTTCCCCAATAGGTAGTTTTACACGTAACCAGTTAGGCTTTTGTATTTTAGAAGTAGTAGGATCTATTTTAGGTACAACGGGTAATTCTTGCATGAAACAGAGATTCTAAATGATTACTTGAGCTGCAAAAATAGGTCACTTTCGCTTACCAAATGTGACAGAAATATAGGCGTTAAAAAACAGGCTTTTTTCCTTGTTTAAGAGCATTATTGGCATCTTTTTGGAAAAATAAGTGGCTTTTAAACCTACTTCAAGCGCCGACACCATTTCATTGTAACGGCCATAGTCGAAACGAAGCGCGCCTTTAACATGCCCCCCGGGCACAAACTGCATTTCGTTGAAGCCTTTTCCAAAGGTTGATTTACCTAAAACAATGGTAGGATCTAAAAATAAATTATCGTTGTTGGCGTATTTGATATCTTCTTGCTTTCGCGTTGTAGGATTTTGTATTTGCAAATAATAAGGCTTTAACAGACCTGCACTTACACCACCACCATAAATGGCAGAAACGGCAACACCATTTTTATTCCCTTTCCCACCAATTAATTTTTGTTGACCAAAGCCAAGCTTTACATCATACAAATTATTTTGTTTACCATAAATATAATTGGACACAATAATAAAACCTTGTACAGAACTTGCAGTTGGCGTTTTTTCTTCTTTAGGATGCTTGTGCTCCCCTATTTCGATCCACCACAAATTTGTTTTTGTTATAGATTTATATTTTCCTTTTTCATAAAAAACACTCCAACCATCCGTATTGAAATGAATCCCTTGCGTAATTTGTTTTTGATAAATTAAAGCGCCCTCTTCTTCTTGCTTGATGAGTTGATTTATTTTTTCGCGGCGTTCATTTTTTAAACGAATTTTTTCTTGTTGCGCTGCAGATAATTTTTGCTGCTGTGCAACACTGATGCTTACAAAAAATAAGCTGGCAAATAGGGTAACCCCTATTTTTTGAAGGCTGGGGGCCATAAATTCTATTTTCTTCACGCTCGTTTGATTAGTTCCTTGTAAATTTAAGGCAAAATTGGACCAATGACTTCACAAATTATTTATAAAACTAAGTTAAGAACCGAAGCTACACATATACAAAGCGGTACCACCATCGAAACAGACGCCCCTACAGACAATCAGGGCAATGGCGAGCGGTTTTCACCCACCGATTTAGTGGCTACCGCACTAGCTACTTGCATGGTTACCACCATGGGTATTAAGGCGCAAAGTATGGGTATTGCACTAGATGGCACTACCGCAGATGCTACCAAAATAATGGTGAGCGACCCACGCCGAATTGGAAAAATAATGGTGCATATCAAATTCCCGGAGCGCCTACAACTAGACGAAAAAACAAAAGAGATTTTGGAAAAAGTGGCAAGAACCTGCCCGGTAGAGCGCACATTACATCCAGATGTGGAACTTGATTTTAGTTTTACTTGGCCAGCTTAAAACACAGCGCCAAAAACAATCTTGTTATAGCATTGTTTGCAATGCCTGCAATACCCTACTAACCGGAAGCCCCATTACATTGTAAAAATCACCTTCCACCGATTTGATACCTACCACGCCAATCCATTCTTGAATGGCATAGGCGCCGGCCTTGTCGTAAGGTTTGTACTTGTCTACATAAAACGTGATTTGTTCTAATGTGAGTTCATGAAAATGAACCGTGGTGATGTCAGAAAAAGATTTTTCATGGTCTCCATCAATTAATACAACACCCGTTATTACGCGGTGCGTTTGACCAGCTAATTTTGATAAAATTTGAATAGCGTCTTCTCTGTTTGCAGGCTTACCAATAATTTCATTTCCTAAAACCACAATGGTATCAGCAGCAATAACAAGTTCGTTGTTTGATAAATCTGCTGCTACCCCAAGCGCTTTTTGACGTGCAATATGCACGGGCACTGCTTCTACAGCAAGGCCGGCTGGATAACTTTCGTCGGTGGTTTTAACAATGACTTCAAATGAAACCTCGGCCCATTCAAGTAACGTTTTTCGGCGGGGAGAACCAGAAGCCAATACAATTTTTTTGGTCATATTTTTTATAGATAATACCTGAAAAACACCATCGATACAATACCCGTAAGCATCACAATTTTTATAACTGTACTAAGTTTGCCAAAATCTTTTTCGGTTTGTGCGGTAAGTAATTTTACAAACACCCATATTAATGGCACAATAATAGCAAGCACACAATAAACAATACTTTCCCACCAACCCATGGGTAGTACATACAACTGTACAATAACAAGTACGGCAATCAACACCACCAGCCACACTGCCACAAATACTTTGGTGGCCGTTAACCCCCATACAATGGGAATGGTTCGGCAACCAAATTTTGCATCACCCACTCTATCTTCTACATCTTTAATCACTTCTCTAATTAAAGAAATAATAAAAGCAAAGGATGCGTATAAAATAGTGAGTCTAAAAAAACGAATTTCGTTGGCGCCCGAAGCCAATACTTTATTTAACTGCTGTGGTACTTTTGAAAAAAACAATATAAGCAGTACCCAAGCTGTTAAAAAAGAGATCAGCAAATTACCTATGAGCAATTGCTTTTTAAAATTGGTAGAATACACCCACAAGAGTACAATGCACATCATGTTGGCAAAAACCAAATACCAATACTTTTGAATTGGAAGCGCATAGGCTGTAAAAAAAAGGCCCAACATACTTAATACCAAATGAAAAAATATAACCCAGCGTCTACTAATGGAAACATTCACCACCACTTTGCTTGGCTTATTAATTTGATCAATGTTTAAATCAAAATAATCATTGATGCTATTACCGGCCGCTGCTATGAACACAGAGGCTAGCACAATCAACCAAAACTGTTGCAACTGCGCTACTGAAGAAGGGCCATAAATTCTTTGGTAAATGCAAAACTCAAATAAAAATTGAGTGAGTATAATAAACACCAAATTGCTTGCACGAATAAGCGTTAAAAAAGCGGCAATTTTTTTCATGCAAATAATTTAATAGGCTATTATATAGGACAAATTATTGAGCGCGAACCGTTGTATCTTCACTCCAATCGCCCCTTACACGCATAATTTTTTCAATTAAATCACGCACACATCCAGCGCCTCCATTAAGTGGTGATACATACGCAGACAATGTTTTAATTTCTACAGCAGCGTCTGCGGGACAAGATGGTAAACCAACTTCTTTCATCACGTCGTAATCCGGCATATCATCACCCATATAGGCTGTAGTAGAAGCATCTAAAGCATTCAGTATTAAATATTCTTTTAGAACAGCTAATTTATCCTGCACTTTCATGTACACATCGGTGATGCCTAATTTATGCAGTCGGTCTTTAACCTCGATAGAATCACCCCCAGAAATAACAGCAATATGATAGCCCTTTTTAACCGCTAATTGTAAAGCGTAGCCATCTTTGATATTCATGCGTCTTACCATCAGTCCACCAGGCATAATGAGCAGTGTGCCGTCGGTTAAAACACCATCCACATCCAGCACAATGGTATTTATATTTTTAAACTGATGTAGCATGGATAATTATTTTTGATTGTCTCTCCACTCATACACCCAAGCACTCTGAATCATTTCTAAATGACCTTCGGTACTTTGCTCTTTGGTGCCTACAAAATTGGGGGTTTCTACAATCCATGTTAACAAATCTGTAAAACGAATTCTATAAATTTTTGCTTCGGTAAAATCATCACCAAAACGCTCGTATAATTTCATGGCAATATCTTCATGATCTGCCCAATGTATTGGTGGTTCAAAATGACTCATAGTGATGTTTGATAAAGTAAGTTACAATTAATATTATTCGCCCAAAAACTGTGTTTGGTCTGGAAGGGTAATTTCGATGGTTCCGGTACCCACTTGTAAAACACACTGGCATCCCAGTCTTGAAATGATACGTGGATTTACCGCTCTGTCAATAAAATCTTCTTCTCTGTCAGATAATTCTTCGAGATGCTCCATACCCGTATGCACATACATATGACAAGTACTACAGGCACAAACGGCGCCGCAATTATGGTGCAGTTCAATACCATTATCCAAACATACTTCCAATAAACTTTGATCCGGTTCGATGTTGGACAGGGTTACCGGTTCTAATCCTTTCTGTTCAAATTTTACGAGTAGGGTGTACATATATAGATACTTTGAAGCGCAAAAGTATTTCAAAAATGTGGCTAGACGCATTTCGTTGAACAATTTATGTAGCGAAAAAGGAAAAAATTATGCTCGGGAGGGCATTATCTTTGCACTATGAAAATGAAATTGGGTCAGCGTTTATTGATAGGCTACTATAAAAATAAATTAAGAACGCTCAGCTATATATCCAAAGAACGGGCTGCAACGGAGGCCTTCCGCTTGTTTTGCACCCCTTATACCAGAAAAATTACACAAAAGCGGCCGGCTATTTTTACCAAAGCAGTGTCAAAATCGGTTCAATTTGAAGGATTGTCTATAACAGGCTATGGCTGGCAATCCCCCAACCCCAATGGTAAAAAAGTAATGATACTGCATGGTTTTAGCAGTTACGCCTATAAATTTGAACACTATGTGTTCCTTTTATTGCAAATGGGCTATGAGGTACTTGCTTTTGACGCTCCTGGCCATGGAGACAGTGAAGGAAAAATTGTAAACGCCCTTATTTATAAGCGTTTTATATGTCAGGTAAACGAATTGGAGAACGGTATTGATGCTTTTATTGCGCACTCATTTGGCGGATTGGCCCTATCGCTAGCAATGCTAGAACTACCAAGTGCTGCTAGTAAAAAAATGGTTTTGATTGCGCCCGCCACCGAAACCACCTCAGCGCTTCAGGGTTTTTACAAAATGCTTCAGGTAAACCCAGATTTACAAGCGGCCATAGAAGCCTATATAATAGGTATAGCAGGTAAGCCTATTTCCTATTTTTCGGTTACACATGCATTATCGGTATTGGATACTCCAAGCTTATGGATCCATGACAAAAATGACCGGATTTGCCCCTTTTCAGATACATTACAGGCGCAAAACAACGCCAAAGCCCACCAAGAATTTTTTATTACAGAAGGGTTAGGACATAACAAAGTCTATAGAGATCAAGGAGTTATGAAAAAAATTGGGGCTTATTTGAACCCTCATTTGTAGGGTTTTAAGGTGTGTTTTTACACCATTTGGTGTAAGTTTTTTTGTGTTTTCAAGGTTTCAACTAATATTGCAGCTACATGGCAAAGAATTTATTGATTGTTGAGTCACCGGCAAAGGCCAAAACCATAGAAAAGATCTTAGGGTCTGATTTTGAAGTAAAAAGCTGTTATGGCCATATTCGTGACCTTGATAAAGGTGATAAAGGTATAGATATTCAGAAGCAATTTCAACCCAACTATATTGTACCAGACGAGAAGGAAAGAGTGGTTAAAGAACTAAGACAAATCGCTAAAAAATCTGGTGAAGTTTGGCTTGCATCGGATGAGGACCGTGAAGGAGAAAGTATTAGTTGGCACCTTGCCGAAGTGCTTGGTTTAAATCCGGCTACTACCAAGCGAATTGTATTCCATGAAATTACAGCACCCGCTATAAAAAAAGCAGTACAAAATCCACGACTCATTAATATGGATTTAGTAGATGCGCAACAAGCAAGAAGGGTACTTGACCGCTTAGTAGGTTTTGAACTCAGTCCTGTTTTATGGCGTAAAATTGGGATGCAAAAAAGTTTAAGTGCAGGCCGTGTTCAAAGTGTTGCGGTTCGTTTAATTGTAGAAAGAGAAAGAGAAATTAATCATTTTACTTCGGAAAGCAGTTATAAAATTGAAGCCTTATTTACCGCATTAGATGTTAACAAAAAAACCGTTTCATTTAAAGCAGAAGGGCCTTCAAAAGTAAATACACAAGATTCGGCAAGTGATTTTTTAACAAGTTGCAAAAGCGCAATGTATACGGTAGATGACGTTACGGTAAAACCTACCAAACGCACACCTGCAGCGCCTTTCACAACTTCTACCTTACAACAAGAAGCTTCTCGTAAATTAGGATATGGTGTAAGTAAGACCATGTTACTTGCACAAAAATTATATGAAAGCGGTAAGATCACTTACATGCGTACAGACAGTATCAATTTAAGTGATACTGCCATGGGCGATATCAAAAAAGAAGTAGAAAGTAGCTATGGTGCTAATTATTATCAGCCTAGAAAATACAAGAACAAAAACGAAAACGCACAAGAAGCGCACGAAGCCATCAGACCTACCTACATGAATAATAAAACGGTAGCAGATGAAGAAACAAGACGCCTCTATGAACTGATTTGGAAAAGAAGCATTGCCTCTCAAATGAGCGATGCGGCATTTGAAAAAACAGTTGCAAAAATTAACATTTCTACCAACAAAGAACAGTTAACTGCGTCAGGTGAAGTACTCAAATTTGACGGTTTCTTAAAAGTATATTTAGAAGGTAAAGACGACGAAGACGATGATGACACAGAAGGCATTTTACCACCACTAGCAGCAGGTCAAGTGATTGATTTTGCGGAGATGACGGCCACCGAAAAATTTTCGAGACCAGGTGCTAGATACACCGAGGCATCGCTTGTAAAAAAGATGGAAGAATTAGGTATTGGTAGACCATCTACCTACGCCCCTACCATCTCTACGATTATCAAACGTAATTATGTAGAAAAGAGAGACAAAGAAGGAATTAAACGCCTTTCTAACCTGCTCATTCTGCGTAAAAATGATAGCATCGAAAAAGAAATTGTTTCTGAAAACACCGGTGCCGAAAAATCCAAACTGTTCCCCACAGATTTAGGTATGGTAGTAACCGATTTTCTAAAACAGCACTTCGAAAAAGTGATGGATTACGGTTTTACAGCAAAAATTGAACAGGAGTTTGATGAAATTGCTGCAGGTAAAACCAAATGGAAAAGCATGATAGAATCTTTCTACACGCCATTCCATGAAAACATTGAACATACCCTCGAAAATGCAAATAGAGCAGTAGGTGAAAGAGAATTAGGGTTTGATGAAGCTACTGGTAAAAAAGTAATTGCCCGAATGGGACGCTACGGCCCCATGGTTCAAATTGGTCATCAAGATGAAGAAGAGAAACCAAGATTTGCCAAATTAAAAGCAGAGCAAAGCATCGAAACCATTACCATGCAGGAAGCCATGGAATTATTTTCATTGCCGCGCGTATTGGGCAATCACAACGATATGGAGCTTGCCGTTAACGTGGGTAGATTTGGTCCTTATATTAAACTAGGCGAACAATTTATATCCATTCCTAAAGGCGAAGACCTTCATACCATGGATTTGGATAGAGCCATTGTACTACTTGGCGAAAAGGAATTAGCGGAAGCACCTATTGCACACTATAAAGAATTGCCTGTAACGAAAGGGAAGGGCCGTTTTGGGCCGTTTATTAAATGGGACGGTATCTTTATCAATATTCCTAGAGCCTACGATTTTGATAACCTAAGCGACTCAGATATTGATGAGTTAATTGAAAAGAAATTAGAAAAAGAAGCGAATAGATATATTCAAAACTGGCCTACCGAAAAAATTAGTATCGAAAATGGTAGATGGGGTCCATTTATCAAGTTCAATAAAAAGATGCTAAAACTGGGCCGTAAAGCAGATGGCACAAAATATGAAGCAGTTGATTTAGCCGGTGTAGATATCGAAACGGTTAAAGCAATGATTGAGCTTCAAGTACCAGGTGCATTTAGTAAGAAAGCCAAAGCGCCAGCTAAAAAGTCTGCTACTAAAAAGGCTGCTCCTAAAAAAGCTGCGGTTAAAAAACCGAACCCTAAAAAGAAAGCTTAAGCTCTACCCATATCACGTAAGAAATGTACGTGTGCTAGGACGGCTTTGCGCATAGTAGGATACTCTATGTATTGCAGGTGAAACTCTGCGCATACATTTTTTACAATCTCACTAATGGCAGGATAATGCACGTGTGATATTTTTGGAAACAAGTGGTGCTCAATTTGGAAATTAAGCCCTCCTACTAACCAACTAATTAATTTATTTTTTGTAGCAAAATTGGCTGTTGTTTTGATCTGGTGTGCGGCAAACTCGTCGGGTAATTTATTGTCCGCATCAGCTACTGGAAAGTCTGTGTGCTCTACCGTATGTGCTAATTGAAACACAATACTTAATACAAAGCCAGCAAACATAGTCATTGCCATAAATCCAACCAACCACTTCACCCAACCTAAAAGTGCAATAGGCAATACCACAAACACGGCAGCATGGTATACTTTTACTACCCAAAACTCTACATGGTCTTTTAAATCCATTTTTTTAAGTGGCACAGATCCAATTTTTTGAGAAAAATATTTCTTGTAATCTGTAAAGAAAATCCAGAAAACATATAGGAGCATGTAAAGGGCCCAAAAATATACATGCTGAAATTGATGAATGCCATATTTTTTTTGTGTAGGCGCCATACGCATTAAACCACCCACCTCTATATCATCATCTACCCCATCTACATTGGTAAAAGTATGGTGTATCATAACGTGTTTCATTTTCCACATGAAACGGTTGGCCCCTAATAAACTAATAGATGAAGCTGCAATTTTATTGAGCCACTTGTTGGTGCTAAAACTACCATGGCTTCCATCATGCATCACATTGAAACCAATAGCAGCTACAAGACCACCCATAATAACACACTCTGCAAGTGCCAACCACCAAATAGGCGTAAAAAATACCACATGAACATACACTGCTATGAGTGCCAAAATCATTAAAATGGCTTTGGTAAATAAACCTGGCGTTCCAGTTGCATCAATACCCTTTTCATCAAAATAAGCTTGAACGCGCTTTTTTAATTCGGCGTGCAAAGAATCTTTGGTTGCAGGGAATTTAGGTGCGGTATAGATAGCTGACATATGCTGTTATTAAAATTGATTACACAAGTTAACACATAATCGGTTCCCTTATGCAACGTTGTGCATAAATACCCCGGTTTTGACATAGAAGTAAATCGGATACAAACCTGAACGTTAAACAAAACAAATTAGTATGTCTACATAATGCGTTGTTTCCCACAGCACTGAATAACTTAATAGTGACGGTTTGTCTAATTTTATTTTAGTTTGGGTAAGATTTAGCAGAAACATGGAGCAAACAAAAGAGATTAAAGCCCTTTTCACCCTTATTGACGACCCAGACGAAGAAATATATTCTAGTATTTCCGAAAAAATTGTTGCCTATGGTAAAGGTATTATTCCCAACCTAGAACATTTATGGGAAACCACATTAGCTGAAGACGTTCAGCAAAGAATAGAAGGGATTATACAAAAGCTTCACTTTTCTGATGTACTCCAAGATTTTACGAACTGGAAAAATACAGCCCCGCATGATTTATTATCGGGTGCGCTCTTACTTGGCAAATTAGAATATCCAGATTTTAATGCTACTGCTGCGCTGCAGGATCTAGAAAAAATGAGGCGTAACATTTGGCTGGAACTCAATAGTTTTTTAACCCCACTTGAGCAGGCCAATGTACTTACAAGTATTTTATACAAATATTATAAGCTTACCGGAAACGAAGTTGATTACAAAACCCCGGACGATTTTTTTGTACACAAAGTACTTGAAACAAAAGTGGGTAACGCCATGAGCAATGGTATTATTTATCAAACCTTATGCGAGCAATTAGACATTCACGCAAAGCTTATTAATATTCCTAAACAGTGTATCCTCGCTTTTTATCATTCAGATTATGAAGAAGCGCACTACATCGGCAATCCGCAAGATAAAATACATTTTTATATAGACGCTACCAATGGCAACGCATTTTCGCATGCCGACATTGATAGTTATTTTGAGCGTATCAATACAATACCCAAACCTTTTCATTTTAAGGCACAGCCCCCTACTAGTTCGCTTTCTATTTTATTGGGAGAATTGAACAAATGCTATGGCAGAAATTCAAAAGCGCACAAGCAAGTAGCCATTTCAGAATTGATTGAATTACTGCAAACAAAAAGTTAGTTGTATGCTGCCAGAAACAGATATAGAGGTTATAACATTTGAATATTACGATAGCCCTATTGGTGTTTTAAAAATTGGTGGTGCCGATACTTATATCACTGAAATTAGTTTTGCGGAAAATGAAAATGAGCCCGCTCCAAACACAGCAGAACCCTCCCCACTCATACACCGCTGTACCGAACAGCTGATCGAATATTTTTCTGGCACGAGGCAAGTATTTGATATACCGTATCATCAATCCGGAACCGAGTTTCAAGAAAAAGTATGGGCCAAGCTTGCCGAAATAAATTACGGCAGTACTTATAGCTACGGAGATTTAGCAAAAAAATTAGGTGACCCAAAAGTAGTTAGAGCTGCTGCGGCTGCCAACGGAAAAAACAAATTAATGATTTTGGTACCCTGCCATAGAATTATTGGTGCAGACCGTTCACTTGTGGGTTATGCAGGGGGCATGCCAAAAAAGAAATGGTTGTTACAACATGAATTTAGAATTAAACATGGTGTACAAACCTTGTTTTAACGAATGGATCGTTTACTGCAAGTGAACACCTGAAAACCCAAACGGGAGCAAATCTGCCGCTTTTTCAATAACATACAACTCGCCGGTTTCTCCGCCTAAAATAAGTCGAATTGACTGATTTACGATTGATTCATATTCGGCGATGGCTTGCCTACACATACCACAAGGTGCAATGGGCATATTGTTGCCCCCTCTTTCATTATGATACGTAATAGCCATGGTGATGATAGGTACTTTAGACTGCAAAGAAGAAGCTGTACTTAGTAATACGCGCTCCGCACAAATACCAATTGGGTAACTAGCATTTTCTTGATTACTACCTTTTATAATTTCACCATTTTGTAAAACGGCAGCGGCACCTACATTGAATTTAGAATACGGTGCATGTGCAAGTGACAATGCCTCCCGAGCCTGGGCAAATAATAGTTGATCTTGTAGAGAAAGTGCATCAAAAGATGCAAAAACTTGATATGAAAATTGAACGGTTTGTTTTTGCATGTTGATTGATTCGTACTACTGAATAAAATTAAATAAACGCTTCCACCTTGGGCCGTTTTCCCAACTGAGCCAAATTAAAGAAGCCTTCCCTACAATATGTGTTTCTGGTACAAATCCCCAGAATCTACTGTCCTGACTTCTGTGACGGTTATCTCCCATCATCCAGTAGTAATTGTAGTGTGGCGAATAGGTAGTTGCTGGTTTGCCGTTAATGATAAATTGTCCATTATTAATGGCAAATGTATTGTGCTCATAATTTTCAATTAACCGCTGATACATCGAAATATTAGCAGCTGTTAATTGAATAGCCTTCCCTTTTTTAGGAATCTCAAATGGTCCAAAATTATCGATGGTCCAAGGAAAATTTACTTCATCGTTAGGGAACGTAATACCTGCATAGTTTTCGATATACTGGGTCACAGATTTTACGTTCGGTAGTGTTTTTAAAATAGCTGCCTCAGCAGGTGTAACATTAAATTTAAAAGAACTGTCCGATAAAGCATCGAGCTGTCCTTTGGTATCTTCTACATCAATGTTAAACGTTTCTTTTAAATAGGCTGGATCAAATGGTGCTTTGTTGGTAACAATAATATATTCTGTTTGTGAAGCTGGCGGAACATAAGCCGGTTGATTGTTTACAAATAATACACCATTTTTAATTTGTAATACATCTCCCCCAACACCTACACAACGTTTAATATAATTGTCCGTTTTATCCATGGGATGCACCAGAATTGGGAATTCTGATTGTAACATTTCACGATTGCCTTTAAAGGTATAGCGGAGCTCATCGTAATAAGGTCTTTTACTACCATAGTCTGGCAAATTAATAATAGTATCTCCAGTAGGGAAATTAAATACCACTACATCGTTTCTTTTAACATCCGTAAAAGCAGGTAAACGCTTATAAGGTACTTGAACCCAGGTAGAATAAGAAGGTGCCGTTACAGAAAAAGGCATGGTATTGTGCACAAATGGAAATGATACAGGTGTTTGCGGCATACGCGCACCATAACTCATTTTATTAACAAACAAAAAGTCATTTACGAGTAAGGTTTTTTCCATACTCTCTGAAGGAATTACATACGCTTCAAAAACAAAAGTTCGTATAATGGTGGCAGCAACAATGGCAAATACACCCGCATCAATCCATTCACGCGCACTTGATTTATGATAATGTGTTAACGCTTCATCGCCATACCACTTTGTATTTTTAGAAAACCCAATAAAAGGAAGATAGATAAAAGGCAAAAACACGAGTAATGCATGGTCTAATAAACTTACCTTTTTAAAGTGCATTACATAAATGATGGTAATCCAAATGGTAATAAATTGACCCACAATTGGAATGAGTTGCAACCAAAACCAATGTTTTTTAATACCGGTAACTTCTACCATTTGGTAGGTATTGTAAAATGGAACAAAAGCTTTCCATGCTTCAATTTTTGAT
Source organism: Sediminibacterium sp. (assembly GCA_040403595.1). Classification (GTDB taxonomy): domain Bacteria; phylum Bacteroidota; class Bacteroidia; order Chitinophagales; family Chitinophagaceae; genus Sediminibacterium. The sequence continues at coordinate 92,045 of JBBAKI010000002.1, read as the reverse complement.
TTATTAAATAATCCGTACACACCCGCATGCCATCCTAGCACACCCACAATAAATAATAAAAGTCCGGTCATAATAATTTCATTTTAACTGTAACAAAAATATCCTTTTAGCACCCACATTGGCAATTAAACTGTTAAAACTTTGCATAAAACGTGATATTTGGCAAAGACGGGCCAGAAAAGGCAATTTTAGGCAGTTTAACGGCTTCTTTTATTGAATTGAACAGTTACGCCAACGAGCAGGCTTCGGGATGCTGCAGGGTTATAATAACGCTTTCCAGCGGCATTGATATCGTTACCCAAACTATAGGAGGCATTTAGCACATTGTCAACCCCTACAAAGTAACGAATAGCTTTACAATTGTAGGACATCCCCATTTGCAAAAGCGAATATGCGGGCGCAAACACATCATTGGCATCTGTGAGCGGAACTGCAGATAATGATTGAAGCGTAGCAAATGCTGCCAACTTTTTCTTGTAACTATAATCCATCAAAAAAATAACTTGCTGTTTTGCATTGCCGGTTACTTCTTTTCCATCATAGATATTCCCAGCTTGCACATAATGCATAAAACGGTAAGGCTGATAGGCATACCCTATTTTACAATTGAGTTGATGCAATTGATTAGCAATTACTTTGTAGGTTAATTGCATTTCTGCACCCCCCTGCTTAACAGATCCTGCATTAATAAAATACTCGATACCGCTATTTGTATTTTGACGCACAATCGCATCTTGTACATCAAAATGATACCATGATAATTCGTAACTAAGTTTACCATGCACAGCAACTCCTTTTATACCCCCTTCGATATTCCAACCAAATTCAGGAGCGAGTGCATTATAAAACAATCCGTCGGAAGGTCTAATTTCTGCAAGTGTTGGTGGTGAAAAACCTTTAGAAATTTGAACAAACAAATTAGCATGTGTAGTTAGTGCGTAGGATACACCAAGTTGTGGCGCCAATAAGCCCGTATTGACTTTAGAAGCTCTCGGAAATATAGTAGCGGATGTGCGAAGATAATTGTAGCGCATAAAAGCACTACTAATGCCAAGTTCAATAAACCATTTTTTTTGGAGATGAAGCGAGGTATTCAAAAATAAAAATCCTTGCTTCGTTGTTACATCATCTGAAAATTGCAACGTATCTATAATGCCTTTTTTGTTGCCATAATTATAGATGAGCGCATCTTGCACTTGCCACTCGCCACCCATGACCAATTTAAAATCTCCAAATGATGTATGTGTATGATAAGATATATGACTCCCCACGCTTACGTTTTTTTCGTTTCGTGTTTCGTAATTGGTAATAAAAGGGTTTTTAAAATTAGTTTGTGTAGCTATCATAAAATTGTCCCAAAAAAGCTTTTTAGAAAATTGATAATGATGTTGCACACTACCTAGCAGGGTTTTATTGAAAACCGCCGTTTGTTGTGTTACAGCTCCGGGAAGCGAAGTCGTAGCTTGCCTTGCCCACCTTGGGTTTTGCTGCATCTGAGCAAGCGTAAGCCCACCTGGTGTTTGGTACATAAGATCTGTAAACAACAATGTTGTTTGCAACGAATGTTTATGAATGACTGTACTTGTAAACCAGATAATATTTTTTTTATTCGTAGCGGATTGTTCCCGCCATCCATTGGATGATTCGTTGGAAACAAAAAAGGTTTGCTGTGTGTTTTTGCCTTTGAAAGTTACGCGGACATCTTGCCCAAAAAGTCCAAAACTTCCTCCTCTAATATTTACAAGGGCAGTTGACTCCGTAGTTGAATCAAGCATAAAATTTGACTGCAACAATACCGCACCGCCTGTTCCTAATCCATAAGATTCACCTACTGGACCTTTAATTATATCGATGCTATTAATAACAGCAGTTGGTAAAATATTTAAATAGGTGTTTCCAGTTGGATCCGTAAAAGGTATTTGATTCCAATACACTTTGACGTTGCGAATTCCAAATGGCGATCGAAGGGAACTACCTCTAATAGCAAGTCTATAACTGCCTGGCGATCGCTGCTCCATTTTAACACCTACAATGCTATTGATTGCTGGAAGCAGTGTTGCGTTTATTGCTTGCGTTAAAAGTTTTGATGATAGATGCGCTACCGAAACAGGAAAATTTTGGCTATTTATTTTTGAACGAAAAGCAATAACATAGACACTATCTAAACTATTGATGGTACTATCCTTTTGAGCGGATTGCGCCATCAATACATGAGCTATTAAACAAGCAAAAAATAGTAACAGATGCCTTTTCCAAAAGTTGTTGAGGCACATGTGACACTATTTACGTTGGTGCATCATTTCTTTAGCAAGCTTCACTGTTCTTGAAACATCAGGAATAGCAAGTGCTGTTAAATTAGGGGCATAGTGCATAGGTGCATCGGCACTAGTAATTCTACGAATTGGCGCATCTAAATAATCAAACCCTTCTTTTTGAATACGGTATGTAATTTCAGAAGATACAGAAGCAAACGGCCACTGCTCTTCTACAATTAATAAACGGTTTGTTTTTTTAACGCTTTCTAAAATAGTCATCCAATCAAGTGGACGAATCGTACGTAAGTCTAGAACTTCGGCACTGATGCCTTCTTTTTCTAGTTCCTCTGCAGCACCTAAAGCTACTTTCATCATTTTATTGTAAGAAACAATCGTTAAGTCTCTGCCAGATTTTTTTACGTCTGCTTTACCTAATGGAATATAATACTCATCATCAGGTACATCACACTTATCGCCATACATTACTTCACTTTCCATAAACATCACAGGATCTTTTTCGTAACGGATAGCTTGCTTCATGAGGCCTTTAGCATCATACCCATTAGAAGGAGATACGACTTTAATACCAGGAATATTTGCATAATAACTTTCAAATGCTGTTGAGTGTTGTGCACCGAGTTGTCCAGCACTTCCATTAGGCCCTCTAAATACAATTGGGCAACCAATTTGTCCACCACTCATCGCAAGCATTTTAGATGCCGTATTTAAAATTTGATCCATTGCTAAAACCGCAAAGTTCCAAGTCATAAATTCAACAATTGGTTTTAAACCATTTTGCGCAGCACCTACAGCAATGGCTGTAAAGCCAAGCTCTGCGATGGGTGTATCAATAACTCTTTTTTCTCCAAACTCGGCAAGCATACCCTGGCTTACTTTATATGCACCATTGTATTGAGCCACTTCCTCGCCCATTAAAAATACCAGCTCATCTCTTCTCATCTCTTCTGACATGGCTTCTCTGAGCGCCTCTCTAAAAGCTATTGAACGCATAGTTGTAGGGTTATTATTTGAGATGCAAAAATAGAGATAATTGGTGATAAAAAAAGCCCCTTACAAAGGTAAGGGGCTTTAATTTTTTATTATGAACCGTGAGGTCTAGAATACGTTATAAGCAAAGCTTACATAGTATAAACCACCAATTGAAGGATTACCCCAACCAGTACGGTAGTATTTGTTTAAGATATTGGTACCACCAATTTTGAATACAGACTTGATAGCAGGGAATTTGTAGCTAACCTGAGCATCGATAGTCTTGTAGCCAGGCATTTCGCCAGTACCAAATGTACCTTCGTAGTTGAAATTGCTAGTTGTTCTGTAAACAACGTTGAATCCATAACGGTCATTTTTACCAAAGCCTGTGTTAGCAAAGCTTAGGTTAGCACGGTATTTAGAAGTATTGAAATAAGAAACAAAATTTGGAGGTAACTCACCAATTACATCTGAGTAAAGGTTAGCACCTACAGTAAAGTTTTTAGGTAATAATACATCAGCAGATGCACCCCAACCTTTTACAGTTACTTCGCCTGGCGCATTTGTTGAAATACTATAACCAATTCTAGAAGATTCAAATAACAAGCTCATTGGGTTGTAAGAACCTTTTGCTTGAATTGCAGTTACTCCACCTATAAAGTTTTGGTATTTAGAACTGTATACATATGCATCTACCAATAATACTTTAGCAAATAAGCCCTTGTAACCAACTTCAAATGAAGTACTAGACTCTGGCTTAAATTCGCCAAAGTTTTGAACTTTTAAAAGCGTTGGATTTGGAGCACCTGCTAAAGCACTTGCGCCAAAAGCTTGCACACTAGCAAGTGTAAAGCCTGGGTTACCACTAAAGTTATAGTAATCACGTAATTGTGGTAAGCCTCCCATTAAACGTGTACCACCACCAACTGTTAAATTGATCCATTGGTTTTGAGTGGTAGGAAAACGGTAAGCGGTTTGATAAGATACACGAAGGTTGTGGTCTTGCTTTAATTTAATTACAGCAGAAGCTCTTGGTGTAAAACGACCAGCAAAGTTGGTGTTTTTATCATAACGACCAGAGATGGTTACTTTAACGATATCCTTAAATAATTTTTGAGATAACTGACCATACGCACCAAACTCGTTGATGTTGATAGCGCCTGTAGTATCAGCAAAAATTGTACCATTAGAATTTAATTGATATTGCTTGGTATTAAAACCAACTAAGAAATCAGTACCTGATTTAGCAAGTCCTAAAGCATTGGTTAAATTATATTGCGCATCAACCACATTTAATCTAGACTTGTCCATAAACTGACCACCTTCTAAACCAGTCATGCCAGCAACTGGCTTACCAATTGGCGTTCTAACTATGGCTTGGAACAAAGGATTGTTACCAATAAAACCTGTTGGACGACCTTGATCAGCAAAAGTACGAGCAGCAACATGAGATAAATATTGAGGAACACCTTGTTGCATTGCAGAAACATAAGCAACCATGTATTGTGGATACCAACTTGAACTTGCCTTCCATGCCTCATTAAATGTACGTGTAGCAATTGTTGAGTTAAAGGATGAACCAGAGTTTTCGTGAGTGGTATATAAACGTACATACCAATCTTTGCTCTTTAATTCAAATTTGAACTGAGACATTTTAAGGTCTTTTAAAGAGTAACGATCTGAACCTGTGTAAACAGTATTACCAGTTCCAAAATTTGCGCCAAATGATGCTTCAATTTTGTCCGTTAATTTATAGTTTAAACTACCTGTCATTTTAAAATTAGAAGTAGTAGGATCTACCACGTCTTTTTCGGCATATCCAGTTCTACTTACATATTGTGTACCAAACATTCCTCTTGCGGCACCATAAAAAATAGGTGACATACCTGAAGACACTAATGCGCCTAAGCCACCTAAAGTTAATGCAGCATTATAATCAGCTAATTTTGCGGTTGGATTTGAAGCAAGAAAAGCGTTGAAATATCCAACTGCAGAAGCAGGAACGCCAGAAGCAGCAATTACTGATGCAGCTACTGAACTTAAACTTACACTTGTTTCATCACCATATACGTTTACACCATCATAGTTTGGATCAATATCTCTCCAACCTGGAACAGTCATACCGTTTGGTGAACCTGCACCTCTAACATAGTTATTTGTTTGATTCGCTAACCAATCTTGCGCAGTCATATTTTCTGCTGTAATCTTATAAGCGAATTTGTCATTTACTTTTTTAGCCCAACGTATAGCCCAGTCGCTATAAGGAGCAGTAGGTCGTTGATCACTACCAATATGGTTAGCACCTTGCTTAATTTGGAAACTTAATCCTTGGTATTTGAAAGGGTTTTTACTGTTGATCAAAACAGTACCGTTCATACCACCTGGTCCATATAATGCAGAAGATGCACCTGGAAGTAACTCCATGTTATCTACATCTAATTCTGTTAAGCCAATAACACTACCTACAGAAAAGTTTAGGCCTGGAGCTTGGTTGTCCATACCATCCACTAACTGATTTAAACGGGTGTTACCACTACTATTAAAACCACGTGTACCAACTGTTTTAAAAGTTAAACTCGCTGCTACAACGTCTACCCCTTTTAAGTTGGTAAGTACATCGTAGTAGTTTGTTGCAGCACTATTTCTAATAGCTGCAGCACTAACACGCTCAATAGTTACTGGCGATTCTAAAATTCTTTCTGGTACTCTTGATGCAGCTACTACTACTTCTTCACCAAGGGTGTATGAAGCATCTAGTGCAACAGATACATCGGTACTTGCAGATTTAAGCGTAACTTCTTTGTTTGAAAACCCTACCGAAGAAAATACCAAGGTAACTGGGTAATTCTTGATAGATGAAAAACGGAAAGTTCCTTTATCATCTGTAAATGTTCCAACAGAACTTCCTTTTACGGTTACAGAAACAGCCGAAACCACTTCTTTTGATTTAGCATTTTTTACACTACCTGAAACAACGGTAGAATTTTGGGCGCTAGCACTAATTGTTACAAAAGTAGCCATGGCCACAAATAAACATTTGCTGTTGAGTCTTCTCATTTTGGCAAAATTTGGTTATAATTTGGAAGCAAAATAACACAAGTTGGCCTTTTCTAAAAATTTAATTTATCCCAAAGCATTTTATGGGTGTTGAGAAAAAGCCTTTTGAATCCCCCCATTTTGATGTTTTAGATGCTATTTTTGGGTATGCAAAGCCTACAATTCCCCTATCAGACAGCCATATACCATGGAAAAGTAAGAGACGTTTATACGATTGGTACCGATTGGCTGATCATGATTGCCAGTGACCGGATTTCTGCCTTTGATGTAATATTGCCAAAAACTATACCATATAAAGGACAGGTCCTCAATCAGATAGCAGAATTTATGCTCAATCAAACCCGAGATATTTGTCCAAACTGGTTACTCGATGCACCTGCACCAACAGCATCGGTGGGCAAAAAGTGTACGCCTTTTAAGATCGAAATGGTGGTTCGCGGCAACTTAGTGGGTCATGCCTACAGAACTTACGCATCCGGGGCAAGAATCCTTTGTGGGGTCAATTTACCAGAAGGATTAAAAGAAAATGATTTTTTTCCAAGCCCCATTATTACCCCTTCCACCAAGGCATCAGAAGGTCACGACGAGGATATTTCCAAAGAAGACATTATAGCCACCGGACTTGTTTCCGAAGCAGATTGGGCTGTTTTAGAAAAATATGCACTAGCCTTATTTAATAGAGGTAAAGAAATTGCCAGCAAACAAGGTCTTATTTTAGCAGATACTAAATATGAATTTGGCAAAATAGGTGACACCATTTATTTAATGGATGAAGTACATACTCCAGATTCGTCACGTTATTTTTACGAAGATGGCTTTGAAGGAAGACAAACTTCTGGTGAAAAACAAAAACAACTCAGTAAAGAGTTTGTACGCGAATGGTTAATCGAAAATAATTTTATGGGTAAAGAAGGACAAACTGTTCCTGAAATGAGTGAGGAATGGATTGATACCATTAGCAAGCGTTATATAGAACTTTTTGAGAAAGTAACAGGTAAAACTTTTGTACCAACCACTTACACGGAAGATCAAATTATGAGTGCAGTATTGGCATCGTTTGCAAAATTTTGCACCGACTAAATATACAAGTTAGTTTTCGGGTTCATTGAGTCTTGGACGCAACCTTTTACTTTTATTAAAAATGTATTGACCATGACGTACGCCCTTACGTAATTCTTTTTGACGTTCGAGCGGCATATGAATCGTGTCTTGACAACCTTTACTGCAACATCCTTCAAAAGTATTAGCACAACTAGCACATTGAATAAATAGCAAATGACACCCATTGTTTAAACAGTTGGTATGTGTGTCTGCAGGTTTTCCGCACTGATGACAAACGGCAATAATGTCTTCTGTGATCCTTTCCCCTAGCCTATTATCAAACACAAAGTTTTTTCCAATAAACTTTTTATCGATGCCCGCCTGCACTGCTTGATTTGCATAATTAATAATACCGCCTTCCAAATGAAAAACATTTTTAAACCCTTGGTGTAACATATAAGCACTTGCTTTTTCACAACGAATGCCACCGGTGCAGTACATGATAATATCTTTTTCTTCGTTGCCCTTCATCATATCCGCAGCCATCGGTAGTTGCTCTCTAAAAGTATCGGATGGAATTTCGATAGCGTTTGTAAAATGTCCTACTTCATACTCATAATGATTGCGCATATCAATAACAATGGTATCTGGTTTTTCAAGTAACGCATTCATTTGAACAGCGTTCACATACTTGCCTTTATTTTCCATTGAAAAACTAGGATCTGTGATGCCATCCGCCACAATTTTTTCACGCACTTTAATTTTAAGCACCCAAAAACTTTTGCCATCATCATCAACAGCAATATTTAATCGAAGCCCATTCAAATGCTCGATAGCATATAGCTGTGCTTTAAATTGTTCGACATTAAAATCAGGTACACTTATTTGCGCATTGATCCCTTCTTTGGCTACATAAATTCGACCAAACACTTGTAAAGGAAATAAAGCCTTATAAAGCTCGTCTCTAAAAACGGCTGGATTTTGAACTGGGAAATACGCGTAAAAGCTAATGGTAACGCGGTGAAATGTTTCCGCCATCATAATCGCCTTTAACTCCTCGTTTGAAACGCGGTTGTGTAGAACTGCCATATGTATACTTTTTTAGACATGCACTTCAAGGTTTTTCACTTTCCATCCATGTTCTATGAACAATAGAACCACTTGCAGGGTGGTCAAAATAGTACAGCAAAAATAAGTATTTTATCTAAATAATACCGGAACCGTTAATCGAAACCCTGTCCTAACGGGTTCACCCTTTTGAAATCCATTCACAAGATCAACGCGTATTACTTTAAAGATATTTTCAATACCGATTAGAGATTCGGTATAGTTCACCCTATTGTTGACGTGCAAATAGCTCACACCTCCCACCAAAAACCAATTGAGTTTTCGAAATCCAGGAATTTTATTGGTAATGAGCCCATTTAAGTGATACTCAGCAAAAACAGTGGTATAAAATGAAGCGTTATTACTAAACGCGTAATAAGGCAATAGCTGAAACCCTTTTAAATGATCTATTGAAAAAAAAGTTTGGTTACCAAAGTAATGCTGGGCGTCTGGTGTATATACTTTATTACTGTTTGTAAAACCACCTGCAGTTGCCCTATACTGAAGTGTACCACCAAGACCCATTGGTAAATCGTCAGCAACACCCATAGACCATTTTGCGTAATCAACATCACTACTGAGTAAATTTGGAATTCCCTTTTTATACGAAAGTGTAAAAGTTGGCGCTTTAGAACCTATACCAATTTTACGGTCTGGAAGCTCGATATATTTGCCTCCGGGCTGCCATGTTAAAACACCTGTAATAGTGGCCGCTTGATGCTTTTCAAAACTTGAATTGGACAAAGGTGCTGGCGTGTTGGGTGTATAGCTTCTATTAATATGATCGATAAAAATAAGTGGCCTATCCAAATTAAATAAGGCCTCCCTATCTTGATATTGAAAATTGGCTCTAAAATTTAATCCACTACCTAGTCCAACAGCATAGCCTACTGTGAAATATTTGGCTTCATATATTTTCAAATAATTGCGTTCAAATAAAATAGATTGAACAGTGTTTCGGGATTCTGGAATAGCTATTTCATTGTTAAACTGGAATACATTTTTACCAACCCCTATTCCTATGTTATTGAAATATTTTTTTCCAAAATTATACCGCACTGTTACGGATGGCTGTAGCCTTTTATTGCTAAACCCATAGCGCAACAAAGGCTCTATCGATAAACTATTGCGCCCTTCATAACGCTTTGTCCACCTGGGAGAAAAACTTGCATTATACCCTTCGACGGTATTAAAATTAACGGACTTGATTAAGGGATCAAACTGAATCCTTATTTTTTTACTTTGCTTATTAATGGTTTGACCCGTTAATAAAAAGCCAGATAATTTGAATTTATTTCTTACCCTATCTACCGAATCTAAGTATTTGGGGTTTTGTGTTATTTTTTCTAGGCTATCTTTTTTAACATAATCCCTAGCTTCTTCTAAAGCTAGTGGAACGGGTCTTATACTATCCCAATAAGCCGAACTTTTTTTATTGGAGCTATCTAAGTACTTTAAAAAAGTATTGCCAAAAAACTTTTTACCATATACCGGTGCTAAATTAAACTGATCATACACTTGTACAAAGCTTCCGGAAAATGCAAAGCCAAAAAATTTTCCACGTGGATAAATGATTTGATTTTTTATTACCCAGCCTTGTTTGGTTGGGACATAATACTGTTCAATTTGAAGCGTATCGAGAAGTTGCAACTGTTGCTCTTTTAACAAATTAAGTTGGACACTGTGAATACGCCAATCATTTTCTATGATATTGATAATGCCAGAAAATAGCGGTTCGTACTTTCGTTTAGGCAGCACCCGAATTCTACTTATTTCGATACCGTTTTCATAAAAAGTACCTTCAAATTTATAGTTGTAAAAAGCAAGGGCGCCATCTGCTATTGGAGAAACAAACCCACGTGGGTTAAGTCCATTACCTAAAGCAATATTGTTTTGATAAAAGGAAATAATTTGCGGATTACTAAGCCCAAAGCCGCTACTTCTTCCACTCACTTTAGATGACTTTACTTCGATGCGTTCTTTGTTAGGAACGTCTACATAATAGTCAGAAACCGTTTCAGACAAAAATAAAATTCGGTTTTTGATGGTATCAAAATTATTGGGGGCTAAGGCCTTCCCAAAAAATGACTTAGGGAAATCATTTAAAACCAACTGTCCTTTAATGTATACCTCCGCACTAAATTTTTTAATTTCATTTAAATAATCGGGTCTTTTTTTAATAGCTTTTCTGATAATGGCATAAGCCGGGTCTTCGCCTTTAGCTTTAACCACAACGTCATTTAATAAGAATACTTGTTTGGTTAACACAAAAGATAAGGAAAGCGTATCCTGCCCCGGAAGTATTTTAATTTTTTTTTCGACCGCTTCAAACCCTACATAATTACAAGCGAGGGTATAGGAACCAGCTGCCAGTGAGAGCGCATATTTTGCATCTGCATTGGCAGTAACGCCCCTGGTTGTTCCTTTAATCAATACAGAAGCATGTGCTAGCTTTTTTCCTGCGCCATCGGTAACGAATCCGGTTACAACGGTTTGCGCGGATAACTGCAACCAACTTACAATAATGAGAACGACACTAGCTAAATACTTTTTACAATGCATATAGACAAAAATAGGTAGCTTCTTATGAATAGAAGCTACCTATTTGTTAAATGATATCAATATTTTAACTACTTCGTAGAATTACTCCGCAAATATGCGCCGGTTAAGGCAGCAAAGCCTCCTAATAGTCCGCCAACCACTGCTGTAACAACAATAAGTGTTACATAAGAGCCTCCCAATGGAAGTATTTGCGCCACTTTACTAGATAGTAAATGCGCATTGGCCAAGTCTTTTCCGGTGGCTAATCCTGCCCACAAAGCAGCGATTCCTATAAAGCCAGCAAAAAAACTTTTAGTAGGTGCTTGTGCGATGAAAAATGAAACAATACCCGATGTAGCAATAAAAAGCCACCAAGGAAATTGACTATATAAACCAATGGCAAAAGCTAAGAAAGCATGTAATACTATAGCAACTATAAATTTCATAAAAATAAATTAAGCATGAGTAAATGTGATACGCCATTTGAATTGACTATTTTGTTTAGCCGCTTCTTTTGACAAAAATAAAATACGGTAATATTTTCCGGCAGCCCAACTGTCAATAAAGCTGTCATAATATTTGCTACCCGGATTACCACTTTGTCCACCCGGATAAACGCCATAGGCTTCTATCCCATCTATCAAATGAACCACCATACGCCAGCTTGGGCCATGGTTATTTGTGGTTGCATTGATAATATGTACACCGCCTCCTATTGGTAAATGCAATCTACTCAATGCTGGAATTTTTAAAAGGTGATTCACGCGCGTGTCTTTGTAGGCGCCCCATGCAAGCGTTCCCTCTTTTTCCATTTGTTGTAAATAAGGCGTCGCTTTTTTAATGGCAATCGTTACTGCATCAAACATGGTTTCTTTAATATTGGGCGTTGCAATATTGTCTTGAAAAAGTACCACAGAATCTCGTAGCATTTGTTCAAGTAGTGTAGACTCATCGGGCCATTGTAAAGGTAGTTTTGCATTTTTAAATTCATCGGCCCAAACAGCTACTTCTAAACTATCCCAAATAGCTCTAAATACAGAAGCCCCAACTTCATTTACATCATTGCGCAAATTCCAATTGCGGAGATAGTCTATATATTTTTTATCGGATGCGTTTAACCTTGATTCATCCATGTATTTAAATAGTGCAGGCCTTGCCATTTCTGCAAACACATTATAGTTATCGGTTTGAAGCGCTTGAACATCCTGAGGTGTAATACCAGACATCGCATTCAACTTTTTGTTTAAGATAATACCCCTGTATAAAGGAAATGCATTAGCAGCACCCAAATAATAAGGATAGGTGCTGTCGGTAGACATTTGATTGGCACTACTTACAAAACCACGCTCTGGATTTTTAATCATTGGATTTTCGGAAGAAGGAATCATGCCTTGCCATAAATAACTACTATCGTCGCCTGGCATAATAAAATCTCCTTGTCTATTCCACCTAGCAACAAAAGAACCTTGTTGCTTGATGGCAATGTCACCACTAACACTTGCAAATGCAAAATTTTGACCAGGACAAGTCCAATGATCAATAGCAATTACATAATCATCAAAATTTTTAGCTCTATTTAATTCATAAAAAGTTTGAATGCCGCTGCCGCCATCTTGCGCCGTCCATCTTACAGCAAGGTAACGTCCGTTAGAACCATTGGCGTTATAACTTTTATCATACATCACGGGACCCAGTGCCGTTATAGCTATGCGATCAATTGAATCAGGCTGACCTTTTATTTTAATGCGCTCTTCTTTAATCACCGACTTTTGCCATGCGCCATTAAACCAATATTCACCCATGGTAGAATCTTTAAACTTCATGTCGTAGTAATCGAGCACGTCTCTTCCAGCATTGGTAACGCCCCATGCAATACTATCATTGAACCCAATAATGACGGCTGGTGATCCCGGAAAACTTGCACCATAGGTGCTATGTGTTGGTGTAGTAATTTGCACTTCATACCAAAGTGATGGTAAATTTAAACCTAGGTGTGGGTCACTCGCTAAAATGGGTTTGCCACTTTTGGTTTTGCTTCCAGCAATTGCCCAGTTGTTTGAACCATTGCTTTTATTAGGTACTTCTGGACCTGTAGGTGTAACAGAGGCTGTTGTAGCAAAATAAAGAGAATCTAATGTAGCTGGCGCCTTTGCAATAACAGATGCCGGACCATGCACCGTTCCTTTAGGAATAATAGGGTCTAACGAATCTTGCACATTGGTATATAATTTATTAAAATCTTCGTAGCCAAAATAATTTTTTGAATTGGTCATTTGAAGATCGGTGGTGGTGCCACGGCCAGTTAAATCATAAGACATGAACATTAAAAACAAATAGGTTTTTATAGGCGTCCATGCTTCAGGTTTATAATCGAGTAGTTTGTATTCGAATGGAATTTGCTCCGGCTTTAACGACTTAATATATGCGTTCACACCTGCAGCATAAGATGCAACAGCGGCTTGCAATGCAGGATTGTTTGCCATTTTTTTCATGGTGGCTTCTGCACCTTCCAACATACCTAACCTTCTAAAAAAACGATCGGTTGCAATACGGTCAGGTCCAACAATTTCACTTAATCTTCCAGCGGCAACGTAGGTTTGAAACTCCATTTGCCAAAGTCTAAATTTTGCATGCAAAAAACCTTGTGTATAGTATGCATCATTATCATTGTTAGCATAAATATGCGGCACTAGTCTTTCATCCATCAATACTTCTACCTTATCCTGCAAACCATCGGTTACAATATTGGCATCGAAAGATTGATTTTCAGGTTCGGCATTTTGCCAAAATCCTTGTTGCGGCGATAAAAAATAACCAAGCCTTGGGGTTTTGGTTTTACCCACAGACAAAGGGGTATTTAGCACCGCCACTAGCCCAGTAGTAAGGGCAGCAGAAATAATAAAAGGGACTATGCGCATAGACAATCGTTTGAGCACTGAAATTAAGATTTTTTTGGGGGTAATAAAGGTTTTTATAAATGAAAGCCTTACCGGATATTTGCATATGGAATTGTCTACGGATACAAAAAACATATTAGGACTTCAACTACCCACCGACCCACGCTGGGTAGACCTTGCAGCTATTAGCATTCGATCTATTTTAACGGATCATGCCTATTGCGAGCAAAAAGCGGCGCTTACCTGCATCTCTTATATCCAGCGCTATTCGGACCGGGTAGAACTCGTAAAAGAATTAGCCCCCATTGTAACCGAAGAATGGGGCCATTTTAGACTGGTCTTACAAGAATTACACAAACGCGGTTTGCAATTAGGGAAACAACGAAAAGATTTATACGTCAATGCACTGATTGCTTTTCAAAAAAAAGGAGGTGACGAGCCCACCCGTTTACTAGACCAATTACTCATGATGGCACTTGTAGAAGCCAGAAGTTGTGAGCGTTTTAAAAGACTCAGTGAAGGACTTTCCGATGACTACTTGAAAAAATTTTATAGACGCTTTATGGAAAGTGAAGCTGGACATTACACCCTCTTTATAGACCTTGCCACTTTGTACTTTGGTAAAGAAAAAACATTGGAACGTTGGGCCGAATGGTTGGCGCATGAAAAAGAAGTAATGGAGTCGATGGAAATAAGAGGTGACCGTATCCACTAATAAGATGAAGGTAACAATTGAATTTCTAGTAGATCTATTTGACTACTAAAATCTAAAAAAGAATATTGGGAACGCAAGGCTTCAATTTTTTGATAGGTTTTTTGAAGAAATAATTGGTGCTGATCAGAATGTACAAAAAAAGGCTTGTGCGTAACCGCTAAATTGATAGCCGTAATTTCTTTGATGATATTTTTTGTTTCCGGTGTTGTGCATGCCTGTAAAAACTTTTCCCACACATACTCGGTGGCATGGTAATTGGGATGCACCATGTCTTCGCTGTAAAAACGGTAATCACGCAAATCATCTATTACTATTTCGTAGGCAGGAAAATAATAGCTGTTGGCATCATTTGCTACAAGACTATGTACCGCCTGAATTAAAGCAGCTTTGCTCCTATTGTTTTCTACCATGCCTTCACGCACGTGACGCACCGGACTAATGGTATAAATAATTTGTAAAGATGGATTTACTTGACGCAGTTTTTGAATTAAAGGCTTATATAAATGAGTGATATCAATGGGTGTCAAAAGTTTTTTAGTAAACCAACTGGCGGGGGCTTTATGGTTATTGGCTGCCACAAAATTAGGCGCATACCCATCCGCTTGCTCTGTTAGTTGATACACCCACGCAGATCCTAGCGTAATAAATAAATGAGATGCTTTTTTTAAAAACAAATGCGCCGCAGTTATAGATCCATTAATTTTAGTGAGTGCCTCTTCTGTTGTAGTGCCAGAAAAACGGCTATGGTGTTTCCAAGAATGAAAGGCTTCGTTAAAATAAAATAAATCGTTGGCCGAAAATGTGGGGGCATCTATATATTGGTGTAATGCCTCTGCAACAGATACCGGATTAAACAAAACGCCATTGGGATTTTCTAATACACGAAACAAATGCTTCGATAATTTTTCGCCCATATTTTCTGTAAAGCAAGAACCTATCATGAGCGTATGATCCCGGTGTCCAATAGGACTTTGAAGGGCTGGGATATCAAACTCATAATGAAATTTCATACAATAAAAATTAAGCTTCTAACAAACGTTGTTTCATGGCTTCATATAAAACGATACCAGTAGCAACGCCAACATTAAATGAATCAAAAGTACCCGCCATTGGAATGGTAAAAAATGCATCTGCTGCTTTTGCCAAATAAGGTTGTACGCCTTTCCCTTCATCTCCCATAATCACACAACACGGATCTGTTAAAGCAAGCTCATATATTTTTTTATCAGCGCGCATTTCAGAAGTAAAAACTTGTATCCCATTTAAGTGCAGCGTATCTACTGCTTTAATTAAACTATTAACGCGGCATACATGAATATGTTCAAGTGCACCTGCACTACTTTTAACAGCTTCGGCGTTAAGTGCACCTACCCCTTTATCCGGAATAATAAGCGCCTGCGCACCACAGCATAGCGCACTTCTTGCAATCGCTCCAATATTTCTAACATCTGTAATGCCGTCTAGCATTACAAACAAGGGAGCCTCTCCTTTTTCTACTACGTGATCAATGACTTGTTGCAAATCTAAATATTGCACAAGCCCAGCAATGGCAACCACACCCTGATGATTGGCCTTTGTTAGTCCATTTAATTTTTCGGGCGGCACGAGCTGAATGGGAACATTGTATTCACGTGCCAACTGCCTAATTTGCAAAATGGCTTCGCCAGTAATATTTTTTTGAAATAAAATTTTATCGATAGACCGTCCCGACTGTAAAGCTTCTACGAGTGGTTGACGTCCAATTATTAATGTCGATTGTTTGATTGCCATGTGAAAATAAATTAGATAAGAAGGCCCTGCACTTGTAATAATTCAATTTTAGTAAGTGCAGCCACACTCATGGCATCGGTAATCGTTCCATCTGCTACCATGCTATAAGCGTCTGATAAAGATACTTTTTTAATTTGTAAAGCTTCTGTTTCTTCAGGTTCTGCATCCTGTTGCATCAACTCAGTTGCCAAATAAATAATAGCCAGCTCATCAGAAACAGAATTTGATAAATGAAGTCGCATCAGCTCTTTATATGTTGCAGCCACTAGTCCGGTTTCTTCTTTTAACTCCCTAATAGCCGTTTGAAGTGGATCCGTACTTTCTGGACAGCCCCCTTCCGGAATTTCCCAACTGTATGCATCCAGTGTAAATCTGTACTGACCCACCAAATAGGTATGCAAGTCTGGCGTGATGGGCACCACGCCAACAGCAATATTTTTAAAATGAACCTTGCCATAAATCCCAGGCTTACCGGCCGGGTTAAGCACGTCATATTCGGTGACGTCTATCCAAGTATTTTGGTAAATGGATTTGCTATTTTTTATGGTCCAAGGATTTTTTTGCTGCATGGTATTAAATACGCGTGTCAAATATATTGCTAAATAAAAAGCCCCCACTAAAATTAGCAGGGGCTTTTTGAAATCGTATACTTTTATTTTAAACCAAAGGCTTTTTTGACCTTTGCTACATAATCTAATTTCTCCCAAGTAAATAATTCAACTTTCATTGTTTTAGATTTACCATCTGGGGTTGTAAATGTTTTAGTTACTGTTTCATTTTTACGACCCATATGTCCGTAAGCAGCAGTTTCACTATACATTGGCGTTCTTAACTTTAAACGTTGTTCGATAAAGTAAGGGCGCATATCAAAAATAGATTCTACCAATTTACCAATTTGACCATCCGTTAATTTTACTTTAGCAGTACCGTACGTGTTTACGTTAATAGAAGTTGGCTTAGCAACACCAATCGCGTAAGATACTTGCACCAATACTTCAGAAGCTACTCCAGCAGCTACTAAATTTTTAGCAATATGACGTGTTGCATAAGCAGCAGAACGGTCTACTTTACTTGGATCTTTACCAGAGAATGCGCCACCACCGTGTGCGCCTTTACCACCGTAGGTATCTACGATAATTTTACGGCCTGTTAAACCAGTGTCTCCGTGAGGACCACCAATTACAAACTTACCAGTAGGGTTAATATGATACTTGATATCCTTGTTAAATAACTTTGCATATTTCTTATACTTAGCTTTTACGCGAGGAATTAAAATTTCAACAATATCCTTGTTGATTTTAGCTAACATCTTTCCTTCTTTATCAAAATCATCGTGTTGAGTACTCACCACAATCGCGTCAATTCTTACTGGCTCGTTTTTGTCGTTGTACTCAAGTGTTACTTGTGATTTTGCATCGGGACGTAAATATTTAATGGCCTTGTTCTCTCTTCTTAATGCAGCTAACTCAATTAGAATTTTGTGCGCTAAGTCAAGTGCCAATGGCATGTAATCATCGGTTTCGTTGGTTGCATAACCAAACATCATACCTTGGTCACCAGCACCTTGCTCTTCTTTCTTTTTTCTGTCCACACCTTGATTGATATCTGCAGATTGTTCGTGTATCGCACTTAATACACCACAACTATCCGCTTCAAACATATATTCACTTTTGGTGTAACCAATTTTCTTGATCACATTACGTGCAATGGTTTGCACATCTAAATACGCTTTAGATTTTACCTCCCCAGCCAAAATCACTTGACCTGTAGTAACTAAAGTTTCGCAAGCCACTTTTGATTGTGGATCAAATGCTAAAAAGTTGTCGATTAATGCATCAGAAATCTGATCCGCTACTTTGTCTGGATGTCCTTCAGAAACACTCTCAGAAGTAAATAAATAAGGCATGTATTTTTGTTTATAGCTTATAATAAAACACAAATATAAGTGGTAATTGGATACTTATATTCGGGAAAATATAATACGTAATCGCATTCTAAAACGGGTATGCGTTCCACCCCCAAGTCTTACGCGTCCATTGGCAATATCGTTGCCTTCTAATGGGCTTAGGTAATATACCTGAACAGCAGCAACCTGCGGATATGGAGGCTTATACAAAATAGAATCGTTGGTAGGTGCCGAAATACGAAGCGTGTAACTGCTATCCTTTCTAGTCACTATCCCTTGGACGTATCTACTAATATCAAATGAATAAGCAGCTATTTTATTATAACCAGCTACCGATTTTGATAAAACATATCCACCAAAGCTTGACACATTAGGACCTCCATTGGCGCTAAAAATATAATCATTAGGGATATTATACTTTCTGTTTTCTACCGTATCAATGGCACTTAATAATAAATACCTTGGCGGCGCCATGTAGGCATCCGTGGTTAATAGGTTGGCATCGTCAGGAACCTGTTCTGCAATCAGTTCGGCCTTATGAATAATTCTATTGCTTAATCCTTTTAATCCAGGAATTCTTACACGCACATACGTACCCGGAGCAGATTGCACATATACAATTGAATCAGACTTACTAGTTGTTGTAGTAAACTTTGCAACTTCCGATCCTACTCGATTGCGTGTAACTAAATTGGCATTACCACCCGTGAAAGCGTTAAATCTAAAATAAGCGACTGAAGTATCTCTTACAGTTGCACCAGCAGATGAAGAGTTATAATAGAGTGCGAATTTAGTATTGGTATCTGCTAGGTTAATATGAATGAGTGCATTTGCCGGCGCTGCTTGATCTACGGTTAATGCAAAACCTGCAAACAATGATTTAAATGCAGAATCGGTACGATACGCATTGGTAGTATCGTAGGTATTGATAAAACGCCTTGCAACGTCCGCTCTTAATTTGATACGAATTTGATTAGATGCGTGCTCGTATCTGTTATGTACCGAATCTGTTAAACGCGGAATATTAATTGTAATAGGATCGGCAAGTTTTCCTTTGGTTCTAAAATTATATTTAGCAGGATAGTTTGCTGCATAATAATAGTAAGGATCTATAGGTGTCGTAGGATCAATTTCAGAGACCGTTAAACGAAGTGGTTTAGACGTATCTCCATATGCACTTTTGTAGCTTAAAATTAGCACTGCCGAATCTACACGAATACTATCTTTTGCACCCGGAATGGCATATGGAAAATATGCAGGTGCTAATTGAAAATACATAGCTGCCGAAGTTTTACCAAAGAGTGGATCATTGGTAATAGCACCTAATACGTGGTTGTCACTTTTATAGACCCTTGTTGAATCAAACTCGTTGTAGGTGTCTGTTAAAACATCTAAGATGGTGTCTTTGGTAACTACACCATCAATAGCAGGAATTAGACCAGCACCAAGCTCTGTGGAAGGAACTTTGGTACAGGCAATAAAAACCATTACTATCAACCCAATAAAACCTAAAATATTACCTAGTGTAAATTTTGAATGCATGTTTGTCTAATTACTTGCCCGCAAGGTCGTTGTACAATTCTAAATACTCTGTTAAATCCGAGTCCCATCCTTTAAATGGAACTACTTTTTTGCCTTTTACTTTAGCAAATTCGGCAGTTAAGCTGGCTTCTATTTGGTCTGAACCAAAGGAAATAGCATCGGCAAAGCTAGCGCCACCTTTAAATAAGGCTGTGTTGTTGGCTTCTTTGAAGGCATCTAAATCTTTTTCTTTAACGTTGGCATTGATAAGTGCCTGTTTCATAAAATTGGGGCCAAGATTGTTTTCAAAAGTGTTTTGTCCAATAGTGAATACCACTTTACTATTGCCAAAAACGGGTTCTTTTTTATAGGCCGTTTTTATGTATGCTGGGATTAAACCTGTCATCCAGCCACTGCAATGAATAACGTCTGGAGGCCAGCCAAATTTTTTAACGGTTTCAAGGGCTCCTTTACAAAAGAACACCGTTCTTAGCGCGTTATCGTCAAACCAATTATCTGCTTCGTCGTGAAAAACTTGTTTACGCTTAAAAAAGTCTTCATTTTCTAAAAAGTAAACTTGTAATCTAGCGTTTGGTAAAGAGGCTACTTTAATTTGTAAAGGGTAATCATCTTCATCTACAGAAACGTTGATGCCAGATAAACGAACCACTTCGTGTAAACGGTGTCTTCTTTCGTTGATCACACCAAAACGTGGCATAATACAACGTACTTCAAGTCCAGTATCATTACTTTTAATAGCCAGTTTGTTGATGATTTCTGCAAACTCCGTCAACTCCAAATAAGGAGACATCTCGGTAGCAATAAATAGTATTCTTTTCTTTGTAGACATGAGTCACCAATTTTATACCAGGAGCCTAAAATAAGGGAGCGAAGGTACGAAAATTATAAGGAATCAAGCCAGCGCAATGCTTTATGCCCAAAAATTAACGGTTTGAGCTATTCATTACATATTTATACATTATATTATTGTTTAATATATTTCCTAAAAATGTTATACAATTAAACGGGAGAAGGACTTACATTTGTTTCTACGATACTTCTATCATGAAAAAGCAACTCAGCTCCATTTTAAAATATGCCTTCTTTTTTGGACTAGGACTTTTTTTAGTGTGGTGGAGTCTTCGCCAAATTCCAGCCAACAAATGGGATGAGTTTATCAAAACCTTGCTAGAGGCAAAATACTGGCTCATGATTCCAGTTTTTGTAATCTTATCGCTCAGTCATATTATTCGTGCATTAAGATGGCGCATAATAATGGAGCCACTAGGTTACAAGCCAAGTATAGCCAATACGTTTTTTGCGGTCATGATTGGCTATTTAGCAAACCTAGCCATCCCTCGGTTAGGAGAAGTATTAAAATGTACCTTACTTGCTAAATACGAAAAAGTACCCGCCGAAAAATTAGTTGGAACCATCGTTGCAGAAAGGGCCATCGATGTACTTTCATTAGGGATTGTTTTTATCATCACCCTACTCACACAAACAGATTTGATTGCCTCCTACGGCATTGAGTTATTTAATCAGCTATTTGAAAACAAAGCAGGTCAATTTTCGATGCAAAAAATTAGCATTGTTTTGGGGATTGTTGCAGTTGTAATTGTGGTATTGAAAGTGTGGAGTAAAAAAAACGGACACCTTCCCTTTGTCGTGTCAGCTAAAAAAATTATTGGCGGTATTTGGGAAGGCATTTCCAGCATCCGTTATCTACAACAAAAAGGATTGTTTATTACCTATAGTGTTGCGATTTGGCTACTATACATTGGTGGCACATGGGTAGGACTTAGCGCCACTGTTGGCACTTCCGGTTTAGGCTTTAGTGCAGCACTAGCAGCACTTGCCTTTGGAAGTATTGGTATGATTGTAACCCCTGGTGGCATTGGCACTTACGCCTTTTTTATTGCAAAAATTGTAGAAAAATTGGGCGTGCCTTTTGAAATTGGTTTTGCCAATGGAACCTTGCAATGGTTTGCTCAATTTATTATTGTACTTATTGTAGGAAGCATTTGTTTACTTATACTTCCTATTTATAATAAAAATAAAATTAGCCATGAAAGCAATTGAGGCCATTGAAAGTAAATTGTATTCTTTAGAAAAGTTACTAACCCAAGTAGCTGCCTGGAAAATAAAAGGCAAAACGGTGGCTTTTACCAATGGCTGTTTTGACATATTACATGAAGGTCATATTGCTTCTTTAAGCGCCGCCGCTAAAGAAGCAGATTACTTGATTGTTGGACTCAATAGTGACGCTAGTGTCAAACAATTAAAAGGTGATGCGCGCCCCATTAACAACCAGCAAAGCCGTGCTATTTTAATAAAAAATTTAGCGGTAGTGGATGCAGTTATCATTTTTAATGAACAAACCCCTCTCGAATTAATTACGGCCATTTTACCAGATGTACTTGTAAAAGGTGGCGACTATACAACCGATCAAATTGTAGGCGCTAAAGAAGTGATGGCAGCAGGCGGACGCGTTGTTATCAATGCAATAGTTGAAGGGTTTTCTACAACAGGAACCATTCAACAAATTAAGGCACATTTTTCGTAAGTAGCTCTCTACCGATTAAGCCATTTATTTCACCCAGTTGTGCCTATTATTTAAGTGCATACTTGTAGATTTATTAAGTTTGCGAATCCGTAATTTATATACCATTGAAAGAGAATAAAAGAATACTTACCATTCTTACCCATTTAGTAGCATGGATATGTTTGTTTTTGGTACCCTACTTGGTATTCTTTCCAAGGCTCAGAGAATTTAATATGAGTGATCATATGTTCTCAACGATTATTATTAATTATATTTTTATCGTTTTCTTCTATTACCTGAACACCCAATTACTAGTTCCTGCCCTACTTATTAATAGGAAGTGGTGGTTATATATTTTATCTGTTGTTATTTGTTTGAATATTTATTTATTTACGCCAAAACATCTTGCATCCTTTGTAGCAACACCAGAATACATAGAGCAAAAGGGCAATTATGTAATCAATCCAGATTTTAAAGGGGCAAAAAAATTAAGCAAAGCGCCACGCAGATCCAGAAGATTAGCGGACCCCTATAACACCGTTTTATTTTTATTGGTGTTTTCGTTTGGAACATGTATTGCCGTAACACAGCGCTGGTTAAGCTCTGAGCAGCATAAAAAAGAAACAGAAAACGAAAAATTAAATACCGAATTATCTTTTTTAAAATCGCAAATCAATCCACATTTCTTTTTTAATACCCTCAATAATATTTACAGTTTAGCCATTGTAAAAAGTGAACAAACCGCCCCTGCCGTAATGAAGCTCTCCTCTATCATGCGGTATATTTTATCCGAAACAGAAAAAGATTTTGTGCCACTAACCAACGAAATTGAATTTGTAAAAAATTATATAGAGCTGCAACAAATGCGCTTAACAGACAAAGTAACCGTTGTGTTTAATACGGATGGCGTAAGCGATGATTTACAAATTGCACCACTGCTATTTATTCCATTTGTAGAAAATGCATTTAAGTATGGGGTGAGTGCAAAAGAAATTTCCAATATCCATATTCAAATACACGCCACGCCTACAACCATATTATTTGAAGCAACCAATACAGTGGTTACCAATATACAAACGCACTTAGACAGTACCGGCATTGGTATTAACAATGCCAAAAGAAGACTTGCCCTTTTGTATCCAAACAAACATCAACTAAACATAAGCAGGCAAGAAAACACCTACCAAGTTTCTTTACACATTAACTGTTAATCCTATGATTAGATGCATTGCCATAGATGATGAACCACTAGCACTTCAAATCATTGAAGAATACTGCTCGAAAATCTCATTTTTACAATTACTGAATACCTTTAGCAATACCGACGAAGCGCAACAATTTTTAAAAGAAAACACAGTTGACGCTTTATTTTTAGATATTCAAATGCCAGATATTACAGGCATAGAATTTTATAAAAGCCTATCCAGTAAACCACTTGTTGTTTTTACTACAGCCTACAAAGATTTTGCGGTAGAAGGTTTTAATGCAGACGCCGTAGATTATTTGTTAAAGCCATTTGAATACGACCGCTTTTTAAAAGCTGCCTATAAACTTAAAGAATATACCGAATTTTTAAGTGCACAAGAAGTACAACTGAACTCCATTTTTATTAAGGTCAATTACGAGATCATGAAAATTAATTTGAAGGAAGTTGACCTCATTGAAGCCCTAGACGACTATATTAAAATATACACGAAACCTACCCCTGTGCTTACTTTAATGACCTTAAAAGGCATTTTAGAAAAGCTTCCATCCAAAGACTTTATTCGTGTACACCGCTCCTATATTGTTCCGATTGCCAAAATAGACAAGTTTAGCAAAAGCAAAATTTGGATAGGCGAAAAGGAAATACCCATTGGAAGCAGCTATGGTAGCATTTACGAACAGTTATTGTCGCATAGTCAGGCTAAATAACGATCACCCCATTGTAACGTTTCTTTTTGCGGCATTCTTTTATAATTTTATTAAGAGTTTAGCCCCGTATATACAAGCTAAAATCTTGTATTTTAGCGCTATGAATATGCGCATACCCTTTTCAAAAATTATAGGATATACCCTACTAGCACTAGGCTTAACCGGCCCGTTGTGCGCACAAAATGTTCCTAAAAACTGGCAAATGTTGGACCCTACCACAGATCATGTGTTAGGCATTAGTTTGCAAAAAGCATACGACTACTTAAGTAGTAAGAATAAAAAAGCAAGTCCTATTGTTGTTGCAGTGATAGATTCAGGCATAGACACCACACATGAAGACCTTAAAAATATTTTGTGGACCAACGCCAAAGAAATAGCTGGCAACGGGATAGACGATGATAAAAATGGCTACGTAGATGATGTGCATGGATGGAATTTTTTAGGTGGCAAAAATGGAGAGAGTGTAAAAAGAGCGCCCGACGAAAGATCAAGAATCTACCATAAATACAAAGCAAAATTTGCAAGCACTACCCTAGACACCAGTACGCTAAGTTCCGCCGATAAAGCGCTCTATGCCATTTGGAAAAAAACAGATACCGAATTAAATTTTAGCGACGAAGAAAAAGAGCAACTCAAATATGTAGAAATGCTATCAAATGCTTTTAAAAAGCATGATAAAATACTTAGGCAAGAAATGAATATGGCGAGTTACAATAAAGAAACATTAACCGCCTTTATTCCTAGCAGCGTTTTAGGTAAAGAAGCCAAATTAGGCATGCTGTCTTTGCAACGAATCATGCAATTAGACAAAGAAGAATCAAACACCTTTACCATTGCGCAATTAGAAGAATACATAGAAGGCAAAACGGTAGCATTTAGTTCCAAAGAAAAATTACCCAACGACGAACGAACACTCATTGTTAGAGACAATTACTATAACTTTTCGGATGCCTTTTATGGCAACAACGATATTATGGGACCTACGCCCAACCACGGTACCCATGTGAGTGGCATTATTGCTGCCAGCAGAAACAATGGCGTTGGTATAGATGGGGTTTCGGATGCCGTAAAAATTATGATGATACGCGTGGTGCCAGATGGAGACGAATATGATAAAGACGTTGCACTTGCTATTAAATATGCTGTTGACAACGGCGCCAAAATTATAAATATGAGTTTTGGCAAAGCGTATTCTCCAGAAAAATACTGGGTAGATAGCGCCGTTAGATACGCCGAGCAAAAAGATGTATTACTGGTGCACTCAGCTGGCAACGAAAGTTATAATTTAGATAGCACCAACGTTTTTCCAAATGCGTATTTAGCGGTATGGAAACAAAATGCAAGTAATTTTATAACAATTGGTGCAAGTAGTGATACGCTCATCACAGACAATAGTATTGCAGCAGAATTTAGCAACTACGGTAAACAAAATGTAGACTTATTTGCACCGGGTGTTAAAATATATTCGACCCTGCCTGGCACAAACGTATATGGCAACCAAGACGGCACCAGTATGGCTTCTCCCATTGTAACAGGCGTTGCCGCACTCTTAAGAACTTACTACCCTAACTTAACTGCCAAGCAAGTAAAAAACATTTTAGAAAAATCGGTGTACGTTCCTGCTATAACAGCACCTTGCTTACTTCCAGGCAATAGCAGTATTGCAACACCTTTTAGTACGCTTTCAAAAACGGGTGGTATTGTAAATGCATACAACGCGGTAATGCTTGCAAACGGCTTGGGTAATAAATAAGAAAGCCCCAACAAAAATTGCTGGAGCTTTCTATCTCGAAGGGGGTATAAAAATTATTTTGCAAATAAGTGAACTGAAATTTGTACGTCTTTTGAAGGACCTGCGTACAAAATACCTAATAAGGTACGATCAAGGCTAAAAAACGCTTGACCAAAGAAACTTTTGTCAGAAGCACTTCTGATATTAGAATTAAAACTTACAGGAACACCAATACCTTTAATAGATAAAGTACCATTGATGGTGCAAGCAGTAGCACTTGAATAATCTACAGAAGAAATCGTGTATGTAGCTTCACCAAATTTTGCTACGTCAAAAAAGTCAGGGCTTTTTAAGTGACCCGCTAATTTTTCACCAGCAGCATCTGTTACTTTTAAATTAGCAAGGTCAATTACAAAAGAACCACCTACTAATTTACCAGCTTCGATTTGAACGCTTCCACCTTTTACAGTAAAGCTTCCGGTATGAAAATCAACTGCTTTAGAGCCAATAAAGTCTACCCTGCTCTTATCTGACTGTACAGCTAGGGTGATAGGTGCTTTCGGGTTTTTGGGGGCCATAAAGGCAAAAGAACTTACTATAAAAGCAGCTCCTAATAGCAAAAAGGATGTTTTTTTGATCATTGTATTGAATTTTAAGTGTTTATAGAGTCTATGAGCGCAAAATTAGGGGTTTTAATGTAAAGCCGTTTCGCTTATCTTCGCAAAAATTTTTTGTATGAATCTTCATGAGTACCAAGCTAAAGAACTCTTAAAAAAGTACAACGTTCCAGTACAGGAAGGGGTTGCCGTACAAACAGTAGAGGCAGCAGCTGAGGCCTATGCTACTTTAAAAGAACAAACTGGCAATAATTTTGCGGTAATTAAAGCCCAAATTCACGCAGGTGGAAGAGGTAAGGGTAATATTGAAGGAAAAGAACAGCGTGGTGTAGCAGTTGCTAAAAACGAAGAAGACGTAAAAAGAATTGCGGGTAATTTACTAGGCGGTACCCTTGTAACCATTCAAACTGGTGCAGCTGGTAAACTCGTTAATAAAATTTTAATTGCACAAGACGTTTACTATCCTGGCCCTAACGAAGTAAAAGAATTTTACTTGTCTATTTTATTAGACAGAGCAAAAGGAATGAATGTTGTGATGTATAGCACCGAAGGTGGTATGGATATTGAAGAAGTAGCACACAACACACCAGAAAAAATATTTAAAGAGTGGGTATACCCAGGTGGTGGACTTCAAGGTTTTCAAGCACGTAAAATTGCTTTTAACTTAGGCCTATCTGGTGACGCATTTAAAAACTGTGTAAAGTTTGTAACCAACTTATACAATGCATACGTGAACCTAGATTGCGGTATGTTAGAAATCAATCCATTATTTAAAACATCCGATGAAAAAATCATTGCGGTGGATTGTAAAATGAATATTGATGACAACGCACTTATGCGCCACGCTGATTTACTCGCTATGCGCGATGTATCAGAAGAAGATCCAACAGAGGTTGAAGCAGGTGCGTTTAATTTAAACTTTGTGAAACTAGATGGCAACGTAGGTTGTATGGTAAATGGTGCAGGACTTGCAATGGCTACCATGGATATGATTAAATTAAGTGGTGGTGAGCCAGCTAACTTTTTAGATGTAGGTGGTACTGCAAATGCACAAACAGTAGAAGCAGGTTTCAGAATTATCATGAAAGATCCAAACGTGAAGGCAATTTTAATTAACATCTTTGGCGGTATTGTTCGTTGTGACCGCGTTGCTGCTGGTGTAATTGAAGCCTTTAACAAATTAGGCAATATCAATATTCCAATCATTGTTCGTTTACAAGGAACCAATGCGGTAGAAGCTAAAAAATTAATTGATGAGAGTGGACTTAAAGTTCAATCGGCTATTCAGTTAAGCGAAGCTGCAGACTTAGTAAAACAAGCGGTAGCATAATACCTGATGTATATTATTTTTAAAGCCTCCAACTTGTTGGGGGCTTTTTTTATGCGCACACAATCCTGTTGCTTTTTATTGCGGATTTGAAATGGGCTTTACTTCTGAGAGCGCACTAAAAGTATAACGGAGTCCGGTTTTAACCTCTGTGCATTCGTAACGCTTACGGCGCAGTGGCCCTTTACAAAAGATACGTCCATTGTCTGTTTCAAAAAGCGAACCCTCTGCAATACTTGATACCACTGCGTATCCGGGCTTGTGTTTTTCATTGTAGCCACGCAGTATGAGTAAGAGTTCTGTTTCGCCTCCTGCGGTGGCTGCTGGATTTAAGATAGATTTTTGTAGTGCTTTTTCTACGTCGGGTGGAAAAATTTGTTGTGCAACAAAAGATTGCAAGAGCCCTCCATAACAAAATTTCCATTCTTTACCATGCGCTTCTACACGGTTACTAAATTTTTCGAACGTCAATAAATGTGCGAGTTCGTGTAAAAACGTAATTAAAAATTCATACTTATTTAAATTGCCATTGATACTAATACGGTGATTGGCTCCCCTACCCGGATGCCTATAATCGCCAAGTACCGATTTACGTTGTTTGGTAATGGTTAAATGTACCCGGTATTCATGCAAATACGCAAGTACCTGCTCGAAACTTTTGTCTGGTAAAAAACCAGCCAGCGCCTGCATGGGATGCTCTTTAATAGGCATTATTTTTTCACATTCAGTTTTAAAAAGAGTCTGATTTCAAGCCAGGTATAGAGTGGATATAGCGCAAATGCGGCATACACAGAGCGTGGACTAATAGCAGCGCCTGCTAGTTTCATATACAATAAAACGGCTACAGCAAGACCTAGTAAACGAAGCCCCATTACTGCCATAATAGTGCGCACCAGCACATTGGGGTTTGGGTTTTTAGATGCATGGATGAGCGCCAATAATCCGAGCAGCGTTACAACAAAAAGTAACACATTGGCATATGCGATAACAGTTGGTACAAATTTGTAATCAATAAGTTGTTTTAGACCAAACTCGATACCTGCATTTACAAAAATGAAAAGTAAGCCAATGGGGTATAAATGTTTTGAATATTTGAACATCGATTTATTTTTATCGTTTATTTTTTTGTGTCGGAATTTGTGTCGGTGTCTTTAATCACTTTTATAATCAGTCCAATGCCTACGAGTAGTGGAAGTATCCAGATAAAAACAGGTTTTCGAGAAAATATTTTGAGATCCAGCCATTTGCCGCCGAAGGCGGCAAATGCAAATGAAACCATAAGTTGAGTGGCTAAACTTGCATATTGCAAAAACGGCTTTGGATCTTTTGGAGACATTGAATAATTTGTTCGTGAATACTTTTAATCGTTAATCACTTCTGCCTTTGGTATGGCTAAAGAAACGGTGTCGAGCTGCATACCCTTATCAGTACCTTCCATTACTTTTTTAACACTGTTAAAATACTGTTCGTTATAACGAATTACTTGCTCCAAAGAATCGGTTCGGATTTTTAAATTTTGAAGTGCCGCGCGGCCTTCACGCGTACCATAACCAGGTATATAATATTTAAGCGGTGTAAAGGCAATAAAAACAATGGTAATACCAATTAGAAATACAAACAAGGTACTCAGGCCAATATATACGCTTGTCCTAGAGAGTTTTAGCGTAACTACTTCTTCAAAAGTATCGTCATCCATCACCACTAGCCTATAGTGGGTACCAAGGCGGGTGGGCTCGTTTTTAGTAGGTATGGTGTCCATATTGTTAAATAAGCATAAAGGTAGCCCCTAAAGTTGTTTTATTACGCCCACAAAACAGAAATAAATGTATTTTTAAGGCCTATTTTTAAGATTCATGAAAACCAATGCCCTGTTACTTTTTTTAATGGTTGGACTGGCCAATTTTTTGGCAGCCCAACCCAATACAGGCATTAGTTTGCAAAAAAATAAACCCTACACCGAGCGCCTGCTACCTGCCGAAAAAACGGGAGAAAAAGGGTTTCGCTTGCCTAAAAGAATTTTTATCAATACGGTTACCAGATACAACTATGTTTTTAATGCCACGAACAGATTAGCAGACATTATTGAAAGGGCTACACAAAAACAAAAAGAAAACTATGCCGATCTACTACCCTTTTACCCGTATAGTTTAGAAACAACAGCAAAAGATGAAATTGATACCATCATTTATAAATGTACGGCCGGTATTCTATTGCATGATTTAAGAAGTGACTGGGTAGATAATTTATACATCATTTTAGGAAAAGCATATTTGCACCGAAAAGATTTTGATTCGGCCTTTGCCGTTTTTAAATATGTCAATTATGCATTTGCCCCAAAAGACGATGGAACTGATATTCCTATTGGAAGTAATATCAGTAACACAAATGGTGTATTTACTATATCAACCAATGAAAAAAGAAATATTTGGAAAAAAATAACTACTACGCTACCTAGTAGAAACGAAAGTTTTTTGTGGATGATCCGAACCTACCTCGAGCAAAATAAACAATCGGAAGCAACAGGTTTAATAGCACTTTTAAGAACAGATAAAATTTTCCCGGCCAGACTTATTCCAGCCCTGGATGAATTAACGGCTTATGGTTACTATAAAGTGGAGCGCTACGAACTAGCCGCAAATTTTTTAGCAAAAAAAATTCCGTTTGCAGCTACTAAAATTGAGAAATCAAGAAAAGCATACCTAACGGCGCAGTTATTTGAAAAAAGTGGCTTACACAAAGAGGCTAAACAATATTATTTGCAGGCAATAGCGGTTGCACAAGACCCCTACTTAGAAATATACGCCAACGTTGCATTAAATAGACTTTCTGTTTCGACTGGTGCAGATAGTAAAGCGCTATTGCTGATGGCTAAAAAAGATAGGTACGAAGCCTACAAAGACGTTATTTATTTTGCAGCTGCATCGGTAGAGCTTTCCAAAAAAAATTACCCACTCACAGAAACATATTTATTAGAGAGCATTAAAAATTCGGGCGATAATGAAGCGCAAAAACAACAATCTTTTGTGCTACTTGGCGATATCAATTATGATCAAAAAAAATATGGTGCTGCCTACAAATATTATGATACCGAAAACGTTCAAAGCCTCGATGCCCTTCAAAAAGAAAAAATTGAAACCAGAAAGCCAGCCTTACAACTCATCAACGCTAATTTAACAAGCATCCAATTAGAAGATAGCTTACAAAAAATTGCGGCGCTCCCTGAAATTGAAAGAACGGTATTCTTAAGAAAACTGTACAAACAATTACGCAAAGAAAAAGATGATGTGGCACAGGATAAAGTAGTGGACGCAAACGCAGCCGAAACATTTGATTTATTTAGTAATAACGATAATACCGGATTTTACTTTTTAAATAAAGCGCTTCGCGTCAAAGGGGCTCAAGCATTTAAAACCAGCTGGGGCAATAGACAAAACCTTGACAACTGGAGAAGACAAGCGGCACTAGACGCTAATATTGGCGCCGCAACTATTAACATGGCAACGGCCACCACCGATGCTTCCAAAAAAGATAGCACAACAAGTATTAGTTACGATGCACTAGCAGAATCAATTCCTACAGATACTAAACAACTAGAAGCATCCAACCAAAAATGGGCCAAGGCATTACTTGACAATGCTCAAATTTTTCAACTTAGTTTATCAGACTACCCTTCTGCAAAAGAAGCCTATACTTTTTATTTGAATAAGTTTGCATCTGGCGCTTCACTTGATTTAGTGTATCATAATTTAGCGCTTTGCTATAGCGTTACCGGGGATCGAAACAAAGCAGACTCTTTACGCAAGCTGTTACAAGAAAAATTTCCGAGCAGTAAATTGTTGGCAAAAAAAGACACTATTGACACCACTACTATTTCTAGTGCCGACAATGCTTATTTACGTATTTACGAATATTTTACAAAAGGAGAATACGAAAAAGCACTTGCCTTAAAAGATGAAGCAACAAGTGCCTATGGAAAAGACATTTGGGCGCCACAATTTTTATTTATGGAAGCAACGCTACATATGAAAAACAAAGAAGACAGTGCTGCTACACAAAAACTAAATAAAATTATTGCCGAATACAAAGGAACCTCGATTGCCAAAAAAGCAACTGCCGTTTTGGAAGTATTAAAGCAAAGAGAAACAATAGAAAAAGAAATAAATAAGCAGCCTGCCAAAAAAGAGGAAGGCCAATTATATTAAACGTATTATTATGGAAATGTCAAAACCTGTTCGTGTCTTTTGGCGCATCTTTTTTTGGAGCCTAGGAGGCATAGGTGTTTTTGTACTGATGATTAATTTTGGATGGCTTGGCAGCATGCCTTCTATCGATG
The DNA here is from genome assembly GCA_040403595.1 of Sediminibacterium sp. Classification (GTDB taxonomy): domain Bacteria; phylum Bacteroidota; class Bacteroidia; order Chitinophagales; family Chitinophagaceae; genus Sediminibacterium. Next base: position 59,777 of record JBBAKI010000002.1, on the reverse strand, counting down.
ATATCGAAAATCCTACAGCATCTTTGGCTAGCCAAGTGTATGCCCAAGACGGAACACTGATGGGTAAATTTTATCTAGAAGACCGTATTAACGTTCAATACAAAGACATCAGCAAGCATATTGTAAATGCCCTAGTAGCCACAGAAGACGAACGCTTTTATGAACATAAGGGTATTGACCCACGATCTTTAGGTAGAGCGCTGTTTTTTTTAGGTAGTGAAGGGGGCGCTAGTACCATTACCATGCAAACGGCTAAAAATTTATTTACCAATAACTGGAGTACGAGTAATATTTTTTTAAGAATGATTCAAAAAATTAAAGAATCACTCATTGCGGTAAAGCTCGAAAGAAATTTTACCAAAGAAGAAATTATTACGCTCTATTTAAATACAGTAGCTTTTGGCGATAACGTATTTGGTATTAGAAACGCTGCTAAAACATTTTTTCAAAAAGAGCCAGACCGTTTAAATGTGCAAGAGTCGGCAGTACTCATTGGTATGTTAAAAGGAAGCACATTGTACAATCCACGTCGCAATCCAAAATTAGCCCTTACAAGAAGAAATACTGTACTAAGCCAAATGGTACGTAATAATTATTTACTAGAATCTGAGGCAGAAAAACTAAAACTAACGCCTATTGAACTGAATTATAAAAAAATGGATGAATCGGCGGGATTAGGCCCTTATTTTAGAATGATACTAGGGGAAGAATTAAAAAAATGGTGTAAAGAAAACACCAAACAAAATGGAGATAATTATAATTTATTCCGTGATGGATTAAAAATATATACGACCATCAATCCAAGTATGCAAGAATATGCCGAAGAAGCCGTTGGCAAACACATGAACTACTTGCAAAAAATATTTAATACCCAAGCTAATATTATAGATGGAAGTATTTGGAAAGGACACGAAAATATTTTAAAAAATGCAATGAAACAATCTGATCGTTGGCATAATTTAGAAGAAGAAGGAATAGATGAAACAGAGATCGAAAAGTCATTTTTTGAAAAAGTTAATATGCGCATTTTTGCCTGGAATGATGCGCGTGAAAAAGATACCGTCATGACGCCATATGATTCTATCAAGTACCACCACCAGATATTACAAGCTGGTTTTATGGTAATGGATCCTTTAACAGGCGAGGTGAAAGCTTGGGTTGGTGGCGTAGGATTTAAAAGTTTCAAATACGATCACGTCAATATAAATACCAAAAGACAAGTAGGTTCAACCATGAAACCACTACTCTATAGTTTAGCAATAGAAGAAGCTGGCTTTACACCTAACACTATAGTCTATGATCAACAACAGAGATTTAATGGATATGGTTTAGTACCCGCAACAAGTAGAACATGTACAGGACAATCTATGACTATGGCCTCCGCACTCGCACAGTCTCGCAACTGTGCTTCAGCGTATATTTTAAAACAACTAGATACCGAAGGAAATAATAGTGCCAAAAGACTGATTGAATTTTTAAGACGGACTGATATTACCTCTAAAATTGAACCATTTCCTTCAATTGCACTGGGCTCTTGCGAAATTTCATTGTATGAAATGATGCAGAGTTATAGCATGTTTCCTGGAAAGGGTTTTAATGTGAAACCCATGTACATAACGCGCATTGAAGATAGACATGGAAATGTACTAGCAACCTATACCCCAAAAAGAAAAGAAGTTATTAGTGAAGTTACCGCTTATTCTGTGGCAAGAATGATGGAAGGTGTGATGCGAGCCGGAACAGGAAAAGGCATATGGAACTATGTTCCATCAATGACCATAGCCGGCAAAACAGGTACCACAAATGAAAACAGTGATGGCTGGTTTATTGGTTATACGCCACAACTTATCGCTGGAGGCTGGGTTGGTGCCGATGAAAGATTTATTCATTTTGACAAATCAAATACCTGGGGACAAGGAGGTAAAGCAGCACTTCCAATTTGGGGATACTTTTTTGGCAAAGCTGCAAATGATGAAATGTGTGGCATTGATACTAAACTTACGTTTACCAAACCCGAAATTGTTGAAAACGAAATCATGCTTGATTATTTAAATAATTATTCCCCATTACTTGGAGCTGAAAGTGAAGATTTAGGCACGGGTACTGCTGATGATTATGAAGTTCCAGAAAGCATTAAAGCAGAAGACATTGCACCAGAATCACAAAAATCAACGGATAAAAAACCAGTAACAGATCCTAAACCCGTCGATTCGAAAAAACAAACACCCCCTCCTGCTTTGGTAACAAAGCCACAGGACAAACCCAAAGCATTACTTCCTAAAAAAGGGGGGAATTAATAACTCGGTTCTATTAAAGGGCCTTATTGACAAAATTAAAATTAAGCGATAACTGATGAAACATATTACGCTGGTAAAACCCCGTGGCGTAATTGATATGTAGTTTATCAAGTAATACGCCTACGCCAAAAGTTACTCCATTAAGACCGTTGGTGATATTGTATCCATTTAGAGATTGCCTGCGCAGCACATTGTATCCTAAATTGCAATGAATATTTTCATTGACTGTTAACTGCGCACCTAGCACTACATGCGACATCATTTTATCAAAACCGGAAAAAGTTTTTCCTGACTCTGCTACTATAAAACCAGTATCGGTGCCTAGTACATTAAAGTGTTGCAGTTGTTGTAAGGTGAGTGAAAATTGAACTGGCGCTTCTGCTAATTTTTTTGAAATACCTGCCGTAATATCAAAAGGCAATTCCTCTTTCACAGCGCCTGCGTATGCGTTTAACTGCGTTCCTATATTACTAACCACTAAGCCAGCCTGTAATCCATTCGCTTCATTAAAATACGTAACGGATGCATCTACCGCAAGCGCAGATGAACGGTAAGCCCCATAATTAGAATGCATAAATTTTGCGCTAGCACCCAGCCAAAAATTTTCTTTGTACTGTTTACTGGTACTAAGTTGTACTGCTAAATCGGATGGATTATACACGCCCAACATAGCGCCAGCAGCATCTGTTTGATCGATACTTCCATAATTTAAATATTGAACACCGAGGCCTACATTTTGCGCACCAAATGTATAACCAGTCATACAACTATACTGATTAATGCCCGCTAGTAAACTTGAAAAAGAAGTAGCCACCTGACCATGATGCGCTGGCCTTAATAGTGAGGGATTAGAAAAAGCTGCTGCAACATTGTTTCCTATGAGTGAAACATTAGCACCACCCAGTGCAGCTATATTGGCACTAGCTGGATTTTTTAAAAAACTAAATACCGGATTGCCTCCTTGCGTTTGCGCAAAAGCATGCACGACTCCAACCCATAAAAAAACAAAGAGTAAACGGGCGCGCATAAAACAGGTGTAATTTTAAATATTTAAACAAGGGCAAGGTCTACTACCTGCTGCATTGTTTTTACATAATGAAAAGTTACTCCTTTAATAAATGCCTTGTCAATTTCATTGACATCTTTTTCATTTTGGGCACACATGATGATCTCCTTTAAGCCAGATCTTTTAGCAGCCAATACTTTTTCTTTAATGCCTCCTACTGGTAATACCTGACCACGAAGGGTGATTTCGCCAGTCATGGCTGAATAAGGTTTTACTTTTTTCCCCGTAAATGCAGAGGTTAAAGAGGTAAGCATGGTGATGCCTGCACTCGGACCGTCTTTTGGCGTGGCACCTTCTGGCACGTGCACATGGATATTCTTTTTTGCAAAAACCGTAGGATCGATACCGTATTTTTTAGCGTTGGCTTGTAAGTAACTTAACGCTGTAGTCGCACTTTCCTTCATCACATTACCCAAATTACCGGTAAGCTTTAACTCTCCTTTGCCATCACTTAAAATGGTTTCAATAAATAAAATATCGCCCCCAACATAAGTCCAAGCAAGACCTACAGCCACACCTGGCATATTGGCCAACTTATAAATTTCGTTGCTATAACGTGCTTGACCCAGTATTTTTTCGATATCTGGCGCCGTTAAAGTGGTTTTTACTTTGTTTTTGGTCGCATATTCTTTGGCCTGAAAACGCATTACGGATGCCAGCTGGCGGTCTAATTCACGTACGCCACTTTCTCTGGTATAGTTCTCAATAATTTTTTCAAGGACTTTGTCGGCAATTTTAAAATTCACTTTTTCGAGGCCATGGGCTTCTTTTTGCTTAGGCACCAAGTGCTTTTTAGCAATTTCAACCTTCTCTTCTACGGCGTAGCCACTGAGGTCAATAATTTCTAGGCGGTCACGTAATGCCGGCTGAATATTTTGAATATTGTTGGCAGTAGCAATAAACAAAACTTTAGAAAGGTCATATTCTTGCTCCAAGTAATTGTCGTAAAAATTACTGTTTTGCTCCGGATCCAATACTTCTAGTAAAGCCGATGAGGGATCGCCACGGTGGTCGGCCCCTATTTTGTCTATTTCATCCAGTATCATTACCGGATTAGAAGACTTACATTTTCTAATATTTTGAAGGATTCGGCCCGGCATTGCCCCTATATAGGTTTTGCGGTGACCCCTAATTTCACTTTCGTCGTGTAAACCGCCAAGGCTCAAACGCACATATTTACGTCCAATAGCATGCGCAATAGACTTTCCTAGTGAGGTTTTACCAATACCCGGAGGGCCTAAAAAGCACAAAATGGGACTTTTCATATCACCTTTTAGCTTTAAAACGGCCAGGTATTCAAGGATACGACTCTTAATTTTTGCCATCCCGTAATGATCGTGATCCAGTACTTTTTTGGCATTTTTAAGGTCATAATTATCGGAAGTATAGCTGTCCCATGGAAGGTCGAGCATTAAATCGAGGTGATTATACACCACCGAATAATCGGGGGTAGTTGGGTGCATCCGCTCCAATTTAGCCACACCTGTGTCAAATGCAGTTTTTGCAGCTTCCGGCCATTTTTTGCCTTCGGCCTTCTTTTTCATGTCCGCAATTTCACGCTCGTTGGTATCACCCCCAAGCTCGTCTTTGATACTCTTTAATTGCTGCTGTAAAAAGTAATCACGCTGTTGTTTATCCAGCTCGGTTCTGGTTTTATTGGTCACTTTATTTTTAAGTTCCGCAAACTGAAGCTCTTTTTGTAGGATTAAAATTAAACTTTCAGCTATATCATTTATATCATTGATTTCCAATAACTTTTGTTTTTCTGAAATGTCACTATTTAAGTTGCTACTTACAAAATTAATGAGAAAGGAAGGGTTTTCGATGCTCTTTAATATGATGCCCGCTTCTGTTGGAAGGTTGGGCGACAGCTGAATAATTTGCGCAGCCAGGTCTTTAATAGTGCTTACAATGGCAGCAAAATCGTCCCCTTCCGGACTGGCATCTTCTTCAAATAATTTAATACTCGCCTTAAAATAAGGGTCATCGGTGAGCATAGAAACCAGCTCGAACCTCTTTTTACCCTGAATAATGATGGTTGTGCCCCCATCAGGCATTTTAATAAGCTTGATAATTTTTGCCACCGTACCCACACTGCATAAATCTTCTGCAACCGGCTCCTCAATATTGGCATCTTTTTGAGATACCACACCAATAAGCTTGTCTGCCTTGTAAGCGTCATTGACAGCTTTGATGCTTTTATCCCTACCCACCGTAATAGGAAGCACCACCCCCGGAAACAATACCGTATTGCGCAGCGGCAAAATGGCAAGCGCTGAAGGTATCACCATATTTTTATCCTGTTCAGACTCCTGCTCATTCATTGGGATGATGGGCATAAAGTCGGTATCCTCTTCCGATCTAAAAAACATGTTCTCTTTTATCATGATATCTGGGTCAAATTGTCATAACGGGCCGGAGGCCCGTCTCTAATCTATTGAACATAGAACTAAACAATATTGATGCCAAGCTGGTACAAGCATAGGAAACCGGCACAAACTGGCACAAAAAAAAATCCTCACGACTTTGTCGTGAGGACCTTCTTGCAAGAAGTATATGTTTTAAAACAAATACGACTATTTAGCAGCTTTAGTTGTATCCATAGCAGCAGCAGTTGTATCAACAGCAGTTGTGTCAGCAGCTACAACAGTTGTGTCTACAGTTGCAGTTGTGTCAGCAGCAGCTTCTTTGTTTTCACCTGAGTTACATGCTACGAAAGCTACTACAGCTAAGATTGCGAATACTTTTTTCATTGTACTTGTTTTTTTGGATTAATAATTGTGCGCAAAGATAGGCGTCAATTTCAAATTGACAAATTTTTTAGGCTATATTTTATTTTTTTCTAAAGTATATGCGAATAGGCACTCCTTTAAAATTAAAGCTGTTTCTGAGCTGGTTTTCGAGGTAATTACGGTACGGCGACTTGATATCTTCTGGATAATTGGTAAAAAAGGCAAACGAAGGCACCGGTGTAGGCAACTGCGTTATATATTTAATTTTTACTGTATTTCCTCTAACCACGGGTGCATGGTAAGCAGCCACCGCTTTTAACATCACCTCATTTAACTGAGAAGTAGGGATTCTTCGGCGCTTGCTTTCAAAAACCTCTAACCCACTTTCGATAGCTTTAAAGATTCTGGTTTTTTCTTTTGCAGAAACAAATAGGATAGGTACATCGGTAAATGGCGCTAATTTTTGCTTCAAGTTTTTTTCGTAGTCACGTGCAGTATTCGTCTCTTTTTCTACGAGATCCCACTTATTTACAAGTACTACAACACCCTTTCCTTTGCGGGCAGCCAAACTAAAAATAGTAATATCTTGTCCGGTAACACCCTTATGGGCATCAATCACAATAAAACAAACATCGGCCTCATCCATGGCCTTAACAGCTCTAATAATGGAGTAAAACTCAAGGTCATCCTTTTCTTTGGACTTTTTTCTGATACCTGCCGTATCAATTAATATAAATTCTTTTTGAAAGAGATTGTAATGGGTATGAATGGTATCACGGGTAGTTCCAGCAATATCACTTACAATGGTTCGCTCCTCGCCTACAAGTGCATTGAGTAATGAAGACTTACCTACATTGGGTTGACCAATAATTGCAAACTTAGGGATATCAGAACCTGATATTTCTGCTTTGGCATCTTCTGGTTTAATCTCGGCACAAATGGCATCCATTAAATCGCCTGTACCACTACCTGAAATACTGGAAACAAAGAAATTATGCTCAAAACCCATACCGTAAAATTCGGTAGCTTCTAGCTCTCTAGTTCCATTGTCTACCTTGTTCACCACCACATAAACCGGCTTAGGCGTGCGCCTTAACATATCCGCCATAGCATCATCCAAATCGGTAATACCGGTAGCCACGTCCACCATAAAAATAATGGCGTTGGCTTCTTCCATGGCTATTCTAACCTGCTTTCTAATTTCGGTTTCAAACATATCGGAAGAATCGGGCACAAACCCACCTGTATCCACGAGGTTAAAACTTTTACCATTCCAATCCGTTACCCCGTACTGACGGTCTCGGGTAACACCACTGATATCGTCTACAATGGCTTTACGCTGCTCCAAGAGACGGTTAAAAAACGTGCTCTTACCTACGTTTGGTCTTCCAACAATTGCGACTGTATAGCTCATAAAATATGTGTAAAATAGTTAAAATAAATATTTAATTAATAGTACCTAATAAATTGATAATCAAATTATTGATATCCGTATTCTTTTAATTGATTGTCGTTATCTCTCCACTTAGGACGCACTTTTACAAAGAGTTCTAAAAACACTTTTTGTCCTACAAAGGCTTCAATATCCTGTCTAGCCTGGATCCCAATTTCACGAATCATAGAACCCCGCTCCCCTATAATAATGGCCTTCTGGGTTTCACGGTGCACAATAATATCGGCCTGAATTTTAATGATGTTTTCCTTTTCCTTAAACTCATTGATCAAAACGGCGCTATGATATGGTATCTCATCACCATATAAATGGTAGATTTTTTCTCGGATTAGCTCCGCCACAAAAAACTTGGTGGGCATGTCACTCAAATCATCCTCGTTGTAAAAAGGCATACCCTCGGGTAAAAATGTCAAAATTTCGGCCAAAAGCTTTTGCAAATGCACTTTTTGAAGCGCCGATATCTTCACCATTTTCTTGCAATAAGCCTTGGCAGCAAAAAACTCGGTAGCCTCAGCTATTTTGCCATTGGCAGCCGCATCTATTTTATTGAGCACCACTATGGCTGGCACTTTTAGCTTGAGGGCTTCAAAAATGGCACTGGTTTCTTCAAAATTATCGTTGGCGTCAACTATTAAAAGGGCTACATCGGCGTCTTCGAGAGCCGTTTTAACCGCACGCATCATACGCTCGTGTAACTTGTAACGTGGATCAATAATTCCAGGCGTATCAGAAAAAATGATCTGGTACTCGCCCGGGTTATTTAAAAAAGCCTTAATGCGGTGCCTAGTTGTTTGTACTTTAGGAGACACGATTGCCATTTTTTCGCCTATTAGGGCGTTGAGCAAGGTACTCTTGCCGGCGTTGGGTCTTCCAAAAATATTTACAAATCCAGCTTTCATTACAACTTATTTATGGCACCTTAAAGGTAGCTACTAAAAGAAAAAGACCCCGATTTGAGGTCTTTTTTGTTGCGAGGGAAGGGATCGAACCTCCGACCTTCGGGTTATGAGCCCGACGAGCTACCGCTGCTCTACCTCGCGATATTTGGACGGCAAAGGTAACGCTAGACGTCTAGTTTACCAAATATATTTCAACGATTTATAGCGGTTTAATAGATGAGGCCCCGCTAGTTTTGGAGTTAAGCATGCTCACCGTTCCTTTATATCTGATATCACTAGCACCAGAAATGTTGGCTTTTAGAGATTGATTGATCGTGAGTTTTACACTAGATGCCCCAGAAGCAACAATAGCACAATTATTTGTAACAAGGTCTAGCGACTTTATGGAACAAGCCCCCGAGATGTTAAAGTCTGTTTCTGTGGCCGTACCAGACAAACTAATATTGGAAGCACCGCTCGCCCTTAGTTTAAGGCTATTAACCTTTACCTGTCCCTTAATATCGCTAGCACCTGAACTATTAACAACTAACCTACCAGATGTGATAGGGTCTACAAAAGAAACATTACAAGCACCGGACACGGTTAACTTTTCTAAATTTTTGACAGTGATATAGGCTTTTAGTTTATTGTTTCTAAGGCTTGACCAACTCCACCCCTTATAGCGATAACTAATATAAAGTACTCCATCCGAAACATTTGTTATAATATAACTTGTGCCAGATTCATCACTTTTACTCACAGCCACAGCATCTTGGTTTCCTTGAGATATATACACATCAAATGCATTTGTTACATTAATAGAAGTAAAGCCCGACAGGTTTCTATCCTCGGCAGCACCATCAAAAACCATTTTTTTAGTTGTTTGGGCAAAAGCACTTGACAAAATGATTAGCGCAAAAGATACTAAAACCGATTGTTTCTTAAACATCATGGGTATTTTTTCGTAAAACGTAAGAGTCCTCCTAAAGTTACAGTTGGTAGCAACATTTTTTACATTTAGTTTTGTGTCAACAATTCCTCGGGGTGCTTATGCAATTTGCCATAGGCTGAGAAAATACCCGTAGAACCTGAACAGGGTAATGCCTGCGAAGGGAAGGTGTTCACATTTTAGTGCCTCCCATAGCTTTCTCCCTGTTACCATTTATAAACTTTAAAACAAAAAAGATGAAAAAGTTTTTGGGAACAATGTTATTGGTAACCGCGTGTCAAACCTTGTTTGCGCATAGCATTCAAAAAGACAGCGTCCAACTCCCCCCATTAGAAGTAAGAGCCATTAGAGCTTCCGAAAGAGCTCCATTTGCCAAACAAAACCTAACCAAGACCGACATTCAAAAAAACAATTTGGGTCCAGACCTCCCCTTCTTACTCAACCAGACACCGTCGGTAGTGGTGCAATCCGATGCAGGTAATGGCATTGGTTACACGGGCATTAGAATTAGAGGTACAGACGCTACCCGAATTAATGTTACCATCAATGGTGTGGCCTACAACGACGCAGAAAGTATGGGTACCTTTTTAGTGAACCTTCCAGATTTTGCTTCTTCTGTAAGTAGTATACAAATACAAAGAGGTGTGGGTAGTTCTTCCAACGGGCCAAGCGCTTTTGGTGCCAGTATAAATTTGTCGACCCATGAAATTAATAACAAAGCATATTTTAGCACAAGTAATAGTGTTGGATCTTTTGGCACTTTAAAAAACACTGTACAATTTGGATCTGGACTATTAAAAAATCATTTTACCATTGACGCAAGATTAAGTAGCATAACAAGTGATGGTTATATTGATAGAGCCACCAGCAATTTAAAATCATACTATGCAAGTGGCGCCTACCTTGCTGGCAAATCGAGTATAAGGTTTACCACTTTTTCTGGTAAAGAAAAAACCTATCAAGCATGGTATGGTGTTCCGGCTAGTGAACTTGCAAATAACAGAACGTTTAACCCAGCTGGTACAGAAAAATCGGGCGATCCTTACAATAATCAAACAGATAATTACAAGCAAACACATTATCAATTATTTTTCAATCATCAAATTGCAAATAACCTAGACCTACAAATTACAAGCTACTATACCAAAGGCGCAGGCTATTACGAAGAATACAAAGCAGACCAGAAATTTTCTAAATATTTCATACCGCCCATTACAGTTGGAACAACAACTTACACAAGAGCTGATCTAGTGAGAAGACGTTGGCTTAACAATGATTTTTATGGGCAAAACATGTCAATTCAGTATAAAAATAAAGATGAAGAAATAGTATTTGGTGGCGGATGGAGTACATATATGGGCAAGCATTTTGGCAGGGTAAAATGGATAGAAAAACTTACAATACCAGGCCCCTTCACCTATTACGATTTAGCTGCGTTAAAAAAAGAAGCAAACATATATGCTAAATGGCAGCACAGTTGGGCTAGCAATTTTAGCAGCTACTTAGATTTACAATATAGAAATGTTAATCACCAAATGGCTGGATTCCAAAACAATCCAACACTAAATATCAACAGGAATTTTGGATTTTTTAATCCTAAAATTGGATACCAGTACAATAAAAATGGTTGGGTGCATTATGCTAGTTTTTCTATTGGTCAAAAAGAACCCAACAGAGAAGACTTTGAAGCCGGCACTGCTGCACAACCTAAAAAAGAACAATTACAAGATCTAGAAATGGGTCTTGAAAAAAGAAATAAAAAAACATTATGGTCTGCCAATGTATACTACATGAACTACAAAGATCAATTGGTATTAACTGGACAAATAAATGATGTTGGCGCCTATACCAGAATGAACGTTCCAAATTCATACAGGCTTGGTTTAGAACTTTCACACAACACCATACTCTCTAGTAAATTACAATTATCAAGTAATATCACCATCAGTAAAAATAAAATCAAATCTTATACCGAATACATAGACAACTATGATACCGGAAACCAGGATGCGACTACAAGAAACAATACTGATATTGCTTTTTCGCCAAACTTTATTGCAGCTTCTACCTTAGCGTACAAGCCTACTAAAGCATTGCGTGTAGAATTGCAAACCAAGTGGGTAGGTAAACAATATTTAGACAACAGCTCTTTACAAGAAAGATCATTGGATGCTTTTGCCAACCAAGATATAAGTGCGAGTTATGAGTTTGCAAAAAAAACCAACCGTTCATTTTTATTAACCGCTAGAGTTAACAATATTAGCAATCAAAAATATGTACCTAACGGATATAGCTATGCTTATGTATACGGTGGCGAAACCATTACAGAAAATGGCTACTACCCTATGGCAACCATCAATTACATAATTGGATTGACAATAAAATTTTAGAATTTTTCTCTCCAGGCAAGCATACCACCTGTTACGTTTACCACGTCTGTAAAGCCCATGGTTTCTAGCAGTAAGCATGCTTGCCCACTTCTATTACCACTTCTACAATAGAAGTATACTTTTTCATTTTTCAGGTCTTCGATATCATCTATTTGGATGCTCTGAATATGACCAAGCGGCAACAACAATCCACCAACATTAAATTCAGCGTGCTCATGCGGCTCGCGCACGTCCACTAAATTAATTTTTTCTCCAGCGTCCAATATTTCTTTTAGCGCATCTACGGTAATTGTTTGCATATGAAACCTATTTAATTTTTAATAGAAGGATTAGTAATAGAATCTTTAGACGGGGGCGTATTGCTTAAATATAAATCCACGAGTTGGCCTTGTCGAATTTTATTAGGAAATAGCATCCCTGTTAAAGAATCCAATTTATCAGATAAACGACTTGGCGTTTGTTTAAATATAAATGATGTGGCAGAATCTTTAATAGTTTCTAATGATAGTACCGAACCAATATTAATGTGTTGTAATGACAATAAATTTCTGGCTTCTTCATATGTTAAACCCACCAAGTTAGGCATATCTGTTTCTTCACTTCCTAATCCAGTACCAATTACTAAACTAATAGAAGAACCAAGCGGAATTTTTATACCTTGTGCAATAGGAACACCATTAAATAACTGATCCAATACTGCATTACGCGCAAAGTCTGGCTTGTAGGTAATTGCGCCTAATCTTAATTGTAAACTTTGTAAATAAAGCTCAGCGCTTTTAAGTGAGAACCCCACAAGCGAAGGCATTTCAACTTGCGGAGGCACCATCCTGTTTATGGTTAAGTAAATGGTTCGACCCGCTTTTACAATTTCATCTGCTTCGGGGGTTTGTCTAATAACGGCAAGCTTAGCAATACTATCTACATAAATAGAATCAAGTATCACCACTTCGAACCCTTCCTTTTCTAGTTGTAGTTGAGCGGCCACATAGCTTTGCCCTACAACCGAAGCTACTTTTGCAGTTTTACCATACCCTGTAATCCAACCCAGCGATAAAAAAAATACAATCAGTAAAAAAAATAATCCCCAAATACCAATGAGTATGTTTTGCCATAACGGCTTTTGCACTATTTTTTGTATGAGGTTTTTCATGGACTATGAATTAAACGATTCTTCTACAATAGAAGTATAAAAATCTTGAAGGCTCATCCCCAAAGCTTTTACTTGCTGTGGAATTACACTTGCCGCGGATTGACCCGGCACCGTGTTTACTTCCAACATATAAGGAAGGCCTTTTTGTTCGTTGTAAATAAAATCGATACGCACCACGCCTCTGCAGTTGAGCACTTCATACACTCTTTTGGCAGCTGCTTCTAATTGAGACTGCATAGCAGGTGTAATTAAGGCAGGCGTTGTTTCAACACTTTTACCTTGGTACTTTGCTTCAAAATCAAAAAATTCGTTAGCCGTTTCAATTTCTGTAATGGGTAGTACTTGTAACACTCCTTTGGTTTTAAATACACCAATGGTAAATTCTCTTCCACTAATAAATTCTTCTACCAGTACCTGGGTATCTTCTTTAAAAGCTTTTTCTAATGCAGGCGCTAAAGCATCTGCAGTCGTTACTTTGCTCATACCTATACTACTTCCACCATTGTTTGGTTTTACAAAAACAGGTAATTGTAATTTTTCTAAAATAACAGCAGGCGCTACGGGCGTGTGTTTAAACAAGTGCATGGAGTTAGCCACTGATATGCCACCAAATGCAGCCACAGCAACGGTATAACGCTTGTTAAAAGTTAATGCAGAAGTAGCCGCGTCACAACTCGTGTATGGAAGACCCAGCATATCAAAGTAGCCCTGTAGTTTTCCATCTTCACCAGGTGTTCCATGAATACATAAGAGCACCACATCAAAATTTATTTTGCTACCACCATCCGTAATAGAAAAATCATCTCTATTTACTTTTTGAGGCGCGCTATTTTCGGGGGTATACCACCAACCCGCCTGATTGATATCTATTTGGTATACATCAAATTTGTTTCGGTCTATATTACCATTAACAGTAACAGCACTCTTATAACTAATTTGCGCTTCACCACTTAAACCACCTGTAACCAGTGCTACTTTTTTTTTCATAAAATCCATTAGCGTATAAAGAAAATTAGAGGTGCAACTTGTCTTTTTTAGCAAGTAAACCATCTACGGTTTCTTTGTATAACTCATCCGGTACACAACAATCTACTGGACATACCGCAGCACATTGTGGCTCTTCATGAAAACCTTGACACTCGGTACATTTATTAGGCGTAATATAGTAGGTATCAACACTAATAGGAGAAAGTCTAGCATCTGTTGTCACTGAACTACCATCCATTAAAGTAAAACTTCCTTTAACTGAGGTTCCATCAGCAATGGCCCACTCTACGCCACCCTCATAAATTGCGTTATTTGGACACTCGGGTTCACAAGCCCCGCAGTTGATACATTCGTCTGTAATTTTAATAGCCATATTAAATGGTTTTGTTTGGGTTACTGAATTTACATTTGTAGTATCAAAAATACGGCCGACAAATGATTTTACAAGAACGAATTGAAATACTTAACAAATTAAGTGCCTATATGGCCGGAAATGAGCCAGAATGGGCCGCAGCAAAGGAAAGGGCAGCCCGTGAAAACCCCTGGTTTGCCCCCGAATTTGTAGAAAAAGCCGTGAATTCGATCACGAATAGCTTTTTAGACCCCCAACTACTAACACAATGGGCTGCCAAATATGGGGTTCCAGCCCAACAATTAGCACCCAAAAAAGTGGGGTTGGTGATGGCAGGCAATATTCCACTAGTAGGTTTTCACGACTTTTTATCGGTGTTTATTTCCGGACATATCGCTGTTATAAAGCCCTCCTCTAAAGATGAGATTTTAATAAAACATATTGTAGCAGAACTTATAAAAATGGACAGCCGTGTTTCGGAAATGGTATTTTTTGCGCCACAACTTTCTGGACTAGACGCATACATTGCCACTGGAAGCAATAATAGTAGCAGGTATTTTGATTATTATTTTGGCAAATTTCCAAATATTATTAGACGCAATAGAACATCGGTAGCGGTTATTGATGGCACGGAAACAGCTGAGGAGCTTGACTTATTAGCAGATGATATTCAAACGTATTTTGGACTTGGTTGCCGCAATGTTACCCAGTTATTTGTGCCAGCCAATTACGATTTTATCCCACTTTTATCGGCACTCAAAAAATACGAATACTACCTAGATTTTCATAAGTACAAACACAATTATGACTATCATTTGGCGCTATTAATTATGGGTAATAAATATTATATGAATAATGACTCCCTTGTTTTTTCAGAAAATGAAAGTCCTTTTTCTCGGGTTAGCCAGGTGCATTATCAGTTTTACACCAATCCGCAGGGATTCAACAGTTTATCCCAAAATACCGATATCCAGTGTATTGTGGGGCACGGTTATATCCCTTTTGGCAGCGCTCAATCGCCTAGTTTAACAGACTATGCCGACGGAACAGACACCCTGGCATTTTTGCAGACTTTATAAACCCTTTGCGCAAAAAAATGTTAAATAAGACAGACGGGGCACAGACAAACTTGCAGCTTCGTTTATTTGTATCGTAAAGGCATGTAATTTGTAGAACCTTTTAAAAATTGTAACCATGAATATGAATTTCAAAACAGTGGCCACAATGGTAGCCATTAGCGCCACAACTGCTATTGTAAGTGTTTGGGGAGTAAGCAAATTCAATGTATACCAACAAGCTAGTTGGCAAGACCCTAGCAAAGTTCCATTTAACTATGCTGGACTTAACAACAACAATGCACCTGCTGTTGCTGTAGATTTTACCCCTGCTGCAACTACCGCGGTTCCTGCTGTAGTGCACATTAAAACTAAAATAAAAGAAAAACAAATGAGCGGTGGAGGTTCGGGAGGATCCCGCGGCAGAAATCCTTTTTCAGATTTCTTTGGTGAAGACTTTGGCGATGTATTTGGAGGTGGTCCACGCATAATGCCTGAACAACGTGCCAGTGGAAGTGGTGTTATAATTACCGAAGATGGATACATTGTTACCAACAACCATGTGATTGACGGTTCCGATGAAATTAGTGTTACACTCGGCAATAAAAAATCTTATAAAGCAACACTTATTGGCGCAGACCCTAGCACCGATATTGCTGTTATTAAAATTGAAGCAAAAGGATTGCCTTATTTAATTTACGGTAATAGTGACGAAGCTAAACTTGGACAATGGGTATTAGCCATTGGATATCCTTTAAGTTTAGATGCAACAGTTACGGCAGGTATCATAAGTGCAAAATCTAGGTCTATTGATATCAATAGAAAACAAAGTGATAAACCGGTAGAATCATTTATTCAAACAGACGCCGCCGTTAATCCAGGAAATAGTGGTGGTGCACTTGTTAATACCACTGGCGAACTTATTGGTATTAACGCTGCAATAGCGTCTCCTACTGGATCTTACGCCGGTTACTCGTATGCAATACCGGTTAACATTGTCAAAAAAATAGTAACGGATATCGTTAAATTTGGAACCGTTCAACGTGCCTATATTGGCATTAACTTTTTACCAGAAAATGTTACAGACGAACAAAAATTGGCTTACGAAAAAGAGTTTGGCATTAGTATTAAAGAAGGTGAAGGCGTATTTGTAACAGATGTGCCGGCAAATGGCGCTGCTGCAATAGCAGGTATTAAAAAATATGACATCATCACAAAAATTGATGGCGTAAACATTACCTCTGGTCCAGAATTACAAGAGCAAGTTGCTAAGCGTAAGCCTGGCGATAAAGTAACACTTACTTACAAACGTGCTGGTAAAGAAAACACAGTTACAATTACTTTAAAAAATAAAGTGGGTAATACGGATATCGTTAAAAACACATCCATCATTGAAAAACTAGGTGGCACATTTGAAAACTTAGATAAAAAAGTGGCCGCTGCCAATGAAGTAGAAGGTGGCGTGGTGGTTAAAAAAGTGGGCGAAGGATTACTAAAGAAAAGTAGAATGCAGGACGGCTTTGTAATTATAAGCGTTAACGGTTCCGAAGTAAAAAGCCTAGAAGAACTCAAAGAAATATTAGCTAAAATAAAATCTGGCGTTGTAAGACTCGAAGGCTTCTACCCTGGATTTGAAGGCAGCTATACGTATCCGCTTAGCCTTAGTGAGGAATAAGCTGGTACACCAAATATTCTCCCGCTTGCAGTTCAAATTTTTCATTACCGGAAAATGAAAACAGTAGGCCAGAAAATATTTGTTCAAAACTTCCTAAAAGTAGTGGATGGCTAATTTCAAAAGCCATTCTACCCTGTTCCGAAATATTTAAAAGCACCAAAACAATATTGTTTTGGTGCTTTTTTATAAAGCCTATAATGCTATTAGGGTATGGCGTTTGGAGCATTTGGGTTTGACCAAATACGACGGCGTCATTGTTTGCTCGCAAAGTAAAAAGTGCCTTATAAAAAGTATGAAGTGACGGCTGCACAGGAGGTGCCGGCCAACCTAATTCATCTTTATCAAAAAATAACAAGCGTTTATGGTTAGGGATTTCTTGACCAGAATATACAAGTGGTAATCCTCCCCAAGTAGCTGCAAATACAGCCCAAGCTTTAGCGGTTACACCATACTTTTCATACTCGGTTCCGTTCCAACTATTTTCGTCATGGTTAGACGTGAAAAATAATTTATGGGCATTGGATCCTTCAGTTTTATAAATATCAAGTTGTTCCAATACTGTTTTTAAATTTGGCTCATGCCTATTGATAGATCCACTTGCGTGCATAAAGGCCCACGCATAAGTAGTATCAAATGCTTCAAAATAACGGGCGTCTTCGCACTCTGCTAGCCAGTATAACGGCTTTATGGTATCAAGTGCTTGTCTGGCCTCTACCCAAAAATGTAAAGGCACCAAATGCGCCATATCACATCTAAAGCCATCAATGCCAGCAGTAGCTACCCAGTAGCGCATAGCATCAATCATGGCAGCACGCATACTAGGGTTGTCATAATTTAAATCAATCACATCGGTCCAACCATTACGCTCCGTATAATTTCCTTGCGTGTCATGCATGTAATACTCAGGATTGGAAATGGTCCAAACATGATCTTGTCCGGTGTGATTGGCCACCCAGTCTATAATTACTTTCATGCCAATCGCATGCGCGGCATTTACAACCTTTATAAAATCCTGTTTTGTACCAAACTCATGATTGATTGCCGTGTAATGACTACAAGCGTAATAACTGCCTAAATGACCAAGCCTTCCTTTAATACCAATAGGCGTAATGGGCATAAACCATAATACAGTGATGCCCATGTCTGCTAGTCTTGGAAGATGCGCCGCAAAGGAAGCTAATGTCCCCTCCTTGGTATACTGTCTCAAATTAACTTCATAGACATTCGCTCGCAAAGCCCAATCCACAGTATTAAATGGCATGACTTTTAAATTTAGAAAATAAAATAGACAATAAAAATACAAGCACAGCGCCAATAACATTTAACCATAAAAATCCGATGCCAACGATATTGTATTTATCTAAACAAAAACATACAATAACAAATATCTCGCCAATAATAGCCGCCCAAAAAACAGGCGTGCCACCAACTTTTTTAGCATAAAAAGCCACTAAAAAAATACCTAAAATAACGCCATAAAATAAGGAGCCTAATACATTTACAGCTTCAATTAAACTACCCATGCCGGTTGCAAACTGTGCCGTAACAATACAAAAAATACCCCAGGCAAGCGTATACATTTTGGATGTTTTATAATCCGATGTAGACTGGGCTGCCGTGCTGCCATCAATTTCTTTGGATCGATAACGCAAATGAAAATCGATAACAGTACATGAAGCCAGTGCATTGAGTGCAGCAGCAATAGAACCCCAAGCCGCTAAAAATATAACTGCAATTAATAAGCCTACAAGTCCAACCGGCAAATAATCTACAACAAAGCGTAAAAAAATATAGTTGGTATCATTTACATCGGCACCTGGAAGGGCAGTAGCAATAACATTTTTATAATTTTTTTGTAGTGCCGTTAAAGAAGCGGCGCCTTTTTGTATTTGATGTTCAAGTGACGTATCGGATTTTTTTGACTGCACAAGTGCTGTGTTAAGCTCCAATTGTTTTGTTTGTGCAGCTTTAAACTGTGTCTGAATAGAAGACAACGAATCTTTATAAGACGTAGACCACGCTTTGGTTTCAACGGTCTTGTTAAAAAATATAGGAGACTCCTTAAATTGATAAAAAGTAAATAATAAAACACCCAATAATAATATTAAAAACTGCATCGGAATTTTTACCACACCATTTAATAATAGCCCTAATTTACTTTCACGATCATTTTTTGCAGTGATGTACCTACCCACCTGCGATTGATCCGTACCAAAATAAGAGAGTGCTAAAAAAAAGCCACCAATGGTGCCACTAATAATATTATAACGGTCTTTAAAATCAAATCCACCACCAGTGTTGCCTGTAGTAATAACATTTAATTTACCAGACACTTCCCCCACTTTTAAGGCATCTGAAAAACCAAGTCCATCCGGTAACAAATGCACCAAATAATAACCCGATACCACCATGCCAATAAATATGATAATAAATTGTAACTGTTGGGTATACGCTACGGCTTTTGATCCACCACTAACGGTATACAAAGTAAGCATCCCGCCCATGGCAATATTGGTCCAATAAATATCCCAGCCAAGTAATGATGATAAAATAATAGAAGGCGCATAAATGCTAATACCAGTAGATAGTCCGCGCGATAATAAAAACAAAAAAGAAGTAAAGGTCCTTGTTTTTAAATCGAAGCGTTGTTCTAAAAATTCGTAGGCAGTAAATATTTTTAATTTACTAAACATGGGCACAAACCATACCACAATAACAATCATAGCAAGTGGTAAGCCAAAATAATATTGCACAAAACGCATCCCATCCGTGTAGGCCTGACCAGGTGCCGATAAAAAAGTAATAGCACTAGCCTGCGTGCCCATAATACCAAGTAATACCAAATACCAAGGCATTGAACGGTTACTTAAAAAGTAGCCTTCTAAATTTTTTGTAGCATTACTTTTATACAAACCATATGAAATGATTAAAATAAAAGTGACAACCAAAACAACCCAATCGATCAATGACATATTTTAATGTTTTGGAAGTGCAATTAAATTGGCTAATAATTTATAAGAGCCGGCAACACCAGCCGGTAGCTGTCTAAACAAAGCCAAACTAACGTATACAAAATTACCTTTGCCATATACGCATGTAATGAGTGAACCAGTAGAAGCTTGTTCATTTTTATCATGCATAGATAATGGTGCATCGTAATGACTGTCAATTGCGGTGGCCTGATACGTGCTTCTTTCCTGAATCCATCCATCAAAATCACCGGCAGATATGGTATTAGGATATTGTAAAACAGGATGCGCAGGATTAGCAAATACAATTTCGGCGTTTTCTTCTGTTACCCTAGATCCGGCACTAATGGTAAATGGATAAGGTGCCATAGGGGGCGTTAAACCGTTAGATCCTGTCCGGTTATATTGCACAATTAAATTACCCCCATTTTGCACATATTGTAAGAGTGTTTGATACCCATCTTTTAAAAATGCATTTACATTGTAGGCTCTAACACCTGTAACAATCGCATCAAATCCAGCCAAATATTGAGGTGTAATATTAGCAGCTGTAATTTTTTCTACGCGGTATCCGAGCTGCACAAGTGCTTCTTCGGTTAAATCGCCAGAACCCGCAATATAGCCCACTCTATAGCCTTTTACCCGTATGGATGCATCCACAACTTTAATGATATCTTGGGTTAAATAATGCGTATTAGGGATATGATCGTAAGCGATTTTTTGAACGTGCTGATTATAATTTTGAGTACCCGCACTATTGGTTACTGCAACGGAGGCCGTAATTGTACTTGATACATGAGCTGGGTCATAAAATTTTGAAACCGGCACCTGCAGTGTTATTATTTTTGAATCCTTAAAAACCGAATCCATACTTTGCTGGTATAATTGTTTACCCGTTTGTTGGTTCATTAAACCAAAATCGACACCTGCAATAATTTGTTTTTCTTGATTGGATAATACGATTAATTGAAGTGGCGTAACTGGATTTTTTTTGCCTTTTTCAGATACAACACCTGTTAAAACCACTGTTGGTTTTGCAACAAGTTCGTAAGGTGGAATTAAAATAAAAGGTTGTAAACATTCTCCTTTTACAGGATCAACAAATTTATATTGTACAGGCCTAGTAATGGTAAAAACAACACCTTCAATGGTACAATTAAATTGTACTGATAGCGCAGGATCATTCCATGCTTTACCAAGCACTTTATAATCATTTACCAAAAACATGCCATCTGTTTGTTTAGGCTGCTGTAACCAATAGGGTTGAAACTGATTTTTTTCAACTATTGGAATGAGTGTAACTGCGTAATTGTAGTTTTTATTTTGAACTAGATTTTGTTGAACCATTTTTGTAAATGCCTGACCACCTACTACAATATTTTGCAGCGTTGCTGCAGCATTTGTTCTATTATTAACAGCACAAGTAAAACGAATAGAATCACCTTGTACTGCTTTTTCTGTGTTTGTAAACGCCTCTACAGATAAACCAGCAGCGGCTTCAATTATTTGCTGCAGTGTATTTAATTTATGCGACTTCCAAACAGAGGCAGGAAGCGCTTGTATTTGTGCATAAATTTTTACCATCGAAGGCACTGATAATGATGGCTGCAAAGGGTTGTAGCTTTTAATAACAGCCTCTATTGCCAATGAAATTGCAGTGCCATTGGATCCTAAACGCGCCCAATCTATGTTAACCCCATCTAATAAACTAACGGTTGGTACCTCCCCTACAATGGTTGTAAAATATTCTAAAATTTCTCCTTTACGGCGCGGCCTTCCTTCGCCCTGACTTTTGTGCATGCTTCTTGCCTCACCACCTATTTCACCATAACTTTTTCCTTCAAGTGCATTGTATACACCAACATCTATTTTAAATTGATCGTTACTGGTGGTGTTGGCACCTCCAAAATTAAAAGTATTCCATAATAATCTTTTTGCTTGCCATACCGTAACGCCATTTGTTAGTTGTTCCGGAAATTGATTTGGATCTGCGGCAGCAACAAAAGCCTCTCTTGCAATTTGCGCGGATGCACTATGATGACCATGTCCAGCGCGCGCGTCCGGAGGAAAGCGCGCAATCATCACATCGGGTTTATAATTTCGAATCACCCATACGGCGTCTGCCAATACTTTTTTGCGGTCCCATACTTCTAACGCTTCATCCATGCTTTTACTAAAACCAAATTCGTAAGCACTTGTAAAATATTGTTCGGCGCCATCCGCTTCTCTGGCAGCCAATAACTCTTTGGTTCTTATCATGCCAAGTTCTATACCTTGTTCAGGTCCAATTAAATTTTGACCACCATCACCCCTCGTTAAACTTAAATAAGCAGTGCGGTACATTTTTTCTTTTGCCAAATAAGGCAAGAGTCCATTGTTTTCATCATCGGGATGCGCAGCAATATATAATACCGAGCCTAGCACTTGCATCTTTTTTAAAGATTGCAAAATTGACCCTGCACCAGCATTATTTTGAGTTACCTGTTGTGCTAAAACCTGTTTGCCGGAAAACGACAATACCATTACAAATAATAGGATAAAAAAAGACAGTTTTTTCATATTGGTAGAAGCGTGTAATTAAGCTGTCATTTAAATCATGAACAGATTGTTAAACAATGCGTGAATGTAGCAAAAAATGGCCCAGATTTAACCAAAAATTGAGTAATTTTCAACCATGAAATCAACAATCTTAACAGTCCTCTTATTATGCCTTTACGGCCTCGTAATGGGGCAATATGAAAATTCAATTGTTGGCCCTACAAAAGCAGTAAATCCATATCAATATAGTGTTGTTAAATCTGGCACATTTAACAAAGCAAGTGTTGCTAGCGCACACCCCCTTGCAAGTATGGTTGGCGCTGCCATCATGGCGCAAGGAGGCAATGCTTTTGATGCAACCATAGCAACACAATTTGCACTTGCAGTTGTTTACCCAGGTGCAGGGAATATTGGAGGTGGCGGATTTACGATTGCAAGAAAAAGAGACGGCACACTTATTGGAATTGATTATAGAGAAGCTGCCCCCGCTCAAGCAAATAGAGATATGTACCTAGATGCTGCAGGTAATGTACAAGATGCGCTTTCGCAAAGTGGTCATTTAGCATCTGGTGTACCAGGTACTATAGCTGGTATTTTTGCTACGTATACACATGCAAAACTTCCATTTGCGATGCTCATTCAACCTGCCATTGATTTAGCACGTAATGGATTTGTGATTACCGAAAAAGAAGCTTCTAGTTTAAACGGAACAAAAAAAGATTTTATACAATATTCTACGAAGCCAACTGTATTTGTTAAAGAAGCAAAATGGAAAGTGGGAGACACGCTTATTCAAGTAGCGTTAGCCAATACACTTACGCGCATTCAAAAAAATGGGGCAAAAGGTTTTTATGAAGGAGAAACTGCTGCACTTATTATTGATGAAATGAAAAGAGGTGGCGGACTCATTACACTTGAAGATTTAAAAAATTATCAGGCTAAATTGAGGACACCCATCGTGTTTAATTACAGAGGATATGGCGTCATTAGTTTTGCACCTCCTAGCAGTGGCGGAATTTTAATTGGTCAAATGCTTAAAATGATAGAGCCTTTTAATATTCAAAAAATGGGCTTTCAAACGCAGGCATCTGTGCAACTCATGATTGAAGTAGAGCGCCGCGCATATGCAGATAGAGCAGCGCATATTGGTGATCCTGATTTTTATAAAGTGCCGCAAAAAACGTTACTAAGTGACGCCTATCTAAAAAACAGAATGGCCGATTATAAAGCAGGTGTTGCAGGGTCAAGTACACAAACCCTAGCAGGTACCATTAAAGCCTCTGAAGAAACAACACACTTTAGTGTAGTTGATCCGGAAGGTAATATGGTTGCTGTTACCACCACACTTAATGGAGGCTATGGCAATAGAACGGTAGTTGGAGGTGCAGGTTTTTTACTCAACAATGAAATGGATGATTTTAGTGCTAAGCCAGGCAGTCCTAACATGTATGGTGCCCTTGGTGGAGAAGCCAATGCCATTGAGCCGCATAAAAGAATGCTGAGTTCTATGACACCTACCCTGCTTACAAAAAACAATAACCCCTTTTTAACAGTTGGGACACCTGGAGGAACGACCATTCCTACATCGGTGCTTCAAACCATCGTTAACCTAGTAGATTTTAATATGAGTTTAGAAGACGCTATTAATAGTCCAAAATTTCATCACCAATGGCTACCCGACGAAGTGAGTATCGAAAAAACATTTTGCCTAAGCACCAAAGAGGCATTAGAAAAAATGGGATACCGCCTTAAGGAAAGAGGAAGCATTGGAAGAACAGAAGGCATCTTAATTAACCAAACAGGCAAGAAAATTTCTGTTGCAGACAAAAGAGGCGATGATGCGGTTGCAGGATTTTAAAATTGAACGAACCATACCAATATTGTAGAAGCTGAAAAGAAGATTGCATATCATTAGAAATATTTTACTCGCGATTATTGCGGGCATCTTTCTCATGCTCTTACTTTTAAATACCAACTATGTGCAAAATTATATTGCACAAAAAATTACGAATTCTCTTTCTAAAAAAATAGGTGCCCAGGTAAGTATTAAACATGTTAGCATCTCCCCTTTTAATAAAATAAATATAGAAGGTGTTTTAATTAGAGATCAGAAGACCGACACTTTAGTATTTGCCAACCTTTGTAAAATAAGAATAACCGATTGGTTTTTTTTACAAAAAGAAGCTACACTCAGCTATTTAGGTATCGAAGATGCGGTTATAAAAATGAATCGTACAACACCCATATGGAATTACGAATTCATCACCAACTACTTTAGAAGTACCGATACCGCAAATAACAATTCCACGCATTACGATATCAAAAAAATAGACCTTAAATCGGTAAGGTTTGAACAAAAAGATGAATGGACTGGCAGTTATATAAATGCCGCTGTTGTTAGCATTGTAGCAGACTGCAAAAAAATAAACCTAACTACTGGCTTTATAAAAATTGGCACTGTATCTATAGATAAGCCATTATTTGTCATGCAAGTAATCCCAAAACTAGGGCCTAAAAATACGCCGGTAGCAACTATTAAACAATCTTCAAAATCTAGTCCACTCAATATTAACGCAGACGAAATCAATATCAATAATGGTGCGCTTGTCTTAGACAATGACTTTGAAAAACCCTATAAACATTTTGATGGCACCCACCTAAATTTTTTTAGTATCGATGCTACCATTAAAAATGTATTTTTTTCGGAAAAGGAAATAAAAGCAAGCATCGCACTCAATGCCAAAGAAAGATCAGGTCTTGTAGTAAAAAAACTAAATACCAACTTTACGTTTAATGAGCGCATCATGGAGTTTGCTAAACTAGACCTACAAACCAATAGGTCGCAGGTTGGCAACTACTACGCGATGAAGTTTTCAAATTTTGAAAAGGACTTCAGCAATTACATATCAAATGTTGTGATGGTTGCTGATTTACAAGAATCGTCCATAAGTACAGACGATATAGCGTTTTTTGCACCTGCCATGTCTATTTTTAAAACAAAAGCAGTTGTTAGCGGGAAGTATAAAGGAACTGTAAATGACTTTACGGTAAACCAACTACAAATAAGAACTGGAGGCAATAGCGTATTAACGGGCACATTTTCTATGAAGGGACTACCAACTATAGAAACAACACAAATTAAATTACAACAAGGCTTTGTACAAAGCAATTACAAAGACCTCGCCCAGCTCATTCCTGCCATTCAAAATATGCAAACACCAAATTTAGCGTCATTAGGCACTATTTTATACAGAGGTGATTTTAATGGTACCGCTTTTGATTTTGTTACCAAGGGTATGTTTAGTACATCACTTGGCGGTATTAGCACCGATGTTAATTTAAAGATTCCCCAGTCAGGAGAACCAACGTATAAGGGAAAGCTAGAAACGGTCGCTTTTAACCTAGGTAAATTTACCAATAACACCGATTTAGGTACCATCGATTTTAAAGGTAGTATTGAGGGCAGCAGTTTTGATATAGATAAACTAAAAACCAGCATTAGTGGTGATATTAGATCTATTCAATACAAAGATTATAACTACAAAAGTATTGTAACCAATGGCACTTTTCAGAAAAAATATTTTAGTGGCGATATCATCATCAACGATCCTAATTTAAACTTTACAAGTTCGCTGGAAATAAATTTTAATCAAAAGATTCCGGCCTTTAATATTGTTGGGGACCTTGCCTACTCTAATTTAAAATCCCTTAAACTTTATCCGAAGTTTATTGAGGTAACAGGCTTATTGGATGCTAACTTTACCGGAAGCAACCTAGACAACTTTATTGGGAATGCTAAATTTTTAAACGCCAATATTAACGACTCTACTACTAAGCTAACTTTTGACTCATTGGCACTTCAGGCTTCACAAACTGGAATCGAAAAATTAATTACCCTAAAAAGCAATGACTTCAATGCAAGCATCAATGGTCAATTTAATGTTGCGGATTTACCAAAAAGTATTCAAACATTTTTACATCACTATTATCCTAATTACATTGAGGCACCTGGCAAACTTAGTGCAGATCAAAACTTTACCATCAAAGCCAATGCCAATTATATAGACCCTTATATTAGTTTGTACAATAAAAACTGGAGTGGGTTTAACGACCTTTCATTTGAAGGAAAAATTGACACCAAATTATACCAATTAACAGCATACGCAAACGTTCCGTATGCCAAAATTAATGACTACACCATTACAGGTGCAAATATTGATGCAAAAGGAGATAAAAACAACCTGACCCTTACAACCAATCTAGATAATTTTGGTATTGGTGATAGCATACGCTTTCCAAATTCAGTTATATCCATTAACTCTAAAAATGATCAATCACTGGTGCAAGTTAAAACCAGCGCCTCTAGTAGTTTAAACGACGCCAATTTAGAAGCAGAAGTTTACACCTTACAAGATGGCGTTCGCATCCAGTGGAAGCCTTCTAATTTTACCCTCAACAATAAAAAGTGGATCTTAGAAAAAGAAGGCGAACTGATGCTGCGTAAAAACTTTGTGCACGCAAACAATGTAAAATTCGTGCAAGGCACCCAAGAAATATTGATTCAAACAGAAGAGGAAGATGGCGGTAATACCAATCAACTCAATATAAAATTAAACAACCTCATAGTTGGGGACATTACCAATTTAGTAATTCAAAAGCCAAGATTTGAAGGGCTCGCAAACGGAAACATCACCCTTAAAAATTTATTTAATGGCTTAAAAGTAGACGCTAGAATTAATACGAGTCAATTAAGGGTAGACAACGACTCTATTGGTCTTGTTAATATCAACGCTGGTTACGATGCCAAAACGGGCAATCTTCCATTTTCAGTAATATCAGACAACAAGGATTATACAATAAATGCAAATGGCTATTATAAGCTAGTTGATAGCACACATCAGCCACTCTATACAAACATTCAATTAAAAGATACCCGTATTAATTTTGTAGAACAGTTTTTAACGGGCATATTTTCTGAAGTAGATGGAAAAGCAACTGGCCAATTAACAATTCAAGGTGACCCAACAAGTCCAACCTTACTTGGTAATGTACTTGTAAAAAATGCCACGCTTAAAGTAGACTACACACAGGTGAATTACCAAATAGATAGTTTACGTATTAAGTTTGAAGAAGACGGCATTAACTTTGGAAAGTTTATAGCTAAAGACAAATACAGCAATAAAGCAAACGGTTCCGGCAAATTGTACGAAAAGCAATTTGAAAATATGGCTTTTGACTTTGACGTAAACACCAATAATTTATTACTCATAGATACCAAAGCAAAAGACAACCCACTTTTTTATGGCAAAGCATTTGGTAAAGCAAACTTTAGCTTTAAAGGGCCATCTACCAATGCAAAAATTACACTAGTTGCAGAATCTACAGACAGCTCTCACATTGTTTTACCCAATGCCGTTTCCAAAGAATCGGCAAGCGCAGATTTTATAACCTACAAAAAGTATGGAACCGAAATTGTTTCTGAAAACAACACATCCAACTTTAATTTATTGTTAGACCTAGACTTAACCGCCAACAATAAAGCGCAAATAGATGTGATACTCGATGATATATCTGGTGATATCATTAAAGCCAACGGCAGTGGTAGATTAAAAATTAGATCGGGAACTACGGAGCCGCTTACTATTAGAGGACGTTACAATATTGACAAAGGAAATTATGATTTTAGTTTTCAGTCACTCATTAAAAAACCATTTGAACTGATCCCTAACAAAGGAAATTATATCGAATGGACCGGCGATCCTAATAAAGCCAATATAAAAATTGACGCACAGTACACTGCAGAACAAGTGGCGCTCTACGACCTTGTAGGTAATTTAAATATGAGCGGCGCTGTAAAAGGATACCGTGGCCCCGTGTATGTTGTTGCACAATTAAGAGATAAACTTACAAAACCCTCCATTAGCTTTAAATTGGATTTTCCACAAGGAAGCCCTATTAAAACAGACAATGAACTGGTACAATATTTAGCGCGATTAGAAAAAGATGACAATGAAATTTTAAAGCAGGTTTCCTTTTTAATTGTATTTAATTCTTTTGCCCCTCCTACTATTGGTAATGGCGGAAACGGAAATGCCAATGCCATGTTTGCAACCATTGGCGTAAACACCCTATCACAAATATTAACCAAGGAAATTAATAAGATGTTCTCCAACATGCTTTATAAGCTTACTGGAGACAAGAGCTTACGTTTTGACGTAGGTACTTCCCTTTATAGTAATTCGGAACTATTGGGCGCCGCTTCTGGCATTAATAGTAGTGTTGCCAATACAGGTATTAATAGGTCGAGGGTTAATTTTAAAGTGGGCAAAAGCTTTTTTGAAGATAAAATTGTAGTAACGTTTGGCGGTGATTTAGATTTTAATTTAAGCAACTCCTCTAGTGTTAAAAATGGCAACCTACAGTGGCTCCCCGATTTAAATATAGAATTCATACTTACGCAGGACCGTAAATTAAGGGCCATCTTATTTAATAAAAACAGTTTAGATATTAGTGGATCCAGTTTTGGAAAGCGCAACCGTTTTGGAGCTAGTATTTCGTACAGAAGAGATTTTGAAAGGCTATTTTAAAGCGCTTATAAAAGAGGTTGTGGTATTTTAGTACAACCATGCAAACGGTACACTAAAAAGTAACGTACAACAACACCGCTTCTTTTTTGATCTATTCGTATAGGTGCGTTTATAGTTGTAAAATAAGACCCATACGCTTCAGCAACATTAAAAGGCACATTGGAAGGCACAATACAATAAGCATCTGAGCCAATTGATAATGCTCGGCGCTCTTTATTTAACCAGGCAAATTTATGAATGTCTTGCAGTGGACCTATTCCAATTAAAGGAAGTCCGGTGGTACGAGCAATATAAAATTCTAGATGTCCAGCCGGAAACCATTTACCTACAATAATAGAAGCCGCCTTAGACATCGTATGATTGGCCTGGTCCCTCGCAGCCAAAGTATTAAATGCAACACTAAAATTTTTCCACCCACTCAAATCTAATGTAGGACAGTACTCGCCTAAGTTTTCATTTTTTTGACTGCCAAAATTGCCTGGATATTTTTGCACTATCAAAACAAGTGCAAGTAAAATCGTAAACACCAATACCATCGAAGTTCGTAGCAAATAAATAGGCCAGCTTTTTTTTGTTTGGTCGATATAAATACCAGCAAGTATGATTAAGGGAATAAATGCAGGGCCCGACCAGTGTGGAAGCGTAGGATTAAAAAGTGCAACGATCCAAAAAATTAAAATGAGTGGTACGCTCATCCATAACAACCAATGTCCACTATTTTTATGCTGAAATGAAACGCGTTTATACCCAAGTACAGCTGCTACTATTAAAATATATACGAGCGGATTTTGATATAAAACCTCTCCTAGTATTTCTGTTGTGAAGCTATTGATATCAATGCCAGTATGTGTTACACGCTCCGAATGAAAACGGTAGGTAATAAAATCATAAATTACATTCCAGTATACAATAGGTACGATACAAAGTAGCGTAACCCCTACTGCCAATATAAACCCCCAACTAAATAATTGCTTTGGATTTGTAAATAACAAGTAAGCGCCAAAGCCAGCCCATAAAAACAACCCGTGCACTTTTGAGAGTGTTGCAAGTCCAATAAGTAGCCCTAACAAAAGCCAATAACCTATTTTTTTTTCTTTATTTGAAAATAGCACTAATGACATCACATGTAAAGAGGCTGTCCAAAATATAAGTTGCGCACTATCTGGTAAAATAAAAAAT
The DNA here is from genome assembly GCA_040403595.1 of Sediminibacterium sp. Lineage (GTDB taxonomy): Bacteria > Bacteroidota > Bacteroidia > Chitinophagales > Chitinophagaceae > Sediminibacterium. Next base: position 29,520 of record JBBAKI010000002.1, on the reverse strand, counting down.
CCAGCAATAAAACCAGTATAGATGCCAGCTTGATACAGTATTGCGGCATAAAATCCAGCCCTTTCATTAGACAATTGTGCCGCTATTTTAAAAACAAAATAACAGCCAATACTACCAGAAACAATGGCACCCAAACGTATACTCAGTTCAGAAACCCAGTGCATATTTAAAGTAAATGCACGAATTAAAAAACCTACAAGAGGTGGATGATCAAAATGATTAAAATCTAGTTGAAGCGAATACGTCCAGTAATAAACTTCGTCATTACCGAGTTCCAAAAAAGGAGCAGCAATCATTTTCATGCATGCTGCAAACAAAATGAGCCCGAATACTTTTTGGGAATAGGACTTAAACATATGAATAGGAAATTAAGCGCCTTTTTTTACAAACCACTCCACTGCTAATTGATAGCCTTCTAACCCAAGTCCAATAATAGAACCCGTTGCCTTTGCAGATACGTGTGAAATTTTTCTGAAATCTTCTCTTGCATGCACATTACTAATATGCACTTCAATCACAGGTGTTGTAATGGCTGCTACCGTATCGCCTATCGCAACAGAAGTATGGGTGTACCCACCAGGGTTAAATATTATACCTGTAGCAGTAAAGCCTACGCGTTGTAATTCGTTGATGAGTTCGCCTTCGACATTCGATTGAAAATATTCAAACTCAATGTTTGGATACTGAGCCACGAGCGCATTGTAACAATCATCAAAACTTGCAGTGCCATACACTTCTGGCTCTCTTTTGCCCAACAAATTTAAGTTGGGGCCATTGATGATTGCTATTTTCATAACTACGCCTTCGCTTTAATTAGATCTATAAAGTTATCAAACAAATAACGGCTGTCATGCGGGCCTGGGGTGCTTTCGGGGTGATACTGTACACTAAATGCAGGCTTGTTTTTTAAACGAATACCCTCAATAGAATTGTCGTTTAAATTAACGTGTGTTACTTCAACGTTTGGATGATTCTTTACGGCTTCAGGGTCTACACCAAATCCATGATTTTGTGTTGTGATTTCGCACTGACCCGTAATAATATTTTTTACTGGATGATTGAGTCCTCTATGTCCATGGTGCATTTTAAATGTTGGAATATCATTTGCAAGCGCGAGTAATTGATGTCCTAAACAAATACCAAATACTGGTTTTTGTTCTTCTAAAATTTCTTTAACCGTTGCAATTGCATAATCCATAGAAGCAGGATCACCAGGACCATTAGAAATAAAATATCCAGAAGGATTAAATTCTTTTAAACGGCTTAATGGTGTTTTTGCAGGATGCACTCTAATATGCGCGCCCCTATCCACTAAGCATTGTAAAATATGTTTTTTAACACCAAAATCTAAAACGGCTACTTTGATAGCTACATTAGCATCGCCCATTTCATATTCTGAAGTGGTACTTACTGTACTTGCAAGTTCTAAACCATCCATGCTAGGCACGGCTGCTAATTTTTGTTGTAAAGAAGCGATATCTAAATCGTCTGAAGAAATAATACAGTTCATGGCACCCTTTTCTCTGATATGCGCAACAAGTGCACGCGTATCTAAATTATCGATGGCCACTAAATTGTTGTTAACGAGATAGGTGTTTAAATCGCCATCTGCTAGTAACCTACTAAACTGCTCTTCTAAATTACGGGCAATTAAGCCTCTAATTTTTACAGTACTGCTTTCAACGTCCGTATCTTTTACACCATAATTACCTATGTGCACATTGTTCATGATAAGTACCTGACCCGTATAACTTGGATCTGTAAAAACCTCTTGATAACCCGTCATGCCGGTATTGAAACAGATTTCTCCGGTAGTGGTACCTATTTTACCAAATGCATAACCATGAAATACGTGTCCGTCTGCGAGAATTAGAATTGCGGGCTTTTTGGCTTGAAGCGTCATTGGAATACAAGTTTTCGATTTGTTTGATGATACAAAAAAAGCTCAATTCTCTTGTATCTCCTTATTTTTTTTTACACATAAAAAAAGGCAAGACTAAAGCCTTGCCTTTTATATAATATTACCGTTTCAAATTATTCAGCTGCGTTATCAGTTGAAGAATCTGCGGTTGGCTCTACTACTGGTGTTTCAGCTACCACTTCTGCTTCAGCAACATCCCCTTTTTTGGTGGTTGCACGGCTACGACGTGTTTTTTTAGCTGGTTCAGAAGCTGCATTTACTGAATTACCATAAATTTCGTTGAAATCTACAAGTTCAATCATTGCTTTTTCTGCATTATCCCCCGGACGAATGCCCAATTTAAGGATACGCGTATAACCACCCGGACGACCTGCTACCTTAGGACCAACTACTGTAAATAGTTCTTTTACAGATTCTTTGTCTTGTAAGTAACTAAAAACAACTCTATGCTGATGCATGATCGTTTCTTTGTTATCGCTCTTTTTAGTTTTAGTAATTAACGGCTCTACGTATGTTCTTAATGCTTTCGCTTTTGCTAAAGTAGTAACAATACGCTTGTGCGTAATTAACTGGCTAGCCAAGTTGGCTAACAATGCTTCCCTATGTGCTTTTTTACGGCCTAGGTTGTTGATTTTGTCTCCGTGACGCATGACATTTGTTTTTAATCCTTACACCGTGTCAGGAATTGTAAGGCGTGAATAATGGGCTAAGCCCTTTTATTAATTATCTAGATTATCTAAACCTAATTTACCTAAATCCATACCAAAGCTTAGGCCTCTTTCAGTTAACACTTGCTCAATTTCAGACAATGACTTTTGACCAAAGTTTCTGAATTTCATAAGGTCTTCTTGCTCGTATTGAACAAGTTCGCTTAAGCTATTGATTTTAGCTGCTTTTAAACAGTTAAATGCACGTACAGAAAGATCTAAATCTTCTAGAGGTGTTTTAAGCACTTTACGTAATTGTAATACATGCTCATCCACTACATCTTGTTTCTTATCTTCTTTATTATCAAACGTGATGTTTTCATCCGTAATGATCATAAGGTGTTGGATAAGAATACGAGAAGCTTGCTTTACAGCATCTTCTGGATGAATGGTACCATCGGTAGCTACATCTAAAATTAATTTTTCGTAGTCGGTTCTTTGTTCTACACGGTAGTTTTCAATAGCGTATTTAACGTTCTTGATGGGTGTGTGAATAGAATCGATAGCGATGTATCCAAAAGGAGCATCTTTAATTTTATTTTCTTCTGCAGGGATATAACCACGACCTTTTGAAATCGTTAATTCGATATCCATTTTAGAAGTTGTATCCATGGTGCAAATGCTCAACTCAGGATTCATTACCTGAAAATGTTGAGATAATTCACCAATCATACCTGCATTAAATTCGGTACGACCTTTGATAGATAAATTTATTTTTTCTAATGCAACTTCGTGGTCCACATTTTTCTTGAAACGAACTTGCTTCAAGTTTAATATGATTTCAGTTACATCTTCTGTAATACCTTTAATCGTAGCAAACTCGTGGTCTACACCTTCGATTTTGATACCTACAATTGCATATCCTTCCAGTGAGCTAAGTAACACTCTACGTAAGGCATTACCGATTGTTAAACCAAAGCCTGGTTCTAAAGGACGAAATTCAAATTGTCCGTCAAACTCAGTTGCTTTTTGTAGAACAATTTTGTCTGGTTTTTGAAAGCTTAATATGGCCATATTAAAACTTGTTTTTTATTAGTTTGTCCGGGTCAATATTGAAACCGGAAATTGAATATTAGTACGTGTTATTTAGAATACAATTCTACGATTAGTTGCTCCTTAATGTTTTCAGGTACATTCTCTCTTTCAGGGAAAGTGATGAAGGTTCCTTTCTTTTCATTTTCGTTCCAATCTAACCAACCGAACTTAGGATTTTTACCTCGGCTCTTGCTAGTTAATGCAGAATTATGAGCACTTTTTGGACGGTAACCAATCACATCACCTGGCTTACATGTGTAAGAAGGAACGTTCATGATTTCGCCGTTTACAGTTACGTGCTTATGGTTTACTAACTGACGTGCTTCTGGACGACTAGCTGTTAAACCCATACGGAAAACTGTGTTATCTAAACGAGCTTCTAATAATTTGATCAAGTTTTCACCGGTAACACCTTTTAAGCGAGATGCTTCTTCAAATGTTTTACGGAATTGGCGCTCTAATACACCATAGGTATATTTAGCTTTTTGCTTTTCACGTAATTGTAAAGCGTATTCACCTAAGCTCTTACGCTTACGTGCTGCTCCGTGTTGACCTGGAGGGTTGCTGTTTTTACCCAACCATTTGCCATTTCCTAAGATTGGCTCTCCAAAGATTCTGGAGATTTTTGTTTTTGGACCTGTATAACGTGCCATTTTTTTAACGCAATTTTTTAGAGGCTGCGGACCTTTTTTTGTGATTTTTTAATGACGATGTATCATTGTTAAAAATCTAAAATGAATGATACACCCTGTATAATAAAATAATTAAACTCTTCTTTGTTTTGGAGGACGACAACCGTTGTGCGGCATTGGCGTTACGTCTTTGATAGAAGTAACTTCGATACCTGATTGTGCGATAGAACGGATAGCACCTTCACGGCCAGAACCTGGTCCTTTAACAAATACATCTACACGCTTTAAACCCGCGTCAGAAGCTACTTTTGCAGCATCGGCAGCAGCCATTTGAGCCGCATATGGTGTATTCTTTTTTGAACCCCTGAATCCCATTTTACCAGCACTACTCCAGCTAATTACTTGACCGGCTTTGTTGGTAAAACTAATGATGATGTTGTTGAATGTTGCAGAGATACGTACTTCACCAGTAGCGTCTACTTTTACAACTCTTTTTTTGGCAGCAGCTTTTGCACTGTTCTGCGCTTTTTGTGGTTTAGCCATTTTTGTTATTTGAGGTAGTCTTTAAAAAATAACCCTAGATTTTAGCTAGGTACCAAGTGCTTCTCCTGCATCCTAATCACTAGTATTAGGCGGCGATCCGACAGCGTTTGGGTTTGTATATTAAAAATGGTAAAAGAGGTGGATTCACCACTCTTACCAAATTAATTATTTTTTAGGTGCCTTTTTCTTACCGGCAACTGTCTTACGCTTACCTTTTCTAGTACGGCTGTTTGTTTTGGTACGTTGACCACGAACAGGCAAACCTTTTCTGTGACGAAGACCACGGTAACAAGCGATGTCTAACAAACGCTTAATACTCATAGAAACTTCACTACGTAAAGCACCTTCTACTTTAAACTCACTGTTGATGATGTTACGAATTGCAGTTTGTTCTTCATCATCCCAAGTATTTACTTTTTTATTAAAGTCAATACCTGCTTTGGTTAAGATATACTGTGCAGTTGAACGACCAATACCAAAAATATAGGTCAGACCAATTTCGCCTCTTTTGTTTTTTGGTAAGTCAATACCGGCAATACGAGCCATATGCTTTTTTTAGATTTTATTTTACTGTTTGTAGTTACTGATTGAAAAACAATTAGGTGCAATATGCACCACCACTGATTTTATCCTTGACGTTGCTTAAAGCGAGGATTCTTTTTGTTGATTACAAAAAGTTTACCCTTGCGCTTAACAATCTTGCAATCTGCACTACGCTTTTTGATTGAAGCTCTAACTTTCATCTCTTTAGTTTTAGTCTGGTTGTGATTCGGTTTATCTTACCCGGTTATTTGTACCTAAAAATAATCCGACCCCTACTTAAATCGTATGGACTCATTTCAACGCCGACCTTGTCGCCAGGTAAAATTCTGATGTAGTGCATCCTCATTTTTCCTGAGATGGTAGCCAATATTTCGTGGCCATTTTCTAGCTTAACTCTGAACATAGCATTGCTCAGTGCTTCTAGAATAACTCCATCTTGTTTGATCAACGGTTGTTTAGACATACAATTTTTGGGGCTGCAAAGATATTAGAATGCAACCGAAATACGAAGAAAACGGAGAAAAATTTACAGAATTTGTGAAAAATAACGTAACTCCTTGATTTTCAATAGTTATTTTGGTTATTTGAAAATGGTTGCCAATTTACTAGCTAGCTCTTCCCCCCTAATATTCTTGGCAATGATCTTGCCAGTAGGGTCAACGAGGAAGTTTTGCGGAATTGCTTGAATACCATATTGTTTGGCTACTTGATTGTCCCAATACTTTAAATCTGAAACTTGCGTCCAAGTTAAATGATCGTCATGAATAGCCTTCATCCATTTGTCTTTAGCACCCGGCTGGTCTAAACTTACACCTAGCACGGTAAATCCTTTTGCGTTATATGTCTGAAAAGCTTTTACCACATTTGGGTTTTCTTGACGGCAAGGACCGCACCAGCTCGCCCAAAAATCTATCAATACATATTTACCTTTAAAGCTTGACAAAGAAACAGGCACATCTAAAGTGTCGTTTTGGGTAAAGTCCATAGCCATTGCACCTGCTGCTGTTTTTTTAGCCGTTTCTATTTTAACAGCAAAAGCCTTTCCACTTGGGGTGGCGCGGGCAGGCTCAGATAAAGCTTTGTAAATGGGCTCCACAACTTCTGGATTGATATCCCAACCAGCCATCTGACCTAGCGCATACATTGCAATGGGAGAATTATTGTTGGTAGCCAAATAACCTTTATAGACTTCTTTCATTTCTACATCTAATGCATCAAAAGTGGCATCCAAGGTTTTCATAACAGCAGAATCTTTTGCTTTATATGCAGCACTATAATCTTTATTAGCCGCTTGCATTTTATCATTTACCGGCTTTGTTTTTTCGGTTAATGCAAGATATGCTTCGTGGGCTTTAGACCCCTTTACTTTAATATTACTAAAAGAATCTACCGAACTTACTTGAACAGTTCCTGGCGCTACAAACACAGATGTATAGTCGCGGGGTTGAAACATTTTAATAGGCTTTCCTTCGGCATCATTTTTATAACGTACAAAAATGGTTACCATTAAAGGCTCGGCAATTTTACCAGAGAAGCTATATTTTCCGTCTGCTACAACAATACTATCTCTAACAGTTACACCATCTGCTCTATATGAATAGAATACCTTGTTTACAGGTAAGGAAATATTTTTAAGGGTGCCATTAACGGTAAAATCTTTGGCTTCTTGAGCGGTTGCAACAAAAGATGCAAACACAAATAAAGCAAGTACTAATTTTTTCATGATTTAATTTTTCGATTACTATAAGGTAACGAATATACTAAAGCCCCGATAATTATAAAAATTAGGTTCAAACATGCCAATATTGAGTAGTTTGCGGCCCATACCCCTTAACCATGAAACGGATTGGCCTTATTTCAGATACCCATAGCTATTTGGACCCCAAAGTAGCCACTCACTTTGCTGATTGCGACGAAATCTGGCATGCTGGCGATTTTGGCAGCTATGAAGTAGCCAACCAACTAAGCGCTATAAAACCACTTCGTGGAGTTTATGGTAACATTGATGGACAAGATATTAGATCCGAATTTGAGGAGTGTGCTCAATTTGAGATAGAAGGCATTCGGGTGATGCTGTTTCATATAGGCGGCTACCCTCCTAATTACAATAAAGTAACAAAGCCAATTATTGCAGCTTATAAACCACAGTTATTTATAAGTGGTCATAGTCATATATTAAAAGTAATCTATGATCCTGCAATGGCTTGCTTACACATCAATCCGGGAGCCGCAGGCAAACAAGGCTGGCAAAAAGTTAGAACCCTCATCAAAATAGATATTGACGGAACAGACATTCAAAACTGTCAAATTATAGAACTCGGAACAAGGGTATAAAAAGCAATTAAAAAATTACATGCCCGGAAATAGTGGACGCGCAATTTCGATACCTCTAAAAGGCCAAGGCACACCTGCTAATATTAATACCAGTGCAGTTACAAAAAAGTAAAACGCTTTTTTATACTTCGTAGTGCTATCCAAATTCTTTTTAGCAACGCCATGGGCAAGTGTTAAAAAAACAATAGCAGCAATCATCGTTACTGGATGCTCTACCCAAAAGAAACGTAAAAATTTATCTTTCATTACAGAAGTGCCAGCGGCAACCTCCGTTGTAAAAATACCAATACGACCTAGTAACACTTGATACAAACCCAATAACAACGTGATATGACCGGCAATCATAGTAAAGAGCCAGGTTTTTTTATCTGCAGCAGCAAACTCTTTTTTGGACTGCCATCCGGTATATGCTTTTACAATAGAAAGAAGTAAAAGAACAATGATAACCCAACGTAAAAAATTATGCAAATGCAAAAGTCCTGTTGCCATAGTGTTTGTTTTATTGTGCTAATATAGCAGTTTTGATTTATTCTACCCAGTCTGCTACAAACAAGTTGGTATCTCTGGTTCCACCATTGTTACGGTTAGAAGCAAAAATAATTTTTTTACCATCGGGGCTATACATTGGGAAAGCATCAAAACCTTTATCCCTGCTAATTTTTTCTAAGCCCTTCCCTTCTAAATCAATAAGGTACATGTTAAATGGAAACCCTCTTTTGTATTCGTGATTACTGCAAAAAATAATGTGCTTACCATCTGGCGTAAAATTTGGCGCCCAATTGGCCTGACCAAGTGCTGTAATTTGTTTTGCATCAGAACCGTCGGCATTTGCCACAAACACTTCCATATTGGTTGGTGCTACAAGGCCTTCTGCAAGTAAAGATTTGTATTCACTTATTGCTTCTGGGGTTTTGGGTCTACTAGCACGCCAAACAATTTTTGTACCGTCGGGGCTAAACCAGGCACCACCATCATATCCTAACGCATTGGTAACACGAATTTCTTTTCCTGATTTTAAATCCATTACATAGAGTTCTAAATCACCACTTTTATCAGAACAGTAAATCATTTTTTTGCCATCAGGTGATAGCGTTGCTTCTGCATCGTACCCTTTTGCGTGCGTAATTTGTTTTACAATTTTACCAGACATGTCTGCCATAAAAATGTCGTAACTATTATAAAGTGGCCAAATGTATTTATTGCCATACTTTGCTCTATCCGGTATTGGCGGACAAGAATCTGCACCTAGATGTGTTGATGCATAAATAATATGTTTACCATCTGGTAAAAAATAAGAACAAGTAGAACGCCCCTTTCCAGTACCCATCATTTTTGGTGTAAATTTTTCATCACTGGTAAAAGGAACTTTAGCCATAAATATTTGATCACAATAAAGTCCTTCTTTTGGATTTGTTTTTTGGAACACAATAGACTTTCCATCATAACTCCAATACGCTTCTGCATTATCGCCACCAAAAGTTAACTGTCTGATATTTTTAAAATGCTTTTCTCCGGCAAAATGCACAGTGTCTTGGGTAGCATATTGTGCGAATACAGGAGACACAAAAAAGGTGGACAACAACAAATAAAAAGCGGTCGCTATTTTCATAATTAGGTGTTAAGAGGATGCAAAAGTAGGCATGTTTGAAGTTTTTTATGTCAGGGTATTGTCATGAGATATAAATATTGTGGCTATTTTTGAAGATGCGTGCACTTATATATATCCTACCTATTTTAGTTGCCATTAGCTGCAACAATCCCAAAAGCAATAAAAGTGACACACATGAAGCAGCTGCATACCCCGTTTTTGTTCAAGATTTATTACATGACATTGACCGCTTTCCCGACAGTACTGAGTTGCGCGTACAGCTTATTGATACCATGGATAGCCTATTTTTAATTAAAGAGGCAATAGAACAAATAGATTCCCTCATTGTTAGAGATTCTAGTAACTACGGCATCTGGTATAGAAAAGGAGAATTGGCCATCCGTATAGCAGACACTTCACTTGCGCTCAAAAGTTTTTCGCGTGCTGCAATTTTGTATGCAACACCTGATGTATTACTGACTCTTGCCAATTTATATGCTGCACAAAAAAACAATAAAGCACTTGCTTTATGTAATGAAGTTATTGCACAAAAACCGGACAGAGCCTATATAGCGCATAGCTATTACATTATTGGGCTATATTACGAAAACATAGGTAAAACTGAAATTGCTATTGAAAATTTTAATACCTGCATTCAACAAAATTATTACTACATAGACGCCTATTTAGAAATAGGCTGGATCTATTTTGATCAACAAAAATATACGGATGCTAAAGATATTTTTGAAACGGCCGCAGCCGTTAAACCCACAGATGCTAGGGGTCATTATTGGACCGCCAAATGCCTCGAAAAACTAGGGCAACCGGAACAAGCCCTTAACAAATATCAATTAGCCCTAAACCTCGACAATAGCTTAAACGAAGCCTCCGAAGCTATTTCCCGAATAAAAGCCGCGAAAAAGTAGCACAGTTACTTAAAAAAGCAGAAATTTGCATAAAACCTAACTATGCCCATCATTGCTCCCTCATTATTAAGTGCCAATTTTTTAGAACTTCAAAAAGATTGTGACATGCTCAATAATAGTGCCGCCGATTGGTTTCATTTGGATGTTATGGATGGCAGGTTTGTTCCGAATATTAGTTTTGGATTTCCAGTCATTGAACAAATTAGAAAAGCAACATCAAAAATTTGTGATGTGCACGTTATGATTTTAGAGCCAGAAAAATATGCCGAAGCATTTAAAAAAGCAGGCGCCGATATTTATACCGTTCACATAGAAGCTTGCCCACACCTTCACAGAAATTTACAACAAGCAAAGCAACTTGGCATGAAAGCAGGTGTGGCACTCAATCCACACACGCCTATTCAAACCCTTATTGATGTTATACAAGATATAGACGTAGTATGTTTGATGAGTGTAAATCCTGGATTTGGTGGGCAACAATTTATTCCTCAAACTCTTCATAGAATTGCTGAACTCAAAGCCTTGATTACACAAAAAAATACAAACACCCTTATACAAATTGATGGCGGCGTTACACTTCAAAATGCACCTCAAATTTTAGCAGCAGGTGCCGATGTTTTGGTAGCCGGTAATACGGTTTTTAAATCGGAGAATCCAACGCAAACCATTGCTGCTTTAAAATCATTGTAACCCTAGGTACACAAAAAAATATTCACAATTTGTTCATAAATAAGGCTTGGAAAAGTGGTATCCAATCAGTTACATTTGGTTAACCACCTTACTAAAACCAAGCAATTTGACAGAAACTATCATTAACCTCGACTCCGTAAACCCGATTGAGTTTTTTGGCGTAAACAACGGAAAATTAGACGTTCTAAAAAAGAAATTCCCGCTCTTGAAAATTTTATCGAGGGGTACACAATTAAAATTGAGCGGCGCCCCAGAACACATAGATACTGCAGTAGAAAAAGTAAATTTAGTACTACAGTATTTAGAACGAAATGGGCATTTAAGCGAAGCTTATTTTGAGCAAATTTTAGGCGGCGATGATGCAGAAATTACGGATCATTTTGTAGATAAAAATCCCAACGATATTTTAGTGTTTGGGCCTAATGGAAAAACAGTTAGAGCAAGAACGCCCAATCAAAAAAAGATGGTAGCAGCCGCAGATAAAAACGATATCGTTTTTGCGATTGGACCTGCAGGTACTGGTAAAACCTACACCGCAGTAGCATTAGCTGTTAGGGCTTTAAAAAATAAAGTAGTTAAAAAAATAATTTTAACAAGACCCGCCGTGGAAGCTGGCGAAAACCTTGGATTTTTACCAGGCGATTTAAAAGAAAAAATTGATCCCTATTTACGTCCATTGTATGATGCGTTAGACGACATGATTCCTGCCGAAAAATTAGGCTACTACATGAGCACGCGCACCATCGAAATTGCACCACTAGCTTACATGCGTGGTAGAACCTTAGACAATGCATTTATTATTTTGGATGAGGCGCAAAATACCAATGACCTGCAATTAAAGATGTTTTTAACACGTATTGGTGCGAGTGCAAAGGCAATTATTACCGGCGATCCTACCCAAGTAGATTTACCCAGAAACATGCGCAGCGGACTTGAAAAAGCGAGCCGAATTTTGCAAAATATTGAGGGTATTTCCCATATTGCCTTAACCGAAGAGGACGTGGTTAGGCACAAGCTTGTGAAGGCAATTATTAAGGCCTACGACAAAGAACACGAAAAAGAAGAGGAAAATTATAGCAGAAAATAGCCTCCTCCCCTTCAAAAAGGGTTTTTTTTGCTAAAAAAGGGGGTTTTTACCTAAAAAGTACCGATTTGTTAATACTCTGTTGAAATAAGTAGCGGAATATTCGTTTTCTTTGCAGCTGAAAAATCAAACTTATGCTTAGTAAAAAACTCTTGCAATTTGTACTTGCGGTATTCATCCTACCAGCATTTGCACTAGCACAGAACACCACCAGTAGCCTGAGTGGTTCTGTTAAAACAAATACCGGCGAGGTATTAGTTGGCGCAACCGTAACAGCAATCCACGAGCCTACCGGTACAACATACCGTGTTCAGAGCCGTGCAGGTGGCCGTTTTGACATCAGCAATATGAACCCTGGTGGTCCATACATTGTTGAAGTTTCTTTTTTAAATTATGCAAACGAAAAAAAGACTGACCTCTACCTTAGCTTAGGTGATGTGTTAAAAGTTGATTTCGCACTTGCCTCTAAAGTAAACAACCTCGGAAACGTTACAGTAAGTTCTTTACGTAAGACTACTGAATCTTCTGGTAAAGGTGGTGCTGAAACCACAATTGGTCGTGATAAAATGGCAAACCTACCAACTGTAGGTCGTAACATTTACGATTACTTGCGTGCAGTACCTCAAGCTAAATTGATCAACGGTTCTGAAGGCGCTGTCTCTATTGCAGGCCAAAACAACCGATACAATGCATTCTATGTGGATGGTGCTATCAACAATGACGTATTTGGTTTATCTGCTTCAGGTACCAATGGTGGTCAAGCTGCTATCGCTCCATTATCTATTGATGCAATCGATCAGTTCCAAGTTGTGATCTCTCCATTTGATGCATCTTTAGGTAACTTTACGGGTGGTGGTATCAACGCCATTACAAGATCAGGTACCAACAAAACATCTGCTTCAGTATACTATTTCTTACAAAACCAAGATTTATCTGGTAAAACACCAACTGGTCTAAAAGAAAACGCAGTAAAGCTTAACAACTTTACTAAAAAAACATACGGTTTTAGATTGGGTGGTGCAATCACTAAAAACAAATTATTCTACTTCATCAACGTAGACTTACAAAGAGATATCCGTCCTCAGCCATTTGACTTTTCGCAATACGCTGGTAACACTAAAGACATCAATACTTTAAATAGTTTAGCTGCTACACTAAAAGGTAGCCCTTACAACTACGATGCAGGTGGATTCTTAGACAATACTGAAGAAGTAAACGCAGATCGTATCACAGCAAGAATTGACTGGAACATCAACGATAAACATAAATTATCAGTTTCAAACAGATATACAAAAGGTATGCGTTTAAATACGTCTACTTCAAGTTCTGGAACCATCAACTTCTACAACAATGGATATGAATTCCCTACAACTACAAATTCTACTTCTGCAGAATTAAAAAGTTTAGTAGGTAAAAATGCGAGCAATAAAATGCTTGTAACATACACTGACGTTACAGATAATCGTAAGCCAATGGGTCAAGATTTTCCAAGAGTGCGTATCAACGACGGTTCTGGTGTTATCGTTTTTGGACCAGATAATAGTTCTACTGTAAACCTATTAACACAAAAAAACTGGTCATTCTATGACGAGTTTAAATTTACTTTAGGTAAACATGCTGTTAAGTTTGGTGTTGATTATGAATACAACAATGTTTTCAATGCATTCATTCAAAATACATTTGGTAACTATACCTATGCTAACCTAAACGATTTCTTAACCAACGCTAAGCCTAGTGCTTATAGCTATGGTTTCTCTCAAATCGATAACGGCAAAGGTGATAACACAAGTGCTGCAGCTAAATTTAAAATTGCTAAAGGTTCGATGTTCTTAAATGATGAGATCAGACCTTCTGACAACTTAACTTTAAGCTATGGTATCCGTGCGGATTACTACAAGTTTTTAAGCACGCCTTGGGCTGACGACTACACGAATAATGTAGCAATCCCTAAGTTTTCTCAATACTACGATTTACAAGGGGCTAAGTCAGGCTTAACGCCTAAAGTGCCTATTTCATTCTCTCCAAGATTTGGATTTACGTACAAAATCCCTGAAGAGAATTTAGTAGTTCGTGGTGGTGTTGGTATTTTCACTGGTCGTATTCCTTTAGTATGGCCTGGTGGTTTATACAACAACAATGGTATTTTTGTGGGCGGGTATTCAGCTACCTCTACTCAACTTAATACCGTACGTTTTAGACCTGATCCAAATGCACAATGGACACCTGCCGAAGTGGGTGCTGGTGTAACAAAAGGACCTCTTAACTTAGTTGCTGCAGAATTTAGCACGCCTAAATTATTTAGAACTTCTATTGCCTTAGACAAGAAATTTGGCAATGGTTGGTCAGGATCGTTAGAAGGTGTGTTTAGCAAAAACTTAAACGAAATCTACTACACAAATATTAACTTATTACCTCCAACATCTGTTTCAACTGGTGCTGGTAGCAGAGCAGTGTATTCAAATACAACACCTGCAGGTAACGGTCGTATTTCTTTAAATGCAGATGGAACTAACCCTTACGATAATGCGGTATTATTAAGCAATAACCATGGTAAAACTGGTTATTCTTATAGCTTTACCTTATCTGCAAGCAAGCGCACCAACACTGGTTTCGCGTTTGATATCAGTTACATGTTTGGTAATGCAGTTGCCGTTAATGATGGTACAAGCTCAGTTAACTATAGCCAATGGCGTTATATGGAAACTGTTAATGGCCGTAACGCTATTGTACGTTCTAACTCAGACTTTAGCCCAGGACACAGAATTTTCACATATGCTAGTAAGAAGTTTGAATATGCTAAGAAAACTTTAGCAACGACTATTACTTTAGCGTATACTGGTCAATCAGGTTCTCCAATGAGTTATGTATATTCTGGTAGCCCAGTTAGAGACGTTAATACCTCAGAAAGCAATGACCTAATGTACATCCCTACTCCAGCAGATTTAGCAGGCATGACTTTTGCTTCTAACACTGTTGCTGGTGTAACTTATAGCGCTCAACAACAAAAAGATGCGTTTGAAACATTCATTCAATCTAATCCTTACCTAAGAAACAACCGTGGTAAGTTTGCTGAAAGAAATGGATCTCGTACGCCGTTCACAAATATTGTTGACTTGAAAATTGCACAAGACTTTAATATTAAAGTAGGTGCTAAGCGTTACCAATTCCAGTTAACCTACGATGTATTTAACTTAGGTAACATGATCAACAGAGATTGGGGTAGAAACTACTTCCAATCTAACGATAACTTCCCATTACTTACTTTTGGTGGTTATGTTAGTGCAACAGATTTTACACCTACTAACTTTAGATTTAACCCAACTATCAAAACACCTTGGAGTGTGAGCACATCAACAAATGCTGCTTATTCTGCAAGATGGATTAGCCAAATTGGTTTACGTTTTAACTTCTAGTAGTTCAGTTATAAAAACATTAAAAGGCCGAATCTTCATTGATTCGGCCTTTTTTTATATAAGAAAAACGGGGTACTTTTAGAAACACATTCCAACACTAAATAAAAACTTATGTCTAGCGTATCTCCTACTCAATTTACCCTTGGTGTGGAAGAAGAGTACATGGTAATTGATCCTGTAACCAGGGAGCTTACAAGTCATGAGCAGCGCATTGTACTAGAAGGTCAAAAAATAGGTAAAGACAAAGTGAAAGCTGAAATGCACCAAGCGGTTGTTGAAGTTGGAACAGACATTTGCAAGAACATAGAAGAAGCGCAAAAAGAGGTTGCCTCACTCAGAAATATGGTAGCTAGTATTGCTAGCGATTTAAATTTATGGGTTGGCGCGTCCGGTACGCATCCGTTTAGTCACTGGCAACATCAACTCATTACCGATCATGTCAGGTACAATCAAATTGTAAATGAATTACAAGATGCTGCCCGTAGTAATTTAATTTTTGGATTGCATGTACACGTGGGAATGGAAGATAGAAAAATGGCCATGCATATTGCCAATACAGCACGTTATTTTTTACCCCACGTATATGCACTAAGCACCAACTCTCCTTTTTGGGAAGGAAGGCTTACCGGATACAAATCTTACCGGACCAAAGTTTTTGATAAATTCCCTAGAACAGGCATCCCCGATTATTTTGAAACCATTGAGGATTATGAAAACTATGTGAACCTACTTATCAAAACCAATTGCATAGACAATGCAAAAAAAATATGGTGGGACGTAAGGGTTCATCCTGTTTTTAATACCGTCGAATTTAGAATTTGCGACGTGCCATTAACCATCAAAGAAACCACGGTTATTGCAGCTTTGTTTCAGGCCATATGCGCTAAAATTTACAAGCTTCGTCACCAAAATTTAAATTTCATGAATTACCAACGCTCGCTTATCAATGAAAATAAGTGGCGGGCTAGCAGATATGGTATCGAGGGCACACTCATCGATTTTGGAAAAGAAACGGAGGTAAATACCCAATCCCTTATTTATGAGCTTTTAGACTTCGTAGACGACACGCTAAACGATTTAGGCAGCAGAGATACTCTTTTAGGCATTGGTGACCTATTTAAGGCTGGCACAGGTGCAGACAGGCAACTAGCGGTGTACAAACAAAACAGAAGCTTAATTGAAGTGGTGGATTATATCCATGATCAGTTTTTAGCCTAAAAAAACCGTCTCTTTACCGGTAATTTTAGCATTTTGTTACCTAAAACATTGCACCTATTGTAATATTTTTAACAAACAAGGCAACAATTAACCCCCAACCCGTATCCTATAGAAAGGAACTCTACCCTAAACTCCATCCAGTTGACAGAACAAGAGCTCATTAAAGGGTGTATCAGGCAAGACAATAACTGCCAGCGGCTTCTTTTTGAAAAGTATGCTGGCAAAATGATGACTGTTTGCCTCCGTTACGCCACAGATAGCATGGAAGCAGAGGATATGATCCAAGATGCTTTTATTAAGGTATTTAAATACCTAGGGCAGTTTAAGTTTGAGGGTTCTTTTGAAGGTTGGATTAGGCGCATCGTAGTTAATACAGCTATTAGGCACCTAGAAAAAAAGAAGTTGAAGTTTAGTGAGATAGATGAAAGTGCGAGCGTGGGTCCTACGGTGGCAGCAAGTGCCTACACAGACCTTGGAGCAGATGATATTTTAAAACTCATCAACCAACTTCCAACCGGCTATAAATTGGTCTTTAATTTACACGTTATTGAAGGATTTAACCATGAAGAAATTGCAGAGATGCTAAACATTCAACCTGGTACGAGCAGAAGCCAATTGGTAAAAGCTAGAAAAATGCTTCAAGAACAAATTATACAACTGCAAAAAATTGCTGTGTAAAATGGAAAACAACCACTTTGATCATTTTATCAGGGAAAAAATGCAAGATCACGAGAGTTCCATGCCAGCAGGCCTATGGGACAAAGTGAATCCTGCAACCAATGCTCCTACTGGTAAAGTTATTAAGTTACATACGCTTAAAAATTGGGGACTCAGCGCCATTTTATTAATGGCCGGATTAGGCAGTAGTTTTGTTGTTGCAGATAGCAAACGCTATACCATTGGAGAGGATGGAAATATTGTAGTAACTGGTTCTAATAGTACGAATGTTACACAAGCAGTTTTAGTAACTGAAACAAATACAATCATTACCAACACCAGCAATAAAGTTGCCTCACTTGTTAAATTACCGATTGTACAATTAAACGAAACAAGCAAGCAACTAACTATTTCAGATAAAGAAAATAGTAGTAATTCTAACAGCAACTACAACGTTTTTGAAAATGAAACCTTTACTAAGTTTAAAGCTGCAAACACGATTTCATTTGTTAGAAATAATAATTTGTCAAATTATAAATTTAGCAGCAAAGACTACAACAAGTATTTGAATGATTTAAAATTAAGCATACTCTGCCCTGGTTCAAACCCAAATTCAGATTGGCACATTGAGCCATTTGCAGGACCTATTTACGGATCTAAAAAAGTAACCAACAATACAGCTACCACCACCTACTTGCAACAAAAAGACAGTAGCGAAAGTATGCGTATTGGTTATGCTGCAGGGGTGAACTTAGCAAAACCAATCAGTGAACATTTTGTTTTAAAAACGGGTGTTTGGGTATCTCAAATGAATGAGCGCTTCTCTTACAAAACAGAAAATGAAATTAAAACAACCACTGTTGTAACGGTTCGTAACATTATTAGAGCGCCAGGTGATACTTTAAAAATTTCAGATACGAGCTCTGTGCAACAAATTGGTTACAAAAATACAGTAGTGGGTAACCGCTATAAAACACTGGATATCCCTGTTATTATTGGCTACGAATTTGGCAAAGGTTCTTTAAAATTTGGCATCAATGCAGGTGTGATATTTAATATGAAACATGGGTTTGAAGGTGCGGTATATGATTCTAGCCTAACTGCCATAAACATCAATAAAGAAACCAATAACGTGTACAAAACAAATATTGGACTTGGATTATATGCAGGATTTAGAATTGCAAAAGACATCAACGATAAAACACAATTATTTATAGAACCTCATTTTAGATACAACCTTTCAAACATGACCACACCCAACACATCGTTTAACCAAAAAATAAACGTAACAGGTGTGAACGTTGGTTTGAGAATAAAAATAAAAGACTAAAAGCTGCGGCAATAAACAAAACCGCATCTTAATCTTATAAGACATAACACATGAAAAAAATTATCTCGATTGCATTAAGTAGCCTTTTATTAATGGCTTGCAATAAAGAATTTTCTGAGCAATTTAATACCTACAATAACAACGAATTAAATGATACCGTATGGACGGCTGGCAAGCCCAATTTAGACAAGTTTGCCGACCTCGCTAAAGGCTTAACACCACTTATTTTTGGTGAATCATTTGATGCAGGCAAAGGCGATACCATTAATTTTAATGAGCCTATTTCTATTGAAATCCCTAAAGGATCTTTAGTGAACAATGCTGGCAGAACACAAGATACAGGCAAAGCCAGAGTAGAATTACTTTGGCTCAGAAAAAAAGGCGACTTTATTAAATGCTTTAAAGCCACCACCAGCGGGGAATCTATTTTAGAATCTGCGGGAGAAGTATTTGTTAGAATGTACCATTACTATTCTGGACAAGAATATGCTATCCATAATAGCAGCGCTATTACCATTAAGTTTAGAGAAAACTATACCCTTAAAAATAACTTACAACTATTCCAAGGCAAAGAATCTAACCCCTTAGCAGCTGGCAATAGAATTGATACAGCGCACACATGGAACAGATGTTCAGACACTAGCTACTTACCTACTTGGCAAGGTATCTTGAACGGTGCCAATATGTATGGTTATACTATTAGAACCAACCAACTTAGATGGTTAGGTGCGTCTCGTTTTATTGAAAAAGCTGCGAGTACCACTAATTTATATTCGGTACTACCTCAAAACTTTACCAATAAAAACACACTTGTATTTTTAGTATTTAAAAATATACAAAGCGTTGTTGCGATGACGCCAGATGCAGCTTCAAAATGCTTTTGGACTAAAAATATTCCAGTAGGTACTGCGGTTAAACTGGTAAGCTTATCGCAAATTGGAACCAGTTTTTACTATGGTGAAAAAGAAATTAGCAGTGTTGCTAAAGGTGCTGCTTATAAAATTGAGCCGGCTAAAAAAACAATTGCTGAAATTATCACTGCACTCAACAACTTATAATCAGTTGTTGTAATCAAATAGTGTAGCAGTAAATATGGCGCGTTCCCTTTTTTTAAAGACAACATCCCAGTTGCCCTTGTAACGCAGTGTTTTAGGCACTGTAAGCCCATTAAACTTGGTCATTTCTACTTCCATAGAAACATCAAAGTCATAAACACCTGCTTTATAACTTAAGGCGTAATTACGACCCAAGACTTCTAAAGATTTTAAGTCAAACCAAGTATTCATTTGATCTACAACCACACGGTCACTTTTAAAATAACCGAGATCCTCTTTTGGTTTGATCGTAAACAAATAACAAAGGGTTCCTTTATAATCTACCACATCTAAGCGGTAATCATAGAGTTCGTGGGCAGCCTCATCATATAAATCTAGCTTATCACCAATAAAAGGTATGCCAGGTATTTTTTTACCTGGATTAAAAAAAAGCATTTTTAATTGGTCTTTGTGCTTTTCAATACCAGACTTATTACTCGTTAATAAATTACGCCCCTTTACAATGTTATTTTCGCCACAAATTTGACCTTTGGTGAAAAATAATCCTGCATATAGTTCTGGTGTCAAGTAATTAAACTTGCCTGCGCTTGTATAAAAATCGCCAGTGGTTTGTTCTTCTAATACATCCATTGTTCGGCAATTACCAATATGGTTTTGACGTGTTTTACTATTTAGTGAAGCCTTAACAGCACCATCTTTTACGAGCATTTGAATACTGTTATAAGACGAAAATCCAATGATGCGTAGGTTTCTGAAGGCTTTATAAAACGTAGTGTCTTGTTTGATGGTAGCCAAAACTTCTTTGTAATCAAAATTATTTCGAACCACCACTTCAGATAATGTAAATGCTTGGTTGTTTATTGCAATAGTGGTGTCTTGCGCAAACAAAGACCCACTCAGGAACATGATGAATAACCAAGTATATTTTATCATTTAATAAAAATCATTTTGTAATCGATACGGGCCTTACCCTTAGAAATATCATTTAGTTTACCTTGTAATAATTTTTTACGAAGTGGCTTTAGGTAATCGATAAATAATTTACCCTCGGTATGATCATACTCGTGTAAAATAACTCGCGCTGTAATACCATTAAATGTTTCGGTGTGGGTAACAAAATTTTCGTCTTGGTATTCTAGTGTAACCGTTTCATGCCTGGACACGTCTTCTCTTATATTTGGAATGCTCAAACAACCTTCATTGTATGACCAAACTTCACCCGCCAACGCTATAACTTTTGCATTGATCAATACTTTTTTAACACCAGGAGCATCCGGATATTTACCAATTTCGTGTGGCTCCAAACTTTCAAAAATTTGAGCACTATCAATTACAAATAGTCTGATGTCTTTATTTACCTGAGGCGCAGCAAGACCTACCCCATTACTAGAATACATGGTCTCCCACATATCTTCCAGTAATTTAGGAAGTGACGGATAAGAAGCGTCTATAGAAGCACTAACCTTTCTTAGAATTTGGGCCCCATAGGCTACAATTGGAAGAATCATGACAATTGAGTTGTTGAATAATGGCTATTAAGGTGCAAAAATACCCCCAATTATGCCAATCAACAAAAATAGACCTTATCGGTTTGCTAAATATTCCTGTAACATAATGGTAGCAGCTATTTCATCCACCATTTTTTTATTTTGACGGTCCTTTTTTTTCATCCCCATATCTACCATGGCCCTAACCGCCATTTTAGAGGTATAACGCTCATCTACAGTTTGTATGGGTATGGCAGGAAAGGTTCTTTTGAGTTGACCAATAGCCGCCTTAACAAGTGGCGTTGCATGGGTAGGTGTATTGTCTAAACTTAAGGGTGCACCAATTAAAATAAGTTCGATGGCTTCCGTTAGTAAGTAGTTTTTTATAAACGTGTGTAAATCTTTGGTATCAACGGTTGTTAAGCCCGTTGCAATAATTTGCAGAGGATCGGTAACGGCCAAGCCCGTTCTTTTTCCGCCGTAATCGATGCAAAGTATTCTAGCCAAAGGAGTAATAAATTTTTATTTTAAAAATAATGCCACGAGCACATGTATACCAAATATAACACTTGCAATACCATTGGCTGTCATAAAGGCAATATTTACTTTAGATAAATTAGTGGGTGATACGATAGAATGCTGGTAATACAACATCCCAATAAATACAAGCGCCCCTTCCCAGTAAAAATATCCGAACCCTGCAGCTATGCCGGCCACAATCACTAGCACCGCGGCTATCACATGCAACAGCACTGATAAACGAAGCGCATTTACTTTTCCTAAATACGTAGGAATAGAATGTAAATTTTGTGACGCATCAAAATCAACGTCTTGCATGGCGTATATAATATCAAAACCACTCACCCAACAAATAACAACACATGAAAACAAAATGGGTAGCACCTCAAAGGATCCGGTAACAGCTAAATATGCACCAATGGGCGCCAACGATAAACCAAGCCCAAGTACCATATGACAAAGGGCTGTAAAGCGTTTGGTATAACTATAAAATAAAATAACAAATAGCGCCACTGGCGATAAATAAAAACAAATGGGATTGATATAGTAAGTAGCGGCCATAAAAAATAACGCGTTTAAAATAACAAAACGGAGTGCACTAGATGCGGCAATGATACCACTTGGTATTTCTCTAATAGCCGTACGCGGATTTTTAGCATCAAAACTACGATCGAGGTATCTGTTAAAAGCCATCGCAGCACTACGCGCAGTTACCATACACACGAGCACCAATAAAAATAATAGCAACATTTGTTTTTGCAAAATTACTGTTGCCATTGGCAGTGCCTTTGCAATTGAAACTTCAAACACGCCCATAAAAAATCCGATGAACGCAAATGGCAACGCAAAAATGGTATGCGAAAATTTTACAAGACTTAAATATTTTTTAACCATCGGAAATCCTTTTCTTAAATGTTTGACTGATTTGTTCTGACCATTTCCCAAAGCACAATACCTGCTGCCACCGAAATATTAAAAGAGTGCTTCATACCTTCTTGCGGAATTTCGATGCAACCATCTGAGGCCGCAATCACTTCTGTGGCCACCCCTTCTACTTCATTCCCAAAAACAAGCGCAATGGGCTCTGTAAATGTGGTATTAAAATTAGAGAGTGCAATACTCCCCTCTGCCTGCTCCACAGCATATACTTTATAGCCTTTACTTTTTAAATCTATAACCGCATCGAGGGTATTTTGAACATACCACCAATCTACCGATTCGGTGGCACCAAGTGCTGTTTTTTGAATATCGCGGTGAGGGGGTTGAGGCGTAAATCCACAAAGGACAATGCCCTGAAGTAAAAATCCATCAGCGGTTCTAAATACGCTCCCCACATTATGCATGCTCCTGATATTATCCAAGATCACCACAATGGGTTGTTTTTCAGCAGCCTTAAATTGGGAGAGGGATTTTCGGCCTAACTCATCCATGCTTAACTTTCGCATGCTGCAAAGGTAGTTTTAACCACTCAAATAGAGAAGTGAATGTATAGCCGAAGATTTCTTATATTGAATCAACTTTATTAGCAACCCTTTAAATAATAAACATGAACAAACATCTCATTCAGCTAGGCTGCCTTGTTGCATTGGCCTTTCCCATGGCCAGCAACGCGCAAGAAAATGTAGACCTAGCCATAATGCAAAAAATTAGAAACGAAGGCTTACAACATTCTCAAGTGATGGATATTGCCTTTAATTTAACGGATAAGAGTGGCAACCGTTTAACCAATTCGGCAGGTTTTAGTAGAGCCGCTACGTATGCAAAAGAAACACTTACGAGTTGGGGTGTTGCAAAAGCAACCATTGACCCTTGGGGTGAATTTGGTAAAGGATGGGATTTAGAAAAAATGTACTTCGCTGTTACAGCGCCTTACTATAAACCATTAATGGCTTGGCCTAAAACTTGGACAGCTGGCACCAAGGGATTAAAAAAAGCAACTTTACTTTTAGTAGATGCAAAAGATTCTGCTGCACTTGAAGCATACCGCGGACAATTAAAAGGCAAGATTATTATTTTAGATCAACAAAATATTTACAAGCATAGTTTTACTGCTGATGCTAAAAGATATACCGACGAAGAGCTTGCTGCTATGGCAGCCGCAAAACCAGCAGCACCAAGAGGTGCAGCGGCTCCAACCGATACAGCAGCACAGCGCAGAATGCGTGATGCCATGCGTGCAGGCGGAGGTGGCGGCGCAGCGCGCGTTTTAAATTTATTAAAAGCAATGGCAGTGCAAGAAGGTGCATTTGCAATGCTTTCAACTTCTACCAGAAACCATGACGGAACTATTTTTGCACAAGGTGGCGGTACTTATAAAGGTACTGACCCAGCAAACTTTTTAGACATGGCAGTTGGTGTAGAAGATTACAACACACTATTAAGACTTGCCAAATCTGGTACACCTGTAAATTTTGACCTCGATGTAAAATCTAGTTTTCAGGATAAAGATTTACAAGGATACAATGTTGTTGCAGAAATAGAAGGCACCGACCCGCTGTTAAAAGATGAAGTTGTTATGATTGGCGCGCATTTAGATTCATGGCAATCAGGTACTGGTTCTACAGACAATGCAGCAGGTTCTGCCGTAATGATGGAAGTAATGCGCATATTAAAAACCATTGGCGTGCAACCACGCCGCACCATCCGCATTGGTTTATGGAGTGGTGAAGAACAAGGTTTATTAGGCTCTAGAGGTTACGTTAAAAAAACCTTTACTGGGGATCAAGCAGCAGCTGCCGATAAATTTTCTGGATATTTTAATATTGACAACGGAACTGGAAAAATTAGGGGTATTTATTTACAAGGCAACGAAGCATGTGGCCCTATTTTTAGTAGCTGGTTAGCACCCTTTAAAGACCTTGGCGCTTCTACCGTAACCATTAGCACTACCGGTGGAACCGACCACCAATCATTTGATGGCATTGGCCTTCCTGGTTTTCAATTTATACAAGACCCTATCGAGTACAATACCAGAACACACCATAGCAATATGGACGTGTATGACCACCTGATAGAAGATGATTTAAAGCAAATAGCGACCATTGTAGCCGCCTTTGCTTATAATACCGCTCAAAGAGACGCTAAGCTCCCTAGAAAAGGTAAAAATTAGCTGTAGCTTCTTATATTTGCCCTTATGGCAAAAGCAGCTTCAGAAACTCCTTTAATGCAACAGCACCGGGCTATTAAACAAAAATATCCTGGTGCTGTTTTGTTATTTAGGGTAGGTGATTTTTATGAAACATTTGGAGAAGATGCCATTGTTGCTTCTAAGGTGCTCGGCATTACACTTACCAAAAGAAACAATGGTTCTGCATCCGAAAATGAATTGGCTGGTTTTCCATACCATGCACTTGATACTTATTTACACAAACTAGTAAAAGCGGGCCACCGCGTTGCGGTATGTGATCAATTAGAAGATCCAAAATCGGTCAAGGGTATTGTAAAAAGAGGTGTTACAGAATTGGTTACACCGGGCATTGCCACTTCCGACAAATTATTAGAACAAGGCAGCAATAACTTTTTAGCAGCGGTACATTTTTCAGATAAAGAAGATAGTTTAGGCGCTTCCTTTTTAGATATTTCTACTGGCGAATTTTTTGTGGCAGAGGGCAACACTGAATATATAGACAAACTATTACAAGGTTTAAAACCTGCCGAAGTTATTTTTCAACGCAATTTTCAAAAACAATTTGTTGAAAAATTTGGTTCTAAGTTTTATACCTATACCATGGAGTCGTGGATTTTTGATGAAGCTTTTGCTACCGAAAGTTTACTCAAACATTTTAACACCCATTCATTAAAAGGTTTTGGTATTGAGGCCCTGCCTAATGCTATTACCGCCGCTGGCGCCATCCTACATTATTTAAAAGAAACCGAACATCCAAACTTGCAGCACATTACAGGATTGCAGCGCATGGAACGTGAAGACTTTTTATGGATGGACCGTTTTACCATCAGAAACCTAGAATTACTAGGCGCTGGCGTAGACCAAGGAAATTATTTATTAAAAGTTATTGATAATACGGTGAGCCCGATGGGTGCCAGGCTGCTGCGCCGCTGGTTAATTTTTCCATTAAAAAATACGACGGCCATCAATGATAGATTAGACGCCGTTGAAACACTTATAAAAGACCAAACCCTTCGTACCATATTATCTGCAGCTATTAAAGCATGCGGCGACATGGAACGACTGGTAAGTAAAGTGCCATTAAAAAAGATCAATCCTAGAGAAGTTGTTCAGCTCGCAAGAGGTCTCGAACAAATTCAAATTATACAAGAAGCGGCTGCAAAAAGTAACAATAAAAAAATTACAGACGCTGCTGCCCTACTTGATCCCATCCCAAGTATTGTTGATACTATCTATGGGCAAATTGCAGAAAACCCACCGGTAGCTGCAAACAAAGGCGGCGTTATCAAAGATGGATTTCATAGTGAACTAGATAGCCTCCGAAACATTGCAACAGGCGGCAAAGATTTTTTAGTAAATATTCAACAAAGAGAAGCTGCTGCAACAGGCATATCTTCTTTAAAAATAAGTTTTAACAACGTTTTTGGCTACTACCTCGAAGTTACCAACGTTCATAAAAACAAAGTACCAGACACTTGGATTCGAAAGCAAACACTTGCCAATGCCGAGCGTTATATAACACCCGAGCTCAAAGAGTATGAAGAAAAAATTATGGGCGCCGAAGACAAAATAATTGCCATTGAAATTGCTTTGTTTGACAGCCTATTATCGATCCTTCAAAATTATATTGCAGTTATCCAGTTAAATGCGCAGGTTATTGCACAGCTCGATTGCCTCTGCTGTTTTGCAGACAATGCAGTCCAATTAAATTATTGCAAACCTAGCATTCATGAGGGTTACGACCTGCACCTCACAGAGAGCCGACACCCTGTTATTGAAAGAAATTTACCACCGGGTGAACCCTATATTTCCAATGATATTGTCGTTAACAATAGTACACAGCAAATTATTATTTTAACCGGACCCAATATGAGTGGTAAGAGTGCCATTTTAAGACAAACGGCGCTTATTACATTACTTGCACACATGGGCTCTTATGTGCCAGCCACAGCTGCTAAAATTCCATTAACGGATAAAATATTTACGCGTGTTGGCGCAAGCGATAATTTAAGTGGCGGCGAGTCTACTTTTATGGTTGAAATGAATGAAACGGCTAGTATTATCAATAATATATCGGCACGCAGCCTGATATTACTAGATGAAATTGGTAGAGGCACCAGTACGTACGATGGCATTTCTATTGCATGGAGTATTGTAGAATTTTTACATGGCGCTACAGCAAAACCAAAAACATTATTTGCTACCCACTACCACGAATTAAATGAATTAGAAACTTCATTGACAGGTGTCAAAAATTTTCATGTCACACACAAAGAAGTAGGTAATAAAATTATTTTCTTACGAAAATTGGCAGCTGGTGGAAGCACACATAGTTTTGGTATTCATGTGGCCACGATGGCCGGTATGCCTCCGGCACTTATTAATAGAGCCAACGAAATTTTAGCAATACTGGAATCTAAAACAGAACATCAAAAAGAAATTGGCACCAAACAACCAAAATTGCAGCTGTCTATTTTTGATGAGCACACCGTTACTTTTGAAAGCATCAGAACAGCGCTCAATAGTATAGATATCAACCAGCTAACGCCGGTTGAAGCACTCATGAAACTCAATGAAATAAAGGCTTTGCTAAAATAATTATTTAGCTAAGTAGGTTTTAACGCGGCTGTAAACAGGCTCACTTAAAGGTACTACCGGCAAACGAACTTCGTTTTCGAGTAATCCCATTTCGTGCATAAATGCTTTTATGCCTGCAGGATTGTTTTCGGAAAACATAATATCATATCCTTCAATTAAAGGATCGTTGATCGCTTTTGCTTTTACAAAATCGCCGGCTAAACAAGCACGAACCATATTTGAAAACTCGGACGGATATGCATTTGCAGCAACACTAATAACACCTTGCATACCACATGCAATTTGAGGCAGTGCTAATAAATCATCGCCACTAACAACCACAAAATAAGAAGGAGCGTCACGCAAAATATCCATACACTGCGCCATATCTCCACTCGCCTCTTTCATTGCCACCACATTTGGACAATCTTTTGCCAAACGAATAGTAGTAGCTGCAGACATATTACGGCCTGTTCGTCCTGGTACGTTATATAAAATGACAGGCTTAGGACTCGCCGCTGCAACGGCCTTGTAATGCTGGTAAATACCTTCTTGAGAAGGTTTGTTATAATAAGGTGCTGCACTTAATACAGCTATGGCTTTATCTAAAGGAAATTTTTGTACATCACTTACAACTTCGGCGGTACTATTACCACCCACACCAACAATGATTGGCACCCTATTTGCTGTGTGGTTAAAGGTAAAATTTATAATTTCAATTTTCTCTTCTTTGGTTAAAGTAGGTGTTTCACCAGTGGTGCCAAGGGTAATTAAATATTCTACCCCACCCTTAATAACGTGATCTATTACTTTACCTAAAGCGTTAAAATCTACACGACCATCTTTTGTAAATGGTGTTACAAGTGCTACGCCTGTTCCTCTTAATTGTTGTTGTACTGTCATCATTTAAAATTATGCGGTTGTCTCTTCCCAAAATCCCATTTTGCAATATTTATCTATGCGCTGATTGATGCGGTCTTGAGGGGCAATATGTTTAATTACATTTAACTCTTTAACAATAGCTGTCTTTAAAAGTTCGGCAGCTTCGGAATAATCCCAGTGTGCACCACCTAAAGGTTCGTGCACAATTTCATCGACAAGTCCAAAACCTTTCATGTCTTTGGCTGTTAATTTTAATTGCTCGGCGGCCAGTTCTTTTTTATCCCATGAACGCCATAAAATAGAACTACAACTTTCTGGAGAAATGACTGTGTACCAGGTATTTTCCATCATAAGTACACGGTCTCCAACACCTATGCCTAAAGCACCTCCACTCGCACCCTCACCAATAATCACAACAATGACAGGCACTTTTAAACGAATCATTTCATAAATATTTCTGGCAATGGCTTCTCCTTGCCCACGCTCTTCTGCTTCAAGTCCAGGAAACGCACCTGGGGTATCAACGAGTGCAATAACAGGCTTATTAAATTTTTCTGCTAAACGCATTAAACGTAAAGCTTTCCTATATCCTTCCGGATTGGCCATACCAAAATTACGGAGCTGTCTCATTTTTGTGTTGGCACCTTTTTGCTGACCAATCACCATTACCGTTTCACCATTGAGTTGCGCAAATCCACCCACCATTGCTTTGTCATCTTTTACATTGCGATCACCATGTAATTCAACAAAGTTGGTAAACATGTTGTCGATGTATTTTAAAGTATACGGCCTGTCCGGATGTCTACTTAATTGTACACGCTGCCATGGTGTTAAAGAAACAGTAAGCTCTTTTCTTTTTTCAAGAATAGAAGCTTCTAGTTGCGCAAGCGTTTTACTATAATCTATTTTAGGACTCTTTTCTTGTAACTTTTTAGTGTCTTCGATTTGCTCAAATAATTCCTTAATGGGCTTCTCAAATTCTAAAAATTGTCTATTCGGGTACTGTGGCATAATAACTGCGAATTTCGGTAAAATTAGGGGTTCAAATATTTTTATGAAAAGATTTGTTTATGAAATGTGTTTACCCTTATCTTTGCCGTCCTGAAAACGACCTGTAAAGGCTGTTTTTGGAGGTTTGGATCGGTAGTTCAGTTGGTTAGAATGCCGCCCTGTCACGGCGGAGGTCGCGGGTTCGAGTCCCGTCCGGTCCGCAAAAGCCCCTAACTTTCAAAAAGTTACGGGCTTTTTTGTG
>JBBAKI010000001.1:0-575974 GCA_040403595.1 Sediminibacterium sp. | reverse complement strand
ACACTCTACTAATTTAGACTATATTTTGTCCACTTTATGCTGACGATTTACAATCTCCCATATAATAAAAAGCTACCCCCTCATCATTACTTTTTTTAATAAATAGTGGCAGTCGTAATTCATTCCCGCCATTTTTTAAGCTAATTGTAAATCGTCAGCATAAAGGGGAAATCTGTAATAAAAAAAAGAATTCGAATGATTGTTGTTTACTACTATTATCCGGCCGAAGAAAATTATCAAAGTTTTATTAGTGTATTTGATTTATGATTCAGAAGTATATTAAGGGAAGTCAGTAATGAAGAACTCCTCTATTTATAATTTCTTTCAGCTTAGGTAAAAGCCAAATTCTGGATGATGTAATTTTCTTCTTACTACATCCGTTTTATCCATCTTTGTAGTTTTGAGATCTACAGTTTGAAATATTAAAAATGTAACTGCTTCTAATCTTTTTATAACAGGCTGAGTAAGCCAATAGCTCAAATCATTCATTTTTTCATCAAATGAATTAAGTGTTGCTTTATGTAAAAGGGGGTCTATTCTCATATCTTAATTGAAAGCTCCAATTTTCCTCCTAATCCTAATTCTACAATTTTTTGAAGATTAGAGAGCCTAACCTCCTTAATGTCGTTTTCTAATTTAGAAATATAAGATTTTGTTGTGCCCACTTTTACAGCTAATTCTTCTTGCGTTAATCCTGCACCTAACCTTGCTTCTTGAAGCAATGCACCCAATTTGAAATTTTGGTAGCCTGCTTCTAATTTCTCACGCTTTAAAGTTCCCTTAGCACCATAGTTCTTTTCCTTAAATTGTTCCAAGGTAAAAGTGTTACTTCTCGTTTTCATACTCTTGTTTAATTTTTAAAGCCTTTTCAATTTCTTGTTTTGGCGTTTTTTGTGTCTTTTTTTGAAATCCGTTTGTTATTATAATTAGTTTTCCTGCATCAAAAAAACAGAATATTCTAAAAATATCGTTTCCTAATTGAATTCTAATTTCATACAATCCATCTGTACCTTCTAAATGTTTAAGATAATGTTCTGATACACGTTCAATTTCTTCTATTAATGTAAGTGTCCAGATTATTTTATCCTTAACCTTATCTTTTTGTGCAGAGAAAAACTCTTGAAAGTATTCTTTGTAAAATAAAATTGTCCTTATTTTTTTATTATCTGACACATTGCAAAGATATGAATTTATGTTGCACTAAAGTGAAACATTTAAAATAAAATCCCGGCCAGGTTCCGGGCCAGGTTTTCACCAAAAAAGGGGTTAAAAGAGGTGAAATATGAGAAATATAAATCTATTTCAATCTTCTATCCTATTGATTATCAATAAAAGAAAAGGTGTTGAATACCACCAGAAACCCTCATAATCGGGGGGTCCCAGGATCATTCCCTGGTGGGCACACGCAATTTTATCAAGGGTTTATGAAGATCGCTTTATAAACCCTTTTTATTTGGAGTAATTTCTGGCCAGGTTTTGTATTTTTGGAGTGAAAACAAGGGCAAAGGAGTTGAATTGAGCACATTATCTTATATTTAAACATATTCCATATTAATATAATTAAAGCCACATAAAAGTATCTATACATGAATTTGAATCCGTCGAGAATTGAAGTGATGAAATTTTTAGCCCAAAAAATAGATAATATAATAGATCAGTTTTTAAAGAATATTGATAACAACTGGCAACCTTCAGACTTCTTACCGGAGAGTAATAATCCAGCATTCACAAATGAAATAAAAGAAATACAAAAACAGTGTAAAGAATTGCCTTATGATTACATGGCAGTATTAGTTGGCGATGTAATTACAGAGGAAGCCCTTCCTACTTATGAAACCTGGCTAACGGACATTGAGGGAATTAGTAAAGCAGAACCGCAAGGATGGAGTAAATGGATTAGAATGTGGACTGCCGAAGAAAATAGACACGGAGATCTCTTGAATAAATATATATACTTGTCAGGCAGGGTTAATATGAAGCAAATGGAGATTACTACGCAACACTTGATTGCAGATGGCATGGAAATTGGAACAGCTAGAGACCCTTATAAAAACTTTGTTTACACTTCCTTTCAAGAATTAGCAACAAATATTTCACATAGAAGAACTGCTACAATTGCTAAAAAGTATGGCAACGATCAGTTATCTAAAATTTGTGGTGTTATTGCAGCAGACGAAGCTCGACATGCTAAAGCTTATAAAAGTTTTATTACAAAAATATTTGAAATAGATGCAAGTGAAATGATGATAGCATTTGAATATATGATGCGTCAAAAAATTGTTATGCCCGCTCATTTTATGCGTCAACAAGGTCAAAAAATAGGTGACACTTGGTCGCATTTTAGCGATGCTGCGCAAAGACTAGGTGTATATACAAGTATAGATTATACCAATATTATGGAATCTTTAATTAAAGAATGGAATATAGGAAATATCTGTAGTTTAAATAGTGCAGCTGAAAAAAGTAGAGACTACCTTATGACACTACCAGATCGATTTAGAAAAATTGCAGAACGAACTAGCATTAAAGCACCTATTGACTATCAATTCAATTGGATTTTATAAGTATGTAATTAATTTGAAATAGAATTAATTACACCATAGCGCTTCCCCCATTGATTACTTGGTTCCAAGATTTTAATCATTTGAATTGAAAATTAAAAAGAATCAAAGTTATAGTACATAATGATATCTTTGAGTCTAGGCATAAATTGGCCAAAAAATGGTGTATAAGATACTTAGTATAATTGGCTTGGCTACTTTTGAAATTTATGCAGCAATCCCCGCTGGATTTGCCTTCAAACTACATCCAATAGAAATTTTCTCTTACAGTTTACTGGGAGGTTTAATTGGTGTTTTTATAGCTGCATACCTAGGTGACATCATTAAAAAGTGGGTGAGCAAGTTTAGAAAAAATAAAATAAGTAAAGTTGCTAAAGTGCCGGGATTAGCCTTAAAAATTTGGCAGAAATATGGTGTTATTGGGTTAGGTTTACTGGGAACGATGAGTGTTGGAGCTCCTATAAGTATTGGTATCGGGGTAGGCTTTAATGTACCTACAAATAAAATGGTATTTTGGTGCAGTTTAGGAGTGATGTTACGCTGTGCTATATTCACAGCAATTGGTTATTTTAGTGTACGATTGATTTAAAATCTAAATCTGATTTACCGCAAAATCTACCTTTTAGGAATCATTGGGGGAAAAGCACTCGTTCTTTGTTTATATTTCTGAAATGCTTGATTGTTATTATACTTTACTTCAAGCATGGGTATGCCAGATACATAAAGCAGTAAATAGCTAATGGTGATTGGGCTAATGACGGCCCAAATTCCAAACGGTAGCGGTAATACAATAATAAAAATTCCACACCAGACTAAAACTTCACCAAAATAATTTGGATGACGTGAATATTTCCACAAACCTGTTTGCATGATATCAGATTTGTTTTGCTTATGCTTTCTAAATAACATTAATTGATAATCGCCAATCGATTCAAATACAAAACCAACTAACCAAATAATAGATCCAACCAATATAAATGGGGTTATTTCTTGATTTTTTGTCATAGATACCACTATTATTGGTGCGCTAATAATCCACATAAAAAAACCTTGCAATAGATACACTTGCAAATAAGATCGAAGCACAAAATACTTGCCCCACGCTTCTCTCCATTTTTTATACCTGAAATCTTCGGGCTTACCTTT
The DNA here is from genome assembly GCA_040403595.1 of Sediminibacterium sp. Classification (GTDB taxonomy): domain Bacteria; phylum Bacteroidota; class Bacteroidia; order Chitinophagales; family Chitinophagaceae; genus Sediminibacterium. The sequence continues at coordinate 572,267 of JBBAKI010000001.1, read as the reverse complement.
GCTTCTTAACCCAATATGAAAAGCCAAACGAATGCCCCAAATAACAGTAAATATATAAACAATGCCTGATTGTAATGTTGGCGTTTGGGTGAGAAAAAGAAATATTACAATGGCTACAAAACCGGGCCCCCAAGCTATGTCGGCAATATCATTTCTTTTAATGAGTAAAGAAACAACAAACCATAAACTCACATAACAACAAATGAATAACCCTATTTGAAAAATGGTAGTCAACATTTTATTGAAAATATTTTACAATATAAAACCCAGCAGTGCTCACTATTGCAGTCAAAATAGTGCCCCAAATAATATCGATAAAAACAATATTTAACGGCCACCCTTTTAAAGTTGCCAAGTTGGTTAAATCATACGTAGCATAGGTAAAAAAGCCAAATAGTGCACCAAGTGTAATTGCGGATGTCAATGAATTTTTTTCTACTGCTGGCATGATGGTGAATATAAAAACACCAACTATAAATAGGAAGTAAAAAATAAACGCAGCCGTCCAGTTTACTTGATCCGATAAAAATTCAGCAAGGTGTTTTCGGTAAACATCTTTTGCGATAAATCCTAGCCAGGTCATATCAATTATAAAAAAAACAACAAAAGTGAGTATATAACTAAGAAGTAGCTTAGAGAAGGGCATAAAAAAGCATTTTAATTACCATAAATTTCATCAATTTTTTTAGAAAGTACCCAATCTTTGTCGGTAAGATTATTATTAGCATCATGCGTAGTAAGTATAATATCTACTTGATTGTACACATTACTCCAATTGGGGTGATGGTTAAGCTTTTCCGCGGCAAAAGCTACTTTGGTCATAAACGCAAAAGCGTCTATGAAATTTTTGAACTTAAAACTGCGTTTGAGTTGATTGTTTGCTTCTTCCCACATGGATGATGATTATTTTATTGTTTAGTAAATATAACTACTATGGTATCATCCAACTATAATTATCTAGCTCGTAATTAAAGTAGGCTCTGCGATGCCCAGCATGATGCAACCATAGCCATTCAATAGATTGTACCTGTATGGATACAATACCAAAATACTGTTGCCCAATTTCGCTTTCTTCTAGCGTAAAGTTTTCTTCTTCAATACGCTTTGGCAATCCACTTGTAGGATGTTCAACAAAACTTGAGGGACTTTCATGCGTTAGATAACATCGTCTACTGGATAGCGCCGTTTTATGCCAAGCTTCTGCAGTAATATCATTATTAAAATGCAGCACCGCTTTGCCTTTTGCCCTTAACTGTATGCGGGACGATGCGTCGTAAAAAAGTGCACTAATGGAATTATTAATTTTTAGCTCTCTCCATTTTTGGCTTCGTATATCAGTATGAAAACGGAGTTCTCTTTCTTCAGGTAATGCTTTTCGGAGTACTACGGTACGCATATTCACTTCACCATTGTTAAGTGTTGCAACACATGGTGTATGAAAAGAATCCCTACTCTTGATTGCGCCATTTACGAGTCGCAGCCAACAATCTTTTTCTAGTGCTTCTATACTATAGCCAATGTTGTTGATGATTATTTCTTCATTCATATCCTGTATTGAGATATTAGATATACTCGGTTTACTGAGGCTTGTATTCAAACTTCAGTAATTCATCTAAAGAAATGTATTCTAAAGTTTTAAGATGGGTTGCCTTTAAAATGATAGGCGGTGCAACGTTGGCTTGATAGGCTTCTATCCATCTAGACACACAGAGGCACCAATTGTCTCCTTCTATAAGTCCTTTGAAGCCACTTGGTGGGTAATCCAATGTGAGGTCGTTTCCTTTGCTTTTTGAATATTGTAAAAACGCATTGGTAACAACTGCACAAACGGTATGTGTTCCCCTATCATTTGCACCTGTATTACAACATCCGTCTCTGTATGCACCGGTCATTGGGCTTGTTCCACAAATAATTAAAGGCTCGTTAAAAACATTGAAGGCGTTTTCTTTCATCTTTTGAATATACTTAAAATTGTTCTCTCTTCCATTGGACACTTACTTCAGATCCTTCGGCCATTATAATTGAACTAGGTGTTTGATTGTTTAAGCTAGCGAAAGTTTTTCCATACATCGAACCAAAATCACAATCAATGGAATTGTTCAAGATCTTATGCGTCATCCACTTTGGATGTTGTATCCGATACTCCTGTGTTCGAAAAGGCGATAACTTAGTAAAACCAAAATAACGTTCAAAAATAAATTCCTCAATACTTGATGGCTCTATTTTTTGTGTATTGACTTCTGATTTAACTGAAATAGTATTCCATTTATTATTCATCTTCCACGCGTAATTGATATTTTTATACGCATCTACAGTTATAGCATTTTTAGTAGGAATAGATATATAATGTTCTTTATATAATTTATTTGCCATGAAGGCTACAATTTTGAATGGCACTGTTTCATTAATAAATACAACGCCTTTTTTTATTTTTTTCCCTTCCGTTTTTCGAACATAAAAGCGAAGATTGATTTCTTCAAATGAACCAAAAAAAGGTATAGGCAGTCCAAACAAACTTGTTTTCTTAAACATAAATCCAACAAGACTCACATAGGTTTTACCATTGTGTAAGTCCAATGCTAAACCATTAGGTAAGTAAGGTTTTAAAAAAGCGGGATCCACTTCATAATTTGCCATTATTAAATTTTCCCAATTCGCTTGTAAAAACGTAGTCGCCATCCACTTAAAACAACTGCAGGAATCAATTGTTCACTAGGGATTGGGCAAATATATTTATCCTGAATTTACCTGTAATGTGTAATTAAAATTCGCTTGTTCTCCTTCTTTACTAAGTCATTGGATTTATGCCCCCATATATTTTTCCGAGCTTCTTTTCCAGTGTTTTCAAGATCCACTATTGGGTATGGATAATCTTTGCCAATAATCACCCCTAACATCTCTTGCTCCATTAAACTCATCTTGTGCGGTTCATGCAAAAGTTCTTTGGGAAGCGCACTTAGTTCAGGTAGCCACTTTTTTATAAAAACACCTTCGGAATCATGATCCAAGCTCTGTTTAACTGGGTTGTACATCCTAATGGTATTAATACCTGTCGTTCCAGCTTGCATTTGAAATTGAGTGTAATGTATTCCGGGCTCATAGTCCAAAAACAATTGAGCTAAATGATAGGTGGCTGCTCTCCAATCTTGGTATAAATGATGGCAAAAAAAACTCACTAACATTGCACGCATTCTAAAATTAATCCATCCTGTTGCTTGTAAACATTTCATACAAGCATCAATTAAAGGGAAGCCAGTGACCCCTTCTTTCCAAGCATTTATATATACCGAGTTGTTAGGATGTTCCAACAATTCATAGCCAGCATTGATACATTTTGTTTCATAAGTACAGTCTACTTCAAATTTTTGAATAAAGTGACAATGCCATTTTAGTCGAGTCAGCATATTTGCAAAAGGGAATTTATTTTTTGTTCCTTTTGTCGCATTGTATATGAATTGATACGCCTGCTTAATTGAAATATTACCCCAACTCAAGTAGGGTGAAATGCGTGCACAACTTATTCGGCTTTCATTTGGCTTACTAATATGCCTGCTATAGTTTTGACCACGGCCACTTGTAAAGGACTGTAAATATTTAGCTGCAAAATCTTCACCTGCAGGCTGATAAGATGTTGGGTAAGCGTTTAATGATACAATGAGGTCACTATGTAAAGGGTAGGGATTCTGAAGTGGCAAAGCTACCTGATCCTTAAATATATTTACAATTACTGGCTGGTGCATCGTAGCATACCACTGCTTATCCCATCCTTCTCTATTTTTGATACCTCTTACGATACCATCTCTTTGCAACTCTTTCCACTCAATTTGGTTTGCCTTACAATACTTTTTAACCAACTGATCCCGGCTGTAAGTAATTGCTATACCGCTTTCTTGATAACTAAAAATTGTATTAATTGTATATTGAGATTGAATGGTATCAAATACAGTAACAATATCTGTATTGAAAATATTAACCGCTTTATTATACGCGTTCAACTTTTTGTTTAGCTGCAAAATAGATTGGTACTGGAATTGTAAATGTCTAAGACTTGTATCTGGATAATCCATCATCAATGGTTCAAATACAAAATAAATCAGGTAGGGAAGGCCGCTCTCCTCTGCAAGATGCAGGGGAAGATGATCTTGAGTACGCAAGTCCCTTTTTAACCAGACAATATTGATTTGTTGTTTTGACAGCATATAAATTCGTGTACAAATATATTCACATTAGTACTTACCAAAATAAATATTGTGTTTAATCAAATAGGTCTATTGCCAATCGAAAAGTATTACAATGGGCTTCTACAATGGTTTTTATATCAGGAGAATAACCGCCACCTAGTGCAACTGTAACTGGAATATTATTATTTTTCAGTTGGGTAAAAACAAATGCATCTCTTTGTTTACAAGCTTCCATACTTACTTTTAATTTTCCAAACTTATCCGTACTCAATATATCAACGCCCGCTAAATAAAATGCAAAATCAGGTTGTACTGTTGCTATCAATTCAGGTAGCGTTTCATATAAAATAGACAAATAGGTTTCACTAGTAGTTCCATCCTGTAAGCCTATATCTAAGTCAGAATGTTCTTTATGAAAAGGATAATTGGTTGCTCCATGCATACTAAAAGTGAACACTCTTGGTTCATTTTCCATTAACTTGGCCGTTCCATTTCCTTGATGTACATCCAAATCAATAATGAGGATTTTACTACATTTTTGGTGTTTCAATAAATAATTAGCTGCTATAGCCATATCATTCAATAAACAAAATCCCTCTCCTCTTCCTGCAAACGCATGGTGCGTACCCCCAGCAATATTGAGTGCAGCCTCATTTTCTAAAGCATATAATGCGGCATCAATTGTTCCTTGTGTAATAATGAGTTCTCTTTCTATTAATTCAGGAGATTGCGGAAATCCGATTTTTCGTTGTTCAGCAGCACTCAATTGCTGGTTCAATAACTTATGTAAATAAGGTGTATCGTGTGTCAACAAAACTACTTCCTCTGCGCAATAACTCGGCTTAAAAAAATCTGCTTCCGTACAAGTTCCTTCATGCAATAATTGTGCTGGAATAAGCTCATATTTTAACATTGGGAATCGATGATTTTCTGGCAGTGGATGCGCGTAAATAGGGTCAAATGCTATTTTAATCATTATCCTATAAAATATTGCGAAGGTACATGTTAGAACACTACTGCCCGTTACTCCTTGATTTTATCCGTGGACATTTTTGAATAAATAAAATAGGTTGCTATAGAAAAAGTTAATCCTATTATGATGATCAAATAATTCATTGGCTTTGCCATACTCAAAGACATTCTTATTAAAATAGTAGTGATAATGAAGCTAGCATTCCTAAAAATTAGATTAAATGAAAATTGATAAATAAATGAAATGATGAGCAACAATACATCCACAAAAATCATGATTGTAAAAAAGTCGGTATAAAAGACAGTATTGGGGTTTGGAAATTGTACTTTAAGTTGATATGCATGTTGAACATCAACCAACCAATTAAATAAGCTAATAAAACTTAACAATACAAGTACACCGCACATAACTACAGACAGTACTTTTTTGATTTTTATAAATTGATGTAAATCAACACTAGTATCACTTATACCATGCTTTTTGTACATTTTATTATAAATCAAAGTAGAAAAAAGCATTATTACAGATGCCCCTAAATCATACACTATATTAATAAAGTTAGGATTGTTTACAGTGGCAATGTCGGTAAAATTAATATCTGCTATATCATGAAAAAAACTACGAAGTGTAATCAGTGCAATAATTTCAAATTGCTTCCCTACAAATTCAGAAATAGATTTTGGAATGATTATAACCAATAAAAATACTTCATAGTATAGAATAAAACTAAAAGGGGTATAGATAGCTTTTAAATAACTTTGGTTAGTTGTTCCTATAAAATCAAACGTATTTGAAAAATAGATAAAGCAAATATGCACAACAAATGATATGATAGATGCCTTTAAAATAGCAACTTCAAAAAAATGTAATTTTTTTGAAGTACTTAATGAATCATATACATTAACCAATTTGCTAAATAACTTATTCATTGAACTACTTAATATTTTTATACTTATTAAGCATTAAAAAACATGCTGCTCCAAAAAGCAGTGTAATGAATCCAGCAAAGTATGGGAGTATATCTGTCATATCATTCTTTATTAGTTAGTTTAAGGAAAATACCAAAACATAAAATGGAAGGAACCCAAAGACCAACAAAAAGTGCATGCTCTTTATTACCAGTAAACCACATGAATTCAGAAAAAACAAGTGAGAGAAGTGCAGCAACTAATAAAAGTATATCAGCGCTTGTAAATTTTTTAAACATAAAATTATAATTTCAACTGTAATTTAAGATAAAAAAATTAGAGTATAATAAATTGTTAACCCTTAGGAAAAAAATCTTTAACAAAATGTTTTTTCCGCCTTATTAAATTTTTAAAATATTGATTATCAAAGGCTTACTATATGGTGTGAATATTACATTTTTTAATTAATGAACAATTCGCTTAATCAAGCGTTATATTAAAAAAATAAATACATGAGAATCAAAAATTTAATCCTAGCGCTAATTGTAACAGTTGCTAGCACCATCACTGTTAGCGCACAATCAACAATTGTTGACATCGCTGTTGGATCTAAAGATCATTCAACTTTAGTAGCTGCTGTAAAAGCTGCTGATCTAGTTGCTACGCTTCAAAGTGCAGGACCTTTTACCGTTTTTGCACCAACAAATGCTGCATTTGCAAAATTACCTGCAGGTACAGTTGAGTTTTTATTAAAACCAGAAAACAAAGCAGCCCTTGCTAAAATTTTAACGTACCACGTTGTTGCTGGTACTTTTAACGCAGCAGCTGTTGTAAAAGCCATTAAAGATGGCGGCGGATCTGTTACACTCAAAACAGTGAGTGGTGGCAAATTAGTTGCTTCTATTAAAGAAGGTAAAGTGGTATTAACAGACGAAAAAGGTGGTGTATCAACTGTAGTTGCTACTGATTTAACTGCAACAAATGGTGTTATCCATGTAATTGATGCGGTCGTATTGCCTAAATAAATTTTAGTTCCTCCGTTTTTCTACAACTTATAATCAAGAGCCTGGCAATTTTGCTAGGCTCTTTTTATTGAATGCTGTAGAAAGCGAAACAGATCAATACAACAATAAGTTTAGGCCTACACTTACTAAAATTTTAGCACTTTTTTTTCAAATACATGAACAAGAATTAGAAAATACAATCACTAAACCAATTGGTTTAATAAAATCGTTGCTCTTTTTCTTTTTTTGAAAAAGGTGCAGCAAAAAATGTGCCCACAGTTTTATTAAATAGGTCTTTATAAAAAATAGGGGTTGAATGTCCGGAGTTAGGCAAAATCCATAAATTAGAATACTTAATGTTTTCTGCTATTTCTAATGTGTGCCTTGGTAAAATTACATCTTGATCTCCACCAATTACAAGTGCTGGACAACTTATAGTATTTAGTGCTGCATGGGTGATATGCGGTTCATAGACAAGCAATTGTTGCAACTTTAATTGACGTTTTACTTCTGTGGTAGGAGACAATTTTTTTAAACTATCTATGCCCTTAAAAACCATGTCAACTACCCATGGGTCTGTACTTAATATTGGATCAGGTATTAAATTAGCCCCTGTCACAGCTAATTTTTTTACTTTTTTAGGATGCCTAATGGCAAGTAGTAGTCCTTCTATACCACCATCACTCCAGCCAATTACATAACAAGAGTCTTTATGCAATGAATCTAATAACGCATTCAAATCATCAGCCATCATTTCATAACTCAAAGAATCATAATTATCAACTGACTTTCCATGTGCGCGGCTATCAGCTAATATCACCTGATATTTTTTTGAAAAATAGGGTATCTGATGCTCAAAATTATTAATAGAACCTCCATTTCCATGTATTATTAACAAGGGTTCTCCTTTGCCATAAACCTCATAATACATTTTGAATCCTCTATGATTGATGTACTTACCATGTTCAGGATTATTTCCGTAAGAAACTTTTTTAGGCTGAATTTGCTGCGCTCCGCCAATTATGGTCATTAAAATAAAGATTGTAATAAAATTATATTTCATAAGGGATGACATCTAGTTTTAGATAAATATATTATATTTAATCTATTAAAATTTAACAAATGAAAAAACTACTTTTCGCTGCTTTCATTGCAGCTAGCCTATTCGCATGTAAATCAGAAACAAAAGCGCCATTTGATTTGGTAAATGCTAAAAAAGAAATTGAAGCCGCCAACATAGAAGTGTCTGCATTTATGGCAAAAGGTGATTCTGCTGGACTAGCATCATGTTATGGCACCGATGGTGCATTAATGTTAAATAACATGCCAGCCGTTAAAGGAAAAGAAAACTTAACCAAAGTTTGGGCAGGATTTATTAACGCAGGAATAGGCGCTATTGAACTAAACACTACTGAGGTTTGGGGTGACGAAAATTACATCACAGAAGACGGTACATATGTACTTAAAACCAAAGATGGCACTCAGCTAGACAAGGGTAAATATTTAGTGCTTTGGAAAAAAGAAAACGGAAAATGGAAATACCATAGAGATATTTCAAATTCGGACCTTGCTGTTGCAACAAAATAGATTGATTCATCAGTAAATTCTATTAATATAGGTTTAATGATTTGGTAATACTAAATTAACATAGCTGCCATAATTTCATAAATTAATTAATAATTAATCTATGAAAAATAGTAAAGTCATTTATGTAATTTTGTTTGCCTTTTTGTTTTTTTCTTGTAAAAAAGATGAAGTTGTACTTCCTTTAGAAGAAACCCAAAATGAAGATTTATTAGGTTACCAAGAAATAGCATCTATAAACTTAGGAGGCCTTGGATCAGCTGAAATTACTGCTTTTGACCCTACAACAAATAGACTATTTGCTGTAAACAATGGTACGGAAAATAAAATTGATGTACTAGATATTAACAATCCTTCAAATGTTACGGTAATTAAATCAATTAGCATGTTGCCTTATGGTGGCTATGTGAACAGTGTAGCTGTAAGTAATGGAAAACTAGCGGCTGCTATTGAATCTACCAATAAACAAGCAGCTGGTAAAATAGTTGTTTTTAATACTTCAACATATGCAGAAATAAAATCAATCAATGTTGGCGCATTACCCGACATGGTTACTTTTAGTCCAGATGGAAATTATATTTTATCTGCAAATGAAGGTGAGCCAAGTGCAGACTATCTTACTGATCCAGAAGGAAGTGTATCCATCATTAAAGTGTCTGATTATTCTGTTGTTACATTAAATTTTGCAGCTTTTGAAAGCCAATTAGCTAGCTTAACAGCAAAAGGGTTTCGCATTTTTGGACCAGGAAAAAATTTTATAAAAGATATTGAACCAGAATACATAACAGTTTCTGATGATTCAAAAACAGCATATGTTACATTGCAAGAAAACAATGCGATTGCAGAAATTGATATTGCCACAGCCGCTATAAAAAAGATCACACCCTTAGGATTTAAAGATTATTCAATGAGCGCTAATGCGATTGATGCAAGTGATAAAGATAACAAAATTGAATTTACAAGTTATGCTAACGTATATGGGATGTATATGCCCGACGCCATTGCCTATTTCAACTACAATGGAACAGCTTACTTATTCACTGCAAATGAAGGTGATTCTAGAGAATACACTGGATTTACTGAAATGAAAAGAGTTGCTGCTATTACTTTAGATGCAACAAATTTTCCAACTGGAGCAACGCTAAAAACAGATGCAATTTTAGGAAGATTAAATATCACTACAACCCTAGGCGATACAGATGCAGATGGAGATTTTGATGCATTATATTCTTTAGGTGCTAGATCTTTTAGTGTTTGGAATGCTACTACAGGCAGTCAAGTATTTGATAGTAAAAACGAACTTGATATTAAAGCAAAAGATTTAGCAATATATGATGATGCCAGAAGTGATGACAAAGCAGTTGAACCAGAATCGGTATGTTTAGGAAGAGTAGGTAGTAAAAATATTGCAATAATAGGCCTAGAAAGAGCAGATGCATTTGCAATTTATGATATTACAAATCCAACATCACCTGTATTTATAAAAATGTATAAAACAGGTGATGCACCTGAAGGAATTATATTTATTCCTGCTTCTAAAAGTCCTATTAAACAAAGTTTAATAGTAACGAGTAATGAAAATGATGGGTTAATTAAAATATATAAAACAGCTAAATTATAGTATAAAAATAGGACTGTATTTATATGATTCTTGTATAAAAAGGGGTTTATGAAATTCATAAACCCCTTTTTATGTTTAATAAATTGATTCATACTATAGAGATGATGAGCGCCTAATTGAAAAAGAGTATAAAAACTTAAAAAATTTATGAAGTCATTATTTCTATTAATTACAATAGTATTAATTACTCAAATATCAAATGAAAGTCTATACCCCGTATCAATTTTTTCCTTTTTTTTAAAAGAACCAAGGTTTGAAGTAACTTCTTGCTCAGATTTATTAATCCAATGACTAGTTTGGATATCACTCATTGAAAGAATCACTTTTTTATACGGAGAACACGCAACAAATAAAATAATTATTAGGTATTTGTATAAGTTATTCATAGTCATAAAATTAACCGAAACACCATTAAACTGTTTTTTCTAACTGCTCAATCGTTTTTTTAGCAGCCTCCAATCTAGATTGTTTATTTTTTTCAACTAATTTATGTACCGCCCAATGCTCTAGTTTATGGTGCAGCGGTATAAGCAATGCAGCAAGTCCAACTAATCCTAGTAGCATTAAAACAGGTGAATGATGGGTCACTTTTTCTAAAAGCGGGTGGATTAATAAATTAAAGAATTCAAAAACAATCAAGAGCGCAATAACACTTAAAAATTCAATGATTTTTGGATTGGTAATATAGCTTCTACTAAAAATTAAAAAGATCATAAAAAAGCTAACAATGCCAATTGCTATAAAAGTATATTCTAAATTTGTTTTATGTGCTTCTTCAGATTTTTCATTTTCTAATTTTAATTGCGCCAACCTAGCTTCTTCCTCTACACCCATTAACTGTGCCTGTTGTAAGGCTCTAATATTAAATAAACTATCATTTGCCGTCCTATAAATTTCAGAATATTTAAAGGCACTATCTACATTTGAATTTCTATAAATATTTAAAAGTAGTTTAGCTGGGTCTACATTTAATGTATAAAAAGCGGTGTTGTTTACACTAGAAATTGCTTTAGTAGCATACAGTTTAGCAGAGTCAATTTGATTGGAAGCATAATAAAATTGAGCGATTGCATTATAAGCGGTACTTACAAATTTTGGAGAACCAATTCTATTGGCTTCGTTTACAGCTAAATTCCAATAATTAAGTGCTAGCGCAGAATTTTTCATGGCTGCATGAATGCTGCCAAATTGCAAATAAGTAGAAGTAAGCCAGTAATTAATGCCCGATTTTATTGCTATTTCATAAACTTTTTGTGTGTATATAAGTGCCGAATCTATTTTACCCATCGCTAAATAAATGGTTCCCATATCATTTACAGCACATACGGAAATAATATCTGCCTCATACTTAGAACCGGCGTCCATAGCTGCTTTGTTATAAGAAACTGCCTTTTCAAAATCGCCCATGGTTAAATAGGTTAAGGCCAACATAGCTTTAGCAAATGTTTTTAAGCGGTCATTATTGGATTTTTCTGCGGCTTGATTTGCCTTAATACCAAACTCAAGACTTTTAACTTTATTACCAAAAGCAATATAATCGTAACACAAACAACAATAACCAAGTACCTGACACACCAAGTCGTTATTTTTTTGTCCATGCAACAAAATAATTTCAGAATTATGCATATCCTCCACAGGATTTGTTTCCGAAATTGTTAAAGCACTCATTGCTAAATAATATCTAGCACTATCATTTTTTTCTGCAGTTATTTTTGGTAAAAGCGAATCGATATTTGGGGGCTTTTGCGAAAAATCTACTTGAGCACTTTGTGGCATAGGAAAAAGGACGGTAGTTAATATAAACAAGATGGATGTAATTAACTTTTTCATTTGCTATTATTATGCATTATTTATTATCACAATATAGCTTTTATTGATAAAAAATAATGAAAACGCCAATAGTTAATTATATTTACAAGGTTGTAAAGTAAACAAATGAATAAAAATTTGAGGCTTATAAATAAGCTTGAAAGCTATATAGATAGCTATCAAAAAGTAAATACCCAGGTTTCTCAAGAAAATATTAGCTGGCATATTGCCCATAGCTGTAAGGTTATCAATACCATTACACAAGCAATTGTTCAATCAGACCCTTCAAAAGCCCAGCCAAAATTTAGTTTCAAATTTTACTTTGTCTTATTTACCAATAACATTCCTAGAGGAAAAGCCAAGGCGCCTTCCTTTGTTATACCGGCTAAAACCATATCTAAAGAGGAGATCTTGGCAGATGTAGAAGCCTCAAAACAATCCATACAAACACTTTTAAAAACTGAGAAAGATAAATATTTTACGCACCCAATCTTTGGTGACTTAACAGTAGCTAAAACCCTTAAATTTTTAGCAGTGCATACAAATCATCACTTAAAGATTATCAAAGACATTTAATAAAAAATATTAAGAATTAAAGCTACGAACGATATATTCTAAACATCTTGCTGCAAGTCTAGCTGTGTTATTGTCTTGATCATATCTAGGATTCAATTCTACAATATCGAAACTCAATAATTTGTTAGATTGTACAATAAGATCTAGTGACTTGAATACGATTTCAGGGCTAAACCCTATAGGAGAAGGAGCAGAAACCCCAGGCGCATACGCCGAAGAAAATCCATCTAAATCAATACTTACATATACTTTATCAACGGATTCTATAAAATTAGTAATGCTATTTTTTACTAAATCCCAGTGTGCTAAATTAAACTGCTCTATTTCTAAAAAATTACAGTTAAAAGAAGAGGCGGTTTGAAATAAAGTTTTAGGATTAGATGCTTTTTGAATGCCTAGTACCAGATAATTAAATGAGTCGGAAAATTGATTTGCTATTTGCAAAAATGGTGATCCTGAATGACCTTTCCCGTCTATTACAGGGCGAAGGTCAAAATGTGCATCAAAATTAATAATACCAACTGTTTGGCCCGTAGTTCCTATATATTTTTGAACACCTAAAAAATGAGGAAATGCCGCATCATGTCCACCGCCTAAAATAACGGGCAAATGATGCTCTTGCAAACAAGTATAAATGGTATCGCGCATCAATGATTGAGCAGCATCAATATTGTCATCTTCTGCAACTATATTTCCATAATCATAAACTAATGTTGTTTCAATTAAATGATTAGCGAGCGGTCCTAACATTTTACGAATGCTATCAGGTCCGTCTTTAGCACCACTTCTGCCGCCATTAAGTATTACGCCCGCTTCAACAGCGTATCCTAACAATGCAATTTTAGGTTCCTGCCCTTCTTTAATTTGTAGGTCAGTAACTAATTGTACGAGTTCATGCCAATACAATTGACTATCTGAAATTCGGCCCACCCAATTAGTAGAAGACGGATTAACATGATGCTTCATAAAAATTATTGGATTTGCTGTAACAATTTTTCATCTACTAGATTAGGCATGGTCACTGTTAAGTTAGGACTTCTTTTCATCTCACGTTCAATAGCTTCCAAAGAACCGCTATTTCTAGCCCAAGCCCTGCGTGCTATACCATTGTTTACATCATAAAACAACATGCTTTCAAGTTTTGTTTTTGATGCAGCCGATCCATCAAGTACAAGTCCAAATCCACCATTGCTTACTTCTCCCCAACCTACACCACCACCATTATGAATAGACACCCAAGTGGCGCCTCTAAAACTATCTCCTATTACATTATGAATAGACATGTCTGCGGTAAACTTACTTCCATCATAAATATTACTTGTTTCTCGGTACGGTGAATCAGTTCCACTTACATCGTGATGGTCTCTGCCAATAACAATAGGGGCCGAAATAGTTCCATTACCAATCGCGTCATTAAATGCTGCAGCAATTTTTGCTCTGCCTTCTGCATCGGCATATAAAATTCTGGCTTTAGAACCTACAACCAATTTGTTTTTTTCAGCTTCTTTAATCCATGTAATATTGTCTTGTAACTGCTGTGCAATTGAAGCTGGAGCATCTGCTAGCATTGATTCTAACACGGTAGAGGCTATTTGATCGGTGCGTTTTAAATCGTCGTTGGAACCAGAAGTACAAACCCATCTAAATGGACCAAAGCCATAATCAAAACACATAGGGCCTAAAATATCTTGCACATAACTTGGATATTTAAAATCAATGTTATTGTCTAGCATTACATCTGCATTTGCTCTAGAGGCTTCTAATAAAAATGCATTACCATAATCAAAAAAATAAGTTCCTTTTGCAGTATGCTTATTAATGGCATTTGCATGACGGCGCAGTGACGCTTGAACAGCTGTTTTAAATTGCTCTGGATGATTGGCCATCATATCATTGGCATCTTCAAAAGAAAGTCCAACAGGATAATAACCACCAGCCCATGGATTATGAAGTGATGTTTGATCAGAACCTAAATCAATATAAATATTATCACTATCAAAACGTTCCCAAACATCAATCACATTCCCAATGTATGCAATAGAAACAACCTCTTTATTAATAACGGCTTGTTTTACAATATCAACCAATTGATCCAAGTGCTCGGTTAAAACATCAACCCAACCTTGTTCAAAGCGTTTTTTAGCGGCTGTGGCATTTACTTCGGCACAAACTGTAATACACCCAGCTATATTGCCAGCCTTGGGTTGTGCACCACTCATGCCTCCTAAACCAGCCGTTAAAAATATTTTTCCGTTGGGACTTACGCCAGCACCCAATTTTTTTCTAAAAGCATTCATTACTGTAATAGTAGTACCATGCACAATTCCTTGCGGGCCAATATACATATAAGAACCAGCAGTCATTTGGCCATACTGTGTAACGCCAATTGCATTGTATCGTTCCCAATCTTCCGGTTTAGAATAATTAGGAATCATCATTCCATTGGTAACAACTACACGTGGGGCATCAATAGAGGAAGGGAAAATTCCCATAGGATGCCCAGAGTACATGTGTAAGGTTTGCCTGTCTGTTATTTGGGATAGGTATTTCATGGTGATGAGATATTGAGCCCAGTTTTGAAAGACCGCACCGTTACCACCATAGGTAATTAATTCCTCGGGATGTTGAGCAACAGCAGGATCCAAATTATTTTGGATCATTAGCATGATAGCTCCTGCCTGCTTAGACTTTACAGGATATTCATGAATAGGCCTTGCATACATTGCGTAATCTGGCATAAAACGGTACATGTAAATTCTACCATATAATTTTAATTCTTCTACAAATTCATGTATCAATTCAGCATGCCAAGAAGCAGGAAAATATCGCAGCGCATTAGCGATTGCTAGTTTTTTTTCGGTGGGCGTAAGTATATCTTTACGCTTGGGTGCATGAGAATATTTTGAATTTCTGATTTTTTTATTTGGCAGTTGATGGGGTATGCCTTGTAAAATCATTTCCTTAAAAATCATGGGTTGTATCATTTAAACAATGAAATAAATTATGCGTCAATTAATTTTCCTGATTTCCAAACTTGAGATGGACGCAATGAACCTTGATAATATAATATATCTCTATAATCTGTGGTTGGATATAAAATAAAATCTGCTTTATTACCTGCAATAATTCTTCCTCGATCAAATAGATTAAGTGCAGCAGCCGCTCTAAACGTAATACCAGCAAAGACTTCGGCGGTTGAAAGTTTTTCAAAAGTAGCAAGTATAGAAGCCTGACAAACCAAATCTCCCATTGGTGCCGATCCTGGATTCCAATCAGATGCAATAGCCAGTGCGCCTCCTTTATCTAATATTTTTCTTGCTGGCGCAAAAGCACAACCAAGTCCAACACTGGCACCCGGTAGTGCAACTGCTATGGTATTTGATTGTGCAACTAATTCAATTTCTTTATCACCTGATGCTTCTAAATGATCTGCAGAAACGGCTCCAAATTGTACAGCAACTTTAGAACCACCTGTAGTAAATTGATCGGCGTGAATGGTGATATCAAAACCAAGTGCCTTTGCGGCATGTAGATAAGATGCTATCTCTGATGTAGAAAAAGCAGAAGTTTCTATAAATGCATCAATACGGTTTGTTAGATTCTCAGATAATAAAACAGGAAATAAATTTGTAACCAAATAATTTAGATAGGCCTCGTTTGTACCACTAAAATCTTTGGGTTTAAGATGTGCAGCTAAACAAGTAGCCACAAGGTCTGCAGCAGTTTCCTTGTTAGCGTTTCGTATAGCGCGTAGCATTTTTAATTCTTCTTCTACCGAAAGTCCATATCCACTTTTAACCTCGATAGTTGTTGCCCCCGATTGTAAATGCTTGTTTGCGTTTTTAATTACAATTTGCATTAACTCCTGTTCTGTGTATTTTCTTGTTTGGGTTACGGTATCCCAAATACCACCGCCCGATTGTGCAATTTCTAAATAAGAAACACCGGCATTACGAAGCGCAAAATCACGTGCTCTATTACCACCAAAACAGAGATGCGTATGACAATCGATAAAACCAGGAACCGCAACATAAGCCCCGTTAAGTTCAGTTATACTTGCATTTGGATATGCTGCTATTAATGCTTCCCAATTATCAACCGCCTCAATGGTGTCATTTTCGATAGCAATGCCAGCATTTAAAATTGTATGTAGGGCACTATCGATGATGGGGCCTTTAAGGACTAAATCCTGTAAAGTGACTAATTGACTAATGGGTCCAATTAATTCCATATTGTAGTATTATACCACAATGTAAGAATTATTTGAAAACGCCACCATCATTCAAAGATCTAGGGTTGTAATGCTCTAGATTTTTGTTGAATTAGAAAATACAACTCATAATTTGAGTACATTTGTACCCTTAAATTCAATATATGAAAACAACAAAAATCATGTACTGGGTTACTACATCCATCATTTGCCTGTTTGCATTAGGCGCTGTTCAAATGAATTCACAAATGGCCATTGACGGCGCAAACCATTTGCTTATTCCACGTTATTTGGGCCTAGAAGTAAGTATAGGTCAGTTATTAGGACTTGTTTTATTAATTGTACCTGCGGTTCCTAAACGCTTTAAAGAGTGGGCGTATGTAGGATTTGGCATTATGTATATATCAGCCCTCATTGCACATATTGCTGTAGGTGACCCGTTTATTCCATTTGGACTCATGGCAGTTGTGTTTTTTGGATTACTCTTGACTTCCTACATTAGTTTTCATAAATTACACGACGCTACAAACAAATAATATGGAAGTACATCACCACGGGCACAAACCAAAGGATTGGAAAGAATACGTCACCGAATTTATTATGCTTTTTGCTGCGGTAACCCTTGGTTTTTTTGCAGAAAATCAAAGGGAGCATTATGTAGAAAGACATAGAGAAGTTCAGTACATGGAAAGCTTGATGGAAGACTTGTCTAAAGACAAATATGACATAAATGAGTGTAAGAAATTTTCAATTACTCAAACAAAATTTATAGATACGGCGATTACCTTATTATCAGAGGGCAATTGGACTCCAAAAAATATTAAAACAATATATCGTGCTAGTTTAAAACTGAGTGGCAATAAGCCCTCTACTTTTATAGACAGAACATCGGCTCAATTAAGGTCTGGAGGCATGAGGTTAATAGAAGATAAAAAAGTAGCAACTCTTATTACAGAATATTGGCAGTTGATTGCTCAATTAAATGAATTCGAAAATGTTACCATTCATGAATATAAACTGAATGTAAAAAACATGACTTACAAAATTTTTGATGGCACCAATTACTTGGATGCTAAAAATAAAATTATAAAAGAGGATGCCGAGTTAATGACTTATGATAAAAACGTTTTAAAAGAGTACAATAATCGATTGTTAAATCTGAATTATGATTTAAAGGCGTATGTAATTCAATACTTTTATAAAAAATTAGACGACAAAATTGACGAATTGCAAAATGCAATTGCTAGCAAGTATCATATTAGTATTGAAAAAAGTAGTAAATAAATACACTACTTTTCATTTTTCAATATTTCAATATCTTCTTTGATTCGGTCTATTTCTACTAACAATGTGCCGTTATAAACGCCCCTAATGCGTCTATGCTTGTCTACAAGTATAAAATTTTCTGTATGTAAAAAGTCTTTATCAGATTGATATAAACCAATTGAATCTCCTGCAAAATATTGTTGGCGCGCTAAAGTATATATTTCTTTTTTGGAACCAGTAAGCAACCGCCACTTATTATAATCGACTTTATGTAAATCACTATAAGCTTTTAATATAGGAACAGAATCAGACTCTGGTGTTACGCTATGTGATATCAGAAAAACTAAGCTATCATTTTTAAAATATTGCTGTAATAAAAACATATTACTTGTCATTTTAGGACAAATACTTCTACATTTTGTAAAAAAGAAATTAGAAACATAAATTTTGCCTTCAACATTTTTTTCATTGACGGTATTGCCTTTTTGATCTGTAAAAGAAAATACAGGTATGGTATGTATATTAGAATAGTTTGAATCTGAAACAGCAATCCACTCGGGTGTCCAATCTGGCTTATTAAAAAAAGGAAGCGTTGTTGATACAGATTGCTCATGCTCTTTCTTTGTTATTGTATTACAAGACAAGGCTGCAAAAACGAATAGTATAAAACCACTTTTTATTTTAAACATCACTTATTATTCAATTTAGTTTATAGAATCCATTGGATTCATGCACAACTTTAATCCAATTAAGCCATAACGCCTTCCATTTTTAACAACATAATTGGCTCTAATGGTACCATTTTCCCACCACATTTTTTCACTTCCCTCTTCATAACCATTTTTGTAATGAAATACTTTATAAGGCTGTCCCCCTTGATACCACTCATTTAGAATGCCGTCATGTTCGCCGTTTTTAAAATTATATTCAAACTTTATATTACCACTTTCCCAATAACCAATATGCTTTCCTATTTTATTCCCTTGACTATACAGTCTAGATTCTAAAAGCTGTTTATTCGGATACCATTTTTTGTGAAATCCATGCTCAAGTCCGTTTAAATATTTTCCTATAAATGCAGTATCCCTATTTGGATATAATCTATAAACCGCACCGCACAGTTTTTTGGAACCAACATACAAAGTGTCTACATGAAAAACCAATGCTGTATCTGTAACATTTAAAATTGTGTCAGTAGTTACAGAATACACTTCTTTGGTTTCAATTTTATGCTCCCTATTACAAGCTTGCGCTATTAATAAAATGGAGAAAAGAATGATAGTTATAGTTTTATACACTATTGAGAAATTGTACCTGGTGTACCGTAATAGCCAGAACCATTTATATAAGGGTCTGTACTCGTGATATGATAATGATACATTCCGTTTGGATAGTCAGCAGTTGCATGTGTGTGACCATGATAGGCATCTAATTTTGTATTGTCTACGGTAGCTCCATTTTCTTCAGGACCATATACCGGAAATCCATCTAATAAAAATCCTAATAATGAAGATTTTGTTGCTTTTACTGTTGTCAAATAAAGCGGTTCTACGTGATAGTGATACATACCTGTAGGAGCTGGATGTCCCCAATAGCGATCAAAAGAAACAATCTCACCAGTAAGCGGTTGATTGGGCCCGGCATATTGGTTAAAAAAAGGTATACCGTTTAAAGAAACGCCTATAGGACCTAATGGTGTAGCAGCATGTGAAGAAGCTACTTTTGGATCTGCTGGAATTTTAAAAGTATAGGCCTTTTCGGCAATTGTATTTGGGTTTTTTGAAAAGGTACTACCGCCAAATGTAGTTCCTGAAAAGGTTTCATATAAAGCATGCGTTGTAGCATAATAAGGGCTTTTATGATCAGGCAGCCCATTAGACTTGATGGTAATATACGTCCCATCTGAAGTAATGCTGCTTGCTCCATATATTTTTTTATACACTTCGGGAACAGTAGCACTAACAGTAGGGGTTGTTGTACTATTTGTAGAACTATTCTTGGAGCAGGAAGTAAAAAAGATGGACGCTGTTAATATATAACTAATTAATTTCATATTTTTATAATTTAGGGTGTGAATAGAAGTTCATACTAAGACAATTGAATCCTCAAATAGTTTAATTGTAGCGCAATATCTTATATTTATTTCCAATTTAATAACATGGAAGTACATCATCACTCACACAAGCCTAAAAACTGGAAGGAATATATCACAGAATTTATTATGCTTTTTGCTGCTGTGACCCTAGGTTTTTTTGCAGAAAACATTAGAGAGCATAGCATTATTACGCACCGTATTGAGCAAAATAAGATTGCCGTTTTAAAAGATTTAGAAGCAGACGCAGTAACAATTGATAGCCTTTTAGTAAATGAACAACTTATCATCAATAGTTTTGATAGGGTAATCAATCTTTTATACTTACAAAAAAATAAAGATATTAATCAATCTCAATTGATTGATTCCATTAAAGCATTTCCGCAAATCATTGCTGCAACATTTACACTTTATGTAAATAATAGTTCATTTAAAAACATGCAATCTAGTGGCTTACTAAGTTATGTAGAAGAAGAGGAATTAAAAAATAGCTTATCCTATTATTATGAAGTTGTTTTTAAAAGAATAGAAAGCAACAATCTTTTTTTTGATCAAGCCGGTAAAGAGTTTGGCACTACATTGCCCTTGGGCGTTGGATCATACTTAAGAAACATAAGAACCGATTCAACAAGCTATGCCTTAAATAATCCAAGCAAATATGTAAATTTTATGCTAAGCCTAAACGAAACAAAAAATCTTTTACAATCAGAAAAATTCATTTACGACATACAAAAATATTATAATCAAATTTTTGTTTACCAAATGGCCCTCAAAATGGCTAAAGAAGAAAATGGTAAATTATTAAAATCAGAACATAAATAAAAAACTGAGATGGAAGTACATCACGCGCATCACCCGGCACATAAGAAAAAAATGTCGGAATATTTTTTAGAATTTTTCATGCTTTTTTTTGCAGTAACACTTGGTTTCTTTGCCGAAAACTTTAGAGAGCATAGTATTATAGAGCACAGAATGCAAGAAAATTATGCAGCTATTATTGTTGATTTAGAACAAGACAACCTTAAAATTGATAGCATTTTTACAGAAGCAAAAAATGGAGCCAATTTAATTACACTGTCACATGTGTTATACAAATACAAAACTGGTGCTTTTAGTGAAAAAGAGCTCATGGACAGCATCAACAATGTTAAATATATACCCAGGTATACCACGCTTTTTGTCAATAATACCACTTTTAAAAACATGCAGTCTAGTGGGCTTTTAAGCTACGTTACTAATAAAGAATTAAAAACTGGATTATCTTATTATTACGAGGTTATATTTAAAAAAATAAATGATAACAATAAACTTTTTGATGACGTAGGTATCAATTACTTTGATAAGAACCTGACATTTGCCCAGGGCTTTGCTCCAAGAAGATTAATGCCAGATAGCTTTAAACAGCCAGGTTTTGAAAATAAGTTTGCAGACTCTAAAGAATATCAAAAATTTTTAATGGGTCTCAAATCTACAAAAGCCATACTAACATCAGACAATTTTGTATATGAAACCAATGTATACATTTCAAGATACTTTGGTTATCAACGCATACTTTCTATGGTTAAAGCAAACAACAAAAAATTAATTGCGCTATTACAAGATCAAATAGAACACTAAAATAATGGAAGTACATCACCACCCGCATATTCCAACCCATGCAAAACCTTGGAAAGAATATTTACTTGAAGGCTTAATGATTTTTGTTGCTGTAACGCTTGGTTACGGTGCCGAAAACATTAGAGAGCATTATGTAGAAACCAAAAAAGCACTTATTAGTGCAAAAAACTTATACGTGGATGTAATCAACGACTCTATCGGTTATGCAAATACAAAAAGAAATAGAAACAAGCAAGACAGTTGTTTTGAAATTATCAATGCCTATTATAACAACAATAATCTTGACAAAGAAATACCAGCTATTTATGCTGCTCATGCACACATAACTCGAAGAATGTTATACCAAATGAATAGCCTTGCATTAGATGAAGTTAAAAGTTCTGGGACTTTAAAATTTTTAGAATCAGACGAATTAAAAGCTGGCATTCAGCGGTATGCAAGCTTTGGTAGTGGTCTAAAATTAAGAGAACAGCGAGAATTTAGTTATATAGATAGAATGTTAGACCCAATTTCAACTAAAAATTTTGAATTTAATTTTAATAGAGCTGCAGGAGACAACTTTAAAATAGAGGGGATTAATATAGTTGTTACAGTACCAATTCCTGCCAACCTAAAAATCATGAAAAAAGATCAGCTAGATTGGGATAATTATATTGCAATACTAGGGATGCTTCAAACAATTAGACAGTCAACCGATAAAGACTATATAGAGCCAACACAAAAACAGTGCCACAAACTTTTATCTTTACTCAGAAACTACCTTATAAAGCACGACGCTTTAGAAAATAACAATCATTAATAATGGAAGTACATCACGCGCACCACCCCGCACATAAGAAAAAGTGGTCAGAATATTTACTAGAATTTTTTATGTTGTTTTTTGCAGTGACCTTAGGTTTTTTTGCTGAAAATGTAAGAGAGCACCAGGTAGTAATAGAAAGAAAAAATCAGAATTTGTTAGCAATGGTGCAGGATTTAAAAAGAGATTCGGCCCAATTAGAACTTAGAATTGTAGAGTACACCAAAGCTATTAAAACATTTGAAAATTTAAAGTACGCTTCTTATCAGTACCACAACCATCAAATGAGTGAACCTGATTTTATTAATTATGTGACCAGCCAATACGATTCATCAAATATTGGAGATAGCTTTTTTTCAAACAATTCGGCTTATAAAAATACCATTGCTACTGGTAGTTTAAGCGTAATCGAATCATTACCTATTAAACAATTGATTGCCAAATATTACGAAGAACTCAGTGTTAAACTCTCAGATAATAATAGAAATTTAGATGATGAACTCAATGAATATATTCGTACCGATATGCAAATTGGGAATTCAATCAATTCAGATGTGAGTAAAAGTCTTGCGAAATTATCGCATCAACAAGTACTAGAAGATCATAAAAAAAATCCAACATTTAAGGCTGCCATTCTTAGTCCTACATTTAGTATTCATACCAATAAATTTGAAATGAGGTGCGACTATTACCTTTACCTCATGAACCGGTTTTTACAGGTGAACAAAGCACTTTTACATGAGTTACAACTTGAACAAGAATAGTCCTTCGGAAATACAGAAATTAATACATTGATAATCAACGATTTATATAATAAAACATCGTGGACTTAACAATTTGATAATATTGGCAAGCGCTAGTTGGTTCGGCTTTTCAAGACCTTTACAATCAATAAATTAAACAAAAAAGATTGTTATGGACTTTAACTCAATTTTCAAGGTATTCTTACCAAAAGACCGTGTTTTTTATCAATTATTTGAAGAAGTTGCAGAACATGTGCACGAGATGGGTATCATGCTGAAAGAAATGGTAAATGAATCAGATCCAGACAAAAGAGCGAGCATTTTAGCCCAAATAGAAAATCTAGAACATACCAACGACGATTTAACCCATAATATTTTTACGGAACTGGGCAGAAATTTTATCACTCCTTTTGATAGAGAAGACATTCACTACCTAGCTACCTCTCTAGACGATATCGCCGATTATATTTATGCTTCTGCCAAAAAGATTAATTTCTACAAAATCAATCCAAACGATTTAGGCATTCATAAATTAACGGAGCTTGTTTTACAAGGTACCATTGAAACCAAAAAAGCGGTGATGGGACTTCGTGATATGAAAAATATCAAAGAAATGACAGACGCTATGATTAAAGTTAATAGCATCGAAAATCAAGCAGATGATGTTTTTGATATGAGTATCGAAAAACTATTTGAGCAAGAAAATGATTTTAAAATCATTATTAAAAAGAGAGAGATTTATCAAGTTCTAGAAATTGCTACTGATAAAATTGAAGACGTTTCCAACGTTATTGAATCAATTATTATCAAGTACGCCTAATATCTATTTATAATGAGTTTATTAATTATCATTATAGCGCTAGCGCTAATATTTGACTATATCAATGGTTTTCACGATGCGGCAAATTCAATTGCAACCGTTGTTTCTACAAAAGTTTTAACGCCGTTTCAAGCAGTATTATGGGCGGCATTATTTAACACGGTAGCTTACTTTATTTTTAAAGACCACGCTGTTGCCAACTCCATTAGCAAAACAGTGTATAAAGAATTCATTACACTGCCGGTTATTTTTTCTGGACTACTGGCAGCTATATTTTGGAACCTACTTACCTGGTGGTATGGTATTCCTTCCTCGTCTTCCCATACGCTTATTGGTGGATTTGCAGGAGCAGCGATTGCGCATGCATTACTAGAAAAAGGGATTGCATTTCCTTGGTCCAGAATCGTTGATAGCCACACTATCTTAATGACCGTATTGTTTATCTTTTTAGCGCCCATTATTGGTATTGTCATATCGGTGTTTATAACACTGGTCACCATTATGCGAAATATATGGATCCGGATAGCTATTATTATAGTGGTAACGGTTGGTACGGCCTTATTATTTGACAATTTCGAAAACAATAAAATGAACGAAAACGTTCAGAAGTTTTACGGAATTGATAAATACAAAAAAGAAATTAGTTTGCTTAATGAAGATTTAGCAACAAAAAAAGGAGACAGTTCGATTTTAGCAAAACTTGCAGTTAACCAAGAAAAACTAGACAAGGCAACTGTTAACTATAACCATATCAAACCACTTGTAGACAATTATGATAATAGCAGTGCGCCAGCAATTGCTAAAATTGCAAACGATAGTGGTTGGTTAAAGGGTGCTGCTGCGAGCAAAATTAAAGATGAAGTAAGAAATGCTAATGACTACTTGGTTTTGGAGTCTAAAGCAACTGAAGATAAAGGAGCTAAAGCAGAATATACTATAGCAAAAGACAAAACAGAGGGCTATAAAGAGCCTTTAAAACTTTATTTAGCCGGAGAAATTTCTATAGATTCTGCCATTAAAGCAGCAGATGCTATTTATCCAATCAAACCGCAAAACATAGAAAAAGTAAAAGGTAAAATTGAAAAGTTTAATATTCAGAAATCTTTTGCTGGTGAGATTGATAAAGCAGACAACTCCATGATCGTGTATGGCATTTTAATTTCTTCTCTTATATTCATTTTAATTTATTTATACGTAGAAAAAATTAAAACACCTACTGCTTATACAGTAGGCAATATGTTTAAAAAGTTGCAGCTATTTAGTTCTGCAGCGTTTAGTATTGGACATGGCGGTAACGATGCACAAAAAGTAATGGGTATTATTGGAGCCGCATTAATTGCAAGTGGTAGCATCCAAGATTTTGGACAACTACCAAGTTGGGTACCTGTTGCTTGTTACTTATCTATTGGCCTTGGTACCATGAGTGGTGGCTGGAAAATTGTAAAAACAATGGGCTCTAAAATTACAAAAGTAACACCACTAGAAGGGGTTGCAGCCGAAACTGCAGGCGCCTTTACCTTGTTTTTTACGGGCCAAATGGGAATACCCGTTTCTACCACACATACCATTACAGGATCTATTATAGGAGTTGGTGCTACAAAACGTTTAAGTGCTGTTAGATGGGGCGTAACCACTAATTTATTATGGGCATGGGTGTTAACCATTCCGGTTAGTGCTACACTTGCTGCCATCACTTACTTTATTGTCACCTTTTTTGTAAAATAGAAAGAATACAATCCATTTTTTAAAACCCAGTTACCACGTGTAGCTGGGTTTTTTTATTACATTTAAGGATCAAAAATACCCATATGAAAAAACACATCGTCATTTCCTTCTTGTTTACGGTAATGAGCTCCATTATTGTAGCGCAACAAATAGACCCTGCCGTATTAAAAGGCTTACAATACCGCATGATTGGTCCACACCGTGGTGGTAGAACCGTTGGTATTTGTGGTGTTCCATCTCAACCGAGTGTATTTTATATGGGCGTTAATAACGGCGGTGTTTGGAAGACAACCGATTTTGGACACACATGGAATCCAATATTTGATGCAGAAAATACAGGATCGGTAGGTGATGTTGCAGTGGCAGTATCCAATCCAAACGTTGTTTATGTAGGAAGTGGCGAAGGTATTCAAAGGCCCGACTTATCTATAGGCAATGGTTTGTATAAATCAGTGGATGCTGGAAAAACCTGGACAAATATGGGATTACATGATGCGCTACAAATAGGCGGTATCAGTGTAGATCCAACCAATGAAAATAGAATTTTTGTTGCAGCGCTTGGTCATCCTTACGGACCCAATAAAGAAAGAGGCGTTTACAAAAGTATCGACGGCGGAAAAACACTCGAGCAAGTTTTATACATCGATGAAAACACAGGCGCCGTGCAGGTTACCATAGATCCTAACAATACGCAAATTATTTTTGCAACACTGTGGGCAGCAAGACAAGGCCCTTGGGAAAATGGAACATTTAATGGTCCCGCAAGTGGCTTGTATAAATCTGTGGATGGTGGGAAAAATTGGAGAAAAATTACGAGTGGTTTTCCTACAACATCCGAAGATGGTTTGGGCCGTATTGGTTTTACAATCGCTCCAAGCAATTCAAAAAGAATGTATGCTACTGTTGACTCAGAAAAAAAAGGTGGCATTTATAGAAGTGATGACGGCGGAGAAAATTGGTACTTACTTACTACCGATGCAAGATTTTGGGGAAGAGGTTCAGATTTTGCAGAAGTAAAATGTGATCCAAAAAATGAAGACATTGTTTATTCTGCAAACGTTGTAATGTGGAAGTCTATCAATGGCGGAAAAAATTGGACAGGTATTAAAGGAGCACCAGGAGGTGATGATTATCACCGCATTTGGATCAATCCTACCAATACCAATATTATGGCAATTGGTTTAGACCAAGGTGGTATTGTTACTGTTAATGGTGGTGAAACTTATTCTAGTTGGTATAACCAAGCTACTGCGCAATTTTATCATGTTAGCACAGACAATGCTTTCCCTTACAATGTATATGGTGGTCAACAAGAAAGTGGATCGGTGGGTATTGCGTCTAGGAGTAATGATGGTAATATCACTTTTAGAGAATGGCATCCAGTTGGCGTAGAAGAATACGGATATATTGCTGCGGATCCAATGGATCCAAATATTATTTATGGCGGAAAAATTACAAAATACAATAAGCGCACCGGACAGGTTCAAAATATTGCACCAGAACCCGTAAGATCGGGTAAAGTTCGTTTTTTAAGAACAGCACCCGTTTTGTTTTCTCCAGTAGATAATAAAACTTTATTTTTTGCGGGTAACGTAATTTTTAAAACAACAAATGGTGGAGATAGTTGGCAAACCATCAGTCCCGATTTATCGCGCGAATCGTGGGATATCCCTAGCAGTGTTGGTGTGTATACAACTGCGCAATTAAAAACAATGCCGCGCAGAGGTGTTGTTTATGCACTTGCACCATCGTACCAAGATATTAATGTCATATGGGCCGGTACAGATGATGGCCTAATTCATATTACAAAAGATGGTGGAAAAACATGGAAAAATATTACGCCACCTGACATTACTGCATGGAATAAAATTTCTATGATTGAAGCCAGTCGCTTTGATGCGCAAACTGCTTATGTTGCAGTCAATAAAATTAGATGTGATGACATGAACGCCTATATCTATAAAACAACAGATGGCGGAAATTCATGGACACGCATTACAACGGGTTTACCAAATGAACCTATCAATACAGTTAGAGAAGATGCTGTAAAAAAAGGATTACTTTTTGCAGGTTCAGAAAATGCCATTTATACATCGTTAAATGGTGGAAGCAACTGGCAATCTTTACAATTAAATATGCCACCAACATCTATTAGAGATTTAGTGATTAAAGATGATGATATTGTTGTAGGAACACACGGAAGAAGTTTTTGGATCCTTGATAATTTTTCACCGCTACGTCAAATCAATAATAATACAACAAAAGAAACGGTTTTATTTAAACCACAAACGGCACTTCGTGTTAGATGGAATATGAATACCGATACGCCACTTCCGCCCGAAGAACCAGCTGGTGAAAACCCTCCGGATGGCGCTATTATTGATTATCATTTACCTGCTAATGTGTCTGGACCAGTTGTTTTAACCATTAAAGACGCAAAAGGAAATGTTGTAAGAACATATGCTAGTAACGATACTTTATATACGATTCCTCCAGTTAATATTCCTTTGTATTGGATAAGACCACAAAGTATTTTATCAAGTAGTGCAGGTGTGCACCGCTTTTTATGGGACTTAAAATATGCACCTTTAAATTTACCTGTCAATTATCCAATGACTGCTGTAAAAAACAATACCGCCCCAGATGCAACAGCACCATGGGTTATGCCAGGTTCTTACACGGTTAGTTTAGACGTAAATGGAAAAACTTTTACGCAACCACTTCAAATAAAAATGGATCCGCGTGTTACAACAAGTATTCAAAATTTACAAAAGCAACACGACCTATCCGTAATTTGTTACGAAGGCCGTAAAAAAACAATGAATACAAATCCTGCGCTCAATAGAAAATTTAGTGCATTATTTGACATACTAGAACAAACAGAAATGCCGCCAACAACACAAGTAATACAAGCGGTGTTAGCGGCACAAAAAGAATTAGCGGGCAAATAAATTATTCGAGTGTGGCCTTCGTACTAATGGTTGATGGCGTTTGAACAAAAAAGTCAAACACGATTATTTTATTATTTCCTTTTTGCAAATAAGATGCTGGACAATAAAGGCGCTCTTGAGGGCCTTTATTCCAGTATCTTCCTAATAAATGACCATTGATATACACCATGCCTTTTCTGTAGTTACGCATGTCTATAAATGTATCACCAATAGTATCTACTGTAAAGCCACCCACAAACAAACTACCTGGCCGAGTATCATTGCCATCTATATATTTGGTGCTCATTTTTTCTACCGAAGTGCCGGTCATAGGGAGCGGATACATTTCCCAGTTCATGAGCGTCATGCCATTTAACGTAACACGGTCTGTAATACCTTTTCTATCAATCATGTATTGCGCAAAATTTATATGACCCATACCTTCCATTACAATTTCGAGGACTGGATCTTTAACAGTTGATTTTGGCAATTTTACGGTCCATTTGCCGCCATCTCTATATACCGAATCTATGTATACGCCATTTAAAAAAACAAGTGCAAAATCGTGCGGCTCTGTAATGGTAAGGTTCCCACTTTTATGTCCAATCAGTTTTGTTTTATAAACAACCAGCCCTTGGTTTTGATCGAGCGCTTCAAAACTTAATGGTTGCGCCGATTTAATAGGTACTGGTAAATGCTGCCAAATCGTACTATGTTTTTGAAGCGTAATACCGTTTAATCCAATGGTTGGTATTGGTGCCGGCACAGGCGAAAGCGTGCGCTTTGTGTACTGTTCAATTAAGCGGCGCAACATAAAATATTTTGCCTTGGGTTTGCCTTGTTCATCGATGGGTGCGTCATAATCGTAACTGGTAATATCGGGTTGATACTGTGTTGGATTAAATGCATTGGCACCAGCCGTGTATCCAAAATTGGTGCCGCCATGTATCACATAAAAATTAAAAGATTTATGGGTAGACAATAAAAATTCAACTTCTTTTTTAAGCCCTGCCGTATCTGGTTTAGCCCAGCCTTCTCCCCAATGTGTTAGCCATCCAGGATAGGTTTCTCCACTAAATAAAGGCACGTTAGGGTTGTGTTTTTGTGCCGTTGTAAAATCACCTTCATTACCACCACTATCCAGCCCTATGGCTCCTCCATCAATGGTACCTGCATCCAACATATAGGGCGTTGGTCCATCAGAAGTATAAAACGGAATGGTAATACCAGCATTACGCCACTGCTTTCCTAAATGAGTAATATAATTTTTATCGTTACCATAACTGCCGTATTCATTTTCTATTTGAACCATTAGCATAGGGCCACCTGTATTGCATTGCAAGTGCTTTACTTGTGCTGCTAAACTTTTGATGTAACGGTCTACTGCCGTTAAATATCGGGGATCAGAACACCTTACTTTAATGTCCGGAATTTTTAATAGATACGAAGGAATGCCACCAAAGTCCCATTCGCCACAAACGTATGGGCCGGGTCTTAGTATCACCCACATATTTTCCTGTTGGCATAATTTAATAAATGCTGCTACGTCTCTACTTTCTGAACGATAATCAAACACACCTGGTTTTGTTTCGAGATAGTTCCAAAAAATATATGCTGCGATGGTATTACATCCCATTGCTTTGGCCATTTGTATGCGGTGACGCCAATAAATTTTTGGAATACGTGCAGGGTGCATTTCACCACTAATCATTTGAAAGGGTTTGCCGTCTAAGACAAATTGATCTTTGTTAAAAGCAAATTGGTGAATCCCAGCAGGTATTTGCGCTTGAGCCGAAATAGTGGCTGCTATAAAAAGCATGCCAAACAATGTAGTTTTAATAAGCTTGTGCATAGACTTTATCATTAGTCTAAGCAAGATAAATTAAAATTTGGGGCATTTAATCTTAAATGCTTTGCTTTTATTATCCAATATATAAATCAGCGAAAACTCTGAAGACTGATAAAATTTAGAAGAAGCCAGTTGGTTTGCTGATCCAATATCATACGTAAATCCAGCTCTTATATGGTTCCATTCGAGTCCTACATAGGGTATCATACTTTCTTTAACCCGGCTCCATAGTCCTGCATAGATTTCTAAGTCACTATCCGTTCCCAAATAATAACTTAATGCGCCTCCAACAAGCAACTCACTCGT
Organism: Sediminibacterium sp.; assembly: GCA_040403595.1. Taxonomy (GTDB): domain Bacteria; phylum Bacteroidota; class Bacteroidia; order Chitinophagales; family Chitinophagaceae; genus Sediminibacterium. The sequence continues at coordinate 541,254 of JBBAKI010000001.1, read as the reverse complement.
AAGGCCTTGTTGCTGGTATTGAAAACTAGTATGCAATGACGCCGAATTAGACAATGAAAAATAAGCGCCCCCATGAATATTAACCCTGCTATTGGTATAATAAGCAGGTGTAATAAATCCTACCGTAGGTTTTGCAAAATGATAATAAGAGGCGCCAACATAAAAAATATTATTATCGGAAGTTGAACCAGTATACAATAATCCTGCATTGATATCGGTGGTATTTTTTGTAAAATTATTACCCAAAATAAGTTCTGCCGAACTACCCGTAAAACCACCAGCGGTTAACTGATCTTCAAAATTTGCTTTTGCAGGATCAAAACGGTACATGCTATAATTGACTTGAAACCCAGCAGCAATCGAATGATTGGCGTTTTCGTCTAATGATTTACTATAACTAACAGAGAAAGCAATATTATTATCATTGAGTAATTTATTGCCACTCTGATCCGATAATATTAATAATCCCACACTAAGCTTATCGTCTTCTCTAATATACTTTTGCAAAATAGGCGCATCTAACGACAATGTTTTTGTAGCGTATGCATTGTTAAAATCAGGTAATTGTGTTCTACTATTTAATGCTGCACGAAGTGAGCCACTAAAGTTTCCAGTATTGGCAGGATTAATGGTTAAAGGTGAAGCAAAAAACTGCGAGAAGTGTGGATCCTGCGCATAAGATTGCAGCTTAACAAGTAACACGATGATGATTAAAAATATTTTTTTCATGTTACTATCTTAAAACGCTAATATTTCCTTTATGAATTTCTAATTCACCACTGAGTAATTCAATAACGATTTGATAGACATATGTCCCTTGCGCAACCAGTTGTCCATTGTAATAGCCATTCCAACCAAATCCAATATCGTTGGTTTTGCCATTTGTTTTTTCAAACATTTTTTGACCCCATCTATTAAACACCTGAAACTGCTTCACCATTTTTACGTCTTTCCCAGCAATTACATAAAACACATCATTTAAACCATCACCGTTGGGTGTAAATGCATTGGGTAGCGCAATATGTGACCTGTAATAAGCATTTACTTGCAATGTGGCAGAGTCTTTACAAAACAGCGCCGTGGTGCCTACAATTTTTAATAGCGTATTGGTATTGGTTGTTAGTGCCGGCGTTAAACAATTATTGCAACTAAGCCCTGCTGGTGGTGTCCATACAATGGTAGTGGCTTTATCACCACTATTAATAGGTAATAAAGTAGTAGGCTCGCCCCTATAAACATCAATTTGTGTAGGATTAAAACGTATCGAAAATGGAATATAGCCAACACTCGATTTATTATTAGAAATATTGTTTTCAAAAGGTACAAGTCCGCTATTTATATAAGCAACAACATTCGTAACATTTTGATTGCGCACTACATGTGTAATAGTAGCGCAGTTGCCCGCAAACGAAGTGCTTGTTGCAATCCATCCTGTTCCTAAAAATTTACTATTAACAAGTGTACTGTCTCTATCAAAATAACGTATTTGCGTAGGCTGGTATAAACTCGTGTAATGATTGTCTAAACAAACCGTACTAGTAATTTGTAAACTATCATTTTTATAACAATGTACCATTAAATTACTAATAGATACATCTACAGGAAATACTTTGATGTTTGCAAACGTAGAATCTTCACATCCAAAAACACTGATCGCATTTGCTTTAACAATGGCTGTATCAATAACTGATAAAACAGGATTTGAACAAGTAGTACAGCTTAATGTTCCTTTATTTGTAGACCATGTAACAGACACAGACTTATCAGGCGCTGTGCTGTCTTTAATGATAAGTGTTGTATTTACAAATACCGTTGTGTCTTTTGGTGTTACTAACAATTTAAATTTAAAATCTTTTCGGCTCGATTTATTATTGGCTTCATTTAATTCTGCTACTATATTTTCTTCATCAAATACAAGCGTAATAGAATCTAAATTTAGTCTTGGAGCTTTTACAATATGCGTATATACTTTTTCACACTTTCCTAAAATAGCTTGATCCGTAGCAAAACTATTCAGCATTTTTATAGGCCCCGGAACAATCGGATAACGGTCATAAAAATTAACGGAAATGCCTGCTGGTATAGTATCATAGCCATTGTTACGTACGCCAAATACAACACGTATACTATCCTTTTTATAACAACTAACACTATAAATATTTATTTGACCATCCGCTGCCGGATTAGAAACTTGCATCGTATAGGTAGGAGAATTGCTAATACATGCACCTGCGCTTGCAACAAGTCTTACCTTATAATTTCCAGGCTTTAAAAAATCATACAATAAGTTGGTACTGGTTGAAACCATTTGTTCGTTGGCACCCAATTCATCTGTTACATACCAGTTATACGTAGTGGCGCCATAAGATTTATTTGAAAAAAGTACAGGCTCTTTGTAAACGCCTGCAGCAGATGCAATAATTCTTTTATCTGGCGAAAATCTTGCGTCTACGCCGCAGTTTACGATAACATTGGCAGTGTAACTACTAAAACAAGTTGCCGCCCCAGTGAGTGCTTTTAAAACAACTTTGTACGTGCCTGTTGCCGTAAACGTTTTTGAATAATTAGCAGTGGTACTTACCAGTGTTCCATTTAAATACCATTCGTAGGTGAGTGCACCAATACTTGTATTAACAAAATTAACGTTGCTGCCAACTACTGGATGTGGGTTTGCATCATAATTAAAACTCGCTACAACATTATCTGGACAAGGTGCTCCGCAACCATCACTGGTTAACAAACTTCCACCATTAAATAAATTTAAAAATGCCATCATACGGTCGGCCTGACCCTGCGTAAACACAGACGGGCAAGGGCTTCCGTAGTCCATAAAGTTTGAAATATTGTCTGGAACATCTGTGGTGAATGGACCAGAAATCGTATCTGTGTTACATGAATTTTCTGGTGAGGCACATGAAGATCCTTTCATACTTTTATCCGGTGGTGTATCACAAACTAAATCACCCTCTTTCGTACAATCGTTATTCAAACAATTGGTGCCCTGAAAAGTATGAAGTAAAGAAAGATAATGTCCCATTTCATGTGCAACAAGCGGCGTACTTAAACTACTAACTACAAGTCCTCCACCCGCACTGGCATAACCACCATATCCCATTCTATCCCATTTACCACATTCAAAAATGCTTGGTTGAATTTCTCCTTGTATAGAATTCACCAACCAAATATTTGCATACTTTGAAACGTCCCAGGTAGAGAGTGCACCAAGCATTCCACTTTCAAGGTCTACATCAATATTTTGATAATAACTATTGATCCGGTCAATGCCATTTGTTTTCCCACCATCCGGTGTTTTAGAAGCCAAGCAAAATTGAATCCGCGTATCCACTCCTTTTGCATCTGTACTATATATACCCAAGTGGGCAAAAGCTTTATTTAATTCTGCCACCGCATCAATAATCATTTGATCGGTGATAGCAGCCGGGCTTTGATTCACAATATGAAACACCACAGGAATGGTAACCACCGGAACAGAAAAAGGTGCTACCACTACATTATTATTGCCCTGATTATTTTCTGCAATTCGAATGCTGCGTTGTCCAGCAGCTTGAAGCACCCAGTCTCTAATTTTTTCGTTCATTACGTTTTCGCGAGAAACGTACATCGGATCTTTACGTAGTATCTGAGAAAACATATCAGCACCGCAACGTGGTGCTTCAAATAATACTTGACCAAAAGAAGTGATGGTAACAGCAATAAAAAAAACAATCAACAAGAATCTTTGCAGCATATTTCGATACAGTTTGATAATTAGAGCCAAAATACTACCTAAGTGCTTTCTAACCCCACACAAATTCATAAAAATAAATGATACAATTCGTTAAATTTAAAAGTATCTTAAGTTAATATAGAGTTGATTATATAAAATTTTAAGTAGATTTTTTTGTTAAAATAAAGGTAGATTTAATGAACGATTCGTCTACCAAGGTAATTTTCTTTATTTGACATTGAAAACCTTTATATATGAAACTGCTGCAAACGCAAATAACACAGAGCTCCAACAGCTATATCTCTGTACTTGAAAGAGACGAGCCTCATTTTATGGCGCCCTTTCATGCCCACCCAGAATTGGAGTTGGTATGGGTAAAAGAGAGCCATGGAAAGCGCATTATTGGAGATAAAATAGAGCCATTTAAAGAAGATGACATGGTTTTTATTGGCGAAAACCTACCCCATGTGTGGTTAAATGACGAAACCTATTATAACGGCCAACAAAATCATAAAGCAAAAGCCATTGTCGTTTATTTTAACCGGGACCTTTTTGGTTCTACGTTTTATGAATTAGATGAGGCCAGTAATATTAAGGCCTTATTTGAAAGAGCAAAAAGAGGTATTAAAATTGGCGATGAGACCAGAATAAAAATTGGACAAAAATTAGAGAAAATGGTAGCTCAAAAAGATTTTGAGCGTGTGATAGGCCTTTTTGAAGTACTACATTTAATTTCTACTGCAAAAGATAGTGAGCTAATTACTACAGAAGGCTACACCAAACCTATTAGTAAAGACGGAACAGATAGGCTTGCAAGTGTATATAAATATGTACATGAAAATTTTAAACAACCCATCTCTTTAAATCAAGTAGCAGATCTTGCCAACCTTACGCCACAATCATTTTGTAGGTTGTTTAAAAAGCGCAACAAGAAAAAATTTGTGGAGTATTTAAATGACATGCGCATTGCACAGGCTTGCAAATATTTAATGGAAACCGATTGGAGTATTTCTGAAGTTGCTTATGCATGTGGCTATAAATCAGTTTCTAATTTTAATAAATTATTTAAAGAAACTAAAAACTGCTGCCCTAAAGCATTTAGAGTGCAATTTGATAAATAATAATTCTCTTTTTTTTCGCAGGTATGCATAAAAATAGCCGCTCTTACGAGCGGCTATTTTATTTTTATCTTTAAAAATTTTCTCGAACCTTATTTATCCCAGAAAATTTTTGCAGTTGCTTTATCGTTTCCGCTAACAGCAGCATAGTTTGCTTTGTTGTATACGTTTTCAGAAGAAGGATACATCCATCTTGTAGGCGGAGTTACGTTAGTTGGAGTTGCATCATCATTCCAGAATCTTACAGCTGGTAAATCTGTTCTTCTAACTTCAGCCCAGTTTTCAAATGGTTGAATTACATTGTAATGTAACCAACGTTGATTTGAAATAAGTGCTTGTCTTGCAGCAGCAGTTGTTGCAAGATCCCAGTTGATACCTGCAGCAGTTTGATACGCTGTTACTTGAGCAGCAGTGTAAGGAACTACAGCAGGGCTGGTTGTGTTAGTTGTTAACTTACGAATGTTATAATAGTACTCTGTAGATTGCTCGATACCTTTATTGTAAGCAGCTTTAGCATTTGCTAAATCACCAGCCTTTAAGTAAGCTTCCGCTAAATGGAAAGAAACTTCAGCAGCATTGATTAACACACCAGGAAAGAACAAGTTTCTACTGGTAGTAGAACGGTTGTACATCGCAACAGTGTTGGTTAAAATCAACGCATCTGTTACAGATGTAGTAGCCATTTGATCAATACCTATGTATACACCAGCAGCAGCAGTACCTGGTTCAAATAAAACGGGTAAACGTGGGTCAGCATTGGTATTCATATGATCAATCATTGCTTTACTAGCAAGGTTTCCATTCCAATCTTCTAAACCACCTTGGAAGTTACTTCCTGCAACAGGTGTACTTGTACTAAATACATTGATTTGGATATTATCTGCATTTGCACTTACCACAGGGAAAGTTGATGGAGCAGCTACCATTGCAGCTATTTCAGAAGTTGCTCTTGCAGCAAATTCTGCAGAACCAGATACGCGCGTAAGCATTCTTAAACGAAGTGAGTTGCAATATCTAGTCCAAGCAGTTTTACTACCCTTCAAAATAAAATCTTGGGTATTAAACGCTGTTTGAATAGCAGCAGGAACAGTTAAAGTATTTAACTCTGTAGAAAAAGCTTTTAAATCATCTAACATTTTAGTGTAGATGTCTTGTGCTTTGTCATACTTAGGTAATGAAGCTAAATAATCACCACCGTTTGCACTTAACATACCAGCAGCAGACCAAGGAAGATCTCCATGAACGTCTACCATTTTTTGGGTATAGTCATAAAAATAAATGGTTGCAGCAATCATAAAGATTCTTCTTTCTGCTTGATCAGCAGCAGGCAAGGCTTTATTGATTTTTACCAGCTCCTTGTACTGAGACAAGAAAGAATAGTATGCATTCCAATGATCAGAAACAGCACCACCACCAGGGATGTACTGACCTGTTGCATTAGACCAACCCACAGACTGCGTGTAACGGTTGTTGGTAATTCTTTGAACCACAAAGTAGTTCCAATAACCTGGCATAATATAACCAAGGTTTGAGTTTACAAATCCAGCAAATTGCTTCTCTACAGAAGATACCGCAATTTTAGAAGGATCGGTGTAGCTATCAGCAAAGTCAGTTTTCTTACAAGAAGAAACCGCTAACACCACAGCTAAACTAGAAATGAATAATATTTTTTTCATATAATATTTTTAAAAATTTTCAGAGAATTTAAACCTTAGAAAGTAGCTCTTAACATTACACCAAAGCTTCTAGTAGAAGGGTTACCACCAGCGTTGGTTAAGTTTTGCGCCCAACGTGAACCAGCAGTAGTTTGCTCTGCGTCTAAGTGCTTAAGTGTACGGTAGATGTAAAATAAGTTACGACCAAATACAGAGAACTGTAATTTTTTCGCACCTATCATACTAGCCACTTTCGTTGGCATTGTATAACCTAAAGTAACTTCTCTCATTTTAATATATGAATTCTTTTGGATGTACAACTCATAACGAGATGAACTGTACTGAGGACCACCCCAGTTGTAAGTATTCCAGAAATAGTATGATTGAGGAACGAGGTAATCGCTCTTAGAACCATCGGCTTTCACGCCAGGTAATAACATACCATCATTGAAAATCTTTTCGCCTTGAGGACCAGCAGCTGCTGATGATTGAACATACTTACCAGAAGTTTTATCTTTATAATAAGATAAACCACCGCTTTCTTTGTCCATATACTGTAAGCTCTCTTCTAATAATCCACGGCTAATCATCCAGTAAATACCAGTAGGCATTACATAACCTCCAAAACGGAAATCGATCATCGCATCAAAACTGAAGTTCTTGTACTTAACTGTGTTAAACCAACCACCAATTAGTTTTGGCATTGCGTTACCTACTTTGTACATATTGTTTGCATCTAATGCATACGTACCATCAGGATTCACAATCATTTCACCTTTAGCATTTTTAAGTACTGGGTGCGCATAAAAATCTCCCATTGGTTGACCAACTACAGATTTTAATTGTGCTGCGTTACCATCATAATCAGCGTGTAATAACTCAGTTAAACCTGGCGCTAACTTTTCAACCTTATTTTGGTTTTGGCTTAAGTTAATACCCGTTTCCCAACTAAAGTTTGCTTTTTTGATAGGGAAGCCGCTAATCGTAATTTCAATACCCGTATTTCTAAGTGTACCTACGTTAGCTAAAATTGAAGTAGCACCAGAAGTTGCAGGTAAAGAAAGTGGTAAAATTTGGTCAACCACTTGCGCGTTATAATAACTCGCTTCAAATGTTACACGGTTTTTAAATAACCTTGTTTCGATACCAAATTCAAATTCTTTCTTTTGCTCTGGACGGATTGCATCGTTACCAAAACTTCCTGGAATGTTTGTATACAATACTGGATTACCGCCTTGGCTACCCAATGTATTTTGGTTGTAAGCAACGTTAGCTAAGTAAGCATCTGGGTAGTTACCTACGATACCCCATGAACCACGAACCTTACCATAACTTAACCATGATGGAACTTTAAGCGCATCAGAGAAAATAAAGCTTGAGTTTACAGAAGGGTAAACAAAAGAGTTGTTGTTAGGATTCATAGTAGAAGTACGGTCTCTACGTACAGTTGCTTCTACAAATAAATAATCTTTGTAGTTACCATTAAAAGTTGCAAGGAATGCATCTTTATTGATAGACATACGAGAAGATCCGCTACCTGCAGTATTAATTGAAGCAGCGATATCATATAAATTTTCTGTGCTTAAGCCACCAGAAGTACCACGTGTTGTACGTAACATACTTTCTCTGTTAGCCGTATAACCACCCATTGCGTTTAATTCTAAATCGTTGTTGATTTTTTTAGTGTACGTCATTAACACGTCACCATATAAAATAGTGTTTTGTGTTTGACCTAAACCAAAGTAACCAGAGTTACCAAAAGCTAAAGGAACTTCATTGGGTTGTCTAGTTTCATCTTTAGCTGAAGTAAAGTCTGTAGCTAAACGCGTACGTAATTTTAAATCAGGTAAGATGGTATAGTTGTTAGTCATGCTCGCAATTACACGGTTACTAACTTCTAATAATCGGTGCATTTTTACACGGTATGCATAATCAGCGATATCACCTTTAAAGCCAGCGCCAGCAGTAAAAATATTTTCTGCTGGTGTAGCACTTTGTTGTGTACCTGTACGGTATCTGTAACCTTTAGAAGTTACCGCTTTGTTCATGTACCACGCACCGTTATCAAAACGACCCATCATACCCGTAAAGTTGTTGATCATACGATCAATAGAGTAAGGACGATTTTTGATAGTTTGGTTAACGTAAGTGATAGTCACATCGGTAGAGAACTTAGGAGATAATCTAAAACTTGTATTTAAGTTCATAGAGTTTTTCTCACTACTAGAACCCATACTAAGACCTTCATTTGCTTGTCTTGTTAAAGAAAAACGAATGCTCGCATTTTCAGTAGCTTTAGAAACCGCTACGTTAACACTTGAGTTACGCGCTGTTTGGAATAACGCATCGTAGTTATTTGGTTGAGCAGAATAAGGAATGATACGGTTATCCCAAGTTAAAATAGGCTGACCATCAAATTTCGCACCATAGTTAATACTAAAATTAGGTAAGCTTCTAGTTTCTTTGATACCATCATTATTTAAGTCATGATAAATGAAACCGGCGTCATCTTGACCGCCATTGTTAATTACGTTTGAAATACCAAATCCACGAACGTTTTGGTATTTAGGTAAATAAGCAATTTTATCAATGCTGTAGTTTGTAGAAACGTCTACACCTAAGCCTTTTCTATTTTTGCTTGCTTGTTTAGTAGTAATCAATACAACACCGTTTACGGCTTCAGAACCATAAAGGGCTGCAGCAGATGCACCTTTTAAGATAGTAATGTTTTCGATATCTTCTGTTTGGATATCTAACAAACCATTACCTCTTAAACGTTGGTCACTCCAGTAGTCATTGTTTCTAACCTCACCGTTACGGATAGGAATACCATCCATTACAATAAGAGGATCGTTTTTACCAGTGATAGAGTTGATACCACGGATGTTAATGTTTACTGCAGAAGTTGCACCACCTGGTGTAGCAGCGATACGTACACCTGGCGCTTTACCATAAAGGGCAGTTGCAAAGTTTGGCGTACCAGCATCGGTAATTTGTTCAGCACTTACAGTACTAACTGCATAACCTAATGCTTTTTGCTTTTTAGAAATACCCAAAGAAGTTACAACCACTTCGTTTAAAGCACTTGTTCCAGGCTCTAAAGAAAAGTTTACAGTTGATAAACCATTAACAGCAGCTTCTTTGCTTTGAAAGCCTACAAATGAAACAACGATTGTTGCCTTTGCGCCTGCTTTAATAGTGAACTTACCTTTTGCATCTGTCATGACACTGTTAGATGTGCCTTTAACAGACACTGTAGCGCCAGAAAGTTCTGCGCCAGTGTTGTCTTTAACAACACCCGATATTGCTTTGTCTTGGGCAAATAATGTGCTGCCCGCAAACATCAATACAAGGAGTGTCAGTAAACGAATTTTTGTCCTCATTGTTTAGAATTTTGGTTAAATAAAAATCTTTGACCGGATTACCGTTTTAATAGTCCAGTGATAAAATTTAGCAACCTGAAGTTGAGCTAAATTTTGAATAAATTGTTCGATAATATTATCTATTTATTGTGCGCCATTAACATATTCTTAGCATATTTTGGTTAAAATAGGCTTAGTGTAAAAAGTACATACTAAAAATGGTGTTTTTTACTCCGTAACTATCTTAAAAACAAGGGCTTCGGTTTGTTTAACAATTGATTTATCATTTGTAAACAAAACCACATTGCCTGTATTATTGGTAAATTTCACCTTTTGTGGACCGCCAATCACCGAAATACCCTTAATATTCGTAGCAGTTGGCAGGGTTAATGAAAGTGAATTTTCGATGGTTTCCCCTTCCGCTACCTGATAGATGGCATAAATAGCAACACCTTTTTTGGTAAATGCCCACTTGCCTTGACGGGGTAAATTAGGGTCTGCCTCTGTTTCATACACCGCTTCCCCATTTATTTTCATCCATTTTCCAATGGCTTCTAAACGGTTATAGGCTAGTGAATCCCACTCCCCATCGGGGCCTGGCCCAATATTGAGTAAAAGATTACCATTTTTAGAAATGATATCGGTAAGCATATGAATCACTTTTCGAGAAGATTTGTACTTGTCGCCAGGCACAAATGACCAGGAATTACCTAGTGTTATGCAACTTTCCCAAGGATAAGGCAAATAAGTGGCGGGCACTTGTTGTTCCGGCGTAACGTAATTTTCATATTCACCATGCACCGTTCTGTCCACTACCAAGAGACCTGGTTGATGTGTTCTGGCCATTGCAGCAATTTTAGGCATATCAATATCCTGATCATAAGTAATCGTTCTTTGCCATTCTACATTTGTATCAATACTGATTTTAGGTCTTACCCATCCACCATCAAGCCATAAAATATCCATACTACCATAATCCGTCATGAGCTCTTCAATTTGATTGTAGGTGAACTTTTTAAAATCTTCCCAGCGCTGCGGATATTTTTTAGGATCGTAAGAAACGTTTCTATCTTTTGGTGGAAAATAACGCCACCAATAATCTTTGGTATTCCAATCGGGTTTAGAAAAATAAGCACCCGTCATGAGTCCTTGATTTCTAAAAGCACTAAACACTTCTTTTGCCACATTTGCTTTTGGATTGTTTGCAAATGGTGATTTAGAACCTGTTATTTTATAGTCTGTTTGTTTCGAATCAAACATGCAAAATCCATCATGATGTTTGGTGGTAAAAACAACATATTTCATGCCGGCATCTTTTGCTGCAGCCGCCCAACGTTCTGGATTAAATTTTACAGGATTAAAAGTAGTTTGCAAATTTTCGTAGGCCTTTAAATACGTGTACCAATCCGCCGAGTATGGCCCCCTGCGCTGCGTCCAGCCTTCGTCTTCCGGACAAATGCTCCAACTTTCTACCACGCCCCACTGGCTATACGTACCCCAGTGCATGAGTAGTCCAAATTTTATTTTTTTCCAATCGGCTAATTTTTCGCGCACTTTAGCATCGGTAGGAACAGTGTACGCTAAGCTTGCTGTATGCTCCTGCGAAAAACCATGTATCGAATTTGCAAAAACAAAAGCAGTAACAATTAAAAATATTTTTTTCATGATTTATTTTTTTGTCCAAATGAGGTTACTGTTTAATATATTTTTTGGTGTGTTGTCTAATTGCATGGTGGCCGTTAATTCATTACCACCACTACCATCATAATAGGCAACACTAATTTTGTGGTATCCTTTTTTTAATGCTGCTTTTCCGGCTGCTTCCACAGATCCATGATCACTATCGTTATTCACCACTTCAACATCATCAATGTATAATATGCTGCCATCATCGGAGCGTGTTGTAAAATGGTAGATGCCATCTTTTTCAATTTTTAAATAGCCATCAAAAAGTAAACTAAATTCAGATTCACGTTTTTTTACAGCTACACTAATAACATTTGTAACGCCTGTTACTGCTGGTGTTAAGCTTGGTAACGCTGCTAAATTTTGTTTCCCTTTTGTTTCAAAATATTTATAAGAAATGCCTGGTTGCAAAGCGCCGTTTATTTTAACAGCAGGTATCCAGGTGTAGGCTTTTGCAGTTACTTCTGTTACTTTTCCTGGCAGTTTAGCATTATCAAAAATTTGCGCTTTTACAATACTTGTTTTTGCGATTACAAATGCAGTTGTATACGTAGGTGACGACGGCGTTGGATTTGTTCCATCCGTTGTATAATGTACGGCAGCGCCTGCTGGTGCAACAACCGCAACAGTTGGTATTTGCGCACCATTTGGATACGTAATTTCAATTTTTGGTTTTGCCGCAAAGGCGCCAAAATTTGCTATTTTAAGAGTATACGCATAAGGCGCTTTAATCATGGCGGGCTTATAAACTGGCATGGTTACCACAATATCATTTCCTTGTTTTTTCCATCTGCATATTTCTTTGGTTGCTACAAAAGAAATATTGGTGCCAGCTGGTAAGTCAAGGTCTTTAATGACATATTCACCACTATTATTAAAAGTTGGCGAAATCGCGTAGAGTGCATTGCTTGCAGGGTTATACGTAAAATACAAATCTTTTTCTTTGTTGTTATTTACTGCAGCTTGCGAGGTACGTATCCAGCGTCTGGTATTATAAATGGCTTCTCCATTTTCAGTTAACCATGCACCAATTTGTAATAAACGTTCTTGCATAATCGGCGGAATTTTTCCATGATCATCAGGTCCAATGTCTAATAAAAAATTACCGCCTCTACTCACTTTGTCTACCAGTGCTAACACCAGTGATTGCGCAGAATTATAATCCCAAATATCTTCTTCTTTATTGTATCCATAAGAATAACCCATACCTCTGCTTTCTTCCCATGGATGATCTTCAAAATCTAAATCAGGTTGATACTCTGGCGTATACACACCACCATGATGAAAACGAATGCCGCTGCCCCATCTATCATACGTAACTACTTTATCTTTTACCGGACTTTCGTTATACAACCATGCTAAAAACTCCGGAGATTTCCATTTTGTATCCGACACATCCCAATCACCATCTGTCCAAAATACATCGGGCTGGTAAGTATTGATAAGGTCCTTCATTTGTGGCCACATATGGTCACTTACGTATTTATGGATGTCCGATTTATAGAGTGGATTGTACCATTCATAAAGTGAATAATACATACCAGCACGCACACTGGTTTTTTTAACGGCTTCAAATAAATCGCCTAATAAATCTCTTTTAGGACCACTGGTTAAGCTGTTCCAAGGAAAGCCCCAAGTTTTATCTGCTTCTTTACTAGGCCACATGGCAAAACCATCATGGTGCTTACTCGTGAGTACAATGTATTTTGCGCCAGACTGCTCAAACACTTTAGCCCAGGCATCCGGATCAAAACGGTCTGCCTTAAACATAGGGCCAAACCCATAATAAGACATATCACCGTAATGCTCTTTGTGAAATTTTTTGCGCACATTGTCTTTGTCTGCTTGCAAACCGTTTTGGTACCATTCAGAATAACTATGCTGTGGGCCCCACGCAGGCACACTATACGCGCCCCAATGAATAAAAATGCCAAACTTTTCATTCATAAACCATGATGGAACAGGCCTGGTATCAAGCGATTCCCAATTGGGCTGATAGGTTTGTGCAGTAAGTTGTAACTGCAGCATGCTTATACATAAGCAGCAAGCGATCCATTTTTTCATACGCAATTTTAATTCAATATAACCAATATAAAGAGTAGAAAAAAATAGAACCGTTATAGGATTGTGTTATTGATAAAATAATACACTAACTGGTGAAGATGCTATTATTATTATTTAGATGATGCGTCTGTCACACATCTAAATCCAGTGTGTTCGAGTCCGGTATCAGTAGCCGTTTTCATGCGCGCAGAAACACGGTAACTTGCACAGTAAGAGTCGTGACATAAAAAAGATCCACCACGCACTACTTTTTTAGGAATGGTAGGTTCGTCTGGATCAAAACTTTTATTGCTGCCTGTAGGATTTACCAATTGTTTTTTTGCGGCTTCTGCATAATAATTGGCATCATACCAATCGGAACACCATTCCCAAACATTACCACTCATATCATATAAGCCGTATGCATTGGGTGCGTATTTAGCAACGGGAGCAATGCGCATGTATCCATCAGCACCAGTATTGGTATTTGGAAATTTTCCTTGCCAAGTATTTGCTTTATTAGCCCCCTGCTCTAGCGGTTCATTGCCCCAAGGAAATGTTTGATTTTTTAATCCACCTCTTGCTGCAAATTCCCACTCTGCCTCTGTGGGTAAACGCTTGCCGGCCCAACGGGCATAAGCATTTGCATCATCCCAAGAAACCTGTGTTACGGGCTCGTTATCCTTTCCTTTAATAGAACTTCCAGGTCCACGGGGATGTTTCCAATTGGCCCCTTTTGTCCATGCCCACCAAGAAGCAGGATTGTTCATATCTACCGGTGTAGATGACATTACAAATACAAGGGATGAAGCCACGAGTAATTCAGGTGCCGGCTTAGGTGTACCCGGAGGTAATTGTTTTTTTATTTCATTCCAATCCGGTGCTTTTTCAGCAGTTGTCACATAACCCGTAGCTGCTACAAATTTTGCAAATTGCGCATTGGTAACTTCGGTGGTATCCATCCAATAACTAGAAACAGTAACTGCGTGCTGCGGATATTCGTCGGCACGGCCGGTTTTGTCTGAACATCCCATTATAAATTGTCCGCCACTAATAAGTACCATACCCGCTTTATCTGCAAGGCCTTTTACAATAGATAATGTATCAGATGCAGCACCAACACCAAAACGATTTGGAATATTACTCGTGCAGTGTAGTGCCGAATCTTTTTTTGCGGCAATAGAATCTTGAATCGCTTTTGCTGTGCTATCACCAGTACTGCAAGTCCAAAATAAAATGGAACAAAAAAATAAACAACTATATATAAGAGAATCTTTTTTCAACACTAAAAATTAAATGATTTGGTTTCCAATAGGGGTTTGTTTTCTTCCACGGCTTTTTGTGCTTGTAAAGCTAAAGCATATAATGCATCCACAATGCCCTGATTCTTACCAGCAACATTGTTTTTTTCTTTGGCATCGGTTAATAAATTAAAAAGTAATAATGTGTTTTTCCCGGCACGTTTATCGATTACTAATTTCCAATTGTTATAACGCACACCTTGTACTTCGTTTTGCGGCGCAAATGCATAAAAAGTGTTACGAACTGGCTTATTTGTGATGATACTTTCAATCATGGGTTTACCATCAATCACTCTCCCAGTAGGCATTTCAGCACCTGCTATTTGCAAAAAGCTGGTAAATAAATCAACCCCACTATATATGTTCTGGTTAACTGCACCTGCATGAATAACACCAGGCCATTTTATAAAACACGCCGATCTTACACCACCTTCAAAACGCTGTTGGTATTTTCCATCGCGCAACACATGTTGTAAACTAGTATCTACGAGTCCAAATTTTCCATAGCTGTCTTCTAGTTCAGGATATTTTTCTACTAGCGGTCCATTATCAGAATGAATAACAATCAGCGTATTTTTTTCGAGACCCACTTGTTTTAGATAACCCATTAAAACACCCACGGTATAATCGATGTAGGCTACCGCGTCACCATAGGCGCCATAATGAGAACGCCCTTCAAAACCTTTTGGAATAAAATAAGGTGTGTGTGTTTCAATATTAGAATACTGTAAATAAAAGGGTTGTTTGCTAGCTGCTTTTTCTTTGATAAACGCGCAAGCTTCTCTAATAAACTGAGCAGGAATTTCTGCGAGATCGTAATTGTTTAAATCTTTTACCTTTTCTGTACCACGTATCAGCGGAATAGGCGGATAGCCTCTAGATCCTGTATTACCACGCCTTTCAGGGCCATGGTCGTTGGGGTAAGGGATGCCCACATAGCTATCAAACCCGTGCGCGGGTGGTAAAAATTTTGGTAAGTGGCCTAAATGCCATTTACCCACAAGCGCTGTTGCGTATCCAACTTTTTGTAGCTGTTTGGTAAATGTAATTTCTTTACTGCTATCAAGTCCTTTGGTATCGGTCGGAAATAAAACACCCAATCCCGTTCTATCATTTACACGTGGGCTATACCTGCCCGTCATAATAGCCGCACGTGTTGGTGTGCAAGTACCATGTGGTGCATAAAAATTAGTTAAGATGATGCCTTCTTTTGCAAGCACATCTATATGCGGTGTTTTATAATACAAAGATCCATAACTCGAAAAATCATCATAGCCAATATCATCAATAATGATATGAATAATATTGGGCCTTACGCCAATACTTGTTGCGGTATGCGTTTGCGGGGTTATTGGCGCAGTCGTTTGCGCATCCGCGCGCAATTGTGCCAAAGCAATAGCGCACCACAAAAAATAAAAAATGATTTTATTATTAGGAAGCATTTTCAATTTTCAATTATTTTTTTGCAGGTAATTTTCCATCTATAAATTCCCAATCTGAAATATGTGGATGTCTATGATTATCTTTTAAAATCTTTTCCATTTGCGCTACTAATGCCGGATGATCAGCAGCAACATTGGTCGTCTCACTAGGGTCCGTTTTTAAATTAAAAATTTCCCAAGGCGCTTGTTTATTTTTTCTGATATCCGATTTTACACCTTTCCAATCTCCTATCATAACGGCTACTTGTCCGGTTTTTTCAGGATATTCAAAATACAGAAAGTCACGTGTGCCCTGTGTTTTAGGGGTTCCTAATAAAGTAGGCAGTAACGATATGCCATCTGTTGTTGGCGTTTTTTGGTGCGTTAATTGTGCAAGCGTTGCCATCATATCATATTGCACCGATGGTACATCAGAAAGGGTTCCTGCTTTTATTTTTGAAGGCCAAAGCGCTATAAATGGAACACGAATTCCACCCTCATACAAGTCCATTTTTCTTCCTCTAAAACCAGCAACACTATTAAAAAATTCTGTTTGTACACCACCAACATCAAAAGTGGCACCATTGTCACTGGAAAATAATACAAGTGTGTTTTGGTCTAATTGTAAGTCTTTTAATAGTTTAAATATTTGACCTACCTGCGTATCTATGTACGTAATCATGGCAGCGTAAGTAGCAAGTGGATATTTGTTAGGTGCATAACCACCCTTATAGCCTAGGTAAGGCACTTCCGGAAACTGTCCCAAGTATTTGGCAACTTCTTCTTTTGGCGCTTGTAATGAAACGTGCGGACCCGTATAAGGCAGGTATAAAAAAAATGGCTTGTCTTTATTTTTACGAATAAATGCTTTTGTTTTTTCTGCCATTTTAGTAATGGCATAATCCGTTCCTGTAAATTTTTCAAACGCAGAATCTGCGGTAGTGCCAAGTGGTAATTTTTGATGCACATAAATAAATGGATTACGTAAACTATCCCATTTTCCATTTTCCCATAAATGCGTTGGATAAAAATTATGCGCCTGCTTTTGACAGTAATAGCCATAAAAATAATCAAAGCCCTGCTCGTTTGGATTGCCGGTATTATCATACATCCCCAGGCCCCATTTACCAATAGCACCTGTGGTGTAACCCGCTCCCTGCATGAGTTTGGCAATGGTGTAGGTGTTTTCAGGTAAAGGCATTTGGCCACCTTCTGTGCTATCCTCAAAGCCACCTAATTCGTAATTGCCTCTAATATAAGAATGCCCTGTGTGCTTCCCAGTCATTAAACAAGCACGAGCTGGTGCGCAAACAGGTGCCGAAGAATAATGCCTTGTAAAACGCATGCCCTCGGCTGCCATTTTATCTAGGTTGGGCGTTTTTATTTTTTGTTGTCCGTAAGACCCCAACTCACCATAACCCATGTCATCTAAATAAATGTAAATAACATTGGGTTTTGTTTGTGCCATAGCAACATCAGAACAACAAATAATTAGCGCAAAAAATAAAAGCAACCGGGAGTTCATATATAAAAGACTTATCCTTAAAAGTAACTGAATTTCGGCAAATTATTTTCAAATAAAAGAGGCCCGATATCAAATAAATTATTACCTTAAAAAAAATATTTGCCATGCTAGAAAATAAAAAACCAAACAGAAGAGATTTTATGAAAACTTCTGTGCAAGGCGCGATTGGCGCAACCCTTGCTACCGTTGGCTTTCCAACCATTGTACCTGCTGCAGTTTTTGGACCTAATGCACCTAGCAATCGAATTAATATTGGTGCCATTGGTGTTGGGCGTATTTCTAGAGAACACGATATGTTTGAAACCCTCAAATACAACCATGCAAATATCATGGCGGTATGCGATGTAGATAGTAAAAGATTACAACAAGGAAAAGAGTATGTAAACGATTATTACACCAAAAAATATGGCAAACCTTATGATGGTGTAAAAATGTATAGTGATGCGCAGGAGTTATTAAACAACAAAGATATTGACGCGGTACTCATAAGTACACCCGATCATTCGCATGCATACTTAGGTATTTTAGCAGCCGAAGCGCGTAAAGACATTTACCTTCAAAAGCCTACTGCGCTTACCATTCACGAAGGTCGTGCCCTTAGCAATGCCGTTCACAAACAAGGTTGTATTTTACAAATTGGTAGTCAACAAAGATCAAGTACACAATTTAGATATGCCGCGGAACTGGTAAGAAACGGACGCATTGGAAAATTAAAAGAAGTACTTATTGGACTTCCCAAAGATCCAAGTGGCGAGGTAGAACCTGAAATGCCAATTCCTAGTACATTCAATTACAACGCGTGGATTGGACCTACACCCTATGTTTATTACACCGAAAAAAGAGTGCACCCACAAAACGATTTTAGCAGACCCGGTTGGATGCGTGGCGAAAATTATTGCGCTGGTATGATTACCAATTGGGGTGCTCACCATATCGATTGTGCGCACTGGGCCATGAACACAGAATACACCGGACCTAAAGAAGTATGGGGTAATGCAGTTTATCCAACATCGGGTTTATGGGATGTAATGGGTGATTTTACGACCTATGGTTTATATGAAAATGGCGTTAAAATGACTATCAGCACTGAGCTTCCTAATGGAATCAAATACATTGGAACCGAAGGTTGGATTTTTGTAACCAGAGGTGCTTATAAAGCAAGCGCCAGCGACCCTGTGGTATCAAGTGGTCAAAAGGCATTAACAGGTAGTAATGATAGCATTATCACTTCTGTTATTGGCGAAAATGAGGTTAACCTCTATCGAAGTGACGAACACCATGGCAACTGGCTTGACTGTGTTAAATCAAGAAAACAGCCCATTGCACCTGTAGAAGTTGGCCATAGAGCTTGCTCTACTTGTATTGTGCACTCAATTGCCATGAAAACGAGGCGCAAACTATACTGGAATGCCGCCGATGAAAGGTTTATCAATGATGACGAGGCCAATGGCTTATTAAACCGCCCGCACAGAGCACCTTATACCATTAAAGGACTTTCATAATTTATAACCAGTTCATTATAAATTCAGTATAAAAACAGGTATAAATTGGCTTAAACTCGGTAAATTTTAATGATATTTGGCTAATAAACAATCATTCTATAAAAATCCAAGTCTCGTGTTAAAGCAACTTTCTTTTCGACTATTTGTATTTTCTCTCTTTGTTATTATTGTGAGTGCTGCTTGTAGTAAAGGTGGCGGCACAGGCGGTGGCGGTGTTGTTACACCTCCAACTCCTCCAACTCCTACCGAAGAAAATATCGTTTTTACGTATGATATTGATCCAGGATCAAATATTTATGCAGCATTAGGCGCTACACAAGATGTAAAAATTACAGTCACTTCTAAAATGCCTACAGCTGGTGTAATTACAGATATTGTTGTGAAAAAGGATGCTGATGGAACAACCGTATCAAGTTCTACCCTAGCTGCAAGTACGATGGTTCCAATTAATGGCATGATCTCTAGTTTAGCAACAAACGTTGTTTGTACAGCTACTATCACTCTAAAGTCTGCATCTACAACTACCAACACTGCTACCAAAACATTTAAGATCGCAAGAAAATAATTTTTCTTAGTCTCTTATACAGCGTACACTAAATCCAGCAAGTCTGTTGTTGTTTGAAACCGTATACGTATTTGGCGGAAAAATGACATATGCTCTAGCAAATGTTGCATCCGTATAATCACTCGACCAATAATGGTGTCCAGAGCCTCTATCCGTAATGGCTCCGTTGCCATAGGCCAAATACCCTGCAGCATGAATTTTTAATATTGAAGTAAAATTATTGTAATAACCATTTGTAGTTCTAACTGTAGTCCATTCTGTTGCATTGGGTAATCGCCAACCAGTGCCTAATTCAATGGTACAAGGGACATTGGCAGGTTGCCAATCTTGTGTTGGCTGCGCACCAGAAGAAGTCCAAGCAGTTGGTGTTCTAGTAGTACCCACATATTTGTACCCTTTTTTATAATTAAACTGCCAGTACCATCCACTAGCTTCCTCCGTTGCATCTGTTGCCGTTGTAGCTTCATTTGTTGCGCCTAAATTTGAAGTAATCCAACATTTACTAGCGCCACTAATGGTAGTCAAAACAGTTTTATACGTAACAGTTTTATTAACCGGTGCTACACCGCCAGTTGTGACATGGTTCACAACTATATCATCACCACAAACAAAAGTTTTAGTTTTTTTTCCAGAAGTTTCAAGGCCTTCGCCAGTTCCTACTTTTCCGTTGGTGTTTACATAAGTAGCAGGTACCGTATTTATTTTTCCATTAATGGTTAATTGAGCATGTGCTACAGCCATCGAAAAAAATAAAAAAATTGCACAAATAAATTGACGCATAAACTATTCGTTAATAATAATAATCAAATTGAATTCTATCGCCCAGTGTTAAATTATAACTAGCATTACTTGTAGGTGTATAGGTAAGCGTAACACCAACCAAGGTAAAGGCGGTATTACTAATCCTTACGCCGTTAATAAACATTTTAACCTTACTGTTTGCAGATTTTGTTTGTGTTAATGTAAATGCAGTTTGTGCAGCTGTTGCAACAAACTCATCAGTTACTTCGCGCACCAAAGAATAATCGGTACCACTAACAGCGGTAGTTACCGCACTGGTTCCATTTCCTTTTACAATACCCGTGATAGTACCTACACCGGTTCCGCCATTTGCAACTGCAACAATACCCGTTAATTTGCTAGCCGCTACACTTATAATTTTTGCATTGGTGATGGAGCCATCTGCAATTGCAGTGGTAGCAATGGCTGCGTCTACATATGTTTTAACCGCATTTTGGGTAGGAAACAAAACATCACTGGTACCAAGTGTTGTCGTGGCAGACTTATTCGCTGTATTTTCTTTTGCATTGAGCGCTGCCCCGGTAAGTGTGCTAATTGGTTTACTTAAATCAGTTGTATTGTCTACGTTGTTTAGTGCTAAATTAGTTTTTGCAGCAGCAACCGAAGTAGCACCCGTACCCCCATTTGCAATGGCAACTACGCCTGTTAATTTAGTTGCCGCTACACTTACAATTTTTGCATCTGTTATTGATCCGTCTGTAATGACGGTAGTAGCAATAGCAGCATCAACATATGTTTTAACCGCTTTTTGGGTAGGGAATAAAACATCACTAATACCAAGTGTTATAGTACTTGATTTATTGGCGCTATTTTCTTTAAGATCAAGTGCAGCCTGTGTTAGTGTGCTAATAGGTTTATTTACATCCGTTGTATTGTCTACGTTGTTTAGTTCTAAATTGGTTTTTGCAGTTGCTGCAGTGCTGGCGCCAGTCCCACCATTTGCAATGGCAACTACGCCCGTTAGCTTAGTTGCCGCTACACTTACAATTTTTGCATTGGTAATAGAACCATCCGCAATCGTTGTTGAAGCAATAGCTGCATCTACATAGGCTTTGTTGGCTGCATCTGTAGCAGCAGATGGCTGATCTGTTAGGATGATTTTTTTACTAGTAGGAATCGTTAAATCACCTAACAATGTACCACCATCTAAACGTAAATAGCGAGCATCGGTAGATGCTTGATTGGCCGTAATTTCCCTCCACATTACGCCATCATAAATAAATGTTCTGCCATTATTTGTTGGTGTTGGATCGGATGAAACGATATAAATATTACTATTTGTTGGGGTGGGTACCGTTGCAGAAAAATTACCTCCGTTGTAAATACCCGTATAGGTTAAACTTAATGTAAGGGCTACATCACCATTTGCATCTGGACCAACTCCATTAACTTTTTTGATTGCTCCGGCAACATCATTAATGGGAATGGTGGTTGTCGTTGTAAACTGAGATATGCCAGCTTTTACATAACCACCCGTGAGTATTGCAGAACCGGTACCGCCATTCGCAACAGCTACAACGCCAGTTAGTTTTGCTGCGCTTATGCTTACGATTTTTGCATCGGCAATAGAGCCGTCCGGAATAGAAATGCCTGCCACTGCAGCATCTACATAGGTTTTAACCGCTTTTTGTGTTGGAAATAAAATATCGCTGGTACCTAGTGTTGTGATGGCAGATTTATTTGCCGTATTTTCTTTACGGTCTAATGCGGTCTGTGTAAGAGTACTAATAGGTTTATTGATATCTGATGTATTATCGACATTGTTTAGTGCCAAATTAGTTTTAGCAGCTACTGCAGTACTGGCACCAGTACCGCCATTGGTTATTGCAACTACACCCGTTAATTTACTAGCAGCTACACTTATTATTTTAGTATCTGTAATAGAACCATCAGCAATGGCAGTAGTAGCTATAGCTGCATCTACATAAGTTTTTACGGCGTTTTGCGTAGGAAATAAAATATCACTCGTGCCTAGTGTTGTGATGGCAGATTTATTCGCTGTATTTTCTTTTGTGTCTAATGCTGTTTGCGTAAACGTACTAATAGGCTTATTGATATCTGAAGTATTATCAACATTGTTCAATGCTAAATTGGTTTTTGCAGCAGCTGCAGTACTGGCGCCAGTTCCGCCATTGGCTATCGCTACAACACCCGTTAATTTACTAGCAGCTACACTAACAATTTTTGCGTCTGTGATCGAACCATCGGCAACAGCAGTAGCTGTTACTGCTGCATCTACATAGGTTTTAACCGAATTTTGAGTAGGGAATAAAATATCGCTGGTGCCGAGTGTTATACTAACAGATTTATTTGAAGCGTTTTCTTTTACATCAAGTGCAGCCTGAGCTAGTGCACTAATAGGTTTATTTATATCTGAGGTATTGTCTAGATTATTAATGCCTAAATTAATTATAGCAGAAGCTGCATCTACATATGTTTTTACAGCGTTTTGTGTAGGAAATAATACATCACTAACACCAAGCGATGTATTAGTAGATTTATTAGATGTATTTTCTTTTAAGTTTAGGTCGGATTGAGATACTGTATTATTTAATAAAGTATTTAGGTTAGACAGTTTTACATACGGCTGAAGCATAGTAGCAGTATCAGTGGTATTTAGTTTACTATTTATAGTTGAAACAAGCAGTGGATTAAGTTTTGTAAGTGTTACCGATCCTGCGGCAATAGATGGTGCAGGATAATTTCCAACAAGGTCTCCAGCCGCTGCACCAACAGGTTGTGCAGATAATGCAAAGGGAACGCTTTGCAATTGATTCATACCAACCAATGTAAAATTACTAGCACCGTTGGGGTCAATTTCTAATTTGATAAATTTTTTCCCTGTAAACCAATTGATAGCAGCAAGTGTACCGATTACGTTTACGCCCCCTGGTGCTCCAATAACAATGGTAAACAGTCCCACATAATTGGTGGTAACAGTTTTTGTTTCTTGGTATGATAGTATACCATTAGCCGCACTATCAATAATAGAAAGCCTAACAGTTATAGCATGCGTTGAAATAGGCTCTCCGCTTGCGTTACGTGCAATGCCCTGATAATTTAATTGCTGTGGAATTTGTGCCATAGCAACAACTATAAAAAATAAAAAGCCAATACTTACTATATATTTTTTTATCATTTTCTTTCTTTTATAA
This sequence comes from Sediminibacterium sp., assembly GCA_040403595.1. Classification (GTDB taxonomy): domain Bacteria; phylum Bacteroidota; class Bacteroidia; order Chitinophagales; family Chitinophagaceae; genus Sediminibacterium. Next base: position 517,393 of record JBBAKI010000001.1, on the reverse strand, counting down.
TTTTAAAAGCACCAGATTTAAGTTTTTCACCCGATGCATTTTCTAATATGAGCTTGATATAATACACACCAGCACTTAGTTTGGTTAAATCCGTTTTTTCAATAAGTTGAAACCCATTTTTATCGATGCTTGTTGTTCCTAGAATTTTACCTTCTTGCGTAATCAATTGAAATAATAGTTTACCCGCAGCAAAAGATTGAATATTGATTGTCACAATGCCAACTGCAGGAATTGGATAAATGATAACCTCTCCCGGTAACCAGGTAGGTCTTGTAGGTTTGTATAATTTATCGAAGGGCTGTAATACACCACTTGTTACGTTCCAAAAAATACCCACGCTGTTACTTGGAGATCCATTTTTTCCAAAGTAGGTGTCAATAAGGGTTGCTTCTCCTACGCTCCAGTCAATGATGTAATTATTAGACACAAATCCTGTTCCGCCATTTGAATTTAATATCAATGGGCTTGCCGGTGGAAGTTCTACTTGAGCAAAAGTATCAGCGCAGATAAAGAGTACATATTTTTGCATACACCAAACTTTAAATCAATGCTTTCAAGCAAAACAAAAGAAGTGTAGCTAAACTATTTTTTATATAAGAGAATAAATTATTTTGTATGTCTCACTGATACAATTACATGTAAGAATTACGCATTAACCGCAATTACTTATGCTTTAAAGAGTCGATATAATCTGTGGGAGACTGTTTTTTAAACTTGGCAAAGGCTTTGTACATCGTTTGGCGAGATCCAAAACCAGCCATTTTTGCGAGTGCTTCAATCGTAAATTCTTCATGTTTGCCTTGCTTAATGAGTTCTACCAAATAGTCTATTCTACTTTTATTCAATAAATCGGCAAATCCGAGTCCTGTATTTTGTTTAATGAAAGCTGTAACAATAATTTTATTGGCATCTAAATCATTACATAAATTTTCGATAGATGCCTTTTCTTTTAAATAAAAATGGCTATCGTAAAAAGCAATTTCAAATTTTTCTTTTGACAATTCTGCTTTATTAATTTCACTTAGACTGTAATGATACCAAGGAGAATTAATACTCTTGGGTCTTAATAAAATACCAAGCATCATATACATTGGAAGTATCTGGGTTGAATAAATTCCATGGGTGTACCTGTGTATTGGAAGTGCATTTTCTATAATGTAGAATATAAAAGCTAAAATCATACTGGATATCCAAATACGTAAAGGGCCAAAAAACTGTGTCTTTTGCTTTTCAAAAAAAGTAATTTTGAATATGAATACACTAAAACAAATGGTATAAAGCAACAAGAGTCCAACCCTGAAGAAGCGTATCGGAAGTGCAAATGTGGAGGCAATCGTATAAAATTTAAATTGGCCCAGGTCTTGCTCATTAGGAACGCCTAAATGACCATAAAAATAAACAAGTATGCCTCCAAGCAATACAACAAAGCCTTCCCCAACCAAAACCCAAGTGCTAATTTGATAGGCATACAACACCAGTGCAATATTTAGCACCAAAAAAGGCATGCAGTCAAGTAAAAGCCGAACAACAGAAATTTCTATATTGGATAAATTGCCTTTAAAAAGGAAGGCATTTACAATGCTTGCTAAAAGAAGCAGTAGTATGAATTGAATTTTAAGTAAAACCGAATGACTAAAGTTTTTGGCTACTTCAAGAATTGAAAAAATAGCAATAGATATAAATGAAAAATACAGGTAAGGAGCAAAACTCATAGAAGAAGATACGCTTGAAAGTGAATATTACTTAAAAAGTAAATGTCACACATGAACGCAAATCTCTATTCAGTAAAATTACTTTAAACTGTTAAAGTTTGCAACAATTCTGGTTTTACAATTGATAATTAATGGATTAAATCGATTTCTTTATTGGACTAACTGTTACAAATCTTAAAACAAAATAATTTGATTGATATTCAAATACGATTTTACTAGAATAGGACCTTTTATTTTGAAATAAAAAAAAGGACATCTCTCGATTATATTCTATTTTTGCAATACGAATTAATCATTCTCCTCCATGCTATTGTACATCTCGTTGTTAACCATTATATTATCTGTACTATTAGTGGGGTATAATTGGCGTATAAATAAGAATACCATTTACTTAGGTGGCTTTTTTAGCATTTTAGCTACCTATGGCCTTACGCACTATTTTACGATTTATACATACTCGCCTTTTTGGCTTGCAATTTTTTTCAATAACTTCTCTCCATTTTGGTTCTTAGTAGGCCCCTTATTATTGTTCTATTATAGAGGCACACTTACAGACAATCCCAGATTACGCAAATCAGACCTCATTCACTTTGTCCCTTTTTTCATTCAATTAGTAGGTATATTCCCTTATTTACTTACCCCTTTTAGTCATAAAATTGATGTTGCAAGATCCATCTTGAACGATCTAAATATTATCACTTCTGTAAAGGTTAACTGGATTACACAGCCAATCGTTAATTTCTTTGCAAGGCCCATATTGGTATTTATATATTTAGGTTATATAGCCTATTTATTATGGTTACATAATCCAAAGTCTAGCAGTGCAAAAGTGCCTGTTCAACAATATAATTTAATATACCGGTGGCTTATCCTATTAGGAATAACAACTGCCATTTTAATTTTAAATTTTTTCTTCCTAAGCTTAAGTGTATCTAAACAAACGGTTACAGCAACACTCATAAATTCGCAATTCACCCACTTTTTTAGTGGTATCGCCTATTTTTGTATGTCATTTATGCTACTGTTGTTTCCGAGAATTTTGTACGGAATGCCCATTTATACGCCTGAAACTGTAAAATCAGCTCCATTAGCGAAAGAATCACCTGAGGTACAGTTAACACAAGAAGACCCATTTTTTGAATTGGTTTCTAAAATCAATGAATACTTAAATAAAGAAGCGCCTTATATTAACCCAGATTTTACCATTAATGAAATGGCGGTGGCTTTAAAAGTACCTGTACACCACTTGTCATACTGTTTAAATACACTTATGAATGTAAAATTTACAAGTCTCCGCACACAACTTCGTATAAAATACGCAACTAACCTATTAGATGCAGGCCAGGCAGATGAACTTTCGATGGATGGAATAGGTAAAAAGTCAGGATTTTCAACCAGATCAAACTTTTACAACGCCTTTAAAACAGAAACCGGGATGACTCCATCAGAGTATCTTGAAAGTAAAAATCAGCCAAATAAATAGGAAATTACCTATCCATTTATCAATTTTTGTACCTCTTTTAATTGTTCTTTTGCTATAAAATATTCGAAATAGCGCTTATCAGTTTCACTTCTCACACTCATCACTAATTGTACATCCTGGTTATTTACGTATTTGAACTTGTCATTAATTCCATTAATCACATCACTTCTTACCTTCTTTTGCATGCCTATGTTTTTGTCTTTAATGCCCAACACATAGTTGATATCGCTAATCGTAGCTATAGTGGCTCCAATAGATTTTTCAATTAAAAGGTCAATAAGTGATAGTTCTGTTTGGTTAAAACTAACGTCAATTTTTTTGACCCCTGGCAAATTATTAGAAGTTTCGATTGCCTTTTTGATGGATGTGTTGCTAACTAAAATCAAACCAAGCATAAAAACTAGTAAAATACCACCTACCATTAATGGCCAAAGCTTTGTGTAATCCAATTGAATCACCCACATCGGATTTGGTTCTTTTACAAATTTAGACTCGTCAATAACTAGCGTATCTAAAACACCTGTAGCCGGATTGTAACTATACAAAAGTTCATCTTTATAATAATGTGTAGACGAGTAATCAATACGTATTAGACTCTGTGCCAGTGATCTATTTGAATTTTTAGAAACGCTATTGTTTAAAAAATTAAATGCATACGTGTCTTCACCATCAGAAATCATATATCCTGTACTTGTGTACACTTTAAGTTTGGCATTTTTTATGATATTTAAGTAGGATGGCAACAGTTTTCCAAGCGGAAACCAATTCCCCGTCTTAAAATCAAGACACATCATATCGTCTTCAATTTTTCCGTTTGAATTTTGAAAGCCTTTGATACCTGAGTTTATGATCTGCTGATAAGGAACAAACAATAAATTTTTGACAGGGTCATGCCAGCTACTAATTGGAAAACTGGGTACAAAAACTTCAATATTTGTAGGAATTACATCCCATTCTTTATCCTTAAAATTAAAACCCCGGATGGTTCCATTGCTTTTCCAGAAGCCATAACCACCACAATTATAAATATTTTCTCGATGAATGAACCAGAAGGCAGCTAGATTATAATTGATGTTGTCGTTGTCGTCAATTCTTTTGAAATAGAGTATTGAATCGTTACCAAATGCTTTTTCATAAAGCCTGCCGGATCCTGAAATAGCAATAAACAAATGTTTGGGTGTTTTTAATAAAACCTGCTCTCGAATTCCCAATACTGGATGATCAAAATGTATAAACGACTGAGAAGTGCCCCTTAAAATAACAGGTGCCTCATTGTTTGATATGATTCGTTGTAATAATGGAAAATTTTTTACAGAAATGAGTTCCGTAGTATCTTGACTGTAACCAACAATTTGTATCAAAAGACAAAAGGAAAGAGTACTAAGAATTTTTTTCATAAATAACTGATTTTCAACGTATAAATAGGACTTGTGACCTATTTTTTACATTTGAATATCTTACAAATATAGGAAATTACCTATTAGCTCACCCGTTATTTAACCTACTTATTTAGAGGGTTGGCAGGACTAGTGCATATTCGCAATATAATACCGTCAATATTTTCATACACACCGGGGGGATGTTGTATAAATGTAGAGACGGTATTTTTTTATACCCTAATCTCTGTTTTGACGGTGGCGTCTAATAATGATGATGATGATGGCAATAATGCCAAATATAATTGGAAATGTCATATTTCAAAGTTAGGGATAATTGATTCATTATTCGCCATACAATCCTTTTTCACAGGCATACGTTACTAAACCCGCCATGCTCTTAACGCCCATTTTTTGCATCACCCTGGTACGGTGACCCTCTACAGTTCGCTGACTTAAATAAAGGGTACTCGCAATTTCTTTGCTAATAAAGCCTTTACAAATAAGTGTAATAATGTCTTTTTCTCGTTCCGAAAACACCACCAAATGCTCTTTACTTCCAGACTGAAACTTATCAATTAGGTCTTTTACCTGCTTATTGCTTTCGGTACAAAATAGGAGCGGTTGTTGTACACCGAAATAAGGGCTTGCTCAATGTCGGCTTTATCTGCGTTTTTCATGAGGTACCCAATGGCGCCGGCGTCTAACATTTCCATGATATGGGTTTCTTGGCCAAATACCGAAAGTGCAATCACCTTCGCGCCAGGATGCCTTTTGCAAAGTTCTTTGGTAGCAATGACACCATCCATAACGGGCATCGAAATATCAATTAAAAATACATCGGGGGTGTAACGACCGGCAACGGCTAATAAATCCAATCCATTTTCCGCTTCGCCAATAAGTTCAACACCATCGATACTAGCCAATAGCATTTTTAATCCGCGTCTAAAAATGATGTGGTCATCGGCAATTAGGACCTTAATTTTTTGAGCAAGCATAGTGGAGGGTTTAGGTTATATAAATTTTAACATATGCAATATGACTGCAATAAATATTGAAATCATAGAGAAAAACACCGAATTATTACTGCAGGAAACACGTAGATTAACTTATTAACGCTTGAATAGAAGATGCGATCTAGAGATTATCTTGCGCTCATGCAAGGATATTTAGCAGGTTTAAACGAGCCTCAAAAAGAAGCGGTATTACACGTAAACGGGCCACTCATGATTGTGGCAGGAGCGGGCAGCGGTAAAACAAAAGTTTTAACAACGCGCATTGCGCACCTCATGTCGGCGGGTATAGATGCTTTTAATATTTTAGCACTCACATTTACCAACAAAGCGGCGGCAGAAATGAAGGAAAGAATTGAGCGCACGCTGGGTAATACCGATGCAAGAAATTTATACATTGGTACGTTTCATAGTGTGTTTGCGCGCATCCTGCGCGCCGAAGCGCACCGCTTAGGTTACCCCAATCACTTTACCATTTATGATACCGATGACAGTAGATCTGTTATTAAAACGGTCGTTAACGAATTAAACCTAGACGACAAACATTACAAAGCAAACATTGTAGGGAGCCGAATTTCGAGTGCAAAAAATGCACTGTTGTCGCCTGCCGAATATGCAACCGATTATTACATTCAGCAAGAGGACATGCGCGCTAACAGGCCCGCCATTGCTCAAATCTATGCGGCATACGCTAGCAGGTGTTTTAAAAATGGGGCCATGGATTTTGATGATTTATTACTCAAAATGCATGAGCTCTTAAAAAACTTTCCGGAAGTATTACATAAGTACCAACACAAGTTTAAATACATTCTTATTGATGAGTACCAAGATACCAATCCGGTACAGTATCAAATTACAAAACTCCTTGCAGCGGTACATGAAAACATTTGTGTAGTAGGTGATGATGCGCAAAGTATTTATAGCTTTAGAGGCGCTACCATCGAAAATATTTTACAATTTAAAAAAGATTATGACGATGTTAAAGTGGTAAAGCTCGAGCAAAATTATAGGAGTAGTCAAAACATTATTCATGTTGCCAACGAAGTGATCAAAAACAATGAAGGGCAAATTCAAAAAAATCTTTGGACCGAAAATAAAGAAGGTGAAAAAATTTGTTTGGTGCGCACCATGACAGATAATGATGAAGGGTGTTTTGTATCAGATACCATCCAAGAACAAAGACTTAGAAATCACTTTAACAACAAAGATTTTGCCATCTTATACCGCACCAACGCGCAGAGCCGGTCGTTTGAGGAAAGCCTTAGAAGAATGGGCATTCCTTACCGCATTTATGGTGGTGTAAGTTTTTATCAACGTAAAGAAGTAAAAGATTTTATTGCGTATTTACGAGTGGTGGTAAATAAGAGAGATGAAGAGGCGCTAAAAAGAATTATCAACTATCCGGTAAGAGGCATTGGCAAAACAACCATGGAAAAATGTGCCATTGCTGCCAACGAACAAAATATTACACTCTTTGAAGTCATTAGTAGGGCTGGTGAATTTGGTTTTAAAGCAGGTACACTTGAGGCACTGCAAAACTTTGTTACCATGATACGGTATTTTCAAAGTATGCTTCAGCAAAACAATGCTTACGATGTTGCAGTGCAAGTTGGTAAGCATACCAATTTAGTAAAGGAGCTTTTTAACGATAAAACCACTGAGGGCCTAGCTCGTTACGAAAATATTCAGGAATTACTCAACTCTATTAAAGAGTGGATCGAATCACCTAGTAATGATGATGGTGAGCTTGGCGACAAAACACTTGGCGGTTATCTTCAACAAATTACACTACTTACAGATGCGGATGATGATAAAGAAAATGCAGATGTGGTAAAACTCATGACAATACACGCCTCTAAGGGTCTAGAATTTGAATGCGTATTTGTGGGCGGTGTAGAAGAAACTTTGTTTCCAAATAGCATGTCTATTAATACCAGAGAAGAACTTGAAGAAGAACGCCGGTTGTTTTATGTGGCAGTAACTAGAGCAAAACAAAGACTTTGGTTAACACATGCCAATGCCCGTTACCGCTTCGGACAACTTGTTCAAAATGAACCGAGCCGTTTTATTGCCGAAATGCCCGAACAATATGTAGACAAAAGTTACGCAGGCGGAGGCGCCAGAAACAATGCCGGTGCCGATTACGGTTCGGGCTTTGACCGCATGCAAAGTAATTTTGGTACAGCACCAAAACGCAAGCCTACCGACAGGCCAGCTTACATGCCACCGCCACCGTCAGCAACAGTTGCCACGCATGTACCATCTGCTAATTTTGTTCCAAGTGATACCAGTAATTTACAAGTAGGTGCCAAAGTAGAACATCAAAAATTTGGATTTGGAACAGTAGGCGCTGTAGAAGGCTCTGCACACAATCCCATTGCCACCATCAATTTTGAAAAAAATGGTGAGAAAAAAATTATGCTCAACTACGCCAAACTGCGCATTCTAGAATAATTATTTTTAACTTACAAGAACATGAATAGCAACAAATACCTAAAATATTTAAACCCGCTTAGTGTTTTTGATACCAAACGTACCCGCACTATTTTTCAGGTAAACCCAACTGTTATTCCTGAAAGAGTAGAAGCAACAGAAATTAAGGTTACCATATTTGATTATTCGCCAGCGTCTTTTACAGAAGTTCAATTGAGTCAGGTAACGGATGCTTTCCCATTTAAAGAAAGCAAAAATGTTTCTTGGATCAATGTAGATGGCATAAGAAAAGCAGATGTAGAATCCATTGCCAATCATTTTGGTTTTCACTACTTAATTGTTGAAGACATCATGAGCGTTAGTCAGCGTCCTAAAATGGATGAAATTGAAAACGTTTTATTTTGCTTATTAAACATGCTTTATTTTAATGAGCAAACAGGTGCTGTAGAAACGGAACAAATAAGTATTGTTTTAGGAAATAATTTTATTGTTTCTTTTCAAGAAGACGCCAATAGAGATGTGTTTAATAGCATTCGAGAAAAACTAAGACTCAGTCATACCAAGTTACGACTTAGCGGGGCAGACTATCTCTGTTATGCTTTATTAGATATGATTGTAGACCATTATTACACCGTAATGGAAAAGCTGGGTGACCGCATAGAAATTTTAGAAGAAAGGATTATTAGAAGCAGTAATACCAGGTCTTTGGCCGAAATTAATAGTTTACGCAAAGAACTCATTGTTTTAAAAAGAAACGTAAGTCCAGTTCGTGATTTAATCAATGGATTTATAAGAAGTGACTCTGAATTACTAGAAGAGCGTACAACAAAATATTTTAAAGATATTTTAGATCATATCACACAGGCCAATGAACTTGCAGAAAGTTATCGAGATATGATGATGAACTTACAAGACCTCTATTTGAGTTATGTAAATTTAAAAACAAACGAAGTAATGAAAGTGATGGCCGTTGTTACTTGCCTCTTAGCACCCGCAACAGTTATTGGCGGTATTTTTGGAATGAACTTTGATAAAATACCATATCTACATCATCACTACGGATTTTTTATAGCAGTGGGCCTCATGCTACTGATTCCTATTTGGATGGTTGTAATATTTAGAAGAAGGGGCTGGTTTTAATCACTTATAAATGACTAGTATCCCCAAGATTTTAAAATAGCCAAATCTTGCTTAACTGATGCAAGCGGTGTTTGTCCTTGGTAAGACTCCTGCTCTACTATAAAATGACTGGTACCACCTACGCTTGCACACAATGCAGTGATGGCTTTAGTGCCAGCAAATCCTTTGCCTAACAAACAGCTTTCATAAGGTGAATCGCCTGGTTCTGTTGCTTTAATTTCATCTTTAACATGTACCGATAAAAAACGGCCTGGATTGTTTTTTACAATAGCCATTGGATCAGCGCCAGTTCCATAAATATTACCCATATCTAATTGTAGAAACACTGCAGCAGGATCTGTGTGTTCTAGTAATATTTCATAGATAGAATGACCATTTAATTTTTTAGCGAATTCAAAATTATGGTTGTGGTAACCAAACTTCATACCGTGTGCATGACACAGTGCGCCGCTTTTATTAAATACATCTGTAAAAGAACGCATAGCGTCGTAATTGGTGCGCAGTTCATCATCTAACCATGCGCTAATTACAAATTGCATACCTACAGTGGCTGCATCTTCGATGGTATATTTCCATTCGTCCGTAAAATCTTTTTTTGCCGTATCCCAGTGTTTCAGCTCCATCATCGAATGACCACTAGGCATATGAAGTCCAAAGCCATCTAATATTTTTTTAAACTCGGTAGCCGAATAACCATAAAATTTTCGATTTAAATAATTAGCATGTTCTACATGCTTATAACCCATTTTTGCAAGCTGCTCCAAAGTAGCGATAGGGTTCTCTTTCATATTAGCACGAACAGAGTATAACTGAACGCCAATAAGGTTATTAGCCTTTGTGATTGCAAATATATTTGATGGTGCAACCATTACACCGGCTGCTACTACCATTGATTTTTTAATAAAATTTCTACGGCTGTTAACCATAAGATTGTATTTGAGTGTTGCTTAAAGTTAGTACTTATTAAGATTCTTCGTCAAAGTAAAGTTTATAAAATTGTTTGCCCGTTTTTTCATCATAGCCCTTTTCTACTAAATCTTTACGTCCATGAATATAGATATGAAAGTTTTTATCCAGTTTAACAACGGCTTTAAAAAAACGTTGTTGCTTTTTTACAGCAGCCACATGAATTGAAAATTCATCTTCTATTACTACCTGCTTAGCCACTTCGTACTGGCTTTTATACTGCGTAAAACTTTCTATTAACTCAGGGTGATGTAGTACCTCTTTACCAAAGTCTTGCATGGTAAAAGATTCGTGAGTCGTAAAATACTCCATGCTGCGGTGCAACAGGTCTACCTGGTCTGTTTTTGTTACTTCAAATTTATCTTGATACTCGTTACTAATAAATAGTTTACACATCCCAAGCGCTGCGTCTGTATAATGATAACTATTGGCGCGTCTGGTAATTTGCAAAAAGTCGTTCACCCAATACTGTGTGTCTTGTTGTTTATTGGTATTGTCTACCATACAAACAACGTATCCATCGGCACCATCTTTATTATAAATCAAACAACCTTTATCCAATTTATTAATGGCGATGCCATCTTCTGCACTGATACCCCAGCCTTCTTGCTTTGTTTTTAGTTGCAAAAAGGTTTCTTTTGTTTCACTTTTAAAAAGCCCAACACCAGAAATAAATTCGGTACCAAATGGGAGATTGGTAAATTTCGCCACATACAATTCACCGTCTTTAACTTTTACATGCGTTGATTTTGCATGTAAAAATTGAGCCAACAAATTACTTTGTTCTATAAAAGAATCTGGCTCATTAAAAATCGTTCGTACATAGGTGTATACTTCATTTAACGACAAATCACTGAGGTGCGAAAACTGATATTGTTCTGCCTCAATAAAGGGCGATAAAAAATATTTGGTTAAAAGACCTGTAACAAATTTGTCATCAATGGCAAGTTCTTGGTCAGACAACACCAGTTGTTCTGAGCGCGTGGGGTTACCAACTTTATGTACAATTACAGATTCCAAAACAACACTATCAATCCCTGTCATACTATTTATATTTTTTTTGTGCCGCCACTATAGGAGGATAGGGTCCAAATTTATGCTCTTGTTCGCTAAACCCATCAACAAATGGACCAAAAGGATAATCAACTGATTTTTTTGAAGGATCAGGCCAATCATAAACATAGGTTTTTACGGCCCTAGGCATATTATTGATATAAGCTGCTACATCCCACGCTTCTTCGTCCGTTAATAGATACGGTGCTGTATCATTTTCTTTATATGGCATATTGTATTTTACAAACCCAGCTAAATTTCCAATTCTAAAAAGTCCTGCTGCTGTTGTAAAGCTATGACTACCCCATACGGGCGGATATTGATATTCTATTTGATTGGAAGCTAACTGTCCTTCTCCGTTTGTGCCATGGCAACGAACACAATGCGTTGTATATACCAGCGCACCAGACACTGGGTTGGCAGCGCGGTTTAAATACATGACCGGCTTAATACCAGTACCCTTTAATTTTGTTTGTTTGGGAACATCTTTACCAAGCCATTTTATATACGCGTAAATAGCGGCAAACTCTTTACTACTACTATCGGGCGCTACACCATGTAAGCTTCTTTCAAAACAGTCGCTTACTCTTTTATAAATACTTTCATAAGTGCCGCTTCTTGCCCTATATTTTGGATACGTTGCGTACACTGCGCCATAATTATTACCATTTAATTTTTTCCCAGCATTTAAATGACAATTTTGGCAATTGAGCCCATTGGATAAATGATTGATAGAACCTTTGGGACCATAATAACGAGCTGTATGTGCAATTAAATCTTCGCCATAAAGCACTAAGTCGCGCGTTGATTTATCTACAATAGGATCTGTATAATAACTAGGTGCATGCCAAGTAGAATCTATCGAAACCGCCTCATCCCTTTTTTTATAGGCATTACGCCTTAATTGATAAAAAAGATTAACCAGAATCAGGACAAAAACCAATAGCCGTAATAAAAAATAGATTCTTGCTTTAGACATAAAAAATCAGTTCCTTACATAATATAGCAACACCCATGGCTAGCACAAACCACCCAAATCCTTTTTTTAACTTCTGGCCATCAATGTAGGTGCTTAATTTATTTCCAATAATAATACCTCCAACGGCAAGCGCAGTAATAAACAATAAGAAAATCCAGTTAATAGTAGTATGCTTTAAATCTCCTGTAAACCCTATTAAAGAATTGGCCGCTATAATAACGAGTGATGTTCCTATTGCTTTTTTCATTGGAATGTTGCGCTTAGAAACTAGAACAGGGATAATTAAAAACCCTCCTCCTGCACCAACTAATCCTGCTAGCAAGCCTATGCCAATAGAGTGTCCAACATAATCTGTGAAACGGTAAGGTCTTTCTTGTTTAGTAAAGTCGTATTTATGATTTTGAGAATTGGTAATCATTGCAAAAGCCGCTAATAACATAAGTATTGCAAAAAGCAACAACATAAATGCTGGTTTTGTAATTTCCAATGAACCTATATGAATTAGTGAAGAAGGAATTAGCGGCACTAAAAATTTACGGGTCAAAAAGATGGTGATAATGGATGGGCCACCAAAAACAGCAGCCAATCGAAAATCTACATTACCGTGTTTATTTTTTGGATAGGCTCCTACAATACTTGCAACGCCTACAATAAATAAAGAGTATGATGTAGCTAAAACAGGTTCAACATGTAATAAATATACGAGTACTGGAACCGTTACAATTGAACCCCCGCCACCAATAAGGCCAAGGGTAATACCAATTACAAGTGCTGCAATATATCCAACTACTATTTCCATTTATTTTGTAGAAAATTTAAATCGAGTACACAAATGTAAGTTTATAATTTTCGATTTTAGTTGAATCATTTTTTTAATAGTAGTCTACTAAATTTGTCAAGTTCTGTTTGTTCTTGCGGCGTTAACACTTGATGATTCAAGAGTTTTGCTTGATAGAGCTGAACCTGCTTATGCGCCGGATATGCCGTCAAAATAGCTTCGGTTTTTGCTAAAGACAATTTAATTGAAGCCGCAAAAGGATCTGGTGTTGTTTTATTTTTTTGAATCGGTGTTTTATCACGGGTTGGCATTTTTAAAACGATGGCTTCTACGGCTGCAATTTGTTGAGCAGGTATTTCCTTTATTTTTTGTGCCTTTAGTAATAATCCTTCCAACTGCTTTTTACTCAAACTTCCGCGCTCTTCGTACTGATGCATCAAACTCATGATAAAAAGTGCGTCTTTGTTATGCACATAACAAAGTGAAAGGAGCTTTTCTATAACATCTATTTTGTTTGACTTTGGCATCATGTTGTCTAAAACAGCAAGATAAATAACATTTGACTCAAAATTAATTTTATCTAAGTGCGTATCTTAGCAATCTCAATTTGGACTATATGAAAAACATGATTGTATTTGTATTGTTATTTGCATCGCTAACGCATATTACTGCCCAAGAAAACAAGAACAGTTACCCGGCTTATAAAGGACCAGATTTAGGGTTAACCTATTCACTCAAAGCATCTACATTTAAAATATGGGCGCCAACAGCTACTGATGCTAAACTTAATTTGTACAAATCTGATATGGGTGGAACTGCTTTGCGTTCTATTCAAATGAATAAAGGTGAAAATGGTGTGTGGTTCATTACACTACCTGAAAATCTTAAAAATAATTATTATACTTTTCAAGTATTCATAGATAATGTTTGGAGTGAAGAAGTCGTGGACCCATACGCAAAAGCTTGTGGTACCAATGGTTTGAGAGCACAAGTAATAGACTTCAATGAAACCAACCCTATTGGATGGGCCGGGGATACATCACCCAGTTTTTCTACGTCTAATAAACAAACAGATGCTATTATTTATGAATTACATATAAGAGACGCAAGTATTGATGCAAGTAGTGGCATAAAAAATAAAGGTAAATTTTTAGGGCTAGCAGAACTCGGAACAAAAAATAAGGCAGGGCAATTAACAGGCCTTTCACACATCAAAGAACTCGGTGTTACACATATTCATCTCCTACCGTTTTATGATTATAACTCGGTAGATGAAACAAAAGCTGCAACGCAGTACAACTGGGGATATGATCCTGTAAATTATAATATTCCTGAAGGTTCTTACAGTACCAATCCCGCAGATGGTAAAGTGCGCATTAAAGAGCTAAAAGAACTCATAAAAACCATGCACAACAATGGGTTACGCATTATTATGGATGTAGTATACAACCATATGGCCCTTACTAAAAATTCTAATTTTAATACACTGGTACCTAATTATTACTATAGAAAAAGAGCCGATGGAACTTTTTCTGATGCTAGTGGTTGTGGTAATGAAACAGCTAGTGACCAGGCAATGTTTCAAAAATTTATGATTGAAAGTGTGGTGTACTGGGTAAAAGAATACCATATAGATGGTTTTCGTTTTGATTTAATGGGTGTTCATGATATCCAAACCATGAATTTGATTTCAGACACATTACATAAAATAAAACCATCCATTGTTTGATATGGTGAAGGCTGGACCTCAGGTAGTTCACCACTCCCAGAAGATAAAAGAGCCATTAAAAAAAATGCGTCTCAATTAAATGGAATTGCCGTGTTTAGTGATGACATGCGCGATGGTATTAAAGGAAGTGTTTTTAACATCAATGATAGGGGTTTTGCCACAGGAAATATTGCAAATAGCGAGTCCGTAAAATTTGGAATTGTTGCAGCAGGTAATCATCCACAAATAAATTACAACAACGTCAATTATTCCAAAGCGCCATATACAGCAGGCCCTGCAGGCCTTATCAATTATGCAGATTGTCACGACAATAACATACTATGGGACAAAATAGAACTGTCTTTTAAAGATGCATCTGAACAAGCCCGTACTAAAATGCATGAACTTGCTTATGCCATCGTATTAACTGCTCAGGGTGCAAGTTTTTTACATGCAGGTACCGAATTTTTAAGAACTAAAAATGGGATAGAAAATTCTTTTGATAAAGGAGATAAGGTAAATGGTATTAATTGGGATTTAAAAACAAAAAATAACGCTACCTATCAATTTATAAAAAGTATCATTCAAATTAGACGTGTACATCCTGCTTTTAGAATGCAAACGGCTAAGCAAATTGCTACACATTTAAATTTTGAAAACAACCTGCCTGCCGGAATTATCGCTTACACCATTAACGGGGGAGCAGTAGGTGACACATGGAAAAAAATATGGGTAGCTTACAACGGATCCCAAAGCGAGCAAACCCTTACGCTACCAAAAGGAACCTGGAAAATTGGACTAAGCAGCAAGGGTTCTTCAAAAATGGGGAATAATTTTACCTTAGGTGGCAGTTCGGTGGTAATACTATATGGGGAATAAGAAGGAGTAATATATATTTGCACAAAATCAATCTAGATGATGACGATCGAAAGCTTTAAAGAATTAGCACACGAAGAAAAATTAAATCAATTAAGACACAACGGTGAATTACTAGGCACTTACGAGCGCAGAAGTGCAGATGGTGACAGTAAAACAAGTGGCGACATTTTTGAATTAAATAACTTCTGGGTATTCTTAAGTGATGATGAACAAATGGTAATCCCATCTCGCAGAAATCCACTTTTCAAAGAAGAAGAAGAGGAAGAAACAGAAGGTTAATTACTTTCCTTATTCGTTACAAATACGTAAGAGATACCTATTTAATTTTATTTAGGTAGCGCTCATTAAGCTTGTATTGGTATACTCTTTTATCTAAAGCAGTTTTTTCACGTTCCACAAGTATATCGCTTGTAGAAGCAAAGACCATAAATTTCTTATTGATCATTTGTAAAGTATCTGATCGTAATTTATTTTGGATGGTTACTTCTTTATTTTTTACACCAAGGGCTCTATTAATTTGATCAATAGATGTTGGTTCACCTTGTTTAGAAAATTCATATAAAATATCGAGTACCGATTTCTCCGTTTCTGTTAAATTATCAGAAAAATCTAATTGTTTATTTACTTCTATCGATTTTTTATTAAACCCATTGCCAGAAGCTGTTTGCTGCAATAGGCGAAGGCGTTTTAGCTTGATAAATAAAAACACAACAACCAGCATCAATAGTAAAATTGCGACGCCATAAAGTAGCTCTGTTATATTTATTTTATCTCTGAGTGTTGGAGTTATTTTTTTAATAAGCGGCTTAGCAACTTCAGTAAATTTATTTGCTGATAATTTCAAACTCACCAACGAATCTAATTGAGCATTGTAAATATTTAGTTTACCATCATTATAAAAATAAATGTTGCTTTTGTTTACAATATAATTAGCGATAGTCCCGCCCGTTTCATTTTCAATTTCATATAATTTTTCGGTGGTCGGGTTGATTAAATACATATGATTGTACGACTCTGTTAATACACCTAGTCCTGGTAAAATAAGCGTATTTGTATTAATGACCGTTTCTTGAAAAATTTGATCGTTAATTATTTTAGGTTCTTTCCACCAATCATTTGTTGCTAAATTCAAACACTGTAAATACACAGTGTCATTTTTTATTTCTGTTTGAAATTTAAAATACGAATTTGGATAAAACTGATAGAATACATAAACAAGGTCCTTGGCTTTATCGGGATAAACTATGGCATTCATATGAAGTGCCATTTTTACTTCTTTACTAATAGGTTGCCTAAACCATTCTTTGGATGTGGTATCAAAATACCTGAGTCCGCTATTGAATTGCCAAAAACCCCAACCGCCTAAGTTGTAGAATTTATTATTTCGGATATAAGAATAACATCCAAAATTATAACCCTCATAACAGGTATTATCAAGTCTTATAGGTCCAAGGGTGGAGTCGACCTTAAAAAGCTTTCCTGTACCACTTATTTGAAAATACAGCGCTCCATTATTAACCATGTAATTATGCCTAGAATTGGTACAGGTTAACCCAGTAGGAGTTGGTACCAGTCTAGTCTCTTTATTTAATAATTGTAGCTCAAAACTTCCTTTTTGACTACTTAAAAAACGGAGTAAGTTTTTTTGTGCTGGCGCCTGATTTGTCAATAAAAAGAGGAGCAAAATGTAAATAAGTCTCAATCGCATGAAACAAAACTAAACAATAGATTTAGATTATTAAAAATAAGATATGTATATATTATATTAAATATATATTATAATTATAAGATATTGTATTATAATATTTTATATAAAGTATCCGTTACTCGATAAAAGATTATTGAAATTAAAACAAAGACTATGTGTTAGAACTTACTTGTAACGTTTATTTGATTGAGTTTTAAACTCGGGGGGTATGGGGGCTTTGGGTAACCGGGCCCTCATTTTTTTTATCCTTTAACGCTACGGTACTCGTTTAGCTTTTGTGTAGGATTCATCATATATGAAAGCAGTGTACCATCCTTTAATAACTCCACGACCCTAAATCCTTTATATGGTGTGCCCCAATTACCACCCATATGAGCATCAAATATGCAAGGGACTCCTCTGCTTCCTAATATTTTTATACCGTCTTGATCATGTTCATGTCCATGAAAAATGGCTGTAATATTTGGATACTGATTAATGAGGGCTTCAAAAGCTGGGGTGTCAATGGCATTTGCAGTCCAGGCTTTTTGAGGGATATGTAAAAATAGAAAGATGCCTTTTTTATGCTTGTTTGATTCTAGTTGAGCGGCAAGCCAATTTAAATCCGGCGAAAGATATTTGCCTTCCTCATTAGAAGTGTCTCCTAAAATGATAGCATGATTTTTAACTAGAACGCTATGATTAAGTGGCATGCCCCAAACTTCCTTCCAATAGTCGGCAGTTACCATATCATGATTTCCTCTTGTAACATAATAAACAGGATCTAACGCATCAATCTTTTGCTTGGCAAGTGGTAACAAATGTTTTTCGTTGTGAATAATGTCGCCATTGATCACACAAAAATCTAAAGGTGTTTCTTTATTAAAATCATTGATTTGATTGATAATTGTTTCAATCATGGCATCATAGGGCGTTCCAGGCTGTCCGTAGTGCGCATCTGAGGCTACCACAAATCTTAAGGCCGCATTATTTCTATTTGCAAAAACAGTTGCAGCGTTTATTTTTTTAAACCCTCCTACTGCAAAAATTGCAGTGGTAAATGAAATATTTTTTAGAAAAGATCTTCTAGATGCATTATTGTCGTTCATGTTTATGACTATTTTTGATAGATAAATATAACTATTAATTTATAATTTAAGAGTTTACCCTTTTGTTACTTATTGTGTTCATTTGTTAATTCCTATTTGCGCAGGAGCATAGCCTAAAGCATAAAACAATAAAACGAGTGTGTAAAAAATGCCTAGAAGTATATTTATATTTTAACAAAGCAAAAAGAGTCAAAGATTGGAAGTACTTTTAGGGTGGCTGTTTAGGATTTACCTACGAAACAATTAAATAAATAATACCATGGAAAAAGTTTGGCTTATTACAGGATGTTCAACAGGTTTTGGAAGAGAACTTGCAAAAGAGGTTTTAGCAAAAGGTTATAAGGTAGCCGTTGCATCGCGTAAAACAAGTGATGTAGATGACATTGTTGCGGCTTATCCTAATACCTCTATTGCTATTCAATTGGACGTTACTGTCGATGCAGAAATTAAATCAAGTGTTGCGCAAACAATGGCGCATTTTGGACAAATTGATGTGCTTGTAAACAATGCCGGCATTGGTTACTTTGGCTCTATCGAAGAAAGTGAAGAAGTAGAAGTAAGAAAAATGTTTGAAATCAACGTATTTGGTTTAGCGAAAATGACTCAGGAAGTATTACCACATATGCGTAAGCAAAGAAGTGGTCACATTTTAAACATTGCATCTATTGCAGGTCTTAGATCATTTCCTGGCGTTGGTTTTTATAATGCTACCAAATATGCAGTGGATGGTTTTAGTGAATCATTGGCAAAAGAAGTTGGACCATTAGGTATTAAAGTAACTATTATTGCACCTAGTGGATTTAGAACAGATTGGGCAGGACGTTCTGCAAACGAAAGTCCTGCTTCCATTGCAGACTACACAGAAACAGCAGACAAAAATAAAGATACCATTAGAGGCATTAGTGGAAACCAAGCTGGTGATCCAATAAGAGCTGTAAAAGCAATGATTCAAGTAGTAGAATCTGAAACTCCACCAATGCGCTTGTTATTAGGTGTAGCTGCTTTAAAAGGCGCAAGAGAAAAATTAGAAGAATTAAAACACGATTTTGATACCTGGGCTTCTGTTACAGCAGGTGCAGATTTTCCAAAAAGCTAATTTACTTTTATAAAGAGGGTTCTGGTTTCACCAACAGCACCACCAACCCATGGTTGTGCATATTTAAATTTAATGGAATCAGAACCCGCTTTAATAGCTTTAAAGCGCCATATTTGTTGGCTCGTACTTCCTGGAACATTGTTAGTTGAAACTGAAATAGCTGCTATAGAATCTACTGTGGTTACAGTTCCTTTATTAATCCAAGTCCAACTATACCCAGTGGATGGGTTTGCATTTAATGTGATATCAACAGTTTGTCCAATTTGTAAATTATAATTATCTACTCCGGAACCTGTCGTTTGTTTACTACAAGCTGTTTGCAATTGAGAAAATAAAAAAATAGATAAGATAACTTGTAGCGTTTTTTTCATACAATTATTTTTAAAAAATCGCATCCCAAAGTCCAATGCGTAATGCTAGTGCTTTAATAGATGCGTTGGTAGCTTCTTCCCATTTAGTGGCATCTGATTCACATAAATTAGTTACCATATCGAGCGCCAAATGACTGTGATGATCTCCATCAACTTCAATATGTCTTTCGATATAATATTTAAAAATACTCACTTTATCTGGAGCATCTACATAAATTTTATCTAAAATTTTCATAAACATACTAGGAATCAAATCTTCACGACCAAAAGTAAACACAGCAGCTTTAACATGAAGTGGTGCATTAAAAGATATCTCAAAAGTGAATTGTAAAAAATCTTTTACTTGCTGATGTAAATTTGCGTCGTCAATTGCCTGAACAACAGGGGTACCGTTATTTATTTGTTCAATTAATTGATGGATTACAGTTGTAGATGCGCCCATTTGACGCATCGCCTTAATATAGAGTTCAAAGTGGCTAATCCGATTACCCGATTCGTCTACATCAGACTCTTCGCCTAGTACAATTTCATTGATCAAGTACCTAGTGTCTGCATTACCAACTGGTACCCAAGGGAGCGATACAGATGTCAACCCAACTTGTAAAGATTTTAGAAGACTCATGAAATCCCAAACTGCAAAAACATGGGTTTCTGAAAATCTTTGTAGCCCCTGTAAATCTTGAATTTGGCTATATACTGGATGCGCCAATAATGTATTTCTTACTGGCTCGATAGCTGATTTTAATTGTTGTACAAATGGTTGCATAAGGTAACGCGTTTAAAATATAGCGCGAAACTAAAACAACTACAACTTGAAATTGTTTATTTAAGGCTGTTTAATTATAATATGACAATCTCATGATGATTGTACTACTATTTAACTAAGCTTCCGTATATAATATTTTCAATTTTACCCTGAAATCCAAAATGTGAATTGGGTGTATGTTGTGTCATGATCAAACAAATCAATTTTTCTTTAGGATCGGCCCAATAGGTTGTTCCGTAATAACCGCCCCACGAAAAAGATCCTTTATTTCTTGCATGTAAATTAGCCGCCTTTTCTGAAGTTACTGCAAACCCTAATCCAAAGTCGTTGAGTCCTTCATATTTAAAATCGAGTTGAGGACTTACCATTAATTCTGCAGTACGTGGTGAGATGATTTGTTTACCATTGTATGAACCACCATTCAAAATCATTTGTAAAAAAATTGCATAATCAAATGCTGTAGAAGACAAACCAGCGCCGCCAGAAAAATAAGTTGTTTTGAGCAATGGATAATTAGGATCTATGTTTCTAAATGTAGGACCCCACTCAATAATATTATTATTAGTATCTTCTGTGTAAACTGTTGGAAGCCTATTGGCTTTAGATGCTGGTACATTAAAATACGTATCCTGCATGCCCATTGGCACAAAAATATATTTATGGCAATATGCTTCTAAGGTCATGCCAGAAACGATTTCAACAATACAACCTAGTAAATCAGAATTTAAACCGTACGTAAATTTTTCACCTGGTTGGTGCACAAGTGGTAAGGTTCCTAAAACTTTCATGTGCGCTAATAAAGTAGCATTGATTTTTCCTAAACCTGATGGAATACCAGCTTTAGCATAAATAGCTTTCATTTTATCAGAACCAATTGCTGCGTAATCGATACCAGAAGTATGGGTTAATAAATCTCTAATGGTAATATTTCTTTTTGCAGGCACCGTTGTGAATGTAGTATCTGCTGCGTTGAAATCTTTTACGACCGTTTGCTTATAAAAAGTTGGGATAAAATCGCCAACTGCTTGGTCTAAACCAATTTTCCCTTTTTCAAAAAGTTGAAGCACCGCTAAGCTAGTAATAGCTTTGGTCTGACTCATGATTCTAAAAATAGCATTAGCATCCATTGGTTTTTTTGTAGCTCTATCTGCAAACCCATGGCCTTTATAATAAACGACTTGGTTGTCTTTAACAATAATGGTAGAAGCACCTACCAACCAATTATTAGCTACATACGTATTTAATAACGTATCTATTTGCGCTAGCTTGATAGGATTTAAATGCCCAGACTTTGTTACAAGGGGCGATAATACTTGTGCAAAGCTGGTTGCAATAAATAATAGGATCGCAACAAAAACTGTAGTAAATTTTTTCATGACATGCAATATTTGAAGTAGAAAGATACTACAAATCAAATATTGTATCCAAAGAATAGACTTGAAAATTAATTGCTGCTGGATTAAATAATACAGAACGCATTTTTTGTGCAAGTACGCTCACGGGAAGCGGCTTCTGGCTTTTTAATAGACCTATTTTATTAAGTTTGTTAACAATAGCAATGCCTACTTTTTCCATGGGCCTTATTTTATCCGGTTGCCTGAGCAAAAATCCAGGCCTAAAAATATGGATGTGCTTAAAAGGTAATTCAGAAACCGCCTTATCAAGTTGTCCTTTAATACGCGGGTAAAAGAAGCCAGAATTTACATTTGTACCCATTGCAGATACGAGCACATACGCACCAACGCCATTAGCAGCAGCTGCCTCAGCTGTTTGGTATTGATAGGTATAATCAATTTTGTATTGCTTTTTTTGACTACCCGCCTGCTTAAGTGTGGTGGCGAGTGCCGAAAATAGTACGTCACCTTTTACTAAATGAGCCCATGTTTGTGGGTTATCAAAATCAACAATATGACATGATAGTTTAGCATGCGTAAAATTGAGTGGCCTTCTAGAAAAAACAACCACGCTATTAAAATGGCTGTCTTCTAATAATTGAGCAACAAGTTCAGAACCAGTTGCACCTGTAGCACCTATTACCAAAGCAGTTAATCCACTCATATATTTTCCTTTACAAATTGTAAACAATACTTTTTAATCATCTCACGCACTTCTACAAAAGATCTATTTATTTGCTCTTCGGTACCAACTGCTTTTGCTGGGTCCGGAAAGTTATAATGAAATTTTTGAGCAGTAGTTGGATAGTATGGGCAAACTTCTTTGGCTTGATCACAAACGGTAATCACATAATCAAACGGTACACTCGTATATTCTAACACATTATTAGAAGTATGATCTGAAATATCAATACCATCTTCTTTCATCGTTTGTATGGCTCTAGGATTTACACCATGGGTTTCTACACCGGCACTATATACGTTTGCTTTTTCTGCTGCAAAAGTTTTTATATAGCCATGTGCGATTTGACTTCGGCAACTATTGCCAGTACATAATACTAAAATGTTTTTCATGAAATATAAATTAACAACAGCCGCCACCTGGAACACAGACTGATTTATTTTCTAATGGCTTTTGTGCAAAAACAGTAATACTCATTATTCCAGTACTTCCTGCTTTAAATGCGGTAATTTCTTGAGCAGATAAATAATTTACTAAAATGTCGTCAGGAATTACAATTGCTTTTTCTTTTTGGATGGTTACATTTTCGAAACCAGTTGCATGAATTAGTTCCATGTATACATTTTTTTGAATAGCTCCAGATACACATCCAGCATACATTTCAGCGTCTTTTCGTAAACCTTCTGGAAGTGCTCCAACAAGTACAACATCGCTAATGCTAAAGTGGCCACCAGGTTTTAATACCCTATACATTTCTCTAAATACGCCATGCTTATTGGGTACTAAATTTAAAACGCAATTGCTTACAATCACATCTGCCACATTAGAAGTGATAGGCATATTTTCAATATCACCTTGTCTAAATTCTACATTGTTAAAACCACGGACTTCTGCATTAGCACGCGCTTTATGAATCATGGCAGGTGTGAAATCAATACCAATTACTTTACCCGTTTCACCAGTTTCATGCCTAGCAATAAAACAATCGTTACCTGCTCCACTGCCTAAATCAATGACGAGATCGCCTTTTTTGATGCGCGCAAACTGCGTAGGCAAACCACATCCAAGACCCAAATCTGCATCTGCAGTGTATCCACCAAGTGTGGTATAATCTTCAGACATTATGTTATATACTTCGGTAGAACAGCCGCCAGCACCACAACAAGAAGACATATTTGTTTCTTTATCTTGTAATGCTATTTCACTGTATTTATTTTTTACAATTTCTTTAAGTTGTTCGTCTGTTTGCATGTTTATTATTTTTAAGTTAACAACAAGTAGATGGAATTTGAATAGAAGCTGATAATTGTTTATTTAAAATATTATTTGCGGTTTTTAAAACTTCCATATCAATACAATAACAAATAGATGCACCATCAATATTTCCTTTAATCAAACCAGACTCCTTTAATTCTTTTAAATGTTGCGATACAGTAGATTGTGCTATGGGTAAATCTTCTACGATATCGCCACATACACAAGACTGCTTTTGTAACAAAAGTCTGATGATGGCCACACGTGCCGGATGTGAAAGTGCTTTTGCAAACTTTGCAATGAGCAGCTCTTCTTCTGAATAATTGATGATTTTACTAGCTCCCATATTAATCGCAATATTACGATAAATAGTTGAAGTTAAACATATCTTAAGTAACTGATTGATTAACAATGTTATAAACTTAATTTAATTAGTAATTCTTAACAATTGAATATATTTATTGAAATTTCTAAACATGAAAAATAAGATTCAATGCCTCTTTAATATAGCACTTGCTTTTGTTGTATTTTTTCCTATTGTAATTAGTGCTCAAGAAAATAAAGCAGAGGCAGCCATTCAACAAATAATGCAAGAAACGGCCGTTATGGGATTATCGGTTGCGGTTGTAAAAGATAACAAAATAATATATACACATGCATTTGGCTTAAAAGATGCCGAAACAAATGCACCACTTACCAACGAAAATATTTTTAGAATTGCATCTATATCTAAATCATTTTCTGCAACGGCTATCATGCAGCTTGTTGAAGCTCATAAAATTGATCTAGACCAAGATGTGAGCGAATTATTAGGATTTAAAATACGCAATCCTAAATTTCCTGAAACAGTTATTACGCTCAGGTTAATGTTATCTCACCTTTCGTCAATCAATGATAGCCAGGGCTATTTTACATTAGATTCAATCAATCCAGCAAAATCCGACAATTGGTTTAAGTGTTACAATAATTATGAGCCAGGTAAAGGCTACAATTATTGCAATCTCAATTTTAATATGATTGGAACAATCATTGAAAAAATATCTGGCGAACGTTTTGATAGCTATATTCAAAAACATATTTTAGACCCGCTTCAATTATACGGCGGCTATTATGTAGAAGGTTTAGACAAAACTAAATTTGCAAATATTTACGAATATCAACCAGATGCTGCAAAGTTTATAGCCTCGCCGTTAGCTTATGCCCCAAGAACTGCAGAAATTGCTAATTATGAAATGGGGTATAGTACACCCATATTTTCACCAACTGGTGGCATGAAAATATCGGCCAAAGATTTAGCCACATATATGATGATGCATGCTAATTATGGAAAATTCAATGGCGTTAGAATTATTTCAAAAAAGAGTTCAATTGAAATGCAAACACCACTCTCAGATAATAGAAATTACGGATTTGCCATTGAAACAACGACAAAATTGATTGATGGAAAAATTATGGTAGGTCATACTGGATCTGCATATGGCCTTTTTAGTGCTATGTTTTTTAACCCCGATGAAAAATTCGGATTTGTTGTAATTAGCAATGGCTGTCATCCAGGTTATACCAATGGATTTAATACTGTTATCAGAAAAACAGTGAATGCTTTATATGAAAATTTAATTATCAAATAATATCTATGTCTCAATCAATTGGCACTTGTTTATGGTTTGATGGAAATGCAAAAGATGCATTTATTTATTATCAAAATATATTTAAAGGCGTTGAATTAATATCTGAAAATCCGTTTGCTGTCGTGTATAATTTATATGGTAGACGATTTATGCATTTAAATGGTGGACCAGGTCATCCCATCACACCTGCAATATCTTTTTATATTATCGCGGAAAGTAATGAGGAGGCGGAAACTTTATGGAATCAACTCATTGAAGATGGTAAGGTATTAATGCCTTTAAATGAATATCCGTGGAGCAAGAAATACGGTTGGTGTGCAGATAAATATGGTGTGAGCTGGCAAATTATAGTGGATTATAAAAGCAGCTGTAAAGTGATGCCAAGTTTTATGTTTTGTGGAAACAACGCAGGTAAAGCCGAAGAAGCAATAGCATACTATAGATCTCTTTTTACAAATTCAAATCTTGTAGAAATGAGAAAATACGAAAAGGGCGGTTTAGATACCGAAGGATATATCATGTACGCTCAGTTTGAACTCAATAATCTACCATTTGGCATCATGGACAGTTCGGCACCACATGCTTTTAGTTTAACGGATTCTGTTTCCTTTACAGTTTCAGTAAACACCCAAGAAGAAATAGATTATTTATGGGACTATTTGGTAAAAGACGGAGCACCCAGAAAATGTGGTTGGCTTCAAGATAAGTATGGTGTTCACTGGCAAGTGGTACCAACAATTTTAGGTAAATACATGACCAATTCAGAATTGGCTCCTAAAGCAACCTACGCTTTTTTACAAATGACTAAATTTATCATTGCTGATTTAGAAAAAGCTGTGGAGGGCCAACAATAAAGTGTATCCATTACAACTTGCTACAATAAAAAATGCACTATCGCTATATGTTCCTGACCAAGCGCTCGTTAGAACAACCTATCAAAAATTAGTTGACACTGATCCGACGGTCCTATTTCCCTATTGGGCTAAAATTTGGGCTTCGTCAGAAGCAATGGTTCAGTTTTTACAAGAGCAGCCTATTTGGATACAAAATAAAATAGTGCTAGAAATTGGCGCAGGTATAGGTATACCATCATTAAGTATTGCTGCACATGCGCATAAAGTTATCATTAGTGATTACGCACCTGATGCAGTTATGCTAATTCAAAAAAATATAGCACATTTAAAAGTTACCAATGCACAGGCTATGTACCTAGATTGGAATAATATTCCTGTCGATATAATGGCAGACACCATTTTATTAAGTGATACCAATTACGATCCATCTACGTACAATAATTTAATTTTATTGATTGAAAGATTTATACATAATGGCAGTATTATTATAGTAGCAACACCCAATAGAATCGCTTCAAACGCTTTTATAGAAAGGATTTCAAAATTTGTTACTAGATCAAAAAATTATAGTATAAATGAAAAGGATGGCGCTACAGAAATTGCAGTGTTGGTTTTAAAAGAAAAGTAGTGCTAAACATAAAATCAGTTATATCAGAGAAGGATTAGAAGATTTCTGGATTGAAGCAGATGACTTTTTGGGGACTTGTTCCAACTGGAATAAATCCAGATGTTTTTGAAAATAAAGAAACTAGAGATGCGCTACAACTTTCAAACGAAGCTTGGTACACCGAGCATCTTGCCAATCTTTTATTAATAGAAATTACACAAGGAAAATGCTGTAATAATAATACTCAGAAATAAATACAATAATTATATTTATTCACACAAAAGATTTATTGAAATATTGAGAAATGCAAACTAATTTATAATACTAAATTTTTATTTACCCAAGTCACATATTGCTTCAAATGCTTATTATAAACATCTCCCGTGGCATACTTTACATACTTTAAAAAATGATAATAATCCTGATTAGGATATTTAGCTCGCCATTTTACAATTCTTGCATCTTGCCATTTTTTATAGTATTGAATGGATTGATAATCTGATTCGAATTTCAAACATTTGTTTCCAGATCCAATAAAACCAAAAAGGTTATGGAAATCATAACAACAATGTTTACACTTCATCCATCCCGTTTCAGCAATTGATTGAGCGATAACAAATTCAGGGTACTGAATATTTTCACTTTTTATAAGATTGTAAACTTGTTGAACATGTTCTTTTACACTAGGAGAAATTTGTGAAAAATTAATCTTAGGAAAAACAAAAAGAAGAATAAATAAAGAACATAGATAATGCTTCATATACTTACTTTTTAATTGCAACTAATTGGTTTTGATTTTTCGAACTCCAATGGTACCCTAATGAAAAATTAAGCGGTCCTTTGTAAAATTCAGAATTTTTGTACGCAACGTCCAACGCTTTTTGATGTAAAGTCTGAGCAAAGTCTTTAATTGGTTTTTCATATACACCGTACAACTCGATTTTCCAATTAGACTGATTAAATTTCAGGAATGGAACACCCGTATCATCTTGAACTAAATATTTATTCTTACCTAATACAAGCTGCTGAATTGTACTAAATGTTGAATCGTAATGCATTAAATAAGATGCAGATTTAACAAATCCATTAGACTGATCTGAAACCGCCTTACTAATAAATTTGTAAGATTTTGCAGATTTCTTAAGTCCATTATTAGACAAATCAGCAGAATAATAATTTAGTATTTGAAATTTATTATTAGACTTATCAAATAACTTTATTTCTAAACTAAGTTTGCCTTTTATTTGGCTTGTTTTTTCAACATACTTTTTTTCGTAATTGGTATCTACAATAAAATATTTAACATAAACTATGTCGTGGTTTGTTTTTGCTGCAGACCAAAGTAATATTGGCAACACACCATTAATTTTTGTTTTTTTACCAAAATCTTCTTCCATATTTTTTGTAATGAAATAGCTTCGCATGTAAATGTCACGCATTACAGTATCAAAATCCTTTACATATTCAAAAAACTGAACTTTATTTAGTTTTGTAACATCGATAATTTCTCCTATATTTTCAATAGCAGACATAAAATACTCAGACGCATGCGGGTATAAATAATAGGCATGAATAAAGTCGGCACCTGAAAATGGATAAAAAACCAAACTAGAATCTGAAACTTTATTTCTATTCATTATTTCTTTATTCCAATTGGTAATTAAATTTAATCTGTTTTCAATAATTTGATTGATTTTACCTTCCTGCTCATTATGATATGTAACCAGAGAGGCTTGATCAATATCATTGAATGATGAAGTATCCTTTGCTGCAACTCTTTGAGCATATGTATTGTATATTGAGTCAACCGTATACTCAACTTTAACGATTGGCTTATCAATTTGCGCCGAATTTGTTTTATTATTTCCTTTACAAGCGTATAGAAATATAATTAGGGTGAATAGCTTGAATAAATTTTTCATCTAGTTATTATTTTTTCTTTTTTGGTTTTGTTGATTTTTTTACCGGCCCTTTACTTTTTTTTTGCAACTGGTTTTTTGATTGATTTTTTTGCTGTCGATATTTTCTTTTTACTCGACGATTTGCTTTTTATAGGCGATTTTGATGTTTTTTTCTTTTTTGTATTCTTTTTTACAGGTCGTTTTTTTAGATATTTTTTTGAATATTTTCCTTTTTTGTAATTTACTACAACAGAAGGATATCGTAGAGCCTGCAAAGAACTCTTGTTTAATATAAATGTTTCTGACAATAATACGCCGTTTTTTATATCTGCGTATAATTCTGGATCAATAGAAAAGTCTTTATATCGTGTTTCAAAATGTAGATGTGGTCCATTAGACCTACCTGTTGTTCCACCTAATCCAATCGTTTCGCCTGATTGTACATACTGATCTTCAGAAACTAAAATTTTACTTAGGTGACCATAAACGGTTTCGAGTCCATTTAGATGCCTTACTACTACACAGTTTCCAAAACCTGAAGCATTAAACCTAGCATACCTTACAATACCATTAAACGCCGATACAACAGAGTCTCCTGTTCGCAAAAACAAATCTAACCCTCTATGCATCCTACCCCATCGCCAACCATATTTGAAATTTAAATTTCCATACCATGTTAATTGAAATTTTTCGCCATTTGTTAATAGTGGTATTCTAATTTTATCGGGTAGTTCGGTATAAGTTACATTTTCATATGTGAATACTTGATTGTTATCCCAATTTTCTAAAAATATAGGATTTTCAGCAAGCAGCTTTTCAGAAATTGATGCAGCACTATCTGTATCTAATGGCTTTGTTGCAATCCACTTTTTCTTAAATGAAAAAAGATTGTTTTGTATTATTGAATCTTTAGGAAATGTTTCTTCAAAAGTGGTGTCTTTTGTTATTAGATTAATGATCGTATCGTTGATTGATTCCCCAATAAACGAATTACTTCTTGATGCATTACTGATTATTGGTAATAAGAAAACACTTATTATCAAAATCAAAAAGATGTATTTTATTTTATTATTTATGAGCATTAATTTTTGTTTAGATATTTATCATACTCTTTTTTAAAGAAATAATATCCATCAATGATAAATCCATTTTTATAATCTCCATCAACACTGATATCAAATCTTTGGGCAAAATCAGGATATTTATTATTTATCCATTTTCTAAATTGATCCCCTTCTTGTTGATTCTTAAATGGCAAGTATGAAATTGGATTGGAATCATATTTTTTCAAATACAAACTGTCATCGTATGCAATAAAAAGCTTGGCATTTTGAGGAATCCACCAACGAAAAAATTTAGACCCAAAATCTGATACCCTTAAGCATCCAATACTATTTGGAGTTCCGAGCATTCCTCTAGGAAGGTAATTTAAAGCTATTTCATGAATGCCATTTCTTCTCATCGACTTTGGGTAAGATTTGTCTGGCTCAATCAATAAAAAGTTGGGCAATTCTACCTTACTATCATAAATGGTAATTCTGTTATTTCCACCACCAACTTCAATATCCCTTTCAATATCTAAAGAATCATATTTTCTTTCTGTTTCCCAATTTTTACTAGTTATTCTATTGAGTCCAGCGTAATAACCTCTTCTATGTCCAATAGGCGCGTATTCCATTGATACTTTATGCTTAATACCATTTTCATCTGTTTTAAACATAAAGTCTTGACGCTTCGCAGAAGTGGCAAATTTTCCAACTAATTTAAGTGTGTCTTTACATGCTTCGCATAAAACCAACACCTGTCCTGCAGCATATACTTTTTCACCATTTATAGAATATTCTCTGGAAATGGGTATGATCTTATATTTCCAAACTTTTTCAATAAAGTTGATTAATCTTTCCCCCTTAGAACCATAATTCGTTTTTATATCAGCATACATACTTTCCAAATTTGTATCCGAATAAACTGTCGTATCTAGCTTTTCTAATAAAGTTTTAGGGAAAGATTTAAATTCTGACAAGGAAGTTAAACTTGGATAAACCTCATAAATACCACTTTTTCCCCCATCAAGCGGAACTGAATTAAAATCTCCTACAATAAATCGGTTTCTGAAAGGATTGTCTTTAGATAATGAGTCATTAATTAGTTCTCTATAATCAAATCCAGCTTTTGTACCCTTTTCCCACATGTTCGGATCTTTCAATAATGCTAAGTAGCATGGATTGTTAAGGTATCTTGTTCGTATTTCTTGAACAGATAAAGAATCTAAGTTTTTATAATTATTTTCAGCTAAGGTTGTATCCTTATTTTTACCAATTGTGGCTGTTCCAATAAATTGATTTCTATAAAGAAAGGTAATTAGCGATGCTATTACAATAATTAAAAGAATCCATTTAAGTTGTTTCATTATACATTATGTATGATAGATTAAACATATGTTTTAAATTAAATATATAAATGATTTCTCGATCAATTGAAATAAAAAAATATAGATAATATGCATGCATTGCAAATTTAAATTAAATTTTTAATATATTTAATTAATAAGTAATGTTTTTCTTTGCATCAAGTTGTTGAATCCTATTGAATATTGATTTCAACAACATGATTTTAATTTTTAAATACATATGCTGAATTTTTGGAAGTATTCTTTTGACAAACCTTGGTTTTTTACAAACTTTTCTTTTTTAGGGGTGCTTGGCATTTTTTTATTGCTCTATTCATTCGTAATGAATAAACCAATATTTAAAAAATTGGTACTAATTCTATTTAGCTTATTCTTCTACTACAAATCAAGTGGCCCATATTTATTAATATTTGTGATGATGATTGTTGTTGATTTTAATGTTGCATTATTAATAGAAAAAATTAAAAATAAAATATTTCGAAAATCTTTATTGATTTTATCGATTATTTTAAGCTTAAGCTTTTTAATGTATTTTAAATATGCTGGCTTTTTTATTTTAAATTATAATAGTTTATTTGATCATAATATAGACATTCCTAAGCTTTTCTTACCAATTGGCATTTCATTTTATACCTTTCAATCAATAAGTTACATTGTTGATGTTTACAATAAAGAAATCGATTCGACAAAAAGTTTTATTGATTATGTATTTTACATGACGTTTTTCCCACACCTAGTAGCAGGCCCAATAGTTAGAGCTAGAGATTTCATTTTTCAAATAGATCTTCCATTAAAAGTAGACAATGATTTATTTAGAGAAAGTTTATTAAAAATAATTATAGGGTTAGGGAAAAAATTACTGATTGCCGATTACTTAGCAAAGTATGTAGATTTAGTACACAGTGATCCAAACAGTTTTTCAGGATTAGAGAATTTAATATCTATGTATGCCTATTCTTTTCAGATATATTTTGACTTTTCTGGATATTCTGATATTGCTATTGGCATAGCATTAATATTAGGATATAGATTGAAAGAAAATTTCGATTACCCATACTTAGCAGAAAATATAACTAGTTTTTGGCGCAAATGGCACATGTCACTCAGTTCATGGCTAAGAGATTATATCTATATACCACTTGGTGGTAATAGAAAAGGAGTATTTAACACTTATCTTTTCTTACTGATTACAATGACTATTGGAGGTTTCTGGCATGGTGCAAAATGGACATTTATTGTATGGGGGATTTTACATGGTTTGGGATTAATGTTACACAAACTTTATATCAAAACTGATATATCAAAATATTTTTCAAGCAAAGTAATAAATAGATTTTTCACTTTTAATTATATCAGTATTCTTTGGATATTTTTTAGATCATCCGATGTAAACACTGCATTTCAAGCCCTAAATAAAATATTATTTCACACAAATTATTTTGAAATAATTGGTTTTTATATGGCCAGAAAAGAAGTTTTATACATTTTAGCCATATCTGCAATAATTGTATTTTTAAATGTCTATTTGAAAGGCATCATAAAACAGATTTATCTGAAATTGCCAATATATGTTATTATATTTTTTACAATATTATTTTTCCAAATAATAATTCAAATTAAAGATAATGTAGTAGAACCATTTATTTACTTCCAATTTTAAATATGAATATAAAACTAAATTTTCTTATTTGTCTTCTATTAATATGCTCGATTCATATCAAAAGCCAAACCGTTTTACTCGAAGAAAATAAAATATTACAACAAAATCATTTATCTAATTTCTACAAAAAAATATCAAACCAAAATGAAAACATTAAAATTTTGCATCTTGGAGATTCACATGTAATGATTGGAAATTTTACAAATGAAATAAGAAGGTTGCTTGATAGTGCCTTGGGGGTTCAATCATATGGCTGGGTATTCCCAAATCAAATTGGAAAATACAATACATTTTATACAAATAGTAGAGTCATACTAGGTAAGACCAGTTTTACCAATAATTTACAGAAAGAGTTAAACTATTTAAATGGCATAGCGGGTCAATCAATTCAATTCTTGGATCAGAAA
Organism: Sediminibacterium sp.; assembly: GCA_040403595.1. Classification (GTDB taxonomy): domain Bacteria; phylum Bacteroidota; class Bacteroidia; order Chitinophagales; family Chitinophagaceae; genus Sediminibacterium. Next base: position 484,047 of record JBBAKI010000001.1, on the reverse strand, counting down.
ACTGAGATTGATTTTTCACTAAAAAATGTACCGGAAAAGTTTTCATACTTTAATACATTAAAAATATTATACCAAGGTGATTCAACCATAAATTTTACTGTCAGTGTTTACGATTCAACAAGTAAAAATATCCAACTAATTGATACAATAAGCAGTGCTAGAGGATTAACATATCACTTTGCAAACAACGAAAAAAGCACAGAATTTATATTTAATAAACCAGTTAATAAACTAAAGTTAAGTGTAGAAAAAAAAGATAGTTCTAACTTGTTTAATTTACTAGGTTTTTATTTAGAAAACACAAAAAATAAGGGGGTTATTTATAATAGTTTGGGAGTAGGCGGCTCTAGTTTATATTCCATAACAAATAATAATTCATTATTAATAAATGACATTAATCATTATCAACCAGATTTAATTATAATTTCTTTTGGCTCAAATGATGCATACAATAAATCATTTGATTCAGTAAAATATAGAACAAAACTAGAGTCTTTTATAGATAGTATAATTGTTATACAACCTACAATATCGATTCTATTAACTTCACCTCCCGATTCGAGATCAAAAAATAGAGAACCAGTTTGCATCGATAAAATACAAGAAGTATTTTTAAAAATATCAGAAAATCGATCCAATGTAGCATATTGGGATTTAAGAACCATTATGGGTGGTAAAAACTCAGTATTGAATTGGTTGAAATACAAACTTGCAGCTACAGACAAATTACATTATACAAAAGCTGGATACAACTTACAGGCCGAATTACTAATTAAAGCATTATTAAAATATTAGGAATGGATAATTCGAGAAAAAATACTTTTTTATTTGGCTTAATGATACTCTCAATTATTGGAATCTTTTTTTTATATGAAAATTCTGACCAAACAATTCAAATTTTTGGATTTACTTTAAAAAAGAATTCCGATTTAGCATTTAAGGAAGTTAAAAAAATAAAAAAGAAGCGAAAAATAGTAGTTTATAAAAAACAAATTGAGGTATTAAAGAATAAAAAAATTTTACTTGCTGGTGATTCAGAAGCTGGATCAATAATTTATGAAATTCAAAAATATGCCGTACTAAATGGTCATAATTTATGTAGAACAATTATTTGGAACAGCTCATCTGATATGACTTATGCGAGTTGTGATACTTTGAAAAATAATATTAATCGATATAAACCAGAATATATCATTTTTGTAATTGGTCTAAACCAGGTATATCAAAGAAATTTTGATAACTCCAGAGAAGCCATAAGCAAGATAATTACAGAATTTAAAGATGTGCCATACACTTGGGTTGGCCCAGCCAATTGGATTAAAGATTATGGAATAAATGATTTATACAGGGAGAATATAGATAGTGGAGCGTTCTATTTTTCTGGAAATTTAGTTTTAGAAAGAGCTGAAGACGGCAGACATCCAAGTATCACTGGATCAAAAAAATGGGTAGACTCTATATGTTATTTTTTAACAAACAAAGCTAAACATAAAATTAAAATGGATAAAATAGACACTAGTTTTAAAAGACCTAGATTAAATATTTTAAACTTAACCGTTAAAAGTAATTAACTCAGTTTTTATGTAAGTCCATAAAAAACTTTAAAACGTTATCTACCTCTGAATTCCAGAAGATATAATCATGTTTAGAATTTTCTGGAAAATCAAATTTTAATTTAATATTCGGATTTTCTTTGGAAAACCTATCTTTTAATAGGATTGAATGCTTGACTGGTACAATAGGATCTTTTTTACCATGTGCTATAAATATTGGCCTTTGAAATTCCTTGACTCGTCGAACAATATTATTATCCCCAATCCAAGATGATGGGTATTTATCAAAACTGCCTAATGCATTGATCATAAGGTTATCATCTTTTTGAATTGTTGGATCAAAATCTCCTGATAAAAAGGCGCCTCCAAAAAAGATGGATGGATTTTCTAATAATAAAATAGCAGCCCCTCTTGCGCCTGTAGAAAGACCCATAACATAGCTTTTGTTATTCTTGGACAATAAGCCAGCATTTAATAATGGCTTATAAACACTGTCCATTATCCAAGTTCTAGTTGGAAATTTTCGAATAAGTGGGCTTGTTTGAGGTAAATTTTCTTTTAAATAAACACTTTTTTTAACCTCAATAAAAATTACATTAAATCCAAGCTTTTTTGCTTTTTCACAAAGGGTTGTTTTTGTACACCATTCTAAATCAGAAAATCCATAACCAGGCAAAACCAATAAATTAGAAGTTGCTTTATCAGAATATTTAATTGTTACAGGTACATGTAATTGATTATAATATTTACTTATTGTGGTGTCTTTAATGGACGGATTAAATAAACATAAGAAAGCGGCTAAAAACATGGTAAATTAATTTCCAAATTTAATATATGAAATACAAGGATCATTCCATTTGTAAGATGGATAGTAACGCATTGGCCTTATGATAACATAAGAAGTATAAATTTTCTGAAAGTAAATTGTTTGTATCTGATCTATATCCTCAAGATCTATAACAGCTGTTGTGCCATTAGAAAAAGTCAAATATGCCGATTTCAATCTTAAATTTAAATAATACAGATTGCCTAAATTTGAAAAATTTGGATAGTGTGCGCCGCCGTGTATTTTGATATTATCAATGGATCTTTCACTGTCAAAATTGACTTTTATCCAACATGTTTCTCTATCACTAGCAATAGGTGACCACCAAGTAAAAAGTGAATTATCATTTATATTTTGGGGTACATAGGTTAAACCATATGAAGGTGGCAAATAAGATGAAGTGGTTACATAGGTAACGTTATTACTTCCTACAATTGGAGGAATATATGCTCTTTGCGCATTGCTATTAAATATAGTAGCTATAACAATAAAAAGAAATAGAAGGAAATTAGGATTTTTGATTTTTTGCATAATCGTATAATATTTTACTGATTTTTCTAAATACATCTATACCAGGACTGGTATAAATCACCCTTCGTTTCAGATATGTTTTTTGTTTATAATTTAAAATTGAAACAGATAAGAAATATTTAACATTATTTTCTTCGTCATCCAAAAACATGACATCAGAAATGTATCCACCTGCATTTCCGTTTTTACTATATATTTTAATTTTATTATTGTATTGGTTTAAAAAGTATACAGGCATTAAATATTTATGATAATAATTAGGTAGATTTTTATATTCTGGTATTGAATTAGGATAAGAAGATAGGGTTTGTTTTAGAAATTCTAAATTTTTCTTGCTCATCAATAATTTAAAATTAGAATTGAACAATGTTAGATAAAACAATTGTATCATTAATTGATGAACCGAATATAAACTAACTATATTGGAATTTTTGGAATTAAAATCATTTAAATAAATCGATTGATTAATGTTACTAGATGTGTCTATTATGCAACCTAGCTTATATTTATTTGCTGAATTATTTTTTTGAAAATACATACCCCCATGTTCGTTTGAACCCTGAGAAGTGCATCCAGCATAAAATCTATTTCTTAAAATAATATTATCTGCAAAAATTGCCTTCATTCGATTGTTAAAATAGGTAGGGCCTGATAAATTATAAAAAAAATTATAGGCCTCATTATTACTCATGATAAGCATTTCACGAAACAGGATATCTAAATTTGGATTGGTTTTATTGTTTACATATTTATTTGTGTTATAATCACATGAGCAAGTTTCGCTTTGTATATAGGTCAATAAATCAATCCCATATTCTTCTTCAAATTTAGTAACAAGCTCTAATGATGTAATTGCTAGAGGCAATTTGATCAAACTTGCAGGATGATAGTAGTATTTATCTTTATTTAACGAATAATCATGAAAAAATGGACCACCTTCATTTTCTTCAATTTTTGTAAAATTTATTTGAATGTGATATTTATCTTGATTATTTAAAACAAAGTCAACTAGATTATCCTTGCCCTTGAGTAACGATAATAAATCAACTGGCTTATGCGTAACTAGTTTTTGAGAATTTGAGGCATATGAATACAATAGAAATAGTATACTTAATAAGTATTTTTTAATGTAGTTCAATGTTATCTGTTTCTAAATGTTTGTAAGTTGCTTTCTCCATGAGCGGAGTTATAGCCCAAAGAAAAAGGTAGGCTTTTTGCTTCTAAGCTATCATATGCAATTTTCAAATCTTTTTGAAAATTAAAATGAAATAAATTAATTAATCTGTTGTAGATTCCATACAACGAAACATTTTTATCAGATGATACAAAATATTTGTAAGGGATTCCAGTATCATCTTGAATATGAAACTTAGAATGATTCATTATATAATCTCTAATAATCGAAAAATTGTTTAAATGCATCAAATAAGAGGCGGCTTTATTAAACGTGTATAAATTGGTCCCCTTTTTAGAAACCCAATCTAAAAATTTGGGGTCATTTTTTAGATTACCATCAGAAAGATCTTTGGAGAAATAATAAATATGTGATTTTTTATTAGTAGGAAGTAAAAAATCAACAATGAATACATTTGCTTGTGTTCCTTTTTTATATTCCTCAACTTCCCCTTTTTCAATATTCCAATATCCCATTTTTACGTTTTCGATTCTGCAATTGATTCGTTTTAAGTAAAAAATAATTACGTCGGCTAATCCAGCATTTTCGAATTGCTTACTCATGTCTTTCGTTCTAAAAAAGCCTAGGCGCGAAGAATAAAAAAATATCTGAGGTGTTTTTGAAAGAAAGCTATCAATCTTATTTTCAGAAAAAATCAAGGATTCTTCAGAAACAGCTTTTTCTAACCCAACTAATATATAATTGTCAGCATTATTATATAGAGCTGTTGCGAAAGCAACATCGGGCCCGCTAAATGGATAAAATACAGTGTAGCTTTCTTTGTTTATATAAGGAACTATCTCTGATTTAGACCATTCAGACATTGGTAATAATGTTTTTTTAAGATGACGGTTCCAATCTTCATTTAATTGTAAATAAATCTTTTTTTCATTTTCACTTAAATTATTACTGTCAAGGCCTGCAATTTTAGTAGCACGCAAGTCAAATAATGAAGGCGCTGTTACTGATGCTGCAACTATCGTGTCTTTTTTTACCTCTTTTTTAGCCTCTATTTCACTTGAACTATTATTACATGAGATGAATAGAAACAAAACCATGACGCTAGCTAACTTGGAAGATATTGGCCTTTTTTTGGTTGCTAAATAATAAATTATCAATCCAGTTAATAAAAATACCAAACAATATATCGCCTGTTCTGGTTTGGCAGATACAACATAATACATAATCCAGATATTAAAAACAGCATATAAAATTGGCGGTATTGGATACCATGGAACTTTAATTGGTCGCAAAAGTTTAGGCGATTTAATTCTAAGAATAATTACAGCAATAGATGTTAACGTTGTAAATAAACAAAGAATTAAGCCCATTGTAGAAATTATAAAATCAAAACTGCTTGTTGATAAAATTATAATTGCTATTACAGATTGTGTAATTATAGACCTATATGGAATTCCATTTTTATTGCTTTTTACAAAAAATGAAAAGAATGGATAATCTAAAGAAATTGTATGGATAACTCGAGGCCCTACCATTATCAATGCGCCAATAGAAGATATTAAAAAGAAAGATATCAAAGAAGAAATTAATATTGCACCATTTTTTGTAAATAAGTTTTTTGCAACATCAAAAACAAAATCTTCTTTGCCACTTAATTGTTGTGGATTACTGGACAGTAAAAAAACTAAATTTAAAAGTGTATAGATTATTATCACTGATACAACACCAAATAATATAGACCTAGGAACAACTTTTTGCGGGTTTTTAATATCATCAATAATATAAGAAGATGCATTCCATCCAGAGTAAGCATAAGATACATAAATCAAATTAACCCAAAAAGCTGGCGATATCACTTCTTTTTTATAATCTCCAACAATCAAATTATTGGTTCCAATTGCAGAATGATTACTATAAAAAATAGCGATTAAGCCAACAACAATAAACAATACTAAAAGTAAAACTTTCGAAAAAGAAGTAAATATTTGAAGAATAGAACTATGTGATAAACTTATACAATGAATAGCCGTTAAGATTAATATTAAAGGAATAGAAATATAAATAGGATTAATATTTAAACTACTCATATCAATAAAATATTTTGAAAAAGCATGAGCCGCGGCTGCTATTGGTGCTGCGAAGCCTACAATTGATGATGTCCAACCTGATAAAAACCCGATTCGATCTCCAAATGCTTCTCGCAGAAAATTATACTCACCTCCAGATTTTGGATAAGCAGCACTTAATTCGGCATAGCAAAATGATCCATTTAATGCTAAAAATCCACCAAATAACCACAATGCTACAATTGATACATAACTATGTAAACCAATTAACTGGAAACCTAATGATGTAAATACACCTACCCCAATCATATTTGCAACAACAACCGAATACGCGGTATTAAAACCAACTTTTGCTCTCTCCATTTTAAATTTTATAGTTTAATATCGCAAATGATAAAATTTCTTCTGTACAAAATTGTACCATTTGAAATTTCTTTAGTCATTTTATCAGCTATTTTTTTTGTGATTAATCGAATTTTAAATTCTTTATTTAATAAATCTTTATTGGGCCCAAAATTTGTGTTACTAAATATATATTTATTGGCAACATTTTCATTACAATATTCATTTAAAATTGGAATCGTAACTCCATCCACAATAAATTCAATGATACAATAGTCATCACAATAATAATTTGAAAACTTTGCACTAATCCAGTCTGTTTCAAATTGAGTATAAAAATCATATACATACCCTATTAATTCTTTTCCATTTTTTTTATAACTTATTTTAATCCAATTTCCGCTACCTCCAGCGATATTTTCAAAAGTTTCAGTATCATTTAAAAAAGTAAATTCAAAATTAGTAGGAAGCTTATCAATCATTTTAGAATGTATTGTTGGATACTCCCTAATATTTACTGAGTCTTTATTATCAATAAACGTTTTTTTAATAAAACTTATAGGTACGTCTAAATACCTTGACGTATTTTGACTTTTAGCAAATTGACTTATTAAAAGAAAATAAAATATTATTGTAATTCGCATAATAAATTAAAAATTAAAAACATTATAAAATTAATACATTTGTAGTCAAAATTCTGTAATTGTTTTTATTATAGTCAAGTTTATGTATTTTATTAATATTTTTAATAATATGTTTCAATATCAATCTAATTGTATGAGGTCATTGCTACTTTTTTGCTGTTTCGTTATTTGTGGTCACTTTAACTCAAATGCCCAAGAACGTTTTTTAAAAAGGGCACAAGATGAAATAAGTAAAGGCAACCTTGCAAAAGCGTATGAAAACCTTGCAACGTATGAAGCTAAAGAAGGAAGAAAAGCTGAATTCTACTACATAAAAGCTTGTATAGAAGCAAATGAAGTATCTGATTATATCATGCTGGATAGCGCATATTTAGATTTGACTACTGCTAAAAACCAATTATCTGCATTAGAAAATGAAAAAGATAAAGAAGATTTATGCAAAAATTTAGGTTTTTGTATTGACAATTTAAATGTTTTGTTTGAAAAACTAGATAGTACGTTGAGCCAAACTTATTTAAAAAATGATAACTTAGAAATTGTTTCATCCTATTTTAAGAAGTATCCAAAAAGTGCTTATATAAACGATCTTAAAAAATGGCGAAATAAATTAGCATATAAAGAGGCTAATCAAAAAAATACCGAGGTTGGTTACAAATTATTTATTTCTTCATATCCAGATGCTTCTGAAATCGAAGATGCTACCATTGCTTTATGGAAGGTAGCGTATGATAATGCTTCTAATTTAAATACAATTGAATCTTATAAACAATTTATAAATTTGTATTCAAGTGCTCCTCAAGTTAGAGAAGCCAAAAGAAATATAGAAATTATAGATTGGAATAAAATTAAAGATTCTAAACTCATTAATGACTTCAAAATATATATAAGCAAATATCCAAAATCAGAGAACACAAGCCTTGCTTATGATAAAATAGAGATCATATCATGGGAAAAAACATTAAATGAAAATTCAATTAAGAGTTATAAAAAGTTTATTGTTGAATTCTCAAATTCTAAATATATTAAGGAGGCCAAAGAAAATCTAGAAAATATAAGCTGGAAGTCAATATCAGATTCAAAAACTTTAGCTGATTTTGAAAAGTTTAAATTAGAATTTAGAGATTCAAAGTATAATGATCTTGCTAATTTAAAAATAAAAGAATTAAAAAGCGACGTTTTACCTTATCTCAATAAAAATAAAAAATATCAATTATATAATGTTACAACCAATGAACTGATTGATAACAATGAGTATGATCAAATATTGGTTTTAGAAAAAGGACGGTTTTTAGTAACTAAATATAATAAAAGGGGTGTCATTGATCAAGATGGAAAGATTTTACATCAAATAACATACGATTGTATAGAAGCATTTAAAAGTGGATTTGCTCAAATAAGTATCGGTGGTAAATATGGTTTTATTAATACAGGTGGCGAATTAGTAATACAACCCACGCTTATTTCTGTTCAAGATATAGCAAATAGAGGGTATTTAATTTCTAAAGAAATTGATGGTCATACATTATATGCTTTTGTAGATACGTTACTTCAAAATACTATTCCATTTACATACGATGATATTACCATAATTCCAGATGGTTTTATAGCAAGAAAAAACACCTTAAAACAACTATTAGATATAAATGGAAAAAGTATTAATAGTTTTAATTATAACAGCATTTATTTGGCTAATGAAGGCAAAACTTTAAATAGCTCAGTATTTATTGCTGAAAATAAAACCAAGTATGGAGTTATTGACTATAAAGGGAGAGTGATTTTACCAATCATATACAAAACAATAACTTCAGATAGTTCTGGAAAATATTTTATTGTAACAACAGCAGATAATAAAACGTCACTCATAGATTCTTCTAAGAATATTCTGATTCAGCCTGGACTAAATTTAATGTCTTATCTATCAAATGGGATATATGTTATTCGAAATGAAAACTCAACTCCTGAAAATTTACAAGTACGATTATATAATGTAAAATTAAAAAAGTATTTAAATCTGAAACCATATCAAGATGTATCTAGTAGTTTTTCAGAAGGATTGTTAGCCGTATTAATCAATAAAAAAGTAGGCTATATAAACGATAATGGTGAATTAATCATTGAACCAATATACGAAAGATCAACTCTTGATTATTCTTATGAAAACATGGAGGGGGATGGAGATGGAGAAGGAGAGGGCTATTCCGAAAATAATATGACATCCTTATATTCCGATTGTTCATTTATAGATGTAAATAAATATTCGATTGAGGAATCCATTTGGAAAAGTAATTATGATTTTTCTGAGGGGTTAACGGTTGTACAAATTGGAGAAAAATATGGATATATTAATAAAAAAGGGCAAATAGTAATACCGATTATTTACAATGCAGCAAGTGCATTTATAAATGGACTTGCTTCTGTTTCCATAGAAGAAAACAGTGTATCAACAAGTAAAATTATTAATAATAAAGGAGAAACGGTTTTAAACGATTTTAGTATACAAACTTATTCTAAAGATCATAAATACCTATTTGGATCTAAAAGTTTAGAAGGGGGGAATACTGAATTTTATAAGTTTAATATTAGTACAAAAGAGCTTGAAAAAATTACACACTCGTTTAATTCAATAAGCTATTATTTAAACTATACAAAGGGTATATATAATGATGTTGAAGTTTATTTAAATACAAAGAATTTAGCATTAATGAGTTCTGAAATTGATTTTTCTGAATTTGAATCCAATCAGCTCGTAAACAAAGCAAGGTCTTTCATATATGACGAAAATGAAAGAAATCAGGCAATTGATTTATTATCAAAAGCAATCCAGCTAAATCCAAACAATAAAAATGCGTATCTCGAATTAGCGCACACTTATAAAGAAAAGGATTACTATAGTGAGGCGATCAAGTATTTTGACAAAGCAATTGAAATTGATGCCGATAATCTAGATGTATTATCAGAAAAGGCTACATATAATTATGATAAAAAATATTATAGAGAGGCCCTAGATTCTTATAAGAAAATGGCTTATAAAAACCCTCAAGATTTCTCGTTTTACTTTAATAAAGCATATTCTGAAAACTCAATTGGACTTACAGACGATGCTATTGAAAGCTATAGTACCTATATAAATAACTATTCAACAACTTCATTAGCATATAACAATAGAGGTGTATGCTACAGCAAAAAAAGACTATACCAAAAAGCCATTGATGATTATTCTTTAGCAATCAAAAATGGAAAAAGCGATAGTAAGGAGAATCTTGGGATGTATTATAACAATAGAGGTAGTTGTTACAGTAATCTTAATAAAAAAGTAGAAGCATGCTTGGACTACAAAAGAGCCGCAGATTTAGGAAATAGCAGCGCCATTAATAGCTATAGATATTGTAAATAATTAATTTATAGATTGATTGCGTTTTTACATGTAGCACAAAAAAACATTTTTTCAAGGTCAACTTGTTTTATTGTTCCTTTTGCTGCATTCATTAAACATTGAGGATCATTTGTACAATGCTTTAATCCTAGATTATGACCAATTTCATGAATGCTAATTTTTTGCATCCGCTCATTTAACAATTTAGGAGTAGAATTCCATTTTGGTCTTAAAGGAGAAACAATACAAATTTTACCTGGATTTAGTCCAAGTCCAAATATTCCCCACTCCTCAATTTTGTCTTTTTTGATAGAAATATCTTTATCTATAAGTATCAAAGTAGTATGCTTTAATTCTTTATACTTTTTCAATATAGCTGATGCGCTGTACCTTTTTTTACTTTTGGTTAATAGCGCAGTATCTAAATCTTGAGGGTTATCAATAATTATTTTTTTATGAAAGAAATTATTTAGCCCTTTAGAAACATTGTCAATAATTGACCGATCTATTTTACCTAAGGGAAGAATATGAATAGCGTCTAACTGACTAAAATTGTTTGAATTTATATTAACACTAGTAGATTTTTCTTTAGAATCATTTGAATAATTACAAGATATAATTATGCAAAATGTAAATAATGCTGAAAGGTTGATTATCGTTTTCATAAATATTTTTTATAGATGTCTATATAAGAAAATACTATTTCTTCGGCAGCTTTATTAAAATCATAAATTAAATTTTTATTCTCCTTAACTGAATATACAGATTGATACACTTTTGGATAATTCGATAAATTATAGGTTAATAAATACGATTGCGATTCAAGTAATCCATGAATAATATTTATAGTATAGCTATTGGGATCTTTGATGAGTGCTTCATTTGCAAAGTCTTTAGCCTCAGTAACAACAAAATAATTATCCATCGCTTTCAAATAGGCAATACAAATAAGTGTTTGAGCAGATGCGCTTGATTTTAATTCAGTCAACGATTTAAAACCATGCTTTTTATTTAGATATTTTATAAACTTAATTGCATTACGATTACCCTTGAATTTCCATCCCAAAGCATTTATCACTGCCATTTTAATATCAATAGGGTTGCTTTCATCTAAATAGGACATTAATTTTTCATTGATTCTTCCTTTTGCATCAATCGCTTCTTTTACTACTGATGTGCTAGAATAGGCTTGATAAATTGGGGTAGAAGTGAGTGGAGAATCAGCAAAAGATGTATAACTAGTAAGTAAAATAATACTAATGAATAGATATATTCCCTTCATAATTTTAAAAATATTTCAATAATATTAAACAATAGAAATAAAAGATAATGTTAATAATTTTGAAACGATGCCTCATTGATCCACTAAAGAATCGAATATTTTTTCATTTGCTTATCCATAACACTGTACCAAACAGGCGGCACTAATGCTAGCAAAATCATGCCAGGATAGCCTGTTGGCATTTGAGGCGCATCTTTCATATGGCGAAGTATTTGATATTTACGAGATGCCATAAAATGATGGTCGCTATGTCTACTTAATTCAAAAAATATAAGTCTGCCAATGACATGATTGCTATTCCAACTATGTGCTGGTAATACACGCTCATACGTTTGATCGTTTCTTTGTTGCCTTTGTAAACCATAATGCTCAATGTAGTTTACGGTTTCTAATAGTGCTGCCCCTATAAATGCGGCTACTAAAAAATGGCTAAAAATAATAAGGCCAAAATTGAAATAAATAAGTAGGCAAAACCCAATTTGAATCAATTGAAATAGAGCCATTTCATTCAATACAACGGGAAATTTGCTTTTTCTTTTTTGCGCATCCTCAATGGCTATTTGCCAGGCTTTAATATACGTTCCTTGAAATGTTTGTAGCCAAAAAGAATATAACGATTGCTTGTATTTTGCAGTGCTTGGATCATTTGGTGTAGCCACATGGTTGTGATGCCCTTTATTATGTTCTATAAAAAAGTGCATGTATAGACTTGTAAGTAACAAAGACTTTGCAAAAAATTGTTCCGTTTTATTTACTCGATGTCCAAGTTCGTGTGCCACATTGATACCAAAACCGCCACACAAAAGGCCCATAGCAATTATTCTACCTATTATATCAATAAACGACAATTGATTGTTAAAGCTTTGTAAGAAGATATATAAAAACACATATTGAAGTGGCACTGTTAGCCATAAAATAAAATCATATACTTTATTTTCTTTGGCCACTACGGCTTCCGTTTCGATTAAATTTTTTTCGTTGGGCTTAATAAATAATTCCACTATAGGAACCAAGAAAAAAACAAAAATCAAAGGCAAATAACAAAAGATTCCGTTTCCTGTAAATGACAAGTAAGCTAAATAGTAGATTACAAAAGGAGACAAGTACCGAAAGGTTTTGACAAACGAAAGCATACTTAGTTAAACTTTATAATACCTATAAAATTAAAAATACGCATTACTTGGTAGGTAAGATCAAATTCAAACCATTTTTTTGCAAAATTTGCATCGCTTTTTTTATGATGATGATTGTTTTGAAACAACTCACCTAATAAAAAAATGCCCCAAGGACCCGTATTTTTACTTTGATCGGTGCTATCAAAATTTCTATAGCCATATTTATGTCCGCACCAATTTACAATCGCTCCTTGTATAGGGCCCATTAAAAAATGTATAGGGAGTAAAAGGAACCACCAAAAACTAGGAGCAAAAAACCAATAAATAAGAATATAAAAAATGGCAAATGCGGTACGCGTTAATATATGATGACCAAATTTGTCTAATTTTTCCCAAACAGGTAAATACTCTTCAGTAAATTCTTTAGCAGGCATTTCTTCATTCGCTAAAAAAGACCTGTAAATTAATACCGTGCTTTTCATCATCTCATAAACATCTTTAAAAAAATAAGGCGAATGGGGATCTTTTTCCGTATCGCTATACGCATGGTGCATTCTATGCATTACGCCATAAGCTCTTGGTACTAAATATGAAGAGCCCTGAAAAAACCAAGAACTAATATAAAAAATACGTTCCCAATTTTTACTCGTTTCATACATTTTATGAGAAGCAAATCTGTGCAGAAAAAAAGTATGAAAAAACAAGGACATAAACCAATGAAGTAAGAAAAAGAAAACTATAAACATCATCTTTAAAATATTTTAAGATGCCCAAGTTATTGACATAATTAAGATAAATATGTTTTTGTTTAATCATTTATAACATTCACTACCTTTTAGATCAATCTTTACTTTTGATGTTCAACATATTCATCTATCTGATAGTATACAATAGAAAAAGCCATCATAACTGATGGCTTTTTTATTATTGATCTTTATATCAAATTTTATCTAGGCATTAATCCAATCTGTTGCATAAACTCAAGATTGTCCATAAAGTCTTGCTCTTCAGCAATTTTACCACCTCTCATTTTAGCAATCGTAACGCCAAAAACATCAACGTCTTTGCCGGTAGCTGGAATACCAAAAAATATACCTGTATGCTTTCCTTTAAATTCCCAATGTTTTACCAATTTATCGCCATCAGCAAAAATCTCTTTTACAATAAATTCTCTATTAGAAAATCCAGTTACATAATTTTCATAATAAGCTCTAGCATTTGCTTTTCCCTTAACTTCTGGAATGGCATGAACTACTGCATCGTCTACATAAGCAGAATCTAAAATATTCATACGGCCTTCGTTGATAGCTACTTCCCATACATGAGAATAGTACTCAACATTTTTTTTACTTAATTCTGCGTTTTTGTCGTTTTTAGAATTGCATGAGACTCAACCAGCAATCACACAAATCAATAGGAATGATTTTTTCAAGAGTAATTTTTTTGGGGTTAATAATTAATGATCTAAACAGACCTTATTAAAGTTAGTAATTATGTTCTAATTAGTAAAATATATAGCTATATGTAGTAGCGTTCTTTTAAAATATGTAAATGATGTAATGCATGACCAAAAATGATAAAGCCTAATGCATTTACTGATACAGGATTATCACTTGCTGTTCCTAAATTTTTCATTTGATCCTCTGTAAAGGAAGCAAATAAGAGGTTGGTTGATTGTCTTACAACCCTCCATTCCACTAACATGTCTTTCCAATTCCTATTGGCTGCCGTTGCATTTTTTGCATATTCGTTTTCGTCAAATCCGGGAATTGGAATCGATTCTTTTCGCGCAATAGCCAATGTGCGGTAAGCAAAAATGCGTTCGGTATCTATAACGTGTTGAAACATTTGCTTAATAGTCCATTTGCCAGGAGCATATGCATAATTTATTTTTTCTATAGGTATGGCGGCCCAAAATTCAATAATTCGATCGTTATATTGCTGTACTAAAATGGAATAATCTTTTCCACTCGTATAGTTAATGTACGTTTGGTAAAAGCTACTATATTCGGTTTTACTGGGTCTTGGCATATTGTCTTTTTTTAATGCTTCAATACAAATATAGACGATGGTTCACTATATTAATTTTTTAAATTATGGAGGTAAACATTCTATAAATCCGGTAGAAGTTTATATTTTGTCGTAACAAAAGATGAATACATGAACAGAGTACAAGTTATTTTAACACTCGATATGGAAAACCTTCCAAGTAATTTTTCAGAATTATTGAAAGAGGAACAAGTGGTTGTTGCTGAATGGAAATCACAAGGATTTCTTGAATATTTATTTTTAAGACAAGCAAAAAACGGTGCAGTCTTAATTTTTAAAGATTTGGAAGAAGATCAGGTTAAAGTATTAATGGAAACACTGCCGTTCTATAAAATCAAAAAAAGTGTTGAATATTTTAATTTAATACAACAGTTTTAATATTTCTAATACCGGCTATTTAGAAAAACAAAGGATGCAACTATAACCCAATGATTGAGTATGTGACTATCAGAAAATTAAAGGGTTAAACTTCGTGCAATTTTAGAGGAAGCGATATTTAAATCTTTTTTGTAGAACCGAACTTGATACCAAGCGCAAAGCTTCATTTAAGCATTGTACCCGCTTTTTTAGCAAACGCCTGTTGGCGGTTGGTTTTATCATTAATGGCTATTTATAAACTTATTAAATTCAGTCTTTGCCGTTGGACTTTCAAACAGAGAGCCGTGCTCGCCACCAACAATCTCAACAAACTGTCTATTTTGACAATTTGTACAACTTGATACTTCCTTTTTAAAAGTTGGCCAAGAATATAATTGAATAGGAGCGTCATTTAGTCCTTGAACAAATAAAATGTCAGACTTGAATCCATTTGAGAAATTAAGTAATGATTTTTGAAAGTAGGCATTGGGATTGCTTGTTGTTGTTCCATATACATTTTTAAGTTTGGTACAGACAGCACCTGATTGAATTTGTCCATTTTCCTCTAATTGACATCTATAAACAAGGTTTAATGGTCCTGGCGCATTAGCAATTACTCCATTTGTTTGATGCATTGTATTAAGTCTTGTTACCATATAGCCGCCTTGAGAATGTCCGCCTAAGAATACCTTTTTTACTGTTATTCCTAATTCTTGGTTTGCTTTATTTTTCAACCATAACAAAGCAGCTTCGCCTTGAACAATATTGTCGCCAAATAAAACATTTTCTTGGGGGTATGCTACACTTACAATCATTATATCATTTCTATCTAAAATACCCTTGAATTTGTCAAGTGTTGCATTGGCGGCAGTCATTATGTTATTATCATACATAACTGTACCGTGAAATACCAACAAGACATCAACTTCATTTAATGCTGGCTTGTCAATGACAACATCAACTTTAATATTATTATAAGTAATAGACTTTGTTATTCTATAAGCCACAGGGGTAGGCTGTTCTGTCGTGCTGGCCTTGATACTCGAGAAAAAAAATAATGACAACAATATCAATAATCTCATAAAGTATATTTGTAAATATTTGTTTTAGAACTTTCTGTGAGTTGAATATTCCAGTGCTGTCTTTGAACAACCCCACCTTTGAAAAATGAAAGTCCAATGTTAATATTGTTAGTGTCTCTAGAAAATGGTTGAGACAATTTATCCATACTTATGGGCATTATGAAATACAAAGATGTTGAGTTGTAGCTTTTCAAAAAATATAATCCTCTAGAGGCCAAGAGATGCTACTAGCATAACGCACTGTATATGACAACCCCGAGGTCACGAGTTCAAATCCCGTATGTTTTTTGTGAATATATGAAATTTTATGAAATACTTATTCTATCGAATATGGCTGCTTTAAGTTGTTCGCTTTTTTTAAATTTTTCAACGTCGAAAATTTCTATCATTATATCCTCTTTGTTCCAAAATATCATTTCACAACCCACTTTTTTATCAAAACCTTTCCTGTCTTTTTGATAAATATCTTCAAAAGTGATTTTATGAATGCCATCAAATAATATTATTTGATCTGTATGGGGTGGATATTTGTTGATGATGATTTTTTGATCTTCGATAGTCAGCCCTTTATATATCAAGCTTTTAACATACTTTTTGTGCGAAAACAATTGTACAAACACTAATAATATCAAAACCCCTAAGCCTACTAAAAAATGGATTGGCATTACAATAAGACTCACAATTATTGCAGCCAACAAATAACCCCAAAGAGTGTATTTGATTGCCCTAAAATAAAGATGTGGCAATTTATTTAAATTCGTACTAATACTATCGGGCTTGTAATTATTTTCATGAACTATATGTGTTCCTTTTACTTTTTTATCTTCCTTTTTACCTTTAAAATATGAAATAATAAATACAATAATTAACCCAAAAATTAGCGCAACTAATTTTGCAATGAAATATGCGTCACTCATGATTCCTTTAATTTAAATTTTTAATACGCCTACATGCAACCTTGTGAATCTATTTCGCCCTTAAATAAAACGGTTTCATTTTGTTTAATGGTAATTGTAGTTTTAGAACCCATTCCTATGTTAAAGTCTTTGTCGGTAAATTTTATCTTGGTTTTCAATTCAAAATTTTGATTTTTAAATACAACTTTACCTTCTTCTTTAACCTCAATTGATAATTCTTTCCCATTGCCAAGTATTTCTAATCGATTAAAAAATTCTGAATCATAACAAAATATACATTTCTTTTCTTTTCTAAAACTTTCACGTTCATATATCTCCCCTTTATGCGGACCTCCCTCTTCATCGGCTTCCCTGTCAAATCCCTTAGTAAATAGTTTCACCGTAATGTCATTGGGAGTTAATTTTTTTACTTCTTCCACTACTGGTTGTTCGGTGTTTAGGGTATCCGCTTTCACAATATTGGATGTGTCCGCTTTTTCATTGTTTTTTGATCCAGTACCACAAGCGATTATGAATAGCATCGCAAACAATGGGATAAATAGTTGCTGAATTTTGATTTTCATATTTTGAATATTGGTTTTAAATGGATTGAAATTACAAGTAGCTTATGTAATATACAATAATTATATTATATATTCTACTCAAATCAATAAAACTGACCAACCACCCTTATTTTTGCGTTACAAACATATTTATGAATCGCTTGCATAAAGTGGTTATTATATTTTCAAAAAGATTGAATGTAGAAAGTTTTCTATTAGTAAACTTATTACCTTTGTCTTGTGTTTAACATCATCACCCGAAAAACGCTACTGGCATACGCAAAAAAATACCCTATGGCAAGGGTTGCTTTATTTGAATGGTATCATGAATTGGTTATATCGGAATTTAAAAGTTTTAATGAACTTAAAAAGGTATATGGAAATGTAAGTTTAGTAAGTGATGATAGAGTTGTATTTAATATAATGGGTAATCAATATAGATTAGTAGTTAGAATGGTGTTTGAGTTTAAAGCCATACAAATCAAATGGTTTGGAACGCATAGCGACTATGATAAAATAGATGTCACAACTATACAATATAAAAAGTAAGCGTATGGAACTGAAAATTATAAAGACAAAAAAACAGTATGAGCAATACCTTAATTGGATAGATGTTCAGTTTGACAAAAAGGTTAAATCAAATACACCGCAAGGGGAAAAGCTACAAGTAGCACTTCTATTAATTAAACAATATGAAGACGCTAACTATCCCATTCCACTTCCAGATCCTATTGATGCCATTAAAATGAAAATGAATGAGTTAGGATTGAAGAATAAAGACCTTGTTGGGAAAATGGGTAGTAAAGGATATGTTTCTTCTTTACTCAACAAAAAGAAGCCATTGACCCTGGAGTTAGCTAAGTTGTTTCATCAAGAATTAAATATCCCAGCTGAGGTGTTATTGTCCTAGATGCAACTATAATGCGATGATTGAATATATAACTATTAAGAAATTAAAGGATTATACTTCGTGCAAAATTGCAGGAAGTCATATTATATTAATTTTAACTAATTTCCAGCAAATGGGGTGCCAAAAATACCAACTGCTAATTCAGCCCATACTAATAAAAATACTATTACAATTACCCCGATTATAAGAATTCGATATTTTAAATTTTTTGTTGATTTTAAGACTTGCTTAATACCAAAACTCAAGGAAAGAATCAGTATACCCATCATAAAGAAGTCAAAAAAACTCCAATTAATTTGATTTGAAACAAACATACCTATGAAAGGTAACAGCAACAATAATAAGGGGTAAAAAACAATCCATTTTTTATTCATTATAATCTATTTTTAAAATCAAGACTACCACAGGAAACCATTACAACATCTGTACCTGCTGTAATCTTGTAAAATAGTATTTTATCTTTTAATATATATTCTGCCCTAACCGGCCACTTTGTTTTATGTATGAAAATTGCGCTGTAAAACAAATAATTTTCGAAAGGTAAAATTCTATTATTCAAATCCTTTAATTGATTTGATTCATTATTTAAAAGAGATGGTATGCCCGTAAGACCATAATCGAACTCTTGCACTTTGTCAATTGTCATATTTGACTTTGTAAAGGCAACTTTAACATTCGATTCTTTAGATTTAAAGGAAATGATTGTCGGAAATTTAATTTTTAAATCCAGCGGCGATGGTGCTTCATTACGTACATTAGTCCAAAAAATGAAATAATTGTACTCCTTTCCTTTATAGGAAACGATTCCGCCTCCCTTAGGTAAACTATTTATAATAATTGTTTTCTTTTTGGAGGGTGCGGTGTAAACAACTTTAGAATACTCCCAATTCCTCTTTTCAACTGATTGCCCATTCAAATTTAAAGAGAGTAATATTAGAAGGAAAACAGAAAACTTTTTCATAAAATCAAAAAGGGTTATACTATACAAGTATAACCCTTTTACTTTTGTAACTGCTCCCCTTACAGATGAAAGATGCAACTATAATACGATGATTGAGTATGTGACTATTAGGAGATTATTTTTCTGCTCTATTAATTAGATATTCATTTCTTTTAATCCACTTATCCGTACCATCAAATTTCACATCTTTAATGATTGAATAGGTATTCGATTTTAAAAAATAAGTGTGTCTTAAAACAGCCTTCTTATTTTCATTACCATCATTCCCATCTACTTCGGTAATCATTTTATATCCACCTTCAGAATCTTTCTTAAATTCAACAATTTTGTCTTTGCCAAAATAGTTTCCTACAATGAAAGTAGTATCCTTTGAGTTAGCGTGGGGTTCTTTAGGGTATTCATAACTCATTACATAGCCTACATTATCTGCAGTTAAACCAATTTTGATATTGGCTAGCATTGTAAAAGGTTTGCCTGAAGCATAATCCAAATAGGTTAATTTCCCTTCCCAACCCCCAACTGAACTTGATAAATCTTTGACTTGGACTGATTGTGCTTTTAAAGATGAGCATAGGAGTAAAAACGCAGTTGCGAATAAGATGTTTTTCATAAAGTAAATATAACCAAAAGATGCAACTAGCCTAACTCACTGACAGACAACAAAAAAGGCGACATTTCTGTCGCCTTGTGCACTCTTGCTCCCCCTGTCTGACTTGAACAGACGACCCTCTGATTAACAGTCAGATGCTCTAACCAACTGAGCTAAGGAGGAATATATTTCCCATGGTTGAATACCACGGGGTTGCAAAAATAGGAAAATTTGCAATCTGGCAAAATCTAGTTGCAAAAATCATTAAAAAACAGTGCTAAAATGCAACATAAAGGCCATCTTCCCGCATTTGGGTAGGATAGGTTTTTAAATAATAGCCTTCGCCGCTAGTATTCCTTCCGTTTTGAAGGTTAAACCTGTACCGGTGAAGTGGACATACTACCATTCCGGCGGCGTCAATAAAGCCATCCGCCATGATTCCACTGGCATGTGGGCACTTTTGCGCAAAAGCAAAAATTTGATCCTGAAATTTTCCAAGGGTTATTTTTTTATCCGCCACTTCTACCATACACATGTTATTGGATTGCCAAATAAGCGATAAAGGCGTCTCTGTGATTTTATGCCAAGTAGGTGTATTGGAAAAAAGAGAAAGCATGCTTTAAAAATGTATATCTCTGTATGGGTAACGAATTAAATAGAGATCTCGCACTTTGGTTAAAATGATTTCACGAAGTGCATCGATATTTTTCTTTTCTAGTGCCGAAATAAAAACACAATTGTTATTGGTAGCGCGGTCCCATTTTTCTTTGAGTTCTAATAACAACTCTTGCTTAACGTCGTCTTCGAGCCATTCATCAAAAGTAACCGACTCATACAAATCGAGTTTGTTAAATATGGTCAAAATGGGTTTATCAAAAGCTTTGAGTTCTTGAAGTGTATGATTTACGACACCAATTTGATCTTCGTATAAAGGATGTGAAACGTCTACAACGTGTAATAAAATATCTGCTTCACGCACTTCATCTAAGGTACTTTTAAAACTTTCTACTAGATGGTGAGGTAATTTTCTAATAAAACCTACGGTATCACTTAACAAAAAGGGTGTGTTTTCATACACAATTTTTCGAGTCGTGGTATCAAGTGTTGCAAACAATTTGTTTTCTGCAAACACATCTGATTTACTCAGCACATTCATAAGCGTGCTTTTTCCAACGTTGGTATACCCTACAAGCGCAACGCGTATAAACTCTCCACGTTCTTTGCGCTGCGTGATAGATTGCTTATCAATTTCTTTTAAACGTCCGCGTAGTAATGAAATTTTATCTTTAACGATACGTCTATCTGTTTCGATTTCTGTTTCACCCGGACCACGTGAACCAATACCCGCTCCCTGACGCTCAAGGTGCGTCCACATTCCTTTTAAGCGCGGTAAAATATATTGGTATTGTGCTAACTCTACTTGCACTTTTGCTTGTGCCGTTCTTGCACGAGAGGCAAATATGTCTAAGATTAAATCACTTCGGTCAATAACACGGCACTTCACTTCTTTTTCAATATTAGAAATTTGTGAGCCCGTTAGTTCGTCATCAAATATCACTACGTTAATATCTCTCGACGCAACGTATTGTTTAATTTCTTCTAACTTTCCTTTTCCTACAAATGTGCGGCTATCTGGATGCGGAAGTCGTTGTGTAAATCTTTCTATAGTGGTAGCTCCAGCGGTTTCAGCTAAAAATGAAAGCTCGTCTAAATATTCTCTTATTTGCTCAGGTGTAACTTCTTTTTGAATGAGACCAACAAGTACCGCTTTCTCCTCTTTTCTAATTTTGTGTTGCTTCTCAATCAAAATATAAAATTTATAAACCGCTGAGTGTAATACCTACAGAAAAACGGTGCATGGTAGGACCAAATCCTTCTTTAAGCACGCCGTTAAATTGATAACCTGCGCCTAAAGACCAACTACCATAACCTACTCTTCCTGTTGCGGCAAGCATGGTTCCGTTAATGTAACGCTTGGTTACATCTTTTTCGATATAAGAAGTACCATACACAGATTCACCTTTTTTATTTACTAGGTTTTTGCCTTTGGTATATGCTTTTAACAATGAACCTACTTTAACACCAATAGCAGCCTTCCAAGATTTGCTAGGATTTTCTGGGTTCGAATAGTACCTGATTTCTGCAGGGATTTCGGCGTAAATACTAGCCACTTTATTTTTCTTAAAATGATCAACGCTATCAACTGCAGCATACTGTAACGTGTTAGCCGCCGATTTAAAATCAACCTTCGTATTGTTAAAGAAAATACTGCTCGTTCCTAAGCCAATACCATACGCTACGCTATATTTTGGATTGGTTTTAAAAGGCTTATCAAACATGAAATAAACATTAAAATGTCTGCTAAAACCATTGCCTGTGCGAAGCGCAGTAGGCTTATTAGTCCAAGAGTCTCCACCATACTGAATCATTAAATGATCGGAAGCACGGTTGGTAAAATCAAATTTACTCCAGTCTTTGGTGGTTGTTTTTGCCTTTTGAGCGGTTGCAAAAAGGGTAGCAGTTAGCGCGATGCTTAGGAATACTAATTTTTTCATTGTTTGTTTGGTTCGCTGTATAAATACAATTGGCCATAAAAATAACTGAATTGACATAAAGGCAGAGGTTAAAAATTAGTCAAAACTGTTTTATTTTGCTTTTTAGGGCCAATTTTATGCAATTTGTTGATTTTTAGGCAAATATCCAGCCGCATAGGTGATTATTCCCGCCAAACTTTTAGCGCCAATTTTGTCCATAATTCTAATTCGGTAACTCTCTACCGTTCGCTTTCCAATTTTTAACTGGCCGGCGATTTCTTTACTCGTAAGTTCTTTACAAATCAGTCCAATAATTTGTTTTTCCACTTCGGTAAAGCTGATGCTTGCATTGTGATGACGGACCGTAGTTTTTTGGGCTATAATTTTTGAAAGCCTTTCGGTAATACTTTGAGAAAAATAAGCATTGTGCTGATACACCGAATTGATGGCGGTTACAAGTTCATCATGCACAATATTTTTTGACAAAAAGCCCATCGCACCCGCTTCAATCATTTCAATAATTTGTTGGTCTTCACCAAAAGACGTGAGCGCAATAATTCGGATGCCCGGATATTTTGTGCATAATATTTTTACCGCTTCTGTTCCTGTAAGGTTGGGCATTTTTACATCGGTAATAATAACATCCGGTGCAGTAGATGCTACAAGCGCTATTAATTGATTACCATCAGCCGCTTCACCCAATAGGTCAATGTTGGAAACGCCTGCTAGCATTAGCTTTAAGCCTTCTCTAAAAATTCGGTGATCATCGGCAATGACAATTTTAATTTTTTTACTTAGCATAATTAAGGGGGGTTTTTATTTGATAACGAACACCTTGCTGAGGCAAAGTGTCTATAATTATTTGACCACGTAATAGTGAAACACGGTTAAAAATATTTCTGAGTCCAGAACCAGTAGACCCGCTCGCTACTGCATCTTTATCAAAACCAATTCCATCGTCTGTAATAGACAAGAAAAAATATTTTTCATCAACCGTTGCGTTGATCCAAACATTTTTTGCACTTGAATGCTTTAAAGCATTGTTGAGTATTTCCTGAATGATGCGGTAATGATGTAACCAGTGGTCTGGTTCCGATTCTGGCAGTATGCCACTTAGTTCCCAATGCACTTTGATGTTGCCAAGTTTATTAAAAGTGGCCACCAGTTCTTCTACACCCCAGCAAAAACCCGCTGCCAGTAGCTGATTGGGCACAATGGCTTCACTCATAACACGCATGCGTTTTAATACGTCGTCTATGTGGGTGGCAGCTTCTTTAATGAGTTGTCTATCGGCTATAGATACGGGGTTGATACTACTTACCTGCAGTCTGATAACAGAAAGTAGTTGGCCAAAATCATCGTGAAGATCGGCGGCAATTCTTTTACGTTCTTTTTCGGCGGCGGTAATTTCGGTGGTAATGAGTTGGTGTAATAAGGTTTTATTTTTTTTATAGTAGAAATAAATCACACAAATAAATAATAATAAAAACACACCGAGTAGTGGGATTGAAAATAAAATAAGCGTGTATAAGCTGGGCTGTTCCGACATGCAATAATTTTATTATTCAATTTGGAAATAATAAATATTACTTCCTAATTATTGCTGACAACTACATGCTATTACATTGCCTCAAAAAAATATTACATTAGGGAACCCCTTGATAACAAAGGGGATTAGGTGTTTATACGTAGTAACAAAAATACTAATCTAAAGTACGAATCCAAATATTTCTATAGCTTACTGGACTGCCTCCATCAAAACCATGGTCTTGTAAATAAAAAGGAAGTTTAGCTGGATGCGCTTCATACACTGATGGTCCGATCCACTGAATCGTTCCTTTTATTTCAACATTGTTTTGTATAAGCACGCCATTGTGTAATACCGTAAATCTTCCTGGCACTTGCACTTTACCATCGGCATAAAATTGCGGTGCTGTAAAAATGATATCATAGGTTTGCCACTCACCCGGTTTTTTTGTTGCATTCACAAGTGGAATATGCTGTTTGTATAAAGCACCCGCTTGTCCATTCACATAGGTTTGATTGGTATAAGAATCTAAAATTTGGATTTCATACTTACCCATAAAAAACACACCGCTATTGGCACGGTACTGGCCGGATTGCTTAATTTCTGCAGGAGAGCGCCACTCGATATGGAGTTGACAACTACCAAAAGGCTGGTTTGTTTCAATGGCACCCGATCCTTTCACCACCGTTAGTGTACCGTCTTTTTCTATTTTCCAGCCGGCCTTACCACCACCTAAACGGTGCCATGCATCTAAAGTTTTACCATTGTATAATATAATAGCATCCGAAGGCGCGTCGGATGGTGTTTTACCGGGTTCTACTTTTGTAGGCTTGGGTTCCCAGATTTCGGTTTTAGCAGCTTCTCTATTTAAACTGTCTTCTCTACTTTGTTGCGCACTAACATTTGCGCCAACAAGTGTTACACCAAGTAGCACACCTATTAATTTTTTCATCCTCTTAGATTTTTGGAATGCTGTATCCGTTATGGTACACAGCCGATAAATATTTTGCGTTAACCGCAGCGTCGGTAAATTGTTTTTTTGCATGGTCCCACTGTAACTGTTTGCCACTGCGGTGTGCAATGTTTCCCATCTGACAAATGGTCGCCACTTTTGCACCTTCTTGAATAGAGCAATGTAGTTTAGAAAAATCACGAGATTTTACAACTTCTAAAAAGTTAATCCAATGTTTTTCTACGCCATTATCTACCGATCTATTGATTGGAATAATTATTTTATTGGCACTTCTAGATTCTTCAATGACCTCCCAACCGTTTCTATTTAAAATTAATGTGCCGTTGTCACCCTGAAACGCAACACCATGGTCTCGTCCGTAGTTACCATTGGTAATGCCCATTGTTTGCTCCCAAGAAACACTAAAGGTATCAAAGCCATACAGTACGTTTAACATATCTGGTGTTTCACTTGCAGCATTAGGATCAGCATATTTACCACCCACTGCAGAAATTGTATTGGGCGCAGTTTCTTTCATGCCTAATAAAGCATAATCCAATAAATGCACACCCCAATCAGTCATTAAACCACCTGCATAATCCCAAAACCATCTAAAAGAATAATGGAAACGGTTGCGGTTATAGGGTCTTAACTGAGCTGGGCCTAACCATGTTTTATAATCCACACCTGCAGGAACAGGTGCATCTGGCTTAGGTTGCATAGGCGTAGACTGAGAATAGCACCACACTTTTACATTTCTGATAGCACCTAATTTTCCGGTATGTACAAAATTAACGGCGTCACCAAAATGTTGTTGACTGCGCTGCCATTGACCCGCTTGCACCGCTCTGCCATATTTTTCTTGAGCCGCCACCATAGCGTTACACTCCACAATAGAATTACCAACTGGCTTTTCTACATAAATATCTTTTCCGGCCTGACAAGCATGAATCATTTGAAGTGCATGCCAATGATCAGGCGTTCCTATAATAACAACGTCGATGTCTTTGTTTTCTAATAGTTTTCTATAATCAGCATAGATAGCAATTTTAGAAGTATCAACATTTTTAGATTTTAATTCGGCAATTCTTCCATCTATAACGGTGGTGTCAATATCACAAAGTGCAGCAATCACAACGCCTGGAAGACGCATGGCAGTAAAGGCGTTGGCCCATCCCATACCATTTAAACCAATCACACCAATGTTAACCCTGTCGGATGGCATAACACTATTTTTAAAATAAGCAAAGCTCTCATTACCGAGCGCGGAAGCAAGTACAGAGCCTCCCGTTAAGAGACCTGCGTTTTGTAAAAAGTTTCGTCTTGTAGACATGGCAAGCGTTTTAATTGAAGTATAAATTAAAACGTTTTTTGCATATCTACTAAATTATTTAACGCTTTTTGGTACCCGGTCTTTGTTTAAAATTACCTCGACCTCGTTGCTTGGGTGCATACTCAGGTGTATCGCCAAATTCGGGAGGAACCGTTCCCTTTGTTACTGGGGCGCCCAGTAGCTCTTCGATGGCTAAAAACTTATATTGTTCCTGCTCGCTTACAAGCGTGAAAGCCGTTCCAGTAGTGGCTGCGCGGGCGGTACGGCCAATGCGGTGAATATAATCTTCGCCATCGTTAGGGACATCATAATTAATAACAAGGTCAATTTCTTCAATATCAATCCCCCTGCTTAAAATATCGGTGGCTACTAGTATAGAAAGCTTGTGGTTTCTAAAATCTTGAAGCACCTGCTCTCTTTGCTTTTGATCTAGATCCGAATGAATTTCTTCGGCCGCAAGTTTGGCTCTTTTTAATTCCTGTGTTAATTGCTTTACGTTTTGTTTTTTCGAACAAAACACAATTACATTTTTAAAAACATTGCTGCTAAGCATGTCGGTTATAATCCGCACTTTTTGTGGTTCGTACACAATAAATGCTTTTTGTATAATTTGTTCAGGTGGTTTTGAAATCGCAATATTTATTTCTACTGGATTCGTTAAAATTTTTCTAGCAAGGTCACGCATTTTTACAGGCATGGTTGCAGAAAATAAAAGGTTTTGTCTTTGGGCCGGTAAAAAAGAAATTATTTTTTGAATGTCATCGTTGAAACCCATGTCTAGCATACGGTCTGCCTCATCAAGCACTAAATATTTTAAACCTTTTAGTTTAACATAACCCATGTTTAAATGCGCAATCATGCGGCCCGGTGTACAAACAACAATATCAACACCGGTATTCAATGCTTTTTTTTCTGCGGCAAAAGAACTTCCGTCGCCACCACCATATACGGCAATAGAGCTCACATCGGTAAAATAAGAAAGGCCTTCTAAGCTTTCTGCAATTTGAATGGCTAACTCACGTGTTGGAACAATAACAAGTGCATTGATATCGTGAGAGTCGTGTTGTGTAGTTAACAATCTATGTAATAGTGGCAATAAAAATGCAGCGGTTTTACCCGTGCCTGTTTGCGCAGCAGCAATAATGTCTTTCCCTTCTAATATAGGAACCATTACTTGTTGTTGCACTGGTGTTGCCGTCTCGTAACCCATCGCATCAATGCCATCCAGTATCCGCTGATCCAAACCTAAATCTATAAACTTCAAAATAATATATTTAATGTATCTATAAACAAAGATAGGGCTTATTACTGCCCTATCTGATAATCTATTACTACAACGCTTTCATTATAGCTTTTCGTATAATGCGCGCAGTTTTTGGCGCGTCATAATTGTTTCCCAGTCTTTACCAAGGGCGTTTTCCCAAAGTGGTTTTAGACTTAATGAAATATCAATCATGGTATTAAAATCTTGATCCGATAATCCTGCACAAATACCTACTGGAATATCGATGTTATTTTTTTGAACCATGAATTTAAATTCTTTAACACCTGCTGGGTAATACTCCTCTAAATGATTCATCACAATACAATTACCAATGCCGTGTTTAGTGCCCAGTAAATAACTCAAGCCATAACTTACTGCATGCGCAACACCTACCTGACTATATGCAATACTCATACCACCAGCAAAAGAAGCCATCATTAATTGTTCGTCACATTCATCATCCCAAGTATTTTTTTCGACAAATACTTTTCTGCAAAGATCCAATGCCTTTTCACCATAGCTCTTACTAAATTCATTTAAGTACGTGCCTTCTAAAGATTCTATGCAATGAATATAACAATCCATGCCCGTGTAAAAACGCTGATTTGCTGGCGCGTCTTTTGCTAAATCTGGATCGAGTACAATTTGATTAAAAGGTGTAAAATCTGAATTCATACCCAGCTTACGCACAGGACCTGTTAACACGGTTGTTCTACTCACTTCGGCGCCCGTTCCGGATAATGTTGGAATACCCACTTTATAAACACCTGCATTTTTTACGAGGTCCCAGCCCTGATAATCGGCAGAAGAACCCGGATTGGTCATCATGAGCGCAACGGCTTTTGCAAGATCCAAGGTAGAGCCGCCGCCAATACCAATGATACCGCTTACCATACCAAACTCATCGCGTAATGATGCCGCCAAAGCGTCTACCTGTCGGGTTTTGGGCTCATGTGTTACATCTGCAAAAACAATTTTATCTTTTCCGATGCTTGGAATTCTTTGCACGAGTGGCCCCCCTTCAAAAAAATGATCCACTAAAAATATCATTGGGGCATCGCCCTTTCTATTGGGTGCTAATATTTCGTCGAGTTGATTAAAACTACCGCGTCCGTAAACTACATAGTCAACCATTTTAAAATTTCTAAAACTCATATCGTTCTGTTTTATTTCAGGTTTTTATGATTGTAAAAGCTTAGCTGCTTTTTCTAAATCTTGTGGGGTATCAATTTCTACACCCATATAATTTGTAGTGACCATTTTTATAGGCACACCATTTTCTAAATAACGTAAACATTCGATTTTTTCTGCGGCTTCCAGTGGTGTCATTTCCCAATTGGTAAATGCAAGTAGCGCTTCTTTTTTAAATGCATACACACCAATATGTTCGTAATAAACAATGGCCGCATCCGTACTTCTAGGATAAGGTATCACGCTTCTTGAAAAAAATAAGGCATTGCTTTTTTTATCGATGGCCACTTTTACATAATTAGGATCATCAATATTTTTTTGTGATGTAAGCACTTGCATGAGTGATGCCACGCGTACATTTTGAGCTGGATCCTTAAATACTTCTAGTAATTTTTGAAGCGGTTCTTTTTTTACAAAAGGCTCATCACCTTGCACATTTACCACCACGTCAATATCTAAATTGGCAATAGCTTCTGCAATTCGGTCACTACCACTTTCGTGTTCTTGTACACTCATAATGGCTTTGCCGCCATTATTTGTGATTTCATCAAAAATGAGTGTACTATCTGTTACAACATAAACATCCGAAAATAAACCGGTAGCCACTGTGTTATCATAGGTATGGCGAATAACGGTTTTATCTCCTAGCTGCTGCATCAGTTTAGCAGGAAAGCGTGTAGCAGCATATCTAGCAGGAATAAAAGCACAAATTTTCATGACATCAAATTGTGATGCAAAGAAACGGCATATTTAATAATCTGTCTTCACCGATTTGTCAAAAGGCACCCTTAATTGATAGGCCACACTTTCGTCAGTGCGATCATCGAGTACATCGAGGCCGTATCTAATGTTTTCGATGGGCGTATAGTTAAAGGTTCCAAAAAGGCGGTCCCAAATAGAAAAAATATTGCCGTAGTTAGAATCGGTTTGAGGGCGCACATAATGATGGTGCACTTTGTGCATATTTGGCGATACAATCACATAGCTGATAGCTGTATCTAACCACAATGGAAGTCTAATATTGGCATGGTTAAATTGCGACAATACCGCACTAGCACTTTGATAGAACATTACAAGCCACATAGGGGCTCCACAAACAAGTACCCCAATCAGTGTAAACACAACCCTAAAAACGCTTTCACCTGGGTGGTGTCTATTGGCCGTAGTGGTATCTACATGTGTATCGGCGTGATGCACCATGTGAAATTTCCACAAAATCTTTATCTTATGTTCTATAAAATGAATAAACCAAGCACCCACCAAATCTAAGAGTAGTAAACCGCCAATCATACATACCCATGTAGGCATTTGAACCATTTGTAGTACGCCAAATTTTTGTGCTACGGCCCAGTCAGATGCTTTTACAATAATAAGCGCAAAAGCAAAATTGATGATGATGGTTGTAAGTGTAAAAAACAAATTAACCGCTGCGTGTTTCCACTTCTGGTATGAAAATGAAAACAGCGGAACGAGTCCCTCTATCATCCAAAAAAATGTAATGCCTCCAGCTAAAATAAGTGCGCGATGCGCACTAGATATCTGGTTAAAATATTCAATTATATTTTCTAGCATCTACTATTAATTATTTAACATAAGCGGCATCACGAGCATCAGTAAATCTTCGCCAGCACCTTGCTCGGTTGGTTTGATTAGACCTGCTTTTGTAGAAGTAGATAATTCCATTTTTACATCATCGGTGTCTGCAGCATTTAACATTTCAATTAAAAACTTTGCATTGAAAGCGATTTGTAAATCTTCACCATCATACATACAATTCATGCGCTCATTACCTTCAAAACTAAAATCAACATCTTGCGCAGCCATCTGTAACTCACTGCCAGTAATGTTTAGCGCCACTTGATTGGTGCTCTTGTTACTAAACACATTTACACGACGAAGTGCATTTTGGAAATCATGTTTGTTAACAATTAACTTGTATGGATTGTCTGCAGGGATCACCACTTTATAGTCTGGAAATCTTGCATCAATTAATCTACAAATCATTTGTGTTGAACCATGGTTCACAAATAAATGATTGCTGTTATAGCTAATGGTAATTGGATCTTCGTTATCTGGTAATGCATTTTTTAATAAGTTAAGCGGCTTGCGCGGCACAATAAACGAATCTGTTTTAGTTGCTTTTGCGTCTGTTCTTTTATATCGAACCAATCTGTGCGCATCAGTTGCAACAAATTGGACACCCGATGTAGATAGTTCAAAAAACACACCCGTCATGGCAGGACGTAAATCATCATTACTAACAGCAAATAATGTTTTATTGATAGCCGTTAATAGAGCACCGCTTGTCATATCAAAACCGCTGGTGTCATCTGCAGAAGGTTCTTTAGGAAAGTTATCTGGATTTTCACCCATTACCTTGTACTTACCATTATCACTGGTAATTTCTACTGCGTAATTTTTATCGATATTAAAAGTAAGCGGTTGATCAGCGATATTTTTTAATGAATCCAACAAGATTTTTGCAGGAATACAAACACGGCCATTGGCCTTGCTTTCAACATCCATTTCTACACGCATCACTGTTTCTAAATCAGTTGCTACTATGCTTAATTTTTTGTCAGTAATTTCAAATAAAAAGTCTTCTAAAATTGGCAAAACAGTATTTGCATTAATGACACCGCCAATTTGTTGTAGGTGTTTTAGAAGGGAAGAAGAAGAAACAATAAATTTCATGCTACATGAGTTATAGGTACCCTGCAAACCTAATCCAAAATTCCAATACTTTAGTGCCCTAAATAGGGCTAATAGACAACAAGGTCTTTAATGTGAATCAGTTGTGGATTTGCGGTCTAAAACATGGCATAATTACGGCAAGTCTGTATATTTATCGTTCATGATAAAAAAATACCTCACTCCGGATCAGGCTTGGCAAAAAATTAAGCATTTCTGTGCCTATCAAGAGCGAGGCCACCAAGAAACCAAAGACCGGTTATATGGGTATGGCTTATCTACAAAAGATGTTGAGGTATTACTTTCTAAACTCATCGAAGAAGACTATTTAAACGAAACACGTTTTGCAACTTTATTTGCAGGTGGTCATTTTAGAACCAAAAAATGGGGGCGCGTAAAAATCGCCTACGAACTCAAGCAAAAAAGAGTAAGCACTTATAATATTAAAGCCGGACTCGCCACGATCGAAGAAGAAGCCTATAGGCAAACCGTTTATAAATTGGTAGAAGACAAATGGGGGAAATGTGAGAGAGAAATAGGATACGCTAGACAGGCCAAAGTGATGCAGTACTTAGCTAGCCGTGGCTTTGAGACGAATTATATTCAGGCCGCAATTGTCAAAATGAAAGAAAGCAAACTAGAAAATTCTTAAATTGCAACATGGGTAATTTACACATCAGCCTCATACAAACCGATCTTTTTTGGGAAGATAAGTTTCGCAACCTTGAGATGCTCGAAAAAAAAATAGCAGCAGTTGAAGCGGCTACACAAATTGTAGTATTACCGGAAATGTTTACCACCGGTTTTAGCATGCAACCAAAACTGTTTGCCGAAACCATGGAAGGGCCCACAGTAGAGTGGATGGTAGAGCAAGCGACCATGCATAAAATAATTTTAACGGGTAGTATTATCATTGAAGAAGACAATAAGTTTTACAACCGCTTATTATGGGTACTGCCAACAGGACAAGTAGCTTATTACAATAAAAGACACTTGTTTGCATTTGCAGGCGAAGACAAAGAATATACAGCGGGTAATAAAAGATTAATTGCACAAGTGAACGGATGGAAAATTTGTTTGCAAATTTGTTACGACCTACGTTTTCCAGTTTGGTCACGCAAACAAACACCCGACGAATATGACCTTTTACTCTATGTAGCCAACTGGCCCGAAAGGCGCAACCACGCTTGGAAAACTTTACTGTGTGCGCGTGCTATAGAAAACCAAACCTATGTAGTTGGCGTTAACAGGGTTGGTAAAGACGGACATCAAATAAACCACAGTGGCGATAGTATGATTGTGGATCCACTCGGACAAGTACTTTACTATAAAGCAAACGATGAAGATATCGTGTGCATGGAATTAGAAAAAACTGTGTTGCTAGAAGCTAGAGAAAAATTTCCTTTTGGAAAAGATGCCGACTCGTTTTCTATAGAGCTTTAATGGTTCGCCTTATTTTTTTTGCTGAATCATTTTTTTAACGGTCTCTAATTTAATATCAAAACCTTGTTTGATGGCATAAGAGCTTGGGTCAACAAGTACATCTGGCATAATGCCATTCCCTTTGGGCCTTGTTTTATCCATCACTAAGCGGTATAACGGAAGTCGAAATAATAACTGTGAGTGCGGGAGTTTAATATTAGGTATCATCATAGCAGAATTACCATAATAGCCACCACCCGTTTCTTCACCAACGATTGTTACATTTTTTTGCTTGATAAGTGGTGAAGTGAAAAGGGTAGACGCCGAAAAAGTATAACCTCCTTGCAAAATATAAACGCTTCCGTCAAAGTGATTTTTTGAAATGGGGGTATAATAATGTTTTTCAAATCTTTTGAAATGAAACTTTCCGTCCGCTTCTTTTTTTGATATGACTGTTTTAGCGAGTGCATAATAAAGCACCGAAAAATAACTCGAAAATGGCACTTTGCTGATGCCCCTATTACTCGCCACTACACTATCTGCTATTTTAAATGAATGATCTGAAATGTATTGAGAAAGGCGTGTAGAATTTTTAATATTACCGCCGCCATTGCTACGCAAATCAATCACTAAATTTTTGACGCCTCTTTTTTGAATAGTTCTAAAACTTTGACGCATAAATTTTCTGAGTCCTGAACCTGAAAAACTACTCAGATTCATAAATGCTGTGTTTGCGGAAGAATCTATTAAAAGTGTCCACTTTTTTGGTGCTACGACTTTTGGGGCCTTAGGTTTGCTAATTGCTGTTGAAGATTGCGAAAGGCTATCTTTTTTAGGCTTTGGTGGTACATAAGCAGCTATACTTGTTGTTTTTGCATTACCGGCGCTATCTATATACGATATTTGATACACACTATCTGCGTCACCAAACCTGGCCTTATACCATCCAGCAAAGTTATTGGTGAGTACCTGGCTTTTAAAATTAATGCTATTACCATCGGTACTCATGATTCCATAAATACTATCTACAATTTTATTTACAGGTAATTGATTGATGGCTGTAACAATGGTTCCCCTTTTTAATATACTGTCCTTGCTATGTAAATTCCAAATGACCACTGCCGAGTCTTTCCAAACTTTTAATTGAAGTGGAAACTCAGGAAACCTATAATTGGCATACTGCTTTGTAAGTTTTGGAGAAAAGTGAACCGATGTATGACCGCACTTAATATTAGCCAAATACGTAGCCACCACATTTTTAAAGTTCCAAGCCGTCATAGAATCTTTTACAGATGCTAGTGCACTGGAAAAATAAAAGTCCATGCTATCTTTTGTTGTATACCAATAAATACTAGGATGATTTTTTTCTAGAATGGTGTGCAGGGATTGTAAATCCTTTATAAGCAATGCTGGCGCTATTTTGGGCGCATCTGCTAACTTTTTTTGCGCCATGATTGGTGCCCAAAAAAGTAGGCAACAAAAAAATAAAAGAATTTTGTAACTATTACCGCCGCGCATACTTTTTTATTTATTATTAGGCTTCTTTAAATGCCGTCCAACCCTGTGCAGTGATGTCAAATGTATTACCACCCTTGGTTAAAAGTTTTGATCCTTCATTGATATCAACTACATAGCCGATAACACTGATGTCTTCGTTTAAAGTAATTTTATCGTGGTCTTCTTGTTTAAGTGTAAACAATAGTTCATAATCTTCGCCGCCATTGAGTGCACAAACGGTAGGATCTAGTCCAAACTTAAACGCCGCCTTTCTAGATTCGTCAGATATAGGAAGTTTTTCTTCATAAATTCTACAACCTACAACGCTTTGCTTACAGAGGTGTAACACATCACTGCTAATACCATCGCTAACATCCATCATAGCGGTTGGCATAATATTATTTTCTGCAAAAAATGAAATGATTTCTTTGCGCGCTTCTGGTTTTAATAGTCTACCAACGATGTAACTTTCATCTTCTAAATCAGGTTGTACACCCGGATTTTCGAGGTAAATCTTTTTTTCTCTTTCCATCAGTGTTAAACCTAAAAAGGCACCACCCAAATCACCAGATACACAAATTAAATCGCCTACTGCTGCGGTACTTCTTTTTACAAATTTGTCTGGTGCTACTTCACCAATGGCAGTTACTGAAATCACAAATCCTTTTTGTGAAGAAGAGGTATCACCACCCACTAAATCTACGCCGTGTTTTTCGCAAGCAATATGCACACCTTCATAAAACTCGGTAATGGCTTCTACACTAAAGCGGTTGCTAATGCCTATGCTAATGGTAATTTGCGTTGGCTGCGCATTCATGGCATAAACGTCCGAAAGGTTTACCATCACTGCTTTGTAGCCTAGGTGCTTTAGTGGCGTATACATTAAATCAAAATGTATTCCCTCTAATAATAAATCTGTGGTAACTACCGTTTGTTTTCCAAAATGATCAATCACCGCCGCGTCATCCCCCACCGATAAAACAGTAGAAGCATTGTGCGTTTCAAAATTTTTGGTAAGATGTTCTATCAATCCAAATTCTCCAAGTGTTGTTATTTCTGTTCTTTGTTCGCTCATGTTGTATTTTTATTGTACGGGTGCGCCATTTATAACTGCTAGTAACTCGTCATGAATATGTCCATTGGTGGCCAATATATGCGGTTGATATACGGAGTAATTTTCGCCTTTATAATCAGTTACTTTTCCTCCTGCTTCTTGTACCATTAAAAAACCTGCTGCACTATCCCAGGCTTGTAATTTGTGTTCATAAAAGCCATCAAAGCGGCCAGCAGCAACCCAGCACAAATCAATGGCAGCGCTACCTAGCCTGCGTACAGGTACGCCTTGTCTAATTAATTTTTCAAATACTTGTAAGGGTCCGTTGGGCGTATCTAAATAGGTATACGGAAAGCCTGTAACGAGGCATGATTCGATTACTTTGGTTTTTTTACTTACGCTAATTTTTTTATCGTTTAAAAAAGCACCTTTCCCTTTTTCAGCAAAATAAAATTCGTTGATGATAGGATTGTATACTGCGCCCATAATTATTACGCCATCTTTTTCTAGGCCCGCACTCACACAACAAATAGGAATGCCATTTGCAAAATTTACTGTGCCATCGATTGGATCAATAATCCATTTGTATTCAGAGGTAGTAGCAATTTCTCCGGTTTCTTCACTTAAAATAAAATGATCCGGATACGCCGCTTGTATTACAGTAATAATGGCACGCTCTGCAGCATAATCGGCTTCTGTTACCAAATTGTTAACCCCTTCTTTGTGGCTAATTTCAAAAGCGCCATTAAAAAACCTTTGTAACTCGGCAGCTCCGGCCTTTGTGGCCTCTATCAGTGTTTGTGCTAACATAGTGCAAAAGTAACGAAGATGTAGCCACTATTCAAGTTTTGTATCAATTTGCTTTAGCTTTGTAACATGGCCATATTTAAAATAAGCCTCTCCTCAAAAACGATAAGAGAAGAGCAAGATCGTGTTTTAAAAAAGCTTATCCGAAAGGCAAAAAGTACATCCTTTGGAAGGAACTACCAGTTTGAAGCATTATTAAATGAAAATAATATTGCAGCAGCTTTTACTGCTTCTGTTCCAACATTTAATTACAATAGAATTTACAAAGAATGGTGGAGTAAAAGTATAAACGGGGAGTCTGATGTTTGTTGGCCAGGAAAAATTCAATATTACGCCTTAAGTAGTGGGACTTCCGAAGCAGCCTCTAAATATATTCCTATCACGAAAGAGTTATTAGCAGGTAATAAAAATATTATGGTTCGTCAACTGCTAACGTTAATGCACTATAAAAATATTCCTTATTCCTCTATAGCTAAGGGCTGGCTTACTATTGGTGGCAGTACCGACTTACAAAAAGGAAATGGTTATTATGCTGGAGACTTAAGTGGTATTACGGCAAAAAAGGCGCCTCTTTGGTTTAGACCATTTTACAAACCAGGTAAAAAAATAGCCAAAGAAAAAGACTGGCATAAAAAACTGGAAGAAATAGTTGAAAAAGCGCCCTCATGGGATATTGGATTTGTTATTGGTGTTCCAGCCTGGGTTCAAATGTGTTTTGAAATGATTATTGAACGTTATAAACTCAATAACATTCATGAAATGTGGCCCAACCTAGCATTTTATGGTCATGGGGGTATGAGTTTTGAGCCCTATAAAATTGGATTTGAAAGACTTATAGGAAAACCACTTACGTACATTGAAACCTATTTAGCCAGTGAAGGGTTTTTAGCTTATCAAGATCATCAAGATGCAATTGGAATGAGGCTTGTAACCGACGAACATATCTTTTTTGAGTTTGTTCCTTTTAATGAAAAAAACTTTGATGACCTGGGTGAACTTAAAGAAAATATTAGCACCTATTGTATAGATGAAGTAGAAGAAGGCATTGATTATGCTATTCTTATTACTACGATGGGTGGCGCATGGCGTTATTTAATTGGTGATACTGTAAAATTTATTGACAAAGAAACCGCTCAAATTATAATTACGGGTAGAACCAAACATTTTTTAAGTTTAGTAGGCGAACACCTTAGTGTAGACAATATGAATAAAGCAATTGACATTGTTAGTACGCAATTCAATATTAGTATACCTGAATATACAGTTACGGGCGTTCCATTTGGTTCATTTTTTGCACACAAATGGTATGTAGCTTGCAACGATACAATTGATACGACTGTTTTAGCGGATGCCATTGATAAGGCACTTTGTTCTTTAAATGATGATTATGCAATTGAACGAAATAGTGCTTTGAAAGATATAAGTGTTCAAGTATTAAAAGAAGAAGTGATAAGGGGTTTTATGGAATCTAAAGGTAAACTAGGTGGGCAACATAAATTTCCAAGGGTGTTAAATGGTACGATGCTAGAAGCTTTTATAAAATTCATTGATAACAAATAACGATGGTAGCGCCACTTATAAAAGGATTAGTGCTGGGGTTAATATTGAGCATTTCGGTGGGGCCCATTATATTTGCGATTATTAAACATAGCATCAATAGTGGCCGTAAAGCCGGCTTAAGCTTTGTGGCGGGTGTTTCTACATCAGATATTTCGTTGGTATTATTTTGTAATTTTTTTGCCGGATTATTTGCAGCAGCGTTAGAACACAAAAATAAAATTGCACTTGCAGGCAGTATATTTTTAATTGTGCTTGGTGTATATACTTTATTTTTTAAAAAAGTAAGCATCCATGAAAATGCAAATGGAATAACTGAAAAATTAACTTGGAAAAAATACGTAGGCCTTTATTTGTCGGGGTTTTTTATGAATACTTTAAACCCGGGTGTGTTTTTGTTTTGGTTTGCATGGACAGCCACTATCGTTGCAGACGCAGCGGTAACAAGTAACCCAGCCAATTATAAAGCGGTTGTATTTATAACTTGCTTAGCATTTGTACTTGCTTCCGATATAGTTAAGGTTGTTTTATCAGAAAAACTCAGACCTAAACTGAATGCAAAAAACCTACATATTATAAATCAAGTTGCCGGAACTATCCTTATAGGCTTTGGTGTATTTTTATTCTATGGCGCTATTTAATAAATCCATGATGCTAAAAAAATACATAGCCCTTTTATTTGCTGCGGTTGTATTCACGGCTAGCGCTTTGCATGCACAAGGTGGTAACACACTCGTGCTAAAAGAAAAAGGCAGAACCATTCAGAGCTGGATAGAAAAGGATTGTATCACATTTAGATTCAGCAACACGCAGTGGATTGAAGGAAAGATTAAAATAATTTTAAAAGACTCTTTGCTGATTAACATGTACC
Organism: Sediminibacterium sp.; assembly: GCA_040403595.1. Classification (GTDB taxonomy): domain Bacteria; phylum Bacteroidota; class Bacteroidia; order Chitinophagales; family Chitinophagaceae; genus Sediminibacterium. Next base: position 445,072 of record JBBAKI010000001.1, on the reverse strand, counting down.
GTGCACAGCAGGCCCCTACGGTGTTTGGTGGCTTTACCGTTGATACCACCTGGCTTGGTTATTTAAAAATTAGTGTTAACGAAATTTCAGGACTACCACAATCTAAATACAAGTCGGGGTTATTTACAAATGGAGCACTTTTTAGAATGGGTAGTAGTGCCTTTATTTTTTTAAACCTAAGCAACAGTTTACTAAAAAGCCTGCCTGTTTTTGATGCCGCCAATACCACAAGACTCCTTATTGCTGCTGGGTTTTATGGATTAGGGACCATCCAAAAACAAAAGCACAAAGGGTATTTGCCCATTGGGAAAAAATATAGTGTAGCTATTTATTAGTGCGCTAAAACAGCGTCGATGGCAGCAACTGCTTTTTGATTTCGCACTTCAAAACCACCACTAATTTCGAGCCACGGTGTTTGCTGGTTGATTAAAATATCTTTGTAAATCTGAAACAATTCTTGACGGGGTTTTTCGTTGGGATATTCTCTTAACGCGTCTTTAATCCATGGTATATCTGGCTTACAAAGCAAATACAAATCGTATTCCTGCTTGTTTATTTCGTCTAAAATAAATGATGGGCAATCCCCAAATACATATTCAGACCAAACCTTCATCACATACATGTCGGTATCAAAAATAAGTGGCGTTGGTATACTTGATGGAGTCCTGCGTTCCTCCATAGCCTCCAGGTGCTTTTGCGCCTCAGCTAATTGACCTTTTGCAATGGTCACTAAATCGTTTATAGTATACGTAGTTCCGTTTGCTAATAAATAGGCTCTAGCAAACTCTGGGCACCATAGCGTGTTATAGTAATTTGCCAAATACCCGCAAAGTGTAGACTTGCCGGTACTTTCAGGTCCTATCACCACTATCTTTTTGATGCTAGATTGTTGGCTCATACGGCTTGTGCTTTTTTACGCCACTCGATAAGTCCTGCCACCGCAAGAACCAATAAGACAGCAAATTGAACACTGGTAAATACATACCCTTTCACAAAATATAGTGGAATCGAACAAATATTAGTAGCGATCCACCAGTACCAACTTTCTACTTTTTTCTTGGCCATTAGCCACATGCCCGTGTACGCTGCCGCGCTTGAAAGTGCGTCGGCCCAAGGGATGGCGCCTGGAGCAAAAGATGCTTGAGAAAAATGAAGTGCGGTATATAACACAGCATAAAAACTACCAAAAAATAATAGCTGTTGTAAAAGTTCTTTATGGGTAGAAAACTGAATGTGTAAAATGATTTGCTGCTGATCATTTTTGCGCGTCCACAACCACCACCCATACACACTCATAACGGTGTAATAAATATTTACACTGGCTTCTCCAAGTAAGTGTCCTTTGATGCTGATGTAAACAAAAATGGTGGTATTAATAAGACCTACAGGATACACGAGTACCTGTTCTTTTTTGCTAAACCATACACTTGCAATACCTGCAAGCACGGCAATAAATTCCAAGGCGGATGTTTGTAATAACCCATCGATAAAAGATTGGTATAAAGTAGCGGGGCTCATGTTATTCGGCCTCTGCAACCACTTCTTTCACTTCCGGAATCATGCGTTTCATCATGCCTTCGATTCCCGCTTTAAGCGTTACCATTGAAGAAGGGCAACCACTACAACTACCTTGTAACATTAAATTTACAACGCCATCATTGTAGCTTTTAAATTGTATTGCACCGCCATCCATTTCGACGGCTGGCTTTACGTAATTTTCTAATAATTCTTTTACACGCTTTACAATATCATCATCATCGGCACTAACCGTGTTCGTTGCTTCTTGTTTCATTTTTGCAACTTCTTCTTCAATAACAACAACACCGCCGTTTTCCAAATACTCTTGTAAAAAAGTTTTGATCGTAGGAATGACATCCTGCCAATCGTCGGTGTCGGGTGTTTTTGTAAGTGTTATAAAATTAGATGCAATAAATACCGCTTTGATAAAAGGAAAACTAAACAACTCTTTTGCAAGTGGAGACGCCGTTGCAAGGGTTTCGTCGGCAACGTCTAAACTTTTTCCAGGATACAATAATTTGTTTGCCACAAATTTCATGGTTTCCGGATTGGGTGTCATCTCGGTATAAATGCTAATGATAGAGTTGCCTGTAGTAATCATAGTATCAAATTGAATAGCAAAAATAAACAATTTTATCGGGGGAGTAGCAGCCCCGTTCGATTTTTCGGATATCGAAAAAGGGGTTTATTTTTTTTCTGTGGGCTTGGGTACAAAATCTAGGACCACACCGTTAATACAATACCTAAGTCCTGTTGGTGGCGGACCGTCTTCAAAGACATGACCTAAATGAGAATCGCACCTGCCGCACTGTACTTCGGTTCTTTTCATTCCAAGCGTGTTGTCGGATAAATAAATGAGTGATGTTTTGGTTAGTGGCTCAAAAAAACTAGGCCATCCACAACCACTATCAAATTTAGTATTGCTTTTAAAAAGAGGGTTTCCGCAAACGGCGCAATAGTAGGTTCCAACTTCTTTAAAATCTTCAAACTTACTGGTCCATGGACGTTCCGTTCCTTTTTGTCTGGCCACATAAAAAACGTCGGGACTTAGTAGTTTTTTCCAGGCGTCCTGTGGTACTTCAATTTTAGAAGTATCGGTTCTAGAAAAATGAGTATTGTTGTTTTTAGTAGTATCTTCCATAGTTGTACTCGTTTGTTGTAACGTAGATCCACTGCAGCTTTGTGCGGTTATCAATAATAAAATATAGAGTATTGCTTTTTTCATATGCGCCTGTCATTGGGTGTTTGAAGATATAACAAATACGTTGGGGGTTTAGTTGTATGTAAGGCCAAATTCGTATATTTGTTGCAAGCAAGAATCCCAATCAACATGTTTAATATTATTTTATTTGGACCTCCCGGCAGTGGCAAAGGAACGCAAAGCGAAAACCTAATTGCCACTTACGGACTCAAGCACCTATCTACCGGCGACTTACTTAGAAGTGAAATTGCCAACCAAACACCCCTTGGCCTTGAGGCAAAACGATTTATGGATCAGGGTCAATTGGTTCCAGATGAAGTAGTTATTGGCATGATTAGCTCGGCATTGGACAACAATCCTGCTGCAAAAGGCTTTTTATTTGATGGATTTCCACGCACAGAAGCGCAAAGCATTGCTTTAGACAAGCTTTTATCCCTTAAAGAAACCGAAATTAGCCTAGTACTGGCACTTGAGGTAAGCGAAGAAGAGCTTGTTAAACGCTTATTAAACAGGGGTTTAACCTCTGGCAGGTCTGATGATACCAACGAAACGGTGATTAGAGCACGTATTAAAGAGTATGAACAAAAAACCACCGTAGTAGCAAACTACTATGCTGGATTTGATAAAGTGGTGAAAATCAAGGGAGAAGGAACCGTAGAAAAAATATTTTCATCTCTACGCAGCGAAATTGATAAACGGTTGTCTTAGTTATATAGCTAGTCTAACCAACAGCTAACTGCTTTCCCGCCATAGTTGATACTAAGGCGGGATTTTTTTTATTGATAATCAACGGATTAAGTACATCTAACGCTGATTTAACAAGTTTTTAGATTATAAATCAGGTACCTTTGCTGCTTGACCAAGCAACAAAACATATCATTTACATCTAAACCCTGGGCCAAAATGGCGTTTTTGTGCCTGTTTATGGCACTATCATCCGCTGCCTTAGCGGAGCCGCTCCCCAAAGAACAACTCTACCAAAAATTAGCACTTGAGCAGCGTGGGCTTTCAAAAAAAGCTTTTGACCTAGCCCTAAGTGGATTTGAAAAATTATTGGCACACGGCAAACTAATGAACAGCGCTGTTTTGTCCATTGTAGACTTTAGCCTTCCTTCTACACAAAAAAGACTCTTTGTCATTAATATGATTACACAGGAATTAATTTTTTACGACTTTGTGGCGCACGGAAAAAATTCGGGGGCTTCGGTTGCAAAAAGTTTTTCAAATAAAATAAATAGTTTAAAAAGTAGTCTAGGATTTTTTGTTACAAAAAATACGTATGAAGGGAAAAATGGTTTGTCTTTGACAATTGATGGTAAAGAAAAGGGTCTAAATGACCACGCATTAGCAAGAGCAATTGTTATTCACGGAGCGCCATATGTAAATGAAAATTTTGCTACACAAAAAAATGGAATAGGTAGAAGCTGGGGTTGTCCAGCGGTTCCAGAAAATATAAGTAAGTCTTTGATTGAAGCCATTAAAGACGGTTCTTGCTTTTTTATTTACGCGCCTATCTATAAAAAAGAAAGCGCCTCCTTATAGGAAGCGCTCTCAAATATATAGTTGGGTTAGTAAAGACTATTTTCTTTCTAATAATTTAAAGAACTGATCTAACTGAGGTAATACCACAATTCTTGTTCTTCTATTAGAAGCTCTACCAGCTGCAGTGCTATTGTCTGCGATAGGTAAGTACTCGCTACGACCCGCTGCTGTCATGCGTTTTGGATCAAGGCCATAAGATTTTTGTAAGATGCGAACGATGGTTGTTGCACGCTTAACACTCAAATCCCAATTGTCATTTAATTCGTCTGTGCTGATTGCAACATTGTCTGTGTGACCTTCTACCATGAATTCAATATCAGGTTGTGCTGCTAATACTTTTGCTACTTTACCTAACACAACTTTTGCGCGCTCAGTAACATCGTAGCTTCCAGTTTTAAATAATAATTTATCAGAGATGTCTACATATACAACACCTTTATCAACTTTTACATTGATATCTTGATCTTCTAAATTTCCTAAAGCACCTTTTAAGTTCATCACAAGCGCCATATTTAAAGAATCTTTACGTGCAATAGAACCTTGTAGGTCTTTGATGTAGATATCTTTTGCACCAATATTTTCTAAAGATTTTTTAATGCTCTCTGCTTGTGCACCAGTGATCACCGATAAATCTTTTAACTGCTCCATTGCAGTGCTGCTATTTTTACGCAAATATTCTACTTGACTATTTAATCCCGCAATTTGCTCTTCTAGTGCTGCTTTTCTAGCTGTTAAGTCCGCATTTGCGGTTTTAGACTTGTCTAGCTGTGCCTGGATGGCTTTAATTTCATCTTGAAGTGCTCGGTATTTTTCTTGCATATCTAAGTAAGAACCACTTAATTGAACATACTTAGCTTCACTTTCTTTAAACTTCTTTGTGCTCACACAAGAAAACAGCAATGCCGAAAATCCGATTACTGTAAATAGTTGTTTTAGTTTCATAACAGTATACATTATTGATAGTTAGTCTGGTTATAAACGCATTTTTTAGTTAAAAATTGTGCGTTTGAATGGGGTTTACGATACAAAAATAACTTTTTTCTCCTCCTTTTGCCATAGATCGTAGTTATTTCCATAGTATGATTCGATCGATTTCCGCTTGATTTTTAACGTTGGCGTTAGAAGTCCATTAGGAATACTCCACTCTTCTTTACAAATAACCATTTTGGAAAGCTTTTCGTGGTGGTCTAATTTACTATTGGTGGCCTCTAGTAAGGCTTGTAAATTTTGATGAAGGTCCTGATCGAGCGCTGTTGTTGTGGCAAGGGTGCAAAGTACAAACGCCGACGACATGCCCGAGCCCACCACGCAGGCCTGGCTAATAAGTGGGTGCTCTAATAGCTTGTTTTCGATGGGGGCCGGCATAATATATTTGCCCTTACTGGTTTTAAACTGGTCTTTGATGCGACCAGTAATGGTTAAATACCCGTTTTCGTCTATGGAGCCCTCGTCTCCGGTTTTTAAATAGCCGTCCTCGAAAGAATCGGCCGTTAAGCCAGGTTCTTTAAAATAACCAAGCATGGAGGCTTCGCTTTTTACTTGCACTTCGTTTTCGGCACTAAGTCTTACCAAAACACCCGGGTACGTTTGGCCCACGGTACCAAATTTATGTAAACCCACACGGTTGGCATGTGAGAGCGCCGAATTTTCGGTCATGCCATAAGCTTCTAAAATAATGATACCAAGTTTTGCAAACCATTCTTGTAATGCAACACTTATTGGAGAAGCGCCTGTAAAAATAAATTTGGCTTTTGCAAGGCCTAATTTTTTTCTGATGGCTTTTTTAATGATCGAGGAAACAATGGGTATACTTAAAAGTTTGCTTAATTTTTTTTGTGGCATTTTAGATAAAATACCTTCTTGCATTTTTTCCCAAATACGCGGAACTGCTAAAAATACTGTGGGTTGGGTATGTACTAAATTGGCATTAAACGTATCTAGGTTTTCTACAAAATAAATAGTGCTGCCTGTAAAAATAGCACCGCACTCTATAAGCATTTTTTCTGCCACATGACAGAGCGGTAAATAAGAAAAAAATATTTCTTTTTGTATTTGGGGGAAGTTGTGCAAGAACCTATCCACTGCATATGCAACAGCATGAAAGTTATGCATCACACCTTTTGATTGTCCTGTGGTTCCAGATGTATATACAATGGTAGCAAGAGCCATCGGATCCTTTACAGGATTGCCTTGTATGGGTTCTTGTTGTGCAATAACATCGTCCCAGTTTTGTGTATTTTTTTCTAGATAAAAAGGGAAACCAATTACAATTAAATTTTCCGGAACACCTCCTCGCATCTGATCTGCGTTATCAAGTTTTCCAAAAAATATCGCTTTCGCTTCGCTGTGTTCTAAAATTTGTTGAATAGAATCGGGTGTCATATTTGGATACATGGGTACCGATACACAGCCCGCAAACGCAATGGCTAAATCGGCCATAATCCAGTGCGCACAATTTTTACTTAGTATCGCAACCTTATCATCTTTTCCAAGACCCATGGCATTTAATGCAGCAGCCATTTTTCTTATTTGCTGTCCGGCCACCGCCCAAGTATAATTTTTATAAACCCCAGCAACGGGTTCGGATAAAAAAAGTTGATTGGCTTGTGACCCTTCAAATGCACAAAACTTATCAATGAGTGTTGGAAAATTATTGGTTGTTGTTTGCATAGTTGTCTAATAAATGTGCCATTCCGTATTCCAGAATTTTACCTTGTAGGGGCGCAAAAAAGGTTATTATTTTTTTGAAATCTTCTGGTTCGTTATTGGTGGTATAAAACGGCTCGCTAAACGTCACTTCTTTTTTTCCAAAGTCTAGTCCTACCATAACAATGGGAACGCCTGCGGTTTTGGCAATATGATAAAAGCCCGTTCTAAGCCTTTCTGTTTTTTTTCTGGTGCCTTCGGGGGATAGGGCAAGTACAAATTTTTCGTGGCTGTTAAACAGCTGGGCCACCTGATCCACCATATTGTGCTTGTTAAACCTGTCTACCGGAAAACCACCTGTGCTTTTAAAAATAAACGCAAAAGGGCCCTTAAATAAAGAGTCTTTACCTAGGTATTTAACGTGTTCTAAGTGCCTAACGCTTCGAATAGCAAGGCCAATCACAAAATCCCAGGCACTTGTATGCGGTGCTACAATTAATACACACTTATCTAGTTGATAGGGAAAATTATGCTGGATTTTCCATCCGGTGATCCATACATATAGAGACCAAAAAAAGCGCATAGGCAGCATCGTTGGATAACAAGATAAGAAATCTATACTTTCTACAAAACCTTAAGTAGGTTATTTCATCTCCTCTCTTATTTTTTGTAAACGAAACATTTCGTCTCGGAGGCGTGCGGCTTCTATAAAATCCATGTCTTTGGCAGCAACTTCCATTTCTTTTTTAGCAAGTCTGATGGCTTTTTCTACTTGAGGAATGGTGCTATACACCACTTGTTCAGCAAAGATTTCGCTTTCTGTTTTGCCATTGTTTTGTTGGATAGCATTAGACGGATCATACCCTTTAATATCAAGCACCGATGTTTGTGCAAAAACCTGCTCTTTGCTTTTTGAAACCGTTGTGGGCGTAATGTTATTGGCTTCGTTAAAGAGCATTTGTTTGGCCCTACGGCGCGCCGTTTCATCGATGGTGCGCTGCATACTCATGGTTATTTTATCGGCATAAAAAACAACAAGTCCATTTACATTTCGAGCGGCACGTCCAGCTGTTTGTGTAAGTGATTTTTCATTTCTTAAAAACCCTTCTTTGTCTGCGTCTAAAATAGCTACTAATGACACTTCCGGTAGGTCAAGGCCTTCTCTTAAAAGGTTAACGCCCACGAGCACATCAATAACACCAAGTCGTAAGTCTCTTAAAATTTCGACGCGCTCTAGTGTGTCAACATCGCTATGAATGTATTTGGCTTTTATGTTTCGCTTAGCTAAATACTGATTCATTTCTTCGGCCATACGTTTGGTAAGTGTTGTAACAAGCACGCGGTCGCCACTTGCAATGCGCAGATCAATTTCGTGGAGTAAATCATCTATTTGATGAAGGCTTGGGCGCACCTGAATGGGAGGATCTAATAATCCCGTAGGCCTTACAACCTGCTCTACCACTACACCTCCGGTTTTTTCAAGTTCATATTCGGCGGGTGTGGCGCTCACAAAAATGGTTTGACCAATCATGTTATCAAACTCATGAAAATTTAGTGGCCGGTTATCGATGGCACTAGGCAAACGAAATCCATAATCTACCAGTGTCATTTTTCTGGAACGGTCACCACCATACATGCCCGCAATTTGCGGAATGGTTTGATGGCTCTCATCTATGATGCACAAAAAATCTTTAGGGAAATAGTCGAGCAAACAAAAGGGTCTGGTGCCCGGTTTTCTTCTGTCAAAAAAACGTGAATAGTTTTCGATGCCGGAGCAATAACCTAATTCACGAATCATTTCTAAATCGTATTCTACTCTTTCTTTGATGCGGTTGGCTTCTTGCTTTTTTCCAACGCGCATAAAATATTCATACTGCGCGCGCATTTCATCTTGTATTTCGTGAATCACTTCTACAATCATGTCTTTGGGCGCTAAATATAAATTAGCCGGAAAAATAGCTGCATTGTCCATGGTACCAATGCGTTTGCTGGTTTCGGTTTCAATGCTTTCTATCGATTCAATTTCGTCACCAAAAAAAGTAACGCGGTAGCCAAAATCTACATACGGTAAATTAATATCGACGGTATCTCCTTTTACCCTAAAGGATCCTCGTTTAAAATCATCTTGCGTGCGGGAATACAACGAATTAATAAGTGCGTGTAAAAAAGCTTGTCGTGAAACCACCTGGCCCGTATGTATGCGCACAATACCATTTTCATATTCGGTAGGATTGCCCATACCGTAAATACAACTTACACTCGCTACAATAATTATATCTCTACGACCACTTAATAATTGCGCTGTTGCTTGAAGTCTTAGTTTGTCTAACTCTTCGTTGATGCTTAAATCTTTTTCGATGTACACACCAGTAACGGGCATATACGCTTCGGGCTGATAATAATCGTAATAGCTTACAAAATATCCTACGGCGTTGTCTGGAAAAAACTGCTTGAACTCGCCATAAAGCTGTGCTACAAGTGTTTTGTTGTGCGTAAGCACGAGCGTTGGCCTTTGTGTATTTTGAATAACGTTTGCTATGGTAAAGGTTTTACCGCTACCCGTAACCCCCAAAAGCGTTTGGTACTGCTCGTTTTCAAGCACGCCAGCCGTAAGCTGAGCAATGGCTCCAGGTTGATCCCCTGCTGGACTATAGGGTGCTTGAAGCGAAAAAGGCATACCGTTTATTTTCTAGTGATGTTATAGATAGCAACAGGTGGCGTAAGCATTTGTTCGTGATCGTTTAACATATATATTTTTCGGACCACAGACATACCCTTCACCACTTTCCCAAATGCTGCATAGCCAAGTTTATCTTCTACGTTTTCGCCGCCTTCGTCGAGACCGGGTTGGTTGCCAATGCAAATAAAAAATTCGGCGTTGGCGGTACCTGGTAAATTTCGTGCAAGCGATAAAATACCGTCTGTGTGTTTGAGTCCTGTTTTAGAAGTGGGTTCGTGTGAAATCCCCTTCATTTCATAGAGCTTCATGTAGTTGGTTTTCCAAAGACCCCCCTGAAGTATTTCGGTTTTTGGTGCATTAGAAGGTTGGTTGGTTACATTTAATACGCGGTAAAAAGAAGCGTCTTGGTAAAAACCCGAATCTACATAAGATAAAATGGCAGCGCATGTTTGGGGCGCCTTGCCCGGGTATAATTCGGCCTCTATAATACCATACTTGGTTTCAATTTCTATGTGCGGATTTGCATACTTTTTTTGTGTGCATGAAAAAAATAGTAGTGCAGCACAAACAGCAGGTCCAATAATTTTTTTTATAATACCAAATGAACCCATACTTCTTCATCGGCGATTACGCCATTTTTAAAAATTGCATTTTTTCTGGTGCCTTCTAACACAAAATTATTTTTTTCAAGTACCCGCGCTGATCTTATGTTGTTCCCAAAAATTTTTGCTTCAATGCGCACAATCTCTTTGTTTTGTTTTATGGCTTTCAACATTTCTGATACTGCGGCAGTTGCAATTCCTTTGCCCCAATAATTTTCACCTATAAAATATCCGATCTCTACGGTTTTTGCATATACGTCTTTATGCCAAGTACAGCTTATGTTTCCAGCCACCACGCTACCTATTTCGATAGCAAAATTAGCTACCGGTTTTTCTTTGTTGGCGTGCTTAATCCACGCAAGCGCATCCATTACGGTGTAAGGGCTTGGAAATTCATTTCTAATGCTATTCCAAACGTTTCGATTGTTGGCTACTGCTGCAAGGGCTTGTGCGTCACTAATTTGCCAGTTCCGAATATTAATTTTTTGCATCCTACTTTACAATCTTCCTATTTAAATATCCGGTGTAATCGGGAACCATTGCATCATAATCGCCATTCATAAATGGTGATGTGATAACAAAATCGGCGGTAGCTCTATCACAAGCCATTGGAATATTCCAAAGTACGCAAAGTCTTAAAAGAGCTTTTACGTCGCTATCGTGTGGTTGCGCTTCCATAGGATCCCAGAAAAAAAACATCATATCTATTTCACCAGATGCAATCATGGCACCAATTTGCTGGTCGCCGCCCATAGGGCCACTCATTAATTTTTTGACGGGTCTATCCATTTTTTCTTCAATGATTTTGCCAGTTGTGCCCGTTGCAACAAGTTGGTGTTTAGATAAAACTTCTCGATTATGCTCTACCCATGCCATTAAATCGGCCTTTTTGTTATCGTGTGCCACCAGTGCGATTCGTTTACGTGCGCCTAATTTTTTAATGTTAATCATTGGGATATATATTGAGGTAGAAAGGTACTTAATTTATTTTTTTGTTTGGGTGTAAATGATGGCTAATAATGGGTGTGCCGCTATTATTAAAGCGTTAGTCAAACCAGATACGCCAATAGACGACAGTAGTAAAAATAGTAAGAATAAATAAAGAGGATATGCAAATAATAAGAGGGTAAACAATACCGAATCATAAAATACGGTTCCCTTTGTTTTGTATGCTACAAATGTTTTGATCAATAAAAATAGTGGCGCGTGCCAAAACCACGCCATTCCAATAATTGGAAATAGATACAATGGGCGTTTGTATTTTTTAGATGGCGGCTCTTTAAATAGAGATGCCATTTCCTGCATCACATGATTATTAAAATTATTTCTTTCAATAGCAGTATTTTCTGGAACTGCGGTTTTATTGAAAAACTGAGTAGCGGGCACGGTGGTACCTAACATCAAATATATTTTTTTACCAAAATGCTTAAATCCGTTGTAGGTGATAACTACAGAAACCACTGCTGGCGTTACGCCTTCGGCCACCGCCTGTTGTAAAATTCTAGCTGCTCCTTTTTTAAAGGGTTGAATTTCATTTTTATTTAAACAAGTGCCTTCTATAAATATTAGTAGGGTGCCACCATTTTGTAATATTTGTACACTAGCATCGAAACTGTTTTGATTTTTATGCAAGTGTTCTTTCCCTTCTCTTTGTCTATAAACGGGCATCATATTAAGTGCGCGTAATAAAAAATTATGCCAAGGCTTTGTAAATACATCTCCTCTTGCTAAAAACGAAATGGGATATGTACAGTTTGATGCAATAACAAGTGCGTCAAAAAATGAATCGGGATGGTTGGCAACAATTAGCAAAGGACCTTTTTGTTGTAACGCTTTTTTATGTTGTATTTTAATGGATACACAAAATATGTTAAGTGCGATGCGAATCAAAAAAAGTAGAAAGCGGTACAGCAACTTGTTTTTTTTGTAAAATAAACAAAATAGCCGCCCCTTTCTACAGAGACGGCTATTTTTATTATTACTAACCCATCAAATATTCTGTGTTTACTACTAAAACTAAGCTTCGGCAGCAGCTGTTCTTGCTTCTATAACCTTGGCTCTAATTTTTGCCTCAATTTCGTTGGCTAATTCTGGATTGTCGTGTAAAAGTGTTTTTACAGACTCTCTACCTTGGCCCAGCTTATTGGTATCGTAGCTAAACCAGCTACCACTTTTTTGAACAATTCCAAGCTCTACGCCCATGTCAACGATTTCACCTAGCTTACTAATGCCTTCTCCAAAAATGATGTCAAACTCTGCTGCCCTAAATGGAGGTGCAACCTTATTTTTTACAACTTTTACTTTTACGTGGTTACCAACCGCTGCATCACCATCTTTGATTTGAGTCATTCTTCTAATGTCAAGACGAACCGAAGCATAGAATTTTAAAGCGTTACCACCGGTTGTTGTTTCGGGGTTACCAAACATGACGCCAATTTTTTCGCGTAATTGGTTGATGAATATACATACCGTTCCTGTTTTATTAATAGTGGCTGTAAGCTTACGAAGCGCTTGGCTCATAAGTCTTGCATGAAGGCCCATTTTAGAATCTCCCATTTCGCCCTCTAATTCACTTTTTGGAACGAGCGCTGCCACTGAGTCAATGACCACTACATCTAGTGCACCCGATAATATTAAACGATCGGCAATTTCTAATGCTTGCTCACCATAATCTGGTTGAGAAACGAGTAAACTATCAACGTCTACGCCTATTTTTTTAGCATAAGCACTATCAAAAGCATGCTCCGCATCGATGATAGCGCACATGCCGCCTTTTTTTTGGGCTTCTGCAATTACATGAATCGCAAGCGTTGTTTTACCAGAAGATTCTGGACCATATATTTCTATAATTCTACCCTTTGGTAAACCACCTATTCCAAGTGCACTATCAAGTCCTATAGAGCCTGTAGAAATTACTTCCATGGGCTCTTGGCTACGTTCGTTCATCATCATGACAGAACCTTTGCCATAGTCTTTGTCTATTTTGTCGATTGTTAATTTTAGCGCCTTTAATTTTTCAGTGTTACTCATATGGTTGTTTTTACTTGTTACGTGCTAATGGATAACAAAGATAATACCCCTTTGTTAAATAAACTAATTTTTTTAGTATTTTTTAGCTAACTCGTTTAGCGGGTTCGGTTTTGCTATCCGTTCATAAATGTAGAACAAGGTTTTTATAAAGCCGCCCCGTATTTATGCGCAAATACATATTGATAATCTAAGTGGTTGATTATCAATATGTATTTGTCATGTCGGAATCTACGCAAATAATATAATGAGCCTTATTTAGGTTTTCTGCCTCCAGCTTATGTATGTTTTTTTGGCTAACCGTTGTGATTGTTTTAGTTTTTAGAAGCGGGTTTGATTTTGCTAAATACCAACCAATGCCCTCATAGTTTTCCGAATGGTAAGACCCATTATAATGAATAAATAAGCTACCCGGTAGCTGTGTTGTGAGTATAAAATAAGCCATAGTAGCGTCTTTGCTGGCTTGTGCTTTTGGTAGGTTTTCGCCGCCGTGGCCACCCATCATCGCAATCATATTTTTATACCCCGGAAGTTCTGGATCATAAGCCATAGGTAGTGGCGCTAACCAAGATTTTTCCTGCGCTGTTAAACTATCAAGTGCCGCAAATCCTTTTTTAGAAACGAGCGAGGCGTATTTGCGCGGAATATTAGTAGCTGTAAATGGAATATTGTTTTCTTTAGCAAAATTTACAAGGGGCGCATAATCGGTGGGATAATTTTTCCATAACCGTGCTAGCGAATCAAGCCCTTTTGCATTTATTTTTCCTTGCAAATAATTATCTAATTGTGGTTGATTGTCCCGCTCAAACATTTCAGCACCAAGCGTTAATTTTCTTTTTTCAAACAAATCTTTGGTAACACTTAGTTGAAGCCAGTGTGCAATTGCATTATTATGGTATTCACCAAAAAGCACAATATCATTTTGTGCTAACACGCGAATCATTTTTTTATAGCTTACTTTTTTTCCTTTGCTATTGTATAAAACAAAAGGTGTTTTTATTTGTGCAAATATGCTAACAGTAAAAAAAAGTGTAACAACCGAAATAATTATTTTTTTCATTTTTGTTTTTTTTACCAACCAATGCCATAATCTTCCCCATTGTTAGAGCTACCGCCCCAAAGGCTTACGTGCTTCCAATCAAAAAATATTGCATTGATAGGACCACTGCTTCTAGGATCAAAGCTTAAGTTATAACCCATCTTTTTTAATTCGTTTCTGACTTTTTCTGGGGTATTGGTGTTGAGTGTTAAATTACCTGGTTTTGGTTTTCTATCGGCTATTTTATTACCACCTAGTGATAACCACAATTGATTGGAGTTAATATTTGCTGCTTCTGCCGCTTGTTGAACCGTCATTCCAAATTCAACCATGTTTAAAAAAAACTGTAACAAATTTTGATCCTGTGTATCACCGCCCTGCACCGCAAAAGATAAAAATGGTTTACCATCTTTTAATGCAAGACTTGGTGTTAATGTAACGCGTGGTCTTTTTCCGGGTGCTACTACATTGAATGGGTTTTGTATTGAATCTAAAACAAAGGATTGCATGCGCTGACTCATTCCAACACCCGTGTTACCAGCAATACATGCAGGAATCCATCCACCACTTGGTGTAATAGATACGACCCATCCGCTCGTGTCGGCAGCTTCTACAGAAGTGGTTCCCCTCCATAAGCGGTCCATATATAATTCATTATTTAAAGCGTCGTTTTTAGCTATTTGGCCACCATCATGACTTGGTAATACCCCTGTTTTTCTAGTAGCTGTATCTGTGTTATAAAGCGCGGCTCTTTGTTGTAATAGGTTATTAAAGGGATTTTGCTTTCCTTCAAAAGGGTAAGGATCGCCTGGTGCCGTATTGGGATTATTAAACGCAACAGATATTTCTGAAGCTCTTTTTTTACCGTAATCCTTACTCAGTAAGCCTTTTATAGGAATTTGATTAGAAAATAAAGGATCTCCATAATAAAAATCGCGGTCGGCGAAACTTAAATTCATAGCCTGATACACTGTATGGATATACGTTGGAGAATTATAACCCATTGATTTTAAGTCAAAATTTTCTAAAATATTTAAAGCCTGTAGCATACTAGGACCTTGTGTCCAAGGTTGAAGTTTATAAACGTCGATGCCTTTATAATTAATTTGTAAAGGGGTTTCGATAGTAGGTTTCCAGGTTGCTAAATCTTGAAGGGTAATAAGACCACCTTGTTCCCGTGAACCGCGAACAAATTCTTCAGCAATATCACCTTTATAAAAACGGTTATACGCTGCATAGATAGCTTCCTTTCTAGATTTTCCTTTTTTGAGGGCTTGCTTTTCTGCGTCTACTAATTTTTGTAAAGTAGTTAGTAAATCTTTTTGAATAAAAATTTCTCCAGCTTCTGGTGCTTCTCTTTTTTCTCCTAAGTGCGGTAATAAAATATTTTTACTGTAGGGCCATTCTTTAATTCTTTGTTTGCCACGTTCAATACTATTTGCTGTTTGTGCATCAATTGGATAACCTGCAGCAAGCTGCATTGCAGGTTTTAAAACATCTTCTAAACACATCGTTCCATATTCTGCAAGCATAAAACAAAGGCCACCAGGTGTACCTGGTGTTGTTGCAGCTAAGGGCCCATACTCGGGTGGATAATTCATCCCTTTATTTTTAAAAAATTCCGGAGTAGCACCTGTAGGAGCCACGCCCATGGCGGATATAGCAATAACTTGTTTTGTTTTTGGATTATAAATTAAGGCTTGTGTTTCTCCACCCCAGCTAAGTACATCCCACATGGTACAAGTCGCTGCTAACATAGCACAGGCTGCATCTACAGCGTTTCCTCCTTTGTTAAAAATAATAGAACCAGCAGTTGCAGCGAGTGGTTTACCAGTAATGGCCATCCAGTTTTTTCCATGCAATGGAGGTTTTTGAGTAGGTTGCGTTTTTGCTGCGTAAGACAGGATTAAAAAAGCAAATACAAATTTAAATATTTTCATAAGATTGAAATTACAAGAAGCAATTGATTCTTTTGAATCTTTTTTTTATAAAACATGTGTGTTAATAAATCCCGTAATAATAGATTTAATACCTTTTTATTTAAATAAACTATTACTATTACGGGTGTTAATACCTTAATAAACTTCTTATTAACATACTTAAATTTTTAGTGTTCACTTGTTATACACCTCAATACACAGTTTTATAAACATATTTTATTGACAGTATTATCGTTTATAAACTTTTATTTATTTTTTTATACTAGTTTATTAAATAATAAATATTTTAGTATCCACTAATTGTATACTGTTAATTAACTGGGTGTAAAATGAGTTTATTTTAGCCTCTAACCCTTAAAACCACTTTTACCCCTTAGTTATTCTATTCTTATCCACATTTATTTTTATAAAAAGGGCAGTTTTCCACCTAAAATACTACTTATTAACCCCTATTTTGTGGATAGAAATAAGCCCGCAATACCTTATTTTTGCCCTCCGGTAAATTGCCGGTAAATATTATTTATAATAATTCGTTTTTATGTCTGCTATTCAAAGTATTCGTGACAGAGGCACGTGGATCATTTTTACTATTATCGCTGTAGCCTTAATTGCATTTATCTTACAAGATGGTGTTGGTAGAGGTGGAAGGGCTTTTTCTAATTCAACAACCATTGGACAAGTGAATGGTCAAAAGTTAGAAAGAACAGTTTTTGAAGAAAAACTAACCATGCAAGAAAAAATGTATGCAAGCCAAGGTGCACAAAGAGATCAACTGATTGGTTCTTTATGGAATCAAGAAGTAGACCGCTTATTAATTGAAGGGGAATGTGCTAAATTAGGTTTACAAGTAACAGCTAAGGAATTAAGTGATATTTTATTTTCTGAAAAATCTCCATTAAAGCAAGAGTTTACGGACCCTGCAACTGGCTTATTTAAAGCGGAAGATGCAAAAAAAGCATTTGCTCAAATTAAAAAAAGCAAAAATGCAGAACAAATTAAAATGATTAACCAGGTTTATATTCAACCTGTATTAGAACAAGCGCTACGTAATAAGTATAGTATTCTTCTACAAAAATCTGCGTATATACCAAAATGGTTGGTTGAAAAACAAGCTGCAGATAACAATCAAATTGCAAGCGCATCTGTAGTATTTGTGCCTTATGCAACAATTGCTGATAGTACTATCAAAGTTTCAGATGACGCAGTAGCTGCTTATGTAAAAGCACACGCTGCTGCATATCAAAAAGAAGAAGAAACTAGATCTATTGCATATGTTTCTTTTAGTGCTACTCCAAGTAGTTCTGATAGTGCTGCTGTATTAAATGAAGTGGCTGCACAGAAACAAGAGTTTACTACAACTACCGATAACGCTACATTTTTAAGTAGAGTAGGAAGTGATTTACCATATTACGATGGATACTTTAGTAAAAGTAGAATGCAACAAGTGAATAAAGACACGCTTGTTAAAATTCCTACCGGAACCGTGTATGGTCCTTATATAGATGGCAATGCTTTTGTTTTAGCTAAAATGATCGGTATTAAAAACTGGCCAGATAGCGCAAAGGTTCGTCATATTTTAATTGCAACGGTAGATCCAAGAACACGTCAACAAATCAGACCCGATAGCCTTGCTAAACAATTAGCCGATTCTATTAAATACGCAATAGCCGGCGGTGCAGATTTTAACGCACTTGTACAAAAATATTCTGATGATCAAGGAAGTAAAGATAAGGGTGGTATATATGATTATTTCCCTCAAGGCCAAATGGTTGGTGCATTCAATGATTTTTCTTTTGATAAACCAAAGGGTACAAAAGATGTGGTTAAATCTGAATTTGGTTATCATTACACCGAAGTGTTAGACCAAAAGAATTTTGCACCTGCATATAAGATCGCTTATTTATCTAAAGCAATTGTTTCTAGTAACGAAACGGTAACTGCTGCTTCAACCGCTGCTGCTTCTTTTGTAGCAAACAGTAAGTCTAAAAAAGAGTTTGAACAAAACGCACTTAAAGGTAACCTGCAAATCATGAATGGTGTTGACATTAAGAAAAATGACTTCAATATTACCGGTTTAGGGAAAAGTAGAGAAACGGTGCGTTGGTTATATGAGAATAAGGTCGGTGCTGTTTCTGAACCAACAGAAATTGGTGATGTATATGTAGTTGCGATTATCACAACCATTGGTGAAAAAGGAACGATGGGTGTAGCCGAAGCAAGACCACTTGTTGAAGGACTTGTAAGAAACCAAGAAAAAGCAAAACAAATCATTGAAAAGAAGTTTAAAGGATCAACACTAGAAGATTTTGAAAAATCAGCAGGTTTCCCTGCGCAAAGAGTTGATAGCTTAAATTTTGCCTCTCCATTTGTTCCAGGTGTTGGCGCTGAACCAAAAGTTGTTGGTGCCGCATTTAATAAAGCAATGATAGGAAAAAACACCCCGGCCATCGAAGGAACTTCTGGTGTATTTGCTGTAAAGCCTGAAAACATTGGTGCTGACGCAACTATGCAAGATGTCGCTACTTTAAAAGCAACCTTATTACAAGCCGCTCAGTCTACTATTTTTAAAGGATTTGAAGCCATTAAAAAGTCTGCAAAAATTATAGACAGCCGGTCTACCTTTTATTAATAGATACCTATAAATTATTAAAAAGCCTCGCTATTATTAGCGAGGCTTTTTTTATTTGTAGTAACGACTGTCTTCAATTTCTTTTCTAACGTTTTCTGGAACCAGGTAACGTATTGTTTTATGGTCTTTTATATTATCTCTAATATCTGTGGCTGAAATATTTAAAAGTGGCGCTTTTAATATAGTAACGTTGGCGCCAAGCGTATCAATGGTTTCAAAGCCTGGACGAACGTAAACATAGAAGGCATATTTTTTTAAAAGAATGTCTGCATTTTTCCAGCGAGGAATATTTACAAATCCATCGCTTCCCATAATAATAGAAAATTCGTGTTGCGGATATTTTTCTTCTAAATAGATAAGTGTGTCAATTGTGTAAGAGGGGCGCGGCAAGCTGAATTCAACATCGGAGGCCCTTAGTCTACTTTCGTCATTTTCTATGGCTAGATTTACAAGATGTAACCTATGGTATTCGTTAAGCAAAGATCCAGCCGGTTTAAATGGGTTTTGTGGTGACACCACAAACCAAACTTGCTGTTCTTCGGTTCTGTTCACAACATGGCTCGCGATCATTAAATGACCGTGGTGAACTGGATTAAAAGAACCAAAATATAAACCTATTTTCATCTAATAAATTGTATATCAATTAGTTGTGTTGTTTTTAAGTAACCGTTGTTACTATAATATTGTCTGCTTCACTTAAGCGTAAGCTCAAATGATAGCCAGAAACCTCAATCGAAATCGGATCACCGAGTGGAGCAACCTGTAATACTTTTACGGGCTCGCCAGGCACACATCCCATTTCTAGCAATTTAATATAGAGTTCGTCTTTTTCAAAAGAGTGAATGATGCCCACTTCTCCTGCTGTTAATTCAGATAATTTTTTCATGCACCCGTTTTGTTGCTTGTCGTTATTTCTGCAAAGGTACCGCTCACACCAAAGAAAATGTTACGAAATTTGGAGTTAAACCTAACTTGCACCCATGCAAAAAGTAAATTTCCAAAAGGCGGACTCCGCACTTACTTTACCAGCTAAAACGGAGCTAAAAGCATTTATTGAAAACCTTTTTAAAAAGGAGAAGACGCCGCTTGCCACTATCAACTACATTTTTTGCTCAGACAAATACCTATTGTCTATTAATCAGCAGTTTTTAAACCATGATTACTTCACTGATATTATAACATTTGGTTTACACGACAAGGGAACACCCGTTGTGGCCGAGGTTTATATAAGTGTAGACAGGATCAAGGATAACGCCAAAATCCATGGCGTAACTTTCACCAATGAAATGCTCCGTGTGCTTTTTCATGGTGCATTACATTTATGTGGTTACAAGGATAAGAGCAAGGCCGACATTTTAATGATGCGCGCCAAAGAGGAAGCATACCTAAATCGTTATACTAAAAAGTAGGTTCCACGTGAAACACCTCCTAATAGTTTCTGGTTAATCTCTAGGTTTCTTAATTTGTTCCACGTGAAACACTCAATTCTAACCCCCTAGTATCTTGTTTTCTTTTTGATTGGATTATCTTTGCACCCATGTTTCCAGATTATGATGTTATTGTTGTAGGTGCCGGACACGCAGGTTGCGAAGCCGCCGCTGCCGCCGCCAACCTGGGTAGTAAAGTGCTCCTAGTTACTATGAATATGCAAACCATTGCACAAATGAGTTGTAACCCAGCTATTGGTGGTATTGCTAAGGGTCAGATCGTACGTGAGATAGATGCGATGGGTGGATACACTGGACTGGTTACAGATGCAAGTACCATACAATTTCGAATGCTCAATAGGAGCAAGGGTCCTGCTATGTGGAGCCCGCGTACGCAAAACGACCGTATGTTGTTTGCTGCCAAGTGGAGAGAGATGCTAGAAGAAACACCCAATGTAGATTTTTACCAAGATACAGTGCAGGGGTTAATTATAAAAGACAATAGAGCGGGCGGAGTCATTACGGGACTAGGACATGAGATTAGATCTAAAACAGTGGTGGTTACCTCTGGAACCTTTTTAAACGGGATCATTCATATTGGAGAAAAGCAATTTGGGGGTGGACGTGTAGCAGAGAAAGCCGCAACAGGTATCACCGAGCAATTGGTTGCACTGGGTATGGAGAGTGATCGTTTAAAAACTGGCACACCACCAAGGGTAGATGGACGCAGTTTAGACTATTCTAAAATGGAAGAACAGGCTGGAGATGATGAGGTTGTGGGTTTCTCATACAAAGACACGCCACGCACTAAGGCCTCAGATCAGCTTAGTTGCCATATAACCTATACCAACCAAAAGGTACACGACCTTTTAAGAAAAGGATTTGATAGAAGTCCGATGTTTCAGGGAAGAATTGAGGGCATTGGTCCTAGGTATTGCCCAAGTATCGAAGATAAGATCAACCGGTTTGCGGATAGAGATAGACACCAGTTGTTTGTGGAGCCAGAGGGCTGGAACACAGTAGAAATTTATGTAAACGGCTTTTCTACTTCATTACCAGAAGAGGTTCAGTACGAAGCTCTTCGTAGTGTTCCTGGATTCGAGAACTGTCGCTTTTTTAGACCGGGCTACGCCATTGAGTACGATTATTTTCAGCCTACACAATTAAAATATTCATTAGAAACCAAGCTCATCGAAAACCTGTTTTTTGCCGGACAAATAAATGGTACAACGGGTTACGAAGAAGCGGCTTGTCAAGGTTTAATGGCCGGTATTAACGCGCACCAAAAGGCGCGCGAATTAGACCCTGTTATTTTAAAAAGAAGCGAAGCCTATATTGGCGTACTCATCGATGATTTAGTAGGCAAGGGAACAGAAGAACCTTACCGTATGTTTACCAGTCGCGCCGAGTTTAGAACGCTCTTAAGACAAGACAACGCCGATATTCGACTTACCCCACTAAGCTACCAACTAGGTCTTGCAAAACAAGATAGAATGGACGCCGTGGAATCGAAAAAAAATAGCGTCACCGACATTAAAAATATACTCGCATCTTATAGCATTGAACCTTCAGAAATTGAAGGCTATTTCAACGAAATTAATTCTGCGACTATAACAGAAAAACAAAAGGCCTCAAAAATACTACTACGTCCAAACGTAGACCTGGTGGGCCTTTCAGCGGCTATGCCCCGCTTAAAAGAAGCCCTTGCAGGTTTTCATCCACAGGTTTTAGAACAAGCAGAAATTCAAATCAAGTACGAGCGTTACATCGAAAAAGAACAAGAAATTGCAACGCGCATGTTGCAAATGGAAAACCATATTATTCCTGAAAGCTTTAATTACGATGGCATGACCGCACTCTCTAATGAAGCGATGCAGAAGTTCAAAAAAATTAGACCAAGTACACTAGGTCAAGCCAGCAGAATTAGCGGTGTAAATCCAAGCGACATTCAAATACTCATGGTATATATGGGCAGATAGGCCCGCTCACCTAAATGCCAAAAAAGTGTATGGGTTTTTTATGTACATTCATAAACTAAACTATACACGTGAAAAAACTACTAAAAACCACCATTGCTGTGGCAGGTATTTTCCTGTTTACAGCTTGCGCAAACAACAACAATGCGCCAACCCTAGCACAATTTTTAGGACCCAAAGATTCTGGTGTTCAACAAGCCGGCATTAAAATGATTCCCATCAAAACACCGATAGGAACGTTTAATGTTTGGACTAAAAGTATTGGTAATAGCGACCGTGTAAAAGTATTGTTGTTACATGGCGGACCTGCCTTGACACACGAATATATGGAGTGCTTTGAAAGTTTTTTACCAGCACAGGGATATAAAATTATAGAGTACGATCAATTGGGTTCTTTTTATAGTGATCAGCCAAAAGATAGTAGCCTTTGGACCATCGACCGTTTTGTAGACGAAGTAGAACAGGTTCGAGCGGCACTTCATTTAACCAAAGATAATTTTTACATTATTGGAAATTCATGGGGTAGTATGCTAGCCATGGAATATGCATTAAAATACCAACAGCATATTAAAGGCATGGTGATTGGAAATATGATGGCAAGCATTCCTGATTATGCAAATTATAACAAAGTGCTGCGCAAAGAAATGCGCCCTTCGCTTGTAGACTCTTTACAAAACTATGAAGCAAAAGGAATGTATAAAGACCCTACTTATAGCGCGCTTGTGTTTAGTGAATTTTATACCAAACATCTTTGCCGTTTACCGGAGTGGCCAAACTCTGTAATGCGCTCACTACAACACGTGAACGAAGAAATTTATGTAATGATGCAAGGTCACTCGGAGTTTACGGTGAGTGGACGTATTGTTAACTGGGACCGTAAAAAAGACTTAGCTTCTATTAAAGTACCAACACTTACAATAGGTGCAAAATATGATACCATGGATCCAGAACACATGAAATGGATGAGCACACAATTTCCAAATGGTCAATATTTATATTGCCCGAACGGAAGCCACCTTGCTATGTGGGATGATCAAAAAGTTTATATGGACGGCGTTATTAATTTTATAAAATCTGTAGACCAAGGAAAAACAAAATAAAACAACAAGTATGAAAAAAATCTGTGTGATGTTTGTTGGGTTACTGCTCTTAAATTTTGTGCAGGCTCAAGAAACCTTTCAAGTAAACGGTGTTGGCGATAAGCGCGACGGCTGTTATGCATTTACCAATGCAACGATTGTAAAAGATGCCCAAACCACCATTAAAAACGCAACGCTCGTTATTAGAGACGGAAAAATCGTTGCAGTAGGTGAAGGCGTTGCCGTTCCAGCAGATGCTGTAGTGGTAGATTGCAAAGACAAGTTTATTTATCCATCATTTATTGATGCCTACACCGATTATGGTATGCCACAACAACAGCGCGCGCAAGGCGGCTTTAATTTTGGCGGACCTGGTCAATTAACCAACAACCAAAAAGGTGCGTATGGTTGGAACCAATCTTTAAAATCTGACATAGAAGGCTATAAGCTTTTTACTGCCGACGAAGCAAAAGCAAAATCATTTAGAGAAACTGGTTTTGGAACCGTGCTCACACATCAAAAAGATGGTATTGTTAGAGGTACCGGAACAGTGGTAGCACTTTCGGATAGCAAAGACAATTTTGTAGTACTAAAAGAGAAAGCAGCTTCTTTATTATCTTTTAATAAAGGAACCTCTTCTCAAACCTATCCAAGTTCATTAATGGGTTCTATTGCACTATTACGTCAAACTTATTTAGACGCTGCGTGGTATAAGAACAATCCTAGTGCTACAGGTTTACAAGGAGATGGCGTAAACATTACCCTTCAATCTTTTAACAACAATATGTCTTTACCGCAGGTGTTTGATCCTGCAGATAGAGGCGCTGGCGATGTTTGGGGTGTGATGCGTGCAGACCGCGTGGGTGATGAGTTTGGTGTACAATACATTATTAAAGCAACCGGAAAAGAATACCAAAGAATTAAAGAAGTGGCCGCTACCAAAGCACCACTTATTGTAAACTTAAACTTCCCTGCTGCCATGGATGTAGAAGATCCAGCAGATGCTAAGCTTGTTTCTTTACAAGATATGAAGCATTGGGAACTAGCACCAACCAATCCGGGTGCTATTGAAAAAGCAGGGATTCCGTTTTGTTTGACAAGCTCAGATTTACGAGATTCAAAATCATTTTTAGCGAATGTCAGAAAAGCCATCGAAAACGGTTTATCTGAAAAAGCGGCAATGGATGCACTTACAAAAACACCAGCTACTTGGTTTGGTGTATATGATAAAGTAGGAAGCATCGAGGCTGGAAAACTAGCCAACTTTGTAATTACAACAGGACCTGTTTTTGCAGAAAAAACAACCTTATTACAAAACTGGGTATTAGGTGAAAAATATGCAGTGAACGAATCTGCGTGGACAAGTGTGAATGGAAATTATACCCTCACTTTAAATAGCGCAACGCCTCAAACATTTGCTTTAGAAATTAAAAGCAACAATAGCGCAACCGTTATTGCAAAAGATACGGTTGCTGCAACATTTAGTTACGATGGCAAAGTAGTGAAGTTTTCTTTTGCGCCAGAAAAACGTTCTCGCAACAATATTAGATTTACCGGCTTTAACGCAGGTAATACTTTTAACGGAACAGCACAGGACGCAGACGGAAATAATTTTACTTGGACGGCTGTGTATGCATCTGCTTCTAAGCCGGATACTACTTCAAATGCAGGTGGCGGACGTGGTAGAATGGGTGGCGGTGGATTTGGCGGCGGCGCTGGAGCCGGCAAAATGGGAAAAGTTACTTTTCCTATGATGGCCTATGGCGTAGACTCTATTCCTTCTAATAGTCAAGCTTATTTATTTAAAAACGCAACCGTTTGGACTTCAGAAAAAGACGGCATTTTACAACAAACAGACGTACTTGTTAAAAACGGCAAGATTGCTAAAGTGGGTAAAAACTTATCGGACGCAAATGCAAAAATTATTGATGGTACCGGCAAACATTTGACAGCAGGCATTATTGATGAGCACTCACATATTGCATCTGCTTCAACCAACGAAGGCGGACAAAGCGTAACATCAGAAGTGCGTATCCAAGACAACATCAACCCAGACGACATCAATATATATCGTCAGTTAAGTGGTGGTGTTACAACGTCTCATATTTTACATGGTTCTGCAAATACCATTGGTGGTCAAACGCAGTTAATTAAATTAAGATGGGGCGCAGACGATGCCGGCTTACTATTTAAAGGTGCCGATCCGTTTATCAAATTTGCGCTTGGCGAAAACGTAAAACGTACTTCTTCTTCACAGGGCAATAACCGTTACCCCGATACTAGAATGGGCGTAGAACAAGTATTAAACGATGCGTTTGCAAGAGCAAAAGCTTACGAAGCAGCACTTGCACAAAACCCAGCTACCAGACGCGATTTAGAATTAGACGCGCTTGTAGAAATCATGAATAAAAAACGGTTTATCACTTGTCACTCTTATGTACAAAGTGAAATTACGGCGACCATGCGCGTAGCAGAAAAGTATGGCTTTAAAATAAACACATTCACGCATATTTTAGAAGGCTATAAGGTAGCCGATAAAATGAAAGCACACGGTGTGGCTGCATCAACATTTTCTGATTGGTGGGCATACAAAGTGGAAGTTACAGACGCCATCCCTTACAATGCAGCTATCATGACTAAAGTAGGTTTAAATGTTGCGATCAATTCTGATGATGCAGAAATGGCACGCCGCTTAAACCAAGAAGCTGCAAAGAGTGTAAAATACGGCGGTTTAACAGAAGAAGAAGCATTTAAAATGGTGACGATTAATCCTGCAAAAATGTTACACGTTGATAGTAAAGTAGGTAGTATTAAAGCTGGTAAAGATGCTGACCTTGTTTTATGGAGCGACAATCCGCTAAGCATATATGCGAAAGCAGAAAAAACAATGGTGGATGGTATTGTATATTTTGACCGCGAAAAAGATGCACAAATGCGCAAGCAAGTGCAGGCAGAACGTAGCCGCTTAATAGCTAAAATGGCAGGCGAAAAAAGAGCGGGAAGACCAACCGTACCAGCGGCTCCAAGCTTTAAAGAAATCAATACTTGTAACGACCACTCACATAAATTAGGTATGCTAGAAATTGACAGTGATGAAGTGGAAGCAAACCAAAACGATAACAAATAAATTGTAGCGACATGAAAAAAATAATATGTACACTTGGCGCACTCGTAACATTTACTGCTGCAGTTTTTGCACAAGACGATGTATACCCGGCCGCAAAGCAAACTAAAAAAACAGCCATTGTTGGTGCCACCGTGCACGTTGGTAATGGACAGGTGATCGAAAATGGAACTGTTGTTTTTGACAACGGAAAAATTGTGTACGCAGGCGAAGCTGCTGCTGCACCAAAAGCAGAAAGCACCATTGACGCAAAAGGCAAACAAGTTTATCCAGGTATCATTTTACCTGCTTCTAATTTGGGCCTACAAGAAATCACGGGCGTTAGAGGAAGTACGGATATCAATGAAATAGGTGATTTTAATCCAAGTGTACGAAGCATTGCGGCGTACAAAGCAGAATCTATGGTTGTTAATACACTTCGTTTAAACGGTATCCTGCTAGCACATACCATACCTGGTGGCCAGCTTGTTGCTGGTCAATCTTCTGTGGTACAATTAGATGCATGGAACTTTGAAGATGCAGCGTACAAGGCAGACATGGGCATGAACTTTTATATGCCTAGTTTGATTTCAAGAGGTGGTGGACGCGGCTTTGGCGGCGGCGGTAGAGGTTTTGGTGGTGCTGCACCAGCGGGCGATCCAATTAAAGAAGCGCTTGATAAAATTGAAAGCGTAAAAGATTTCTTTAGAGAAGCAAAAGCCTATCACCAAAAAGGCGCTGACAAACAAATCAATTTAAAACTAGAAGCTACCAAAGGTTTATTTAACCACACACAAAAATTATTTGTGCATTGTGATCAGGTAAAACAAATGATCGTTGCCATTGATTTTGTAAAAGAATTTGGCTTTGATGTAGTAGTAGTAGGCGCAAGTGAAAGCTGGCAAATTGCTGATTTATTAAAAGCCAATAACATTGCTGTTATTTTAACGCAAGAACATAGTTTACCTAGCACCGAAGATGATGATATTGATCAACCTTACAAAGCGGCAACTGCTTTACAAAAAGCAGGTGTGTTATTTTGTTTAAATGATGACGATCCTCAAAACCGTGGTAGAAACCTCATGTTTAACGCTGGAACAGCTGCTGCATATGGTTTAGGTAAAGAAGGCGCCCTTCAGGCCATTACCTTAAATGCTGCAAAAATTTTAGGTGTAGCTGATAAAACAGGTACCCTAGAAGTTGGCAAAGACGCCAACATTGTGATTAGCGAAGGCGATATTTTAGACATGAAATCTAGCATTGTAACGGATGCTTTTATTCAGGGTCGCGCGGTTGCTATTACAAGCAAACACAAACAGTTGTATGAGCGTTACAAACACAAATACGACATTAAATAAAGACTTCATTTCAATTCTAAAACCCTGGCAAAACGCCGGGGTTTTTTGTAACTTAGCGCCATGGCTAAAAAACTTTTTTTGTTGGATGCGCTTGCCCTTATTTACAGAGCGTATTATGGACTCATCAGAAATCCACGCATTACTTCGAAAGGGAAAAATACCAATGCTCAATTTGGTTTCACCAACACCCTCATTGATTTAATCAACAAAGAAAAGCCAACGCATATTGCCGTTTGTTTTGACACCCACGCGCCCACAGAAAGACACACAGACTTTGCCGAATACAAGGCCAATAGACAAGAAGCGCCCGAAGATTTAATTGAGTCGATTCCAGAAATCCAGCGCATCATTCGGGCTTTTAATATTCCGGTAATGGAACTGGATGGTTATGAGGCCGATGATGTTATTGGTACCCTTGCTTGGCAGGCCGCAGATAAGGGCTACGAAGTATACATGGTAACCCCCGACAAAGATTATGGTCAGTTGCTGATTCATCCGGGCGTATATATGTACAAGCCGCCTTTTATGGGCAACGCTGCAGAAATTTTAGACGCACAAAAAATTTGTGAAAAGTGGGATATCGCACGCGTAGAGCAGGTTGTAGACATGCTGGGCCTAATGGGCGACGCCGTAGATAATATCCCGGGTATTATGGGTGTGGGTGAAAAAACCGCAGCCAAATTGTTAAAAGAATACGATACACTCGAAAACGTATTAGCCAATGCGCACAATATTAAAGGCGCCATGGGTGAAAAAATTAGAAAGGGCGTAGACGATGCCATCATGAGTAAAAAGCTTGCAAAAATTATTACAGACGTTCCGGTAAGTTTTCATGAAGAAGATTTTGCGCTCTCTCCTATTAACAAAGAAGCACTCGCTGAAATTTTTGTAGAGCTTGAATTTAAAACACTCGGTAAAAGAATTTTAGGTGACGATTTTAACGCTTATATGCCCGCGCCAGAAGGTGTTCAAACAGATTTGTTTGGCAACGAAGTAGTAGCGCCTGTTACAAAAAAATCAAGCGCATCAAACACCGGCGCACAAGGTGTTGCGTCAACAGCTGGTTCTATGGAAGCTGCAGAAGCTGTGGGCAACGCAGGGCAAGAAGCAGAACAGCGTGGACTTATTGCCGATAAAAACATTACCAATACAGAGCACCAATATATTTGTGTAGAAACAGAAGCTGCACTAGAATCACTTGCGGAGAGGTTACTAGCCGCCACAGAAATTTGTTTTGATACAGAAACTACCGGAACAGATGCTAACAATGTAGAACTTGTTGGATTTAGTTTTTCAGAAAAACCAGGACACGGTTATTATATCCCTTGTCCACCAGATGAAGCCGGTGCCAAAAAAAGACTTTCCTATTTCGAAAAAGTATTTGCAAAACAAGACCTCGTATTAATTGGACAAAACATAAAATACGATTTGCTCGTATTAAAATGGTATGGTGTAGCTCCTGCAAATAAACTTTTTGATACTATGCTAGCGCACTATGTAATTGAGCCAGAAGGCAGGCGCAGTATGGATTTGCTCAGTGCTCAATATTTAGGATATGAGCCCGTACATATAGAAGCCCTTATAGGAAAAAAAGGAAAAAACCAGGGCAGCATGCGTGATGTGGCGGTAGAACAAATTACTGAATACGCTGGTGAAGACGCTGATATTACCTTGCAACTAAAACAAGTTTTTGTTCCTTTATTAAAAGAAAAAGAAGTAGAGCGCGTTTTTGAAAACGTAGAAAACCCACTCGTACGCGTACTTGCCGATATGGAATTTGAAGGCATTAAAATTGATAATAACTTTTTAAACGAATACAGTAAATTATTAGAAGTTGACGCCAAGCAGTTTGAAGAAAATGTTTACGCAGCAGCAGGTGTTCGTTTTAATTTAGCATCACCCAAACAACTTGGCGAAGTTTTATTTGATAAATTAAAACTAGATCCTAAAGCAAAAAAAACAAAAACAGGTCAGTACGCAACTGGCGAAGACGTGCTTGTAAAATTATCCAACCAGCATAAAATTGTTGATGACATTTTAGGATTTAGAGAGCTTACAAAATTAAAGTCTACCTATGTAGATGCGCTTCCGCTGATGATCAATCCAAAAACCGGACGCGTACATACGAGTTATGCGCAGGCAGTGGCGGTAACGGGTCGTTTAAGTAGCACCAACCCTAATTTGCAAAACATTCCTATCAGAACGGCGCGCGGAAGAGAAATACGAAAAGCCTTTATTCCGCGAGGTCCTGGTCGCATACTCATGAGTGCCGACTATTCTCAAATAGAACTGCGTATAGTGGCAGCCATTAGTGCTGATCCTAATATGTGCGCGGCTTTTAAAGCGGGTATTGATATTCATACCGCTACCGCCGCCAAAGTTTATGGTGTTGATGTGGCCGATGTTACCAAAGAAATGCGTTATAAAGCCAAGAGTGTCAACTTTGGTATCATTTATGGACAGGGCGCTTTTGGGCTTGCCGATAATTTGGGTATTTCGAGAACCGAAGCCAAAGAAATCATTGACAACTATAAAAAGGAGTTTCCCAATATTCAGGGCTATATGGACGAGCAAGTAGCCCTTGCCAAAGAAAAAGGCTATGTAGAAACCCTGATGGGCCGAAAGCGCTGGTTAAAAGACATCAATAGCAGCAACTTTACAGTTAGGGGTTTTGCGGAAAGAAACGCCATTAATTCACCTATACAGGGCACGGCCGCCGATATGATTAAGCTGGCCATGATTAAAGTGCATGCCCAAATGGGTGCTGGCAACTGGCAATCAAAAATGATTTTACAGGTACACGATGAACTTGTGTTTGACGCGGTCCCCGAAGAGGCGGACGCACTAGAAAAATTGATTATCGAATGTATGACAACCGCTTTACCTTTGCCAAACGGCGTTCCCGTTGAAGCAGAGGTAGGCCGTGGAAACAACTGGCTAGAAGCACATTAAAAAACAGTATTGATGGAGTATCTTCTTTCTTTGCGCTGGGATATTATGCCAGAGGCCTTTTTAAAAATTGGGTCGCGCTATTTTTTAGTGGCCGCACTTGCTTTTATTATTTTCTATGTCCTTTTAAGACAAAAATTTTTCTATAAAAAAATTCAAAAGCGTTTTCCAAAAGTGCCTGACTATTTGCGTGAAGCAGGGTTTTCTTTAATGACCATGCTCATCTTTAGTTTTCTAATCATGCTATTAAATTCGTCACCCATAGCAGAGCACACCACGCGTTATAAAAATATTAGTGATTATGGATGGGGTTATTATTTTTTAGCTTTTCCAATCATGTTTGTATTGCATGATTTTTATTTTTATTGGGTACACCGGCTCATGCACCACAAAACATTATTCAAATGTGTGCATTTGGTGCATCACCGCTCTACCAACCCTTCTCCCTGGGCTGCGTATGCGTTTCATCCATTAGAATCGGTAATGGAACATGGCATTGTAGTGCTGTTTTATTTTATCATGCCCATTCATATTACACAGCTAGCTATTTTCTTTTTATTTTCTATCTGTTACAATGTGTACGGACACTTAGGCTACGAATTGTATCCAGCTGGTTTTCATACAACAAAAATTGGAAGATGGATTAACACGTCTACCAATCACAATCAGCACCATCAATATTTTACAGGTAATTACGGACTATACACACTTGTGTGGGACCGCCTCTTTAATACGATCCGCGCAGATTATGACGAGCGTTTTGAAGACGCTACTACGCGCAGTAAATAAGTTTATTTTTTCTTGTAAATAGGAACCGTGCTACAGGGTTCGCCAAACATAATAGACTTCGTAACAGGTCTTAATTTGTTGGTGATGCTTACATAAGCAGCGGGCGGAATTTGAATATCACCACAACCCTTCACAACTACTCTTTTATCGGTGTAGTCTGCTGCATGAATGGCTTCTATATTTTGTAAGAGCAGTTTTTCTTTTAATTGTTCTTCGGTACCAAAAAATACCGCACTCGCAAACGGCTCTAATGCAGACGCAACCAGCATATAGGCCCACATTGGAATAATGGCGTCGGCAGAACAAGTGATGGCCACCGCTGCATTTTGATACCGTGTCCAGTCGGTTGCGGTAAGCGCTGCTCTAAACTCTTTTTCTTTTAAAATGAGTCCCATAAATAAATGGTCCTTCAAATCAAAAACATGAATAGGCGTTGCCGGATAATATTTTTCCAGGTCTAAAGAAATTAAACCGCTTTCTTCTACTTTATTAATAATTGGATCTGCCATAACAAATATATTATCTGTTCATGCTCGCTAAAAACTCTTCATTGTCTTTGGTACCGCGCATGCGTTTTAATAATTCGTTCATTGCTTCGTCGGTATTCATATCGTTGATGAACAAACGTAAAATATTCATGCGGCCTAGTACTTCTTTATCAAGTAATAAATCATCTCTACGTGTAGAAGAACCCACTAAATCAATAGCAGGGAAGATGCGCTTGTTGGCCAGTTTGCGGTCTAGCTGTAATTCCATGTTACCCGTACCTTTAAATTCTTCAAAGATAACTTCGTCCATTTTAGAACCGGTTTCAATTAAGGCCGTTGCTAAAATGGTTAAAGAACCACCATTTTCTATTTTACGTGCTGCACCAAAAAACTGTTTTGGTTTTAAAAGTGCATTTGCTTCCACACCACCACTTAGTACTTTACCACTACTAGGCGCTACTGTATTGTGCGCGCGGGCTAAACGGGTAATAGAATCTAATAAAATAACAACGTCATGTCCGCACTCTACAAGGCGTTTTGCTTTTTGTAATGCAATGCTAGAAACTTTAACGTGTTTTTCTGCGGGCTCATCAAAAGTAGAAGCAATCACTTCTGCTCTTACGCTTCGCTCCATATCGGTAACTTCTTCCGGTCTTTCGTCAATGAGTACCACCATCAAATAAATCTCTGGATGGTTTGCTGCGATTGCGTTTGCCACTTCTTTCAATAGCATGGTTTTACCCACTTTAGGTTGCGCCACAATCAGACCACGCTGACCTTTACCAATGGGTGTAAACAAATCAATAATACGGGTACTATAATTTGTTGGAGACGTAAATAGGTTTAATTTTTCGTTCGGAAATAACGGTGTTAAATAATCAAATGGTACACGGTCACGCACTTCGTCGGGTCTTTTACCATTGATAAAATCAACTTTAATAAGTGCAAAATATTTTTCACCTTCTTTGGGAGGGCGAACAGCACCTTGCACCGTATCTCCGGTTTTTAAACCAAATAATTTTATTTGTGAAGGAGAAACATATACATCATCTGGTGATGACAAATAATTATAATCAGAAGAACGTAAAAAACCATACCCATCAGGCATCATTTCTAATACGCCCTCCCCTTCAATCATTCCTTCAAACTCAATATTAAATACAGGTTCTTTTTTTTGTGGTCTTGGCGGATGTTGACTTGGTGTTGTATTTTCTGGAGCCTGGGCTGCATCTGCGTTTTCAGGCGCTTGCGCTGCGTCAGGATTTTCTGGAGCCGGCGTAGGTGTTTCTGCTACCGGTTGAGTAGCTGAATTTTCTGTACGCTCAGGTCTCGGATTTGCTTTTTTAATAGGTCTTGCTTTCTGTGCAGGTGCAGCAGGTTCTTCACTCATTATTTCTGCTTCTTCTGTTCCGTTACTTGTTTTTACAGTAACAGGCTTACGACCTTTTACTGCTGGCTTTTTTTTGCCATCGTCTTTTGCAGACGCTTCGCTTACCGCTTGGCTATCTAATATTTTATAGATGAGCGCTTGCTTATCTAATTTTTTAAAACCGGTAATTTTTAAACCTTGTGCGATGTCTTGTAACACTGGTAACAAAAGATCGTTTAATTGTAAAATGTCGTACATAAATGATTTGAAAATAAGATACTCTAGAATTGAGTTTTTGAATAACTAAAGAAAGGGTGAATTAAAAAAATGGAAAGAAGGTAACCCGAACTTGAGCAACTGAAGGCTCACGCAGGTTTGTTTCCGATGCAATGTTAGCACAAAAATTACAAACACCCATAAATAATTGGTGTAAAAGACGCGCTTTTGGCGCACAATTTTATTCGTAAATCCTTAATAATGAACCTGATAAAGACGTTTTATAGGCTTTTAGGGCTGTAGTAGCGGGTCCTGTTGTTACAGCCCCGGCGGTACTAAATGTAGATCCATGCCCTGAGCAATAAAACCTGTTACTACCATTTTGGAACTCAATGGTAACCGCTTGGTGGGTACATAAAGAACTTACGGCTATCAATGCCCCTGCGCTTGTTTTTGCAATGATGACGCTTGTGGCATTATCTACATAAAAACCCCCTGCGTTTTGGAGTACATTGTAGGGCGCCGCAGTAATGTTTATGGTAAAATCTACGGGTTTATTAGGGTTAGTTGGAGCCGTTGTGCCAGTGCCACTAGATTTTGAGCAAGATCCAAAACAGCCCATTACAAGTATCGCTGCGCCACTCATGCCTACTTTTTCGATGAAATCTTTTCTTTCCATGATATACTCATTTTGTGTTGTGAATTTAACAAACTTTAGGATAGAATGTTTGCTTGTTCTTTAAACAAATTATCTTTGAAGCCATTATGTTTAACAAAAGAACAAAAATTAAGGCCCTTTTAACAGGCAGCCTTACCGGACAAACCGTAACCGCAATGGGTTGGGTACGTAGCTTTCGTAACAATCAGTTTATTGCCCTCAATGATGGCAGCACCAACTATAATATTCAGGTAGTAGCTGAGTTAGGACTATTAGACGACGCCACTTTAAAGCGTATTACAACGGGCGCTTCTTTAAAAGTAGAAGGCACACTCATTGAATCTTTGGGTAAAGGACAGTCCGTAGAAATAAAAGCAACAAGCGTAGAAATACTAGGTGATAGTGACGCGGAACAATATCCATTGCAACCTAAAAAACACAGCCTCGAATTTTTAAGAGAGATTGCGCACTTACGTTTTAGAACCAACACGTTTAGTGCCGTTTTTAGAATCAGACACGCGCTCGCTTTTGCTGTACATCAATTTTTTAATGAAAAAGGATTTGTGTATTTACATACGCCAATCATTACGTCCAGTGACGCAGAAGGTGCTGGTGAAATGTTTAGAGTAACGACACTATCAATAGATGGTTCTGCACCAAAAACCGAAAGTGGCGATATTGATTTTACCCAAGACTTTTTTGGTAAAAGTACCAACCTAACCGTAAGTGGTCAACTAGAAGGAGAGCTAGGCGCCATGGCCTTTTCAGAGATTTATACGTTTGGTCCAACCTTTAGAGCCGAGAATTCAAACACCACCAGACATCTTGCCGAATTTTGGATGATTGAACCAGAAATGGCGTTCAGTGATATTGAAGACAATCAAAATTTAGCTGAAGAATTTATTCAATACCTCATCAAATACGCAATGGAAAACTGCGCCGATGATTTGGCGTTTTTAGACCAACGTTTAGCAGAAGAAGAAAAACAAAAACCAACAAACGACAGACAAGAATTTGGTTTGATAGAAAAACTAAAATTTGTTACCGATAGTAAATTTGAGCGCATCACATACACCGAAGCAATTGCTATTTTATTAGACTCACCAGCCTACAAGAAAAAGAAATTTAAATACGATGTAAGTTGGGGTATTGATATGCAAAGTGAACATGAGCGCTACCTGGTAGAAAAACATTTTAAAAAGCCTGTAATTGTTACAGGGTATCCCGCTGCTATTAAAGCGTTTTATATGCGCTTAAATGATGGTTGTGAGCCAGGCAAACAAACGGTTGCGGCCATGGATATTTTGGCACCAGGCATTGGAGAAATTGTAGGTGGTTCTCAAAGAGAAGAACGCCTCGACAAATTAATTGCGCGCATGGAAGAGATGCATATTCCTACAAATGAAATGAGTTGGTATTTAGATACCCGCCGTTTTGGAACCGTACCGCACGCTGGATTTGGTTTAGGATTTGAAAGAATGGTACAGTTTGTTACGGGCATGGGTAACATCAGAGACGTGATTGCTTTTGCCAGAACACCCAAGAATTGCGAATTTTAAAAAATATGGATTGAACCGTGGATTATATGTGAAATCCCCCTATTTTTGCTGCCCCGAAAGGGTATGGTGCGGTAGCTCAGTCGGTAGAGCAAAGGACTGAAAATCCTTGTGTCGCCGGTTCGATCCCGGCCCACACCACAAAGCCTCAGCTTTAACAGCTGGGGCTTTTAAATGCGCTTATCTATCCAAAACGTCCCTATTATTATTGTATTTTAATGCCCTTCCGCTGCACTGTATGCGCCGAAAATATCCCTAGTGCACCCCCTTCTATATTAGACGGTGGATTAGAAGGCGCTGTGCCACCACCCGGGCCTGCACCACTTTGCTGGTTTAAACTATTGTAGTATAAATAGCTTGTATTTGAAATGCATTGCATTTCTACAAACACATTGTCTTTAAGTTTCACTTTTAAATTATCATCGCCACCCCTTAATGGTCGTTGATTTACTTTTCCATTATTAAGGTTGTCATCAAATACATGAAATGTTGGATCGAGGGTGTCATTAATTTTTTGAATAAAGCGGTAGCTGTTCCCTAGTGTAATGGGATCTGAATAGACCGGAATAACACTGTACCTAATTTCTCCATTAAATGGAAACGTATTGATGCGCAAACTATCCAAATTCACTTTTTTGGGCATGGTAGCAGACGCGGTATATTTTTTTTGATCTACTACTATTTCTAGGTTGTAGGTTCCGCCTTCAATACCTTTTATTTTTTGTGTTTTATAAAGGCCATTGCTTACAAATAGTAAACTGTCTTTAACGCCGGCTTGATCGGTTATGATTACGCGTGCATTATTGACACCAACAATTGTGGTTGGCGTGGTAATAGGTGTAGACAAAGAAAGTTGCACAAAATAAGGACCTGCCTGATCTGTAATGCTACCATCAATTACCAGCGTGGGGTTATTATTATCTAGTACCAAGCTAATTTCTTTATCACAACCAATAAGTATAGTGGCACAAAACGATATAAGAAAGAATATTTTTTTCATGCCTAAAATTTAAATTGATACGTTACGCTTGGCACCCATTTAAAAAGTGCAGTTCTAATAATTTGTGTTCTGGTAGGATTGTTAGGGTCGTCTTTAAAACTAATGCGGTATGCATTTTCTCTACCATACACATTGTACAAACTAAAATTCCAAGAGCCGTGCATTCTTTTGGTTTTGTTTTTTTCGTAAGTAGCGCTAAAATCTAGACGGTGATAGGCCGGCATACGATTGGCGTTTCTAGCAGCGTATTGATAGAGCGTTTGACCTTGTAACGTGTATTTTCCAGTAGGATACGTTACAGCGTCGCCTGTGTTGTAAACAAATACACTAGATATTGACCAGCGCTGGTTTAGATCATAAATACCTACCACAGATATATCATGTGTTCGATCCTGTCTTGCATTGTACCAATTGTTCCCATTGATACCATCAATTTTTCTTTCTGTTTTAGAAAGGGTGTAGCCAATCCAACCGGTAAAGCGCCCTTCTTTTTTCTTTAGTAACAACTCTACACCATAAGCCCTTCCTATGCCATACAATAATACACTTTCAACATCTGAAACCGTATTGATTTCGGCACCATCTTTATAGTCTATTTGATTTTGTAAATATTTATAGTACCCCTCGGCAGTAAATTCAAAATTACTTTTAAATACTTTTGTTACATACCCCACACTCAATTGATCGGCAACTTCTGGTTTAATATTATACGAATTACCAATCCACTGATCGGAAGGGCTAGATGCTACCGAGTTACTTAATAAATGTAAATGCTGTATGTTTCTAGCATAACCTGCTTTAATGCTGGTTTCATCGTTGATGCGGAAGTTGGTGGTAATTCGGGGCTCTGGATTCATATACGTTTTTCCAAAACTTGCTGTGCTAAGTTTTACAGAAGAATTGACGATCCCATTTTGGTAGATATTGTAAACATCACCACCCATTAAAGTAAACATAGATAGGCGAACACCGTAGTCGATGGTAAATTGAGTATTTGCTCTATAATTATTGGTGAGGTATAACGCATTTTCTAATCCATTTCTACCCTGTTTAGATACACTATTAATAACGGTTCCGCTAAATGTACTTGGTTTAATCGTGTGTAAAATGGAATTAAAGCCAAAGCGCAAAGTGTTGGTGCCATTAGCATAGAACGTATAATCTTGCTTGAGGTTTAGATCTTTAATATTTGAATTGATATTAAAATTGGTTTCTCCATTTTTTAATTTGACGTTGTAATTGTAGTCGCTATAAATTAAAGAAGTATTTAAAAAGAGTTTATTGCTAATAATTTTATTCCACCTAATGGTACCGGTTTTATTACCCCAGTCGATGCCAAAGTCTTGACCTAACCCGAGCTCGTCTCTTCCAAAATACCCCGAAATATATACTTTATTTTTTGCGTTGATTTGATAATTTGCTTTTGCATTTAAATCATAGAAATACAAAATGTTATCTTTAAATTTTTCGGTTGCTTTTAAAAATACATCGGCATACGTTCTTCTACCAGAAAGAATAAAAGATGATTTATTTTTTTGAAGTGGCCCCTCAATACTTAGTTTACTACTAATTAATCCTATACCTCCATTAACCGTATAATTTTGGTTATTGCCTTCTTTCATTTTAACATCCAGTACTGATGAAAGCCGACCGCCGTATTGACTGGGGCTGTTGCCTTTTATGATCGTAGCGTCTTTAATGGCATCACTATTAAATGTGCTAAAAAACCCAAGTAAATGCGTGGCATTGTATACAGGGGCTTCGTCTAATAAAATTAAATTTTGATCGGCACTACCACCGCGCACAAAAAAACCGCTGTTGCCTTCCCCTGCCGATTTTACGCCCGGCAATAATTGAATTGTTTTTAAAAGATCTTTTTCTCCAAAAATAACGGGCACTTTATTAATCGAAGACATGTTAATGGTTTCGGTTCCCATTTGTGCCTTTGTTAAATTGTCATTTTTACGAGACGATTCTACTACTACTTCTTTTAAAACATTTTTTGTTTGTAAATAAAAATTAATGGGTTGACTACTGTCTAGTTTTATTTTTTGAACAAGTGTTTCATACCCCACTTGTGATACCACAACCGAGTAGTTTCCTTTTGGTAGGGAAAGCGAATAAAACCCGTATTCATTTGAAATGATACCGGCGTTTGGTAATTCCTCAATCCGTACCACGGCCTTAATTAAGGACTCGCCGGTTTGTTTATCTTTAATACTTCCGCTTAGTACAGCCGTTGATTGGCCGCTCACGGTCGAAATCAATGAAAAAAGCCCAATAATTAAATTGAAAATTGAAAATTTTCTTTTCATATACTATTCTTAAACAATAATATAGAAAATTAGTTGTCTTACCAACTCTTCAATTCTCTAAGCGTAGTGATATGGGCAACATGATGTTTACCATGCCATGTATATACGGCAAAGAAATCCCATAAACTTATTTCTACATTATGGGTGGGATGGAAAAACTTCCTTTGCCACTGTTCATCTGTAAAACTTTGGAGTAGGTTTGTCCATCGCTCGTGCAATGCATTTAATAAGGTGATTGAAACATGGGTGGGCATAGTTAAAACATCTGATGTAAATGACCAATCGTTTTCACTGTAGTCTTTAATGGTTGGCAGGTCTTCGGTTAATGCTAATTTAAATACGATAAAAGCATTCATATGACTGTCTGCTAAGTGGTGTACTAGTTGAAGCACGGTCCATCCGCCATCTCTATAGGGTGTGTCTAGTTGTTCTTTATTTAAACCATGTACAGCTGCGTCTAGGTTTGTAGGAAAGATTTTCATTTCATGTAACCAATCATTTTTGATGTCTTGGCTAAAAGGCTTGAATTCAAAATTTCCAATAGGATAACGAGGGTCTTTCATTTCAGAATAGATTTAAATAATTTATGCATTACCAGATGAGATAAAAATAGGAACATTTAATTAAAAATTATTCTTTCCATTCAATGGGAATGGAAATTTCATTGGTTCTCGCAAGCATTTGATAAGGCGCATTGTATCCTAAAAATGTATAATTGCCTGTAACTTTAATTTTACGTTGAGCAAGAATTTGTAATATTTTATCTGTGTAGGTCTTAATTTTTTCGTCATTTGCGTATCCGCCAAACGCAATTACGGCTACATATTGTGGAACAGATTCGTGTATATGAATACCCTCGTCATTGGGTTTTGGCAAATTACTTTCGTTGTATTTTGACGGCATCACAAAACTCATTTCAGCCCCTTTTTCTGATATATTCATTCTTACGGGTGCAGTCATGGCAATGCTCTCGTTTTCGTTGTTACCTCCAAATATAAAACGGGCCAGTTTCCCAAACCCACTACTTGCTACCGATTTGTAGTTTGTGGCACTCGAATAAATGGTTGCCATTGTAGCCGCGGGATAGTATCTTATTTCAAGCGCATCATCTTTAAAGACAGTCCTATATTTTTGCTTTTCCGTTTTAACGGAGTTCCCAGCAATAAATGATTGAAAAATAAAATAAATGGCACCTAGCCCTAGAAAAATGTATAATGCTTTCATGTAGCTGTTTAATAAAATAACAATATATACTTGAATAGGTTCAAAAATGGGGCAAAGCCCGATATTTCAATAGGTTATTAACCCATTTAATTTAATACTATATTTACAGCAAGTCTTAAGTAAGTGCTGTAAATACTGTGATTCAGTAGAACCCTTAAGCGCGTGAACATGGTAAAAAAAATTGCAACGAACCTTACCTTTTGGGTATTATTTGCTATTACATCAGGAATACTCGTAGGCCATTTTTTCCCTGCAACGGGTGTAGCCATGCAACCCTTGGGCAAATATTTTATTGATGTCGTTAAATTATTTATCTATCCCATTATTCTACTAACCATCGTAACGGGTATTTGTGGGATGGGGGATTTAAAAAAAGTAGGAAAAGTAGGCGGCAAAGCACTTCTTTATTTTGAAATTATAACAACCCTTGCTTTATTCATTGGCATAGGGGTTGGCTACTTGTTAGAGCCAGGCGCTTCTGTAAATACCAGTATTGTTGCAAAAGGCGATATTTCTAAATATAGTAGCGGATCCGTTTCTATTTCTTGGATTCAGTTTTTTAAAGACAATTTGACCATTCAGGTTTTACTATTTGCAATAGTAGCTGGTATTGTAGTTAGTAAACTTAAGAGCAAGGAAGCTATTTTACCGAAGGTGTATTGGCTATCTAAATATGTTTTTAGAGGACTTCATATTGTTATGAAACTAGCGCCCATTGGGGCTTTTGGTGGTATGGCCTACACGATTGGGAAATACGGTGTAGCAACTTTATTACCACTCGGAAAATTAATGGCCTGTGTTTACATCACCATGGCACTATTTATATTTATCATTTTGGGTGCCGTATTACGTTATTATAAAATAAGCATTTGGAAATATTTAGGCTTTATTAAAAATGAATTACTCATTGTGTTGGGTACTTCTTCTTCAGAAGCTGCACTACCATCGCTGATGGAAAAGTTAGAACATATGGGATGCCACAAATCTGTGGTTGGCCTGGTGGTTCCTGCTGGCTATTCATTTAATTTAGACGGAACTTCTATTTATTTATCAATGGCCATTATATTTTTGGCCCAGGTTTTTCATATTCAACTAAATATGGAGCAAATCATTACCATCATTGGTATATTAATGGTTACCTCTAAAGGCGCCGCTGGCGTAACGGGCAGTGGTTTTATTATTTTAGCTTCTACTTTAACTGCAACCAAAGTAATTCCGATAGAAGGTCTGGCGCTGTT
Organism: Sediminibacterium sp.; assembly: GCA_040403595.1. Taxonomy (GTDB): domain Bacteria; phylum Bacteroidota; class Bacteroidia; order Chitinophagales; family Chitinophagaceae; genus Sediminibacterium. The sequence goes on along the minus strand of JBBAKI010000001.1, from coordinate 403,503 downwards.
ATTAGGTGTAGACCGCTTTATGTCCGAAGCCAGGGCTATAACAAACTTTATTGGCAATGGCGTTGCAACTATTTTCATCTCTAACAACGAAAAAATGTTTGACAGGTCTAGGATGTATAAAGCTTTTGGTATGCACAAAAACGAACTTTAGTGCCTACTATTTGTTACTTTAGTTACCTATGATTGGACACCGATTTATCAATTTTATACCTGGGGAAAACTCAAAATCCAAATTTGAGCAGATGCTTGACATTTTTACCCAGCTATTAAACTATACGAGTGGTGATGCCACGGAGGCGCTCGATTGGCTCAATCAACTAGACCGCACCCATAAATTTACCGACGACGAATACGGGGTTGGCGATTTTATTGAGGACCTCAAGCTAAATGGGTACTTAAAAGAAAACCCACAAGATGGTAAGTTTGCTATCACCGCAAAAACCGAACAAACCATTCGTCAAAAAAGCCTAGAAGAAATTTTTGGGAAATTTAAAAAAGGCAAACAAGGAAACCATAGTACTACTAAGGCTGGTCCTACCGGTGATATCAATTCTGATACCCGCTCGTTTCAGTTTGGCGATTTAATGGAACAAATAGATTTTACAGAGAGCATTAAAAACGCACAAATTAATAGAGGTGTCGATTCATTTTCGATGCACGAAGATGATTTAGTTATTAGAGAGGCGGATTTTAAAACACAAACATCTACCGTGCTCATGATTGATATTTCACACTCCATGATTTTATATGGCGAAGATAGAATTACGCCCGCAAAAAAAGTGGCGATGGCGCTTTGTGAACTCATCACTAAAAAATATCCAAAAGACACCATCGATATTGTTGTGTTTGGAAATGATGCATGGCAGGTAGAAATTAAAGACCTTCCCTATTTACAAGTGGGGCCCTACCACACCAATACTGTTGCTGGGCTTGAGTTAGCGATGGATATACTCCGCAAACGTAAAACTTCTAACAAGCAAATTTTTATGATTACCGATGGTAAACCTACTTGTTTAAAGATAGGTGGCCGTTATTATAAAAATAGTTTTGGGCTAGACCGTAAAGTTGTAAACCGTTGTATTAACCTTGCAGCACAATGCAAGAAATTAAAAATTCCGATCACTACTTTTATGATTGCATCGGATCCGTATTTACAAAAATTTGTAGAAGAGTTTACAGAAATGAATAATGGTAAAGCCTATTTTGCATCACTTGACAATTTGGGTAGTTTTATTTTTAATGATTTTGAAAGTGGCAAAAGAAAAACATTGTATTAATTATGAGCAAGCAAATCGATATTAAAAAAATTGTAACACTAGGTGATTTAAAAAAATCGGGGTATCAGTCTAAGCCTATTAAAGACGAAGTGCGTGATAATTTAATTGCCAGTATTCAAAATAAAGAAAATGCTTTTGAGGGTATATTAGGTTATGAAGACACGGTTATACCAGATGTTGAGCGAGCACTATTAAGCCGTCATAATATTTTGTTTTTAGGTCTTCGCGGTCAGGCTAAAACCAGGATGGCGCGGCAAATGGTGGACTTGTTAGACGAATATATACCTAAAATAGCAGGCTCTGAGGTAAATGACGATCCTTTGCAGCCTTTAAGCCGCTTTGCAGTAGACTTAATTGCCGAACATGGCGACGAAACACCTATTCACTGGGTACACAAGAGCGCCCGCTATGGCGAAAAATTAGCAACTCCAGATGTAAGTGTATCTGATTTAATTGGCGACATTGACCCTATTAAAGCGGCTAATTTAAAGCTCAGTTTTGCCGATGAAAAAGTCATTCATTACGGCATTATTCCAAGAAGCAACAGAGGCATTTTTGTGATCAATGAATTGCCCGATTTGCAAGCAAGAATTCAGGTTTCCTTATTTAATATTTTACAGGAAGGTGATATACAAATTCGAGGCTTTAAACTTCGTATGCCACTTGATATTTTATTTGTTTTTACTGCTAACCCTGAAGACTATACCAATAGAGGAAGTATTGTTACACCACTAAAAGATAGAATTGAAAGTCAGATATTAACGCACTATCCAAAAACAATTGAAACATCCCTTGCCATAACAGAGCAAGAAGCCAATATAAGCCCGGCTCAAAAAGAAAAAGTAGAAGTAAGTGATTTAATAAAAAGACTCATTGAGCAAGTTTCTTTTGAAGCAAGAACCAATGAGTTTGTAGATAAAAAAAGTGGTGTGAGTGCGCGTTTAACCATTGCTGCTTATGAAGCAGCAGTAAGTAGTGCAGAGAGGCGCGCTATAATTCATCATCAAAAACAAACTCAGGTTTGGATAAGTGATTTATCTGGCATCATACCGGCTATCACTGGAAAAATTGAACTGGTATATGAAGGCGAACAGGAAGGTCCTTACGAAGTAGCACTTAATTTATTAAACAAATCGATCCGCACTGTATTTGTTACCTATTTTCCAAATCCGGATGATGTAAAAAAACGAAAGTCTCCTAAAAAATCTGCTGCCAATGCACCAGAGCAAAAGCAACCCGAAAACCCGTATAGTGCCATTACCAAATGGTTTGATGCAGGCAACCACCTTGATTTATTTTTGGATATGAAAGACGAAGATAAAATTATAGAGCTCTATAAAGTGGATGGCTTATTTGGGATTGTTAAAAAACATTTTCCGCAGGTAGGCGAAAAGCAATCGGCTTTACTCATGGAGTTTGTACTACACGGGCTTTCTACGTATTCTATGATTAGTAAAAAAATGATTGATGGAAAAATAGAGTTCAATGATATGATGGGAAGTATGATTAACCTTGGTGATATGGGCATGGATGATGACGGATTCAATGATTATGCGTAAATTGAAACAACAAACAGCTTTCACATCATAACTTTTAAGTATGTATATGCGCACTACATTTTATAAAATGCATCTCCTAAGTTTTTTGGTGGGTTGTTTATTGTGCGCGCAACCTTTGGCAGCGCAAACCGATTCGTTGTTGCTACAATTAATCAATGAAAATAAGGTAGACTCAAGTCTTATACAGCCGCCCGCTAAAATGCTTTTTACACAACGCGTATTATGGGGCACCAACGGACTATTAAAAAACAGATATAGCGGCAATGACCTAGTGGCTAACCGACAAAAAGACCTCAAGATTCGTAGAACCATGTTAAAATTGCACCAAATTGGTGGATTTGTAACACTAGGGGGCATGGTTGCGCAGGGCATCATTGGAAGTCAATTATATAAAGGCGATTACAAAGTAAAAGACCTGCATGAAAATGTGGGGATGGCCGTAAATCTTTCATATGGCTTTACCGCAATAAACGCTTTATTTTCTCCGCCTTCTGCATTTCATCGCGATAAAAAAATAACGTCTATTCGTTTACATAAATGGCTTGCAGTATTGCACCTGTCAGGAATGATTGCAACCAATATATTAGCTTCACAAATAGAAGATAACGCGTCTTTAAAACCCTATCACCGCGCCGCAGCGTATGTGAGTTTCGCTAGTTTGGCGACAGCGCTCATTGTTATAAAATTTTAAAATCATGCTACACTATATTATTTTAAACCTATTGTTGTCGGTGTTTTTTCAGGCACCAACCTATGAGCAAGCAAGCTCTAGCATAACCTATACCATGAAGCATAAATTACATACCTGGGATGGAACAAGCAAGCAGGTAAATGTAGCAAGCAAATGGAATGAAGATAAGCTTGAACAAATTTCTGTATTGGCAAAAGTGAGCAGTTTTAATAGTGGCTTATCAAGTAGAGATAGTCATATGATAGAAGTATTAGACGCACTTGCTATACCAAATATTACATTTAGCAGTACCAGTATTAAATACAACGGTGCCGAAATACTTACAACGGGTAAATTGCAATTTCATGGTGTTACCAAAGAAGTTCAATTTATCGTACGCGCTAAAAAAGAAAACAATCAATGGTTGTATGAAGGGGAGTTTCCCGTATTACTTGAATCATTTAATGTAGAAAGACCCAGTTTATTGTTTGTAAAAACAGACAACAGTATGAATATAAAATTCTCTTTAGTTTTCAAAAATAAATAAGCAGTTACACCACTTTAAAATAATTGCCAGGCCATTCAACCTTATTTGTTTTGGCTTGTTTATAGGATATGTCTACACAAGTGGTCTTAATTTTCCCCCATCAACTTTTTAAAAAGTCTGAAATACTGGATAAAAACAAGCGCCACTATTTAGTGGAAGAGTATCTCTTTTTTACACAGTATCCCTTCCATAAAGAAAAACTTGTGTTGCATAGGGCGTCTATGAAAGCTTACCAGCAGTATCTTTTGCAAGAAGGTTACCAGGTCCAATATATCGAAAGTACAAACGAGCTTCAGGATTGCCGCTTATTAATTAAACAATTAGCCACAGAAAAGGTTGCGTCTATAGATATGATAGACGGGGTAGATTACTTATTAATGAAGCGAATCAAACAGGCCTGTGCATCTAACAATATAGCGTTGCAGGTATCCGAAAGTCCTAGCTTTTTAAATACGATTGCCGCTACTGAAAATTATTTTGCCGCTAAAAAAAAGTATTTCCAAACTGATTTTTATACGGCGCAAAGAAAGCAGCGTAATATTTTACTAAACCCGGACGGGAAACCTGAAGGTGGCAAATGGACATATGATGCAGAGAACCGGTCTAAATTTCCAAAAAAAGAAATGGTACCTGAACTTCTTACAAGTTTATCAAATTCTTATCTTGAAGAAGCAGCGGTATATGTTCAAAAAAATTTCCCAAACAATTATGGAATCATTAATAAGGAACATTTATTTGCTATTGATTTTGTAGGGTCCGAAAAATGGCTTGAAACTTTTTTAGCAGAACGCTTTGAAAAGTTTGGTATTTATGAAGACGCTATTGTACAAAAAGAATCCGTTTTATATCATTCTGTTCTATCACCCATGTTAAATGTGGGTTTGCTAACACCACAGCAAATCATTGATAAAGCGCTTGCAACTGCCTCTACAAAAAACATTCCACTTAATTCACTCGAAGGATTTATTCGACAAATTGTTGGTTGGCGTGAATTTATACGACTTGTTTATGAGCGTGAAGGAACAAAGCAGCGAACCACCAACTACTGGCAGTTTACAAGAAAAATTCCAAAAAGTTTTTGGACCGGCGAAACTGGTATAGCGCCCATTGATAGTACGATGAAAAAGATTCTAGAAACGGGTTACGCCCATCATATTGAAAGACTCATGGTGCTGGGTAACTTTATGCTGCTATGTGAATTTGATCCAGACGAAGTGTACAAATGGTTTATGGAAATGTTTATTGATGCTTACGACTGGGTGATGGTGCCAAACGTATATGGTATGACTCAGTTTGCAGATGGCGGACTTATGACTACCAAGCCTTATATCAGTGGTAGTAATTACCTTATGAAAATGAGTGATTACGAAAAAGGAACATGGCAACCTATTTGGGATGGTTTGTTTTGGCGGTTCATGCATGAGCACCGGGATTTCTTTTTACAAAATCCAAGAATAGGTATGCTCGTAAAAACATTTGATAAAATGCCCGCAGAAAAACGAAACGCGCATTTGCAAAATGCTAATCATTATTTACAAGATTTAGACAAGCAGTAAAATATGATATCGACCCTAACACTTGAACAGTTAATGGAAATGGAGCAGCGTCAAAGAGCCCACTTGATCAATAGCATTGGTGGCTTTAAAAGCGTTGCACTCATTGGTTCTATAGACCCACTAGGTCAAACCAATTTGGCTATATTTAGTTCTATTGTGCATATTGGATCCAACCCACCCTTGTTAAGTTTTATTATGCGCCCTGATTCTGTGGAGCGTCATACGCTTGCAAATATTTTGGATACCGGTTTTTATACCATCAACCACATTAACGCCCAAATATACGAGCAGGCACATCAAACCTCTGCTCGCTATCCAAAAACAATTTCTGAATTTGATGCGACCCATTTAACACCAGTCTTTAAAAATGAGTTTGTGGCTCCGTTTGTACAGGAGAGTCAGATTCAATTGGCAATGGAATTTAAAGAGCGATTAGATATTAGCATCAATCAAACCATCATGATTATTGGTGAGATTAAGGCCATTCATTTTCCGTCCGATTGTTTATTGCCAGATGGTTTTATGAATATTGAAAAAGCCGGAACCATTACTATTGCTGGTTTAGATAGTTATCATGCTACCCAACCACTCCAAAGACTCCCTTATGCCAAGCCTTAATAGCCCTGCAAAACAGCCTTTATTTCCCACGAGTTATGCAACTATCATGGAGCGTGTTGATGCGGTGAATCCTATTAAGTATGCTAAAACCAGAAATTTTATTAATGGGGATGTCACTTATTTATCGGCATATATCGCAAGAGGTGTTATAAGTGTCAAACAAATCAAAGAGGCTGTTTTACAAAAAGGGTACAAGCCCTACGAAATTGAAAAATTTTTGCAAGAGCTTGCTTGGCGTGAATATTATCAGCGGGTATGGCAGGCAAAAAAAGAAGCGATATTTTCAGATTTAAAACAACCGCAACCAGATTTTTTACATCATCAAATCCCTGCTGCTATTGTACATGCGGCAACGGGCATCAAAGTAATTGATGATCAAATTAATGAATTCTATACAACTGGTTATTTGCACAATCATATCAGAATGTATTTGGCAGCTATGGTTTGTAACAATGCAAAATCACACTGGCTAACTCCTGCTAAGTGGATGTACTATCATTTACTAGATGGGGACCTAGCAAGTAATAGCTGTAGTTGGCAGTGGGTGGCTGGCAGTTTTTCATCAAAAAAATATTACTGTAACCAGGAAAATATCAATAAGTATACGCTTACGAGTCAGGGGCAAACATTTTTAGACCATAGTTATGCGCATATTGCTACAATGCCCGTCCCTGCTGTGTTAGAAGCAACAGACAAACTAGATTTTGTAACTAATTTTCCACAAACAGAGCTTCCAGCACTGGATACCTCAAAGCCAACGCTGCTTTACAATGGCTATAATCTAGATCCACTTTGGCGCGCTGCTGAAAATGTAAATCGTGTTTTATTGTTAGAGCCATCTCACTTTAAAAAATATCCCGTAAGTGAAAAAGTGATTGACTTTATAATGGACCTCTCAAAAAATATTGATGGTATCATAATCTATGCCGGTGAAGTAGATGCATTAGCAAAGCAATATGAAAATTCTGATCTAACAAGTTCAAGTGCATTTATTGCTAAAGAGCATCCTGCTTTTGATTATTACCCAAGAATAAAAGACAGCAGAGATTGGATGTTCCCCAACACCGAAGGTTATTACCCGTCGTTTTTTAGTTTTTGGAAAAAGGGAATGACTTCAAAAAAATAGAACTAATTTGCTTCTTAAAATCACTAATTTTTATATTGATCTTTAACAATTGCTAATGGCGGTGCAACAGCATGATCATCTGCTTCAAATTTTTCATTTCTCCATTGTTCATGATATTATTTCCTATCATTGCCATCCATGTTTCTCCCGAACCTTTAATCCAAAATCTATGTGTGGCCTGTCTAACGTCAGCATAAAGTGGACTAAAAAAGACCTAAATTAGTAGAGAGTTTCCATCATTAACAATTAAACCAAAAGTCTACATTGGTTTGACGGCGGAAAAGATGATACCGTGAATAAAATAATATGGTTTTATTCTAAAGGCAACTTACCTTATCCTAACATTGGTAAAAAGTTATGTTAGGATATTTAATTTAGAAGTATGGAAATTAAAATTATTAAAAATAGGTCTGATATAGGAGCTGGAACAAGAGGTTCCGACATGGGTATCGATGCGCTAGAAATAGCTGCAATTAATCAAAACAATGATTTTTTTAATAAATATTTATTTGAAGACGTTAAAACCCACAACGAAACTGTTTATCAAAAAAACAACAATAGTTTTGCTAAACGAATAGAACATGTTGTAGAGCAATGTAACAGGGTTTGTATATCTGTAGAAAAAAGTATAAAAGAAAACTTTTTTACAATTGTTTTATCAGGAGATCATTCTTCAGCGCTTGGAACAATTAGTGGCATCAAAATAGCAAATCAAGATAAAAAATTAGGTGTTGTTTGGATTGATGCACATTCAGATTTGCATTCACCTTTTACTTCTCCTTCAGGAAATATTCATGGAATGCCGCTTGCTGCGGTGCTAAATTTAGATAATAAGGATTATAAAATTAATGAAGTTGAAACTACCACGATCGAACAATGGGAAGCGATAAAAAACATTGGAATAAATGGACCAAAAATTAATCCAGAGCACCTTATTTTATTGGGATTGAGGGATTATGAACAAGCAGAAGAACAAGTTATAGCCAAACATCACATTACACATTTTAAAGTAGAAGAAATAAGGGTTATTGGTATTCGAAACTGCATCAACAAATGTATAGACCAATTAAAAGATTGTGATATCATCTATCTTTCTTTTGATGTTGATTCGATGGATTGTGATCAAATATCTTATGGAACTGGAACACCCGTAAAATCTGGATTTTTACCAGAAGAAATAATTTTGATACTAAAAAGTTTTATTGAGACAAAAAAAGTTTATTGTTTAGAAATCGCTGAAATAAATCCATTACTTGATAACAAAGGCAATAAAATGGCTGAAACCGCATTTCAAATTTTGGAAAGTATTGAAGATCAAATACTACAATTATAATTTCAAAGTATAAATAGATTCAATGATAGATACACATTATTATTTGTCCTTAGAAGAAAAATATGGAGCGCATAATTATCATCCGATACCAGTTGTTATCGAAAAGGGTGAGGGTGTTTATTTATTTGATGTTAAAGGAAAAAAATACTTTGATTTTTTGAGTGGATATTCGGCAGTGAATCAAGGCCATTGTCATCCATCGATTGTTCAAGCTTTGGTGGGGCAAGCATCCAAACTAACGTTAACATCCAGAGCATTTTACAATGATAAGCTAGGCGTTTACGAAAAATATATAACACAGCTTTTTGGTTATGATAAAGTGTTACCTATGAACACAGGTGTTGAAGCGGGCGAAACCGCTGTAAAACTAGCTAGACGTTGGGCATATGACATTAAGGGCGTTCCAAACAACGAAGCTGTTATTATATTTCCTGAAGGTAATTTTTGGGGTAGAACCATTGCGGCTATATCTAGTTCATCTGACCCTAGTAGTTACCATAATTTTGGTCCTTTTGTTCCAGGATTTATACAAATTCCCTACAATAACTTAGCGTCATTAGAAACAGCCTTGCAAAATAAAAACGTTGCGGCATTTATGGTAGAACCCATTCAAGGGGAAGCAGGTGTAATTGTTCCAGACGAAGGTTACTTAAGCGCTGCATATGCATTATGTAAAAAGTATAATGTTTTATTGATTGCCGATGAAATTCAAACCGGGTTGTGTAGAACAGGGAAACTTTCAGCTTCTGATTATGAAAATGTCAAACCCGATATTTTAATGTTGGGGAAAGCACTTAGTGGGGGCATAATGCCAATTAGTGCCGTTTTGTGTGATGATTATATTATGAATACTATAAAACCTGGTGAACATGGAAGTACGTTTGGTGGGAACCCATTGGCTTGTGTTGTAGCAGTTGCTGCACTTAAAGTTTTACAGGATGAACATTTAGCGGCAAATGCTTATGAAATGGGAAATTTATTTAGGGCTGAATTAGAAAAGATAGAATCCTCTTTTATTAAAATTATAAGAGGGAGAGGGTTACTCAATGCAATAGAAGTGAATGCAGAAAATCCAAACACTGCATGGAATTTTTGTTTGGCCTTAAAAGAAAATGGACTACTAGCTAAGCCTACACACGGCAATAAAATAAGATTTGCGCCACCGTTGATAATTACCAAAGCACAAATTATTGAAAGTGTTGCAATTATAAATAATACTCTGCAACACTTTCAATAATTAGTTTTAGTATTATTTAATACCTCATTGCGTACAATTTATTTGTTCTGCCTGGTTCTTAGTACTAAGCGATCATTTATTTTAAGATATCATTAACCTCAAATAACGATTAATTTAATACTTTCATATAGATAATTACAAATACCCAAAATAAAATGATAAAGAAAATCAAACCAATACCCTATATAGCAATTATCTTGTTTTCGCTTTTTGGCCTTATTAATAATACAATAGCTCAGAATGCTTACTCATCAGGTTTAAAGGCAATTTTAATTGTAGGAGATCAGCAAGATGGCACAAACAGTGCAATTGCTGAAATGAATGAATTAGCATCATTGTTTACACAAAATGGAGTGTATGTATACAAGTTTTATAATAATAATACAGATTGGCAAAATATAGTCAATGTTGCTAGAGATTGTAGTTTTTTCGTTTATTCTGGTCATGGAAGCAATCAAGGCATTGGCGGTGCCGTTGGTGGTCTTTCGTTAAATGAAATGATTTCAACAAATGAGTTAATGTCAACATTACGATTAAAAAATAATGCAATGGTGTTATTTAAATCTGTTTGTAACGGAGCCGGATCTTCGGCAGGCGATGATGATGATATTCAAATATCAGAGGCTAAAAATAGGGTAACTAATTATTCTTATCCTTTCTTTTCTGTCGGCGCCTCTGCTTATTATGCAAATAATTTTCAAAAGGGGGTATATAATTTTTTAAATGATTTTTTATCCGGATTAAATTTGAAACAAGCATATGTAAATTCAACAAGAACTTGGACAAATATTGAAATGGACGAAACCTTTTCTAAAGATTCTGGAAAGTCAATTAGTATCGCTAGCTCTAACTGGGGTGGTTCATCAACAAGAACAACCTACACTAACGGTGTAAAAAGAGTTGAAACGGTTCCATCATCTAAGCAATATGACATTGCTTTTGTGGGAAATAAAAACTTTTCAATTTTAAATATGAAATAACGCCAATTAATTATCTACAGGTTGTACCATCCGTAAAATGAACCCTGTTAATTACGATAATTAATTTTGAAGCATTTTTTACCCTGGGCGCTCGAACCAATGATTTTTTGAAACCTGATTGTATTGGATCTATTAGATCTGTTGCATTAAACGAATCTGATTCGGTTTTTATATAATCACCGTTGTTATTGATGTAATAGGTTGTCCAATAAATTCCATCTACTGTTTTACTAGAATTGTTCTTAAATTCGGCAGTATAGCCAACTAAATATCCAAAACTGATCAGTTTAGATACGTCTGATACTTCTAATTTACAAGCGCCTTTATTTTGTTGGCCAAAAGAAATAAGAAATATCCCTATCATTAATATGGCTAAGAATATCTTTTTCATTGTATATAATTTACATTCAATTTATAAATAATTTCAATATCAAAAAAACTTAATATTGTTAAATAATAGCTTAATTTCATATTAATTATAAATTTAATAATTTGAAAAAGCTATTCCTCATTTTTATACTCTTTAGTTATTCTTTTAATCTTTGTGCCCAAAAGAAGACTAAGACAGATGATATATTAGATAAGGTCAAGACGGAAGGGACAAAAGCAGCAAAATTTATAGGAGAACTATTTAAGTTTCAAGGTCCTACCCCAAAAAATTATATTCCAGTATCTCGTTCGTCCTTTATATCTGCAAATCAATTTAAGTCTATACCAGTTCAAAAAAACAGGCCACCAAATCTAGAACTGAAATTGCTTTATCCTAGATCTGAATTTGGTAAAGGGAATGTAAATATTCTTGTTGGCGATTCGAAATATTATAAATACTTGGATTCGATTTCTGAAAAAAACATAGAGTATATTAAATTGACTAAAGATGGGAAAGAGTGTATCGTCAAAAAATATATTGTAAACACTAAGCCAGCGCTAAAAAGAAATATCGCATTTTTATTAGACCATAGTGGATCAATGGGTGATGAACGAGCCAATGTACTTCAAAGATCAGTGACAGATGCAATATTCAACAACCAGAGTATAAACAATATTTATTCAGTTATTAAATTTGATCATACATCAAAATTGATTGTTAGTTCAAACAAGTTTGATGAAATTAACAGTAAGTTATCACCCGGCAACGGACTAGATGAATTTGGTGGCGGTACCGGAATTGAGGATGGATTGGAAACGGCAATAGATCATCTAATTTTAGATTCTATAAGTAATTCTAAAATCGTGGTTTTGTTTACTGATGGTATTACAAATTCAAGAAGGTCAGCATTGTCGCTTGAGCAAATCGTTAACAAGGCAATACAAAATAATATAAATATCATAACTATTGGATACGGAACACTCATTGATGAGCCTTATTTAAATCAAATTGCACAATTATCGGGCGGGGCTATATATCGTATATATAATAAAAACGAGTTTCAACTTTTGTTTGAAAATGTCTTATTTGATTTAAGAAATTTACAAAATATTGAATTTTCTCCATGTATGTTTGGTGATGATTTAACGCTTTCAGTTAAACTTAAATTACCTGATTCTACAATAACGTCTTCTACAATATTTAAGACCCCCCTGAAACAGGGGTATAAAATTGATTTAAATGCTGTATTTGCTAATAATAGCTATGCTATTGATCCAATATTTTTTTCTGAAATTGATAAGTTTGCAGCATTCATGAATGAGGAACAAAAAGTTAAAGTGCTTATCTCTGGCCATACAGATAAAGCAGGAGATGATGCATCAAATCAATTATTGTCACAAAGAAGAGCGGAAAGTGTTAAATCCTATTTGATAAAAAAAGGAATCAATGCACAAAGAATTAAAACGAAAGGGTTTGGTGAAACTACCCCGGCATATGAATATGCACCAAATAGTGAATCAAATATTTTAAATCGAAGAATCGAGGTTGAGATAATTGAAAACTAAACTAAATAATTTTAAAATGAAGTATTTTACTACAGCCCTATTAATTTTTTGTGTACATTTTGCCTTTGGTCAAAGTGGAATTAATTTAACTGGTAAAACCTTTGAATATATAGATACGCAAACAGGAGGCAAAGAGACGTATACGTTCGTTTCTACTACTAAAATAAAGCTCGTAATGCAATCTGAGTTTAACGGAAAAATAATGCAGGATGTATGTTATGGTAGTGTAATACTTGAATCAAATAAAATTAAAGTGAGTTGTATGTGTGATGACAAAGAAATTTATCCTGATCCACTTAAAGAGGTATTTATTTTTGATGCTGCCAGTTATACACTAACTACAACCATTCATTTTGATCAGCGTAGAAAGCCTAGAATATTTAAACAAGTTCGTTAAATTTATTTGAGTGCTTAACGCCGCATCTCATACACATAATTCAGCCTGTTGGGTTCGTTGTAATAAGCCACCATTTCTTCGGCTATTTTTTTTGCACCTAATTTTTCCATAGCAATTTGTGAACGAATATTTTGAGCGCCCACATGAAAAATTACTTTTTCTACATAAATAAATGCATAGTTGAGAAGCAGCGTTTTAACTTCTTTGTTGATATCCTTTCCCCAACAGTCTCTACTAAAAAAAGTATAGCCAATTTTTATTTCATCTTGGGGTCTGTTGTAATCGTAAAACCTTGTAGAACCCAACGCTTTTCCGGAATCCATACTTCTGATGACAAAAGCCCCACCAGATTCTAGTGCACCTTCAAAAAAAGATTCAAATACTTCTTTTTGGTATCTATTGGGATTGGGATGTTGTTCCCAAATGAGCGGATCAGATGCAACCGAGTAAAGCTCTTCAAGATGAATGCGTTGCAAGGGGTCTAACCAAATATTGGTTCCCGATAAATGGTTGGGCTGAATGTTCATTTTATTAAATATAAATCTAATTGAGCGTAAAATGGTCACCTACTGCTGCAAAATGAAATCCTTGTTTTTCTACTCCAATTCTTTGTGGGCTTTGTGCGTTGTGCCCTGGATTGGTATGGTTTAAGTGAATGAAATATATTTTTTGCTTAACTGCTAAAGGTTCATTTTTAAAAAGGGCTACTGTTTCACTAATAAAAGGATGCGGTACATCTTTGATGGGTCTATTGATTTCTCCGTCCGCAAAAAAGGTACCGTCAATAAATGCATAATCAACGCTTTTTACTACTTCAACAATATCTTTTTCCCATACATTCCATTTATCAATATCGGGTATAAATAAAGCAGATTTTTTAGCACCTAAAATTTTAAATCCAACCGTTTCGGAAAACTCATCTCTATGCGGAACGCTTATAGGTATCACAATTAGATCACCACCAAGTTCTATTGGCGTTTCTGCACGAAGTGGCTTTAGATCTATATTATTGAGGGTAACAAGTTGGCTCCATGGCCCACTGGTTGACAAGTATTTTTTTAAGCGCGGCATAGCATATACCGGAATTTTACTAGTATTCATGCCTTCTTTACCGAGGTACATTAAACCCGTATAATGTCCGGTATGCGCGTGTGTTATAAAAATACCATCGATGGTTTGCGCCCCGGTTTTTGAATGCAGTAATTGATATTGCGCTGTTATATCGGGCGTTGCGTCAAATAAATAATTTTTGTTGCTTTTGGTATCGGTAACACCTAAGCTAGCAACGTAAAATCTATTTTTTAAATTGATGCAACAGCTTTGTTGACAGCCTATTTGGGGCTTTCCGGCGTCTTGGGTGGTACCAAGCACTACAAGTGTTTGAGCCACCACTGGCACCATACAAAACACTACAAAGCAACCTAGTAATAATTTTTTCATAAGCTTCAATTAGTGATGTGTATTAAACAGCAATGCTAAGGCTAAAAGTAATTATTATTTTTATTACATTGTAGCATTATCAATAACACTATGGAAGTACATCACCCACATCACCACCCCGCTAGTCATCAAAAGAAAAAATGGAAAGAGTATGTTACCGAGTTTATAATGCTTTTTGCAGCCGTAACACTTGGTTTTTTTGCTGAAAACCAGCGTGAACATTATATCGAGCATTTAAGAGAACAACAATACATGCAAAGTATGTATGAAGATATTAAAAAGGACACCATTGAATTAAACGCATTAAAACGGTTATACCGCGGTCAAATGCTCATTATAGACACCACTATTGAGCTTTTTAGACAGGCTAAATGGAACGATTCAACCCTCAACAAAATTTATATTTTAAACTTATCGACATTGGGTAATAGGGGCATCAATTTGACGGAACGCACCAGTGTTCAATTAAAAAATGCAGGTGGTATGCGCTTGATCAAGAGCCCAAAAATTAGTGATGAAATTTCCAATTATTGGCACTGGCAGGAATACGCTAAGGCGTATGGTGCTACAACGGAAGAGCTTAAAATAAAGGCCAGAGAACGCTCCTATAATATTTTCAATCAGTTTTTTTACAATGAAATTACTAGAAATGAAGTCAAAACAACTAGATCTGGGGTACAATTGATGACCTATGACAAAACGGTATTAACAGAATATGCAAATAGATTATCGCATATAAAAAATTCTATTAAAAATGCCCAGCTGTATCAGCTTGATAAAATTCACGCATCCGCAGATACATTACTTGCCAATTTAATAATAGAATACCACGTAAAATAAAGGTATATGAAAAAGGCAGCCATTATATTCTTTTTTATTGTTTTTGCAGCTGGCACATTACTAGCTCAAACAACTGGTTTAAGGGTACATTATAAGGTTTCTTTTGATAGTGCAGCAAAAAATAAAATGCATGTAGTGATGTTGATGGACAACGTTAAACCAGGAGCAATCACATGCAAAATGCCTGAGTGGATGCCCGGTTATTATCAAATTATGCATTATGCAAATGCGGTTTCGGACTTTCAAATAAAAGACGCTAACAATACATCCATTGCATACGATAACACAGTAAAAAACGCTTGGACTTTTATCAATAAGAGCAGTAAAAAAATAATTATTTCTTATTCGGTTAAAGCAACTAAAAAATTTGTAGCGAATAGTTATGTAGATACAACAAGGGCTTATATCATTCCGTGTGCCACTTTTTTATATCCCGACAATCAATTGCAAATTACACCTACAGTACAAATTGATAAGCCCAATGCGTGGTCATCTATTGCAACAGGATTAATACTGTTATCAGCTACAACCCATACCTACAAAGCTTCTAACTATGATATACTCTTTGATTCACCTATTTTAATTGGAAACTTAGAAGAACTCCAATCCTTTTATATTGGCGGTGTTCAACATCGTTTTATTGGATATGGTTTGGCAACATTTAACAAAGAAAAATTTATACAAGACTTATCTAAAGTAGTCAAAGCGGGTATTGATATCATGGGTGATATTCCTTACACTGATTATACATTTATTGGAATTGGACCAGGCAGAGGCGGCATTGAACACCTAAATAATACAACCGTAAGTTTTGATGGAAAGGGACTTGAAACAGAAGCCGGTCTTAATAAAACAATGTCATTTTTAGCACACGAATTTTTTCATAACTACAATGTAAAACGAATTAGACCATTTGAACTTGGACCCTTTAATTATGATGCTGGTAGTAAAACAAATTTGCTTTGGGTAAGTGAAGGTTTGTCTGTGTATTACGAATATTTGATGGTTAAAAGAGCGGGCATTATGTCAGAAAAAGCATTACTCCAATCTTTTGATAACAACATCACCGCTTTTGAAAATGGACTGGGTAAAAATTATCAATCCTTAATACAATCCAGCTATTTTACTTGGCAGGATGGTCCTTTTGGAACGGCTGGTCCCGACAAAAACAAGTCCATTTCTTATTACGATAAAGGCCCGATTGTAGGATTACTTTTAGACTTTGCCATCCGCCACAACACCAACAATCAAAAGACCTTAGATGATGTTATGCGATTGGTGTACCAAGAATATTATCAAACAAAAAAACGAGGCTTCACGGACGCAGAATTTCAAATGGCTTGCGAACAAATAGCGGGGGCTTCGTTAAATGAAGTATTTGAATACGTGTATACTGCTAAACCGCTAGACTACGCTAAATATCTAGGCTATGGGGGACTTTCCCTTGCTGTTGCAGAAGACAAAAAATACATGTTAGAGCCCCTTCCTTCTAAGGATGCACTCCAATCAGTAATATATGACAGCTGGTTGCATTAATAGTCCATTTGGTGCATTTTAAAAAATACTTGCTTAGCATTATCTTGTGTGTTGATTGAGACAATATTTAAGTATATTGTTTATCAAAATACGGTGTTTAAAAGCACTGCAATAAACAGCTATGGCAATTTCTTCAACATCAACAAATAACAGCACGGTTACGGGTCAAACCAATAACTGGCTTTTCCCATTTATACTGGTTACAAGCCTCTTTTTCTTTTGGGGATTTGTACATAACCTAGACCCTATTTTAATACCACACTTGCGTAAATCTTTTCGTTTGAACGATTTACAGTCATCGCTCATCGATTCTTCGGTATTCATTGCCTACTTTGCAATGGCGTTACCAGCGGGTTATGTGATGCGAAAGTATGGTTACAAGTCAGGTATTGTAGGCGGCCTACTTTTATTTGCGCTAGGCTGCTTTTTGTTTTTGCCTGCCGCAGATACACATCAATATATTTATTTTTTGGGTGCTCTATTTATTATTGCTAGCGGACTTACTTTTTTAGAAACTGCCGCAAACCCATATGCAAATATCATTGGGCCTCCAGAAACAGCAACACGTCGTTTAAATTTTGCGCAGTCTTTTAATGGACTAGCAGCGATGGTAGCACCCATTATTGGCGGTCAATTTATTTTATCTGGATCAGAAATGTCTGACGAAGCGTATGCAAAATTATCTCCAGAAGCGCTCAATACTTATTTAACTACAGAAGCTCAAAGTGTTAAAATGCCTTACCTCATTTTAGGTATTCTTGTTTTGCTAGTAGCTATTTTATTTATTGTTACCAAGCTGCCTGATGTTAAAGAAGGAGACGATACTAATGCCGGTAACAATCCGCTAAAAGCCCTTAGGCATAAGCATTTGAGCTGGGCAGTGATAGCACAATTTTTTTATGTGGGTGCTCAAGTTTGTGTAGGAAGTTTTTTTATTAAAATGGCAAGAACCGGTGCAGGTATGGATGAAAAAACAGCTGCTCAATATTTAGGATGGGGTTATGGTGCCGCCTTTATGCTTGGAAGATTTGTAGGTACTTTTTTAATGGGCAAGTATGCTTCCGAAAAATTATTAAGTGTGTATGCACTCATTAATATCGTTTTGTCTGCAGTTGCCATTTTTGGTTCTGGTATGGTTGTCGTGTATGCACTTATAGCCATTGCATTTTTTATGTCAATTATGTTTCCCACAATATTTTCATTGGGCATTAAAGATTTAGGTGCAGATACTAAAATGGCTTCTAGCTTAATTGTAATGTCAATTGTTGGCGGCGCATTGTTGCCTCCAATTTTAGGCGTGATATCTGATGCCACTGGAAGTATTCAAAATGGATACATCGTTCCACTTGTTTGTTTTGTAGTTGTGTTTTTGTTTGGAACAAAAGGACATAAAGTAAAATCTGTCTAGTACCTATGATAACCACAGCTATAAAAAGATTAGTTATTGAGATGCACCCAAAAGACAAAGTGTTGGTGGCACTTTCCAATTTGGCTGCAGGTCAAGTGGTAGAGCATCGTGGTCATGAATATCATATTGTAGAACCTATTCAGAGTAAGCATAAATTTTATACCCAAGACCTTGTAAAAGGATCACCGGTTTACATGTATGGTGTACTGGTTGGTACCACACAACAAGATGTTGTTAAAGGCAGCTTGGTTAATACCACCAATTTGCAACATGCAGCTGAGCCCTATGCTTACAGGGCAACCGAATTCCACTGGGATAAGCCGATGGTAGCAGATTTTGAGAATACAATATTCAATGGTTTTTTAAGATTAGATGGTCAGGTAGGTACGGCCAATTATTGGTTGTTCATACCAACTGTATTTTGTGAAAACCGAAATTTAGACGTCATTAAAGAAGCCTTACATCATAAACTTGGATATGCGGTAAGTGATAAATATAGCAAGTATACACAATCACTATTGGAGGCCTACGAAAATGGAACACCCATAGATGCGGTAGATTTTATACCAAGTAATACACCGCATGTAAACCGTATTTTTAAAAATGTAGATGGCATCAAATTTTTAAACCATAATGGTGGATGTGGCGGAACAAGAGCAGACGCTGCAACACTTAGTGCCCTTCTTGCTGCATACGCGAACCATCCAAATGTAGGCGGGATAACGGTTTTGAGCCTTGGCTGTCAACATTTGCAGGTACAAGATTTAAAAAATGATATCAACAAACGAGCGCCAAATTTTAATAAGCCGCTTTATATTTTTGAGCAACAACAAACAGAAAGTGAAGAAGCACTTGTTGCATCAGCTATTAAAAAAACATTTGAAGGCTTAATCGAGATTAATAAGTTTGAAAGAACGCCAGCTCCATTAAGTGCATTAACAATTGGTGTAAAATGTGGGGGCAGTGATGGGTTTAGTGGTGTTTCTGCAAATCCTGCTGTAGGTTATGCCGCTGACTTATTAGTAGCACTTGGCGGAAAAGTATTGTTAGCAGAATTTCCAGAACTATGTGGCGTAGAACAAGATTTAGTGGATCGTTGTGAAACAGAAGCGTCTGCCAATAAATTTATAGAACTCATGCGCAGTTATGATGCACTTGCGCATAAAGTTGGATCTGGTTTTCATATGAATCCATCACCGGGTAATATTAAAGATGGATTAATTACCGATGCCATAAAAAGTGCGGGTGCGGCTAAAAAAGGAGGCACTTCTCCAATTGTAGACGTACTAGATTACACCGAGCCTGCTACAAAACCCGGACTGAGCTTGGTTTGTACGCCTGGTAACGATGTAGAAGCTACCACCGGTAAGGCAGCTGCTGGCGCCACGCTCATATTATTTACAACAGGCCTTGGAACACCAACAGGTAATCCGGTTTGCCCGGTTATTAAAGTGGCTACCAATGCTTCACTTGCAAAGCGCATGAAAGATATTATTGATATTGATTGTAGTCCTATCATTAGTGGCGAAAAAACCATTGAACAAATGGGTATCGAAATTTTAGAATATTGTATCAAAGCCGCTAGTGGAGAAATTACACCCAAGGCGGTGTTATTAAATCAAGACGATTTTATTCCGTGGAAGCGCGGCGTTTCTTTATAATTATTTTTTATGTTTTCATTAGCGAATAAAAAAGCAGTCGTTACAGGTGGCGGTAGTGGTATTGGTAAAGCTATTGCAGTAACATTTGCCGCACAAGGTGCAGCGGTACATGTATTAGAATTAACTGCAGAAGCGGGTGCAGATACCGCAGCAACTATTAAAGCAGCCGGTGGACTCGTGGAAGTGCATGCATGTAACGTTGCCAATAATGAAGAAGTAGCTGCTGTTTTTGCAGGCATTGGACAACTAGATATTTTAGTGAACAATGCTGGTGTTGCACATATTGGTAAAGCCGATACAACGCCGGAAGCAGATTTTGACAGAGTGATGTCTATTAATGTAAAAGGGGTGTATCACTGCATAGCAGCTGCTATACCGGGCTTTCGTGCCAATGGGCGCGGTGTTATTATTAACATGGCATCTATTGCTGCATGGGTAGGACTTGCCGACCGTTTTGTGTATTCTACTGCAAAAGGCGCTGTTATGGCCATGACACTTTCTGTTGCAAAAGATTATATGCACGAAAATATCAGGTGCAATTCTATTTCACCAGCGCGCGTGCACACGCCGTTTGTGGATGGATTTATTGCAAAAAATTATCCGGGAAAAGAACAAGAAATTTTTGAAAAATTATCCGCATCTCAACCTATTGGTAGAATGGCAGAGCCAAACGAGGTTGCAGCGCTCGCACTTTATTTAGCAAGCGATGAGGCTTCATTTATTACAGGTTGCGATTATCCAATAGATGGCGGATTTATAAAACTCAATAATTAATATTTAGATAAAATAGCAAGCAATGAAATTAATTAGATTTGGAGAAGAAGGACATGAAAAACCCGGCATCATTGTACATGATATCTGGTATGATGTATCTGGTGTTGTAGCGGATTACAACGAAGCCTTTTTTGCAAACAACGACATTCAAAAATTACAAGATGCAGTGGCTGCGGGCATTTCCTTTCCAGCAGTAGACCCTACAACCAGACTGAGTTCTGTGGTAGCAAGACCTTCAAAAATTGTTTGTATTGGTCTTAACTATGTAGACCACTGTTTAGAAACCAACGCTCCTATTCCAGCAGAACCTGTTTTGTTTTTTAAATCTACCACTGCATTATGTGGTCCAAATGACGATGTTGTTATTCCAAAAAATAGCGTGAAAACAGATTGGGAAGTAGAGCTTGCTTTTGTAATTGGTAAAAAAGCTTCTTATGTTGAAGAGGCTGATGCACTTGATTATGTTGCAGGCTATTGCTTACACAATGATTATAGCGAAAGAGAATTTCAATTAGAAAGAGGTGGACAGTGGGATAAAGGAAAAGGTTGTGACACTTTTGCACCACTCGGACCCTTTTTAGCAACACCCGATGAAATTGCAGACGTTAACAATTTAAAAATGTGGTTAACCGTAAATGGCAAAACCTATCAAAATAGTAATACACTAAACCTAGTGTTTAAAATACCTTTTTTAGTTCACTACCTCAGCCAGTTTATGACCCTATTGCCGGGCGACGTTATTAGTACAGGAACCCCTCCTGGCGTAGGTTTGGGCATTAAACCAGAACCTGTTTATGTAAAAGCCGGAGACGTTATTGAACTAGGTATCGAAGGATTAGGTACTAGCAAACAAACAGCGGTTGCATATACAAAAAAATAAAATCATGGCAGCACAACAATATTTTTTGGCACTAGATTTAAAAGATGATCCTGCATTAATTGCGGAGTACAAAGTGTACCATCAAAACGTGTGGCCAGAAATTATTGATAGTATTAAAAATTCGGATATTACATGCCTAGATATTTACAATGTGGCCAACCGTTTATTTATGGTGATAGAAGCGAGTGAAAAATTTTCTTTTGAAGCCAAGTCTGCGGCAGACGCTGCAAGTGAAGTAGTTCAAAAATGGGAAACATTGATGTGGAAATATCAACAAGCGATGCCCGGTGCCAAGCCTGGAGAAAAATGGGTTTTTCTAGAAAAAATATTTACACTTCCTCAATAAAATAAAATGGAATTAGGACTGTCAAATAAAATTATCGTTGTTTCGGGTGGTGCAAAAGGTATAGGATACGGCATCACTAAAGTGCTCGCACAAGAAGGCGCAACCGTATGTATCATTGGGCGTAGTGCCTCAGATAATAAAGCGGCAGTAGACGCAGTGGTAACAGCAGGCGGCAAGGCTTTTGGTGTAGAAGCAGAATTAACGGATCCAAATGCATGCAAAAAAGCTATTGATACAGTGCTTGAAACCTATGGCACCATTGATGGTCTTGTCAATAACGCCGGTGTTAACGATGGCGTAGGATTAGAAAATGGAAGCTATGAAGGTTTTATAGCTTCCCTCCATAAAAATTTAGTGCACTATTATTTACTAGCACATCATGCACTACCCGCTTTAAAAAAATCAAAAGGGGCTATCGTAAATATTGGATCTAAAACTGCCGAAACCGGTCAGGGAAATACGTCTGCGTATGCTGCATCTAATGGAGGCAGAAACGCGCTAACAAGAGAGTGGGCGGTAGAATTATTAAAATATGGTATTCGCGTAAACGCCGTGATTGTAGCAGAATGTTTTACACCACTCTACGAAAAATGGATTCAAACATTTGATAACCCTTCCGAAAAATTAGCAAGCATCACTGCAAAAATTCCTTTAGAAAACCGAATGACCACCGATATTGAAATTGCAAATATGGTTGCGGTATTACTTTCTGAAGTTTCAAGTCATACCACTGGACAACTTGTACATGTAGATGGTGGCTACACGCATTTAGACAGAGCAATTGTATAGACATTTTATTTTTGATATTTAAATTTCTCCAATGAATTTTAAGAAAATAGTTTTTGTTACTTGCTTTGTTACACTGCAGCTAACGGCAGTTGTGCGCGCACAAGATTGGTTAATTAATGCTACTCCCTACAAGGCTTTAATTACGCAAAAGGCTAATATCATTGAACTTAACAATGGTTTAGTGCGACGAAAATTTACCATTGGTGCCAATTTTGCCTGTACCGATTATACCAATTTAGCCAACCAACAACAGTTGTTGAGAGCCATCAAACCGGAAGCGCGTATTGTTTTAGATGGCCAGCTTTACAATGTGGGTGGACTTGTTGGTCAAAAAGAAAATGGATATATTTTACCAGGCCTCGCCGATACTTTAAAAGCCGGTGCAAACGATTTCAAATATGTTTCTCATAAAATAGGACTACTTCAACCATTTTTAAAATGGAAAAATAAAAGTTGGGCACACCATACGGCAGCGCCAACTGGCAAAGAATTAATTGTTAGCTATAAGCATGCGTCTGAAAAACTTGCTGGGATAACAGTAGAAGTACATTATGAACTCTATGATCATTTACCACTCATTGTTAAATGGGTTTCCATATTAAATACATCCTCAACACCACACGCACTTGACAGGGTTGTAAATGAAGTGTTAGGACTTGTAGAAGAAGAAAGTGCCGTAGTTGGATCGCCAGAAGAAATGAAAAAGCAGCATGGAATTTACGTAGAAACAAACTATGCTTTCAACAATGCCATGCGTTATGATATCAGTGATCAAACCACACATTGGAAAACGGATTCGGTATATACTTCTCAAGTAAATTATAATTATCAAACCCCCTGCCTTTTAGAAATATATCCCGAAAAGGCTCCTGGTATTGACTTGCAGCCTGGTGAATTGTTTAAATCGGTGCGTACACACGAACTGCTCATGGATAGTTACGATAGACAGCGCAGAGGACTCATGATTCGAAAAATGTATACAGCCGTTGCACCATGGACTGCACAGAATCCCATTTTTATGCACCTCGTTAGTAAAAATGACGAAGAAGTAAAAACAGCCATTGATCAGTGCGTGGCTACGGGATACGAAGCCGTGATTTTAAGTTTTGGCAGTCACTTAAATATGGAAGACACAGCCCAAAAAAATATAGTACGCTGGAAAGAATTAACGGATTATGCGCATGCACGTGGCATTATGTTGGGTGGTTATTCACTCTTTAGTAGTAGACGTATTTCAGATGCTGATGATATAGTAGATATTAAAACAGGAAAGCCCGGCGGTGCATTTTTTGGAAATGCGCCTTGCTTTGGAAGCAAGTGGGGCCTAGCATACAGAGATAAAATAAAAAACTTTTTTACCAAAACAGGTTTTGATATTTGGGAAAATGATGGACCTTATCCTGGAGACGTTTGTGCTTCTACGACACATCCAGGTCATAAAGGTTACAATGATTCGCAGTGGCGTCAAATGGAAATTCAAAAAGAATTGTACCACTGGTTAAATGAAAGAGGCGTATATATCAATGCACCCGATTGGTATTTTTTAGATGGCACACATAAAATTGCGATTGGCTACCGCGAAGTCAATTTTTCATTACCGCGTGAACAACAACGCATCCTAAATAGACAAAATATTCATGACGGCACCATCGAAAAAACAGGATCTATGAGTTGGGGCTTTGTTCCATTAACCAATTACCAAGGAAATGATCCAAGAGCATTGCTAGAGCCACTTTCGGAGCATTTATCCGATTACGAACAACTCATGATTCAGTATTATGGAGCAGGTGTACAAGCCTGTTATAGAGGCCCAAGACTGTATGACACAGAAACGACCAGACAAATGGTTGCTCGTACCATTAACTGGTATAAGAAATATCGATCTATACTCAATGCAGATATGATTCAGCTCAGAAGAGCCGATGGAAGAGATTGGGATGGTCTTATTCACGTAGACCCTAGTTCTAAACAAAAAGCACTGGGCATGCTCTACAATCCAACCAAAGAAAAAATTACCAGAACCATACCAGTACCGCTTTATTATACGGGGTTAACAAATACGGCAACCCTGGCAATCAAAGATGAAATAGCAACTGCAAAAAAATACACATTGAATACAAATCACGAGCTCATGCTAACCATAACCATCGAACCCGAAAGTTATACCTGGTTTACTGTGAATAGTTCAACTATAATATTGATTAATTCAACTAACTTTTTTGGAAATTGACCAATTATTTAGGAAATTACCCGTTACAAAATTACCATTTATGAAAAAATTCTTTTCCGCATTTACATTTCTTGTAATTGCTCTTTGCACAAACGCGCAAAACATTGACATTGCGAAGCATTTTAAAGGTTTAAAACCAAGAAGCATTGGACCTGCAGGAATGAGCGGTCGTGTTACGGCTATTGATGCTGTATGGTCTAATCCTAATATTATTTATTTAGGAACAGCTAGTGGTGGTGTATGGAAATCTGAAAATGGTGGTGCTAGTTGGGCTTCCATTTTTGATGAACAACCTATTTTAAATATTGGTTCTGTCGCTATTACGCAAAGTAATCCAAGTATTGTTTGGGCAGGAACAGGAGAAGGTAATCCAAGAAACTCTGTGAGTTTAGGAGAAGGTATTTATAAAAGTTTAGATGGTGGTAAAACATGGAAGTGTATGGGCCTAGAAAAAACGAGGAACATCCACCGCATTATTATTGATCCAACAAATCCGGATGTTGTTTACGCTGGTGTTATTGGTAATCCATTTGTACCACATCCAGAAAGAGGATTGTACAAAACAACAGATGGTGGTCAAACATGGAAAGTTATTTTACACACCAATGATAGCAGTGGTGTAGGTGATATGGTGATGGATCCTGTAAATCCAAACAAATTATTTGTAAACATGTACCAACACCAAAGAACACCATGGAGCTTACAAGGTGGTGGAAAAGGAAGTGGATTTTATGTTACCTATGATGGTGGTAAAACGTTTAAAAAATTAGGAAAAGAAGATGGTTTACCTGAAGGAAACTTAGGCCGCATAGGCATTACAGTGGGTCGTAACGATCCAAACAGAGTATATGCACTTGTAGAAGCAACAAAAAATGGTTTGTATAAATCGGAAGATGGCGGATTAAAATGGGAGCTTGTAAATAGTGAATCTTCGGTGGTAACCAATCGTGCATTTTATTTTCAGGATATTGCAATAGATCCGACCAACGAAAATAGATTGTACAATATCAATCAAATGATTACCGTAAGTGAAGACGCTGGTAAAACATTTAAATCTGTAATTCCTTACAGTGGTATTCATCCAGATCACCACGCTTGGTGGATTCATCCACAAAATGGAAATTTTATTATTGATGGTAATGATGGTGGCATTGGAATTTCAAGAGACCGTGGTAAAACATGGCAGTTTGACGAGAAATTACCACTCGGACAATTTTATCATATCAATGTTGATAATAAAATTCCGTACAACGTAATGGGTGGTTTACAAGACAACGGAAGCTGGCATGGTCCTGCATACGTTTGGGTAAACAGCGGCATTAGAAATGCATACTGGCAAGGCGTTGGCGGTGGTGATGGTTTTGATGTGGTTCCAGATGCAGAAGATGCAAACTGGGTATATAGTATGAGCCAAGGTGGTTCTGTAGGTCGCTACAATATTGCAACGGGTGAAGAGTGGAGCATTCGACCTCCAAGTCCAGCACCAGGTGTGCGTCAGCGTTTTAATTGGAACGCAGCGATTGCACAAGATCCTTTTGATAAAAAAACAATTTATTATGGTTCTCAATTTGTAAACAAGAGCATCGATAAGGGCGCTTCTTGGTCTCAAATTTCTGACGATCTAACAACGCGCGATAGTGCAAAAATGGATCAGTCTAATAATGGAGGATTAAACGTAGACATAACCGGAGCTGAAAATTATTGCACCATTATTTGTATCGAACCTTCTGCAAAACAGCAAGGTGTTATTTGGGCAGGTACCGATGATGGTAACGTTCAATTAACGCAAGATGGTGGAAAAACTTGGACCAACTTCAGGGGCAAAATACCTGGAATGCCGCTTGGCGCATGGGTTCCACAAATTCGTGCTTCTCGTTTTAATGCAGCAGAAGCTTTTGTTGTGGCCAACGATTATAGAAGAGGCAACATGAAACCTACCATTTTTAGAACTACTGATTTTGGAAAAACATGGATCAATATTTTAGAAGATAAAAAAGTGATTGGCTATGCACTTTGTGTTTTACAAGATCCTACACAACCTAATTTAATTTTTGTTGGTACCGAGCAAGGCTTATGGATTAGCCTCGATAACGCCGCAACATTCCAACAATTTAAAAATGATTATCCTTCTGTTTCTACCTACGATTTAGTGATTCAAGAAAGAGAAAATGATTTAGTGATTGCAACTTTTGGTAGAGCACTATATGTGTTAGATGATATTGGAGGCTTAAGAAAAGCAGCTGCTAATATGGGTAAAGTGTTTTCTAATAAAGTAACTGTATTTAATGCGCCAGCTGGTTACCAAGCACATCGCAAAAACGCAATGGGTATTGAGTATAGCGTTTGGGGCACTTACGAAGGTGAAAATAAGAGAGCTGGACTTCCAATTAGCTTCTTTGTACAAAAAGCAGCGTCTGATACCGGCAAAAAAGCCCTTGGTGATACAGCTTTACTTCGTTTTTATGATGCAAAAGATTCACTGATAAGAACCATACGTGCAAAAGCAGATTCTGGATTTAATAGATATTTCTGGGGAATGGAAGGACGCGGACTTCGTGCAAGCGGCGGCGGCGGTAGAGGCGGCGGCGGTGGAGGTAGAATGGGCGGCGGCGCTGGTTTTGGCGGCGGTACACCACCGGAAGCACCAGGTTTACCAGTAGATCCAGGAACGTATAAAGTAGTGGTGAGTATTGGAAAAAACAATTCAGACAGCACCATGTTAACTGTAAACGATGACCCGTATGCACCAACTTCTAAAGAAGTACGTGATGCCATCAGAAAAGCAAATGATCGTTTGGATAAAACCACCGAAAAACTGAATACGTTAAATGAGCGTATGACAGAAGCAGATGGTATCATTGCAAAAATCGAGTCTAACATAAAAGACATGGACAAAAAAGCAGCTGACACCATTCGCAAAACGGCAACAGCTGTTAAAGATGAATTAAAAGCGATTAGAGAAATGCTTAATGGTAAACCACAAACCAAACAAGGCTACGGAAATATTCCTCAGGTAACAGTGAGCAGTGTTTTTGGCGAAGCTAGAATGACAGTAATGGGTAAGCCAGTAGCACCGGGTGCTCAAGAAGATAAATTAATGACCAACGCAGAACAAAAGGTAGCAGAGGTAATTACACGTGCTAACAAGTTTTTTGATGGTGCATGGAAATCTTTTAGAACACTTGCAGAAGGCGCACCTGTAAAAATCTTTAAGGACTACAAACCTATTGAGTAAAAAATAAAATATTTAATTACTGAATTGATACTTACGTCTACAACCTAATAACCACATGAATTCATTAGCACTTTCAGATAAAATTGTTTTTGTTCTATATTTTTTAATTGTTGCTAGTTATGGTTATTGGGTTTATTCTAAAAAGAAAAATACGGTATCTGCATCCCAAGATTTCTTTTTAGCAGAAGGGTCACTTACATGGTGGGCAATTGGCGCATCTTTAATTGCCTCTAATATTTCTGCAGAGCAGTTTATAGGGATGAGTGGCGAAGGATTTTTTGTAGGGGTTGCTATTGCAGCCTATGAATGGATTGCGGCTCTTGGTTTAATTATTATAGCAGTATGGTTTATTCCTATTTATTTAAAAAATAAGATTTACACAATGCCTCAGTTTTTAAAAACGAGGTATAATGAATCTGTTTCACTAGTAATGGCAATCTTTTGGTTGTTGTTGTATATATTTGTAAACTTTACTTCCATTTTATATTTAGGTGCGGTTGCTATTAATGGTTTACTAGGCGGCGACTATTTGCACATAGTCATGATTGGACTCATGTTAATGGCACTTGTCATTACCCTTGGTGGTATGAAGGTTATTGGTTTCACAGATGTTATTCAAGTAGCTGTTTTAATTATTGGTGGATTTGCAACAGTATATATGGCGTTACAAATCGTGGATCAACGAATCAATCATGTAGTAGATGGTAGCGCTTTAGCCGGATTTAATACGTTGCTCTCGCAAGCACCAGAGCACTTCCATTTAATCTTACCAAAGCCTAATAATACGGATATGAGTGCTGCTGGGCAGTTGGCAAGAGACAAGTATATTATTTTACCAGGTATTGCAATGTATTTTGCTGGACAATGGATTTTGAATTTAAATTATTGGGGTTGTAATCAATACATTACACAACGTGCACTTGGTGCGCAATTAGAAACTGCAAGAAAAGGTATCTTGTTTGCTGGCTTCATGAAATTGTTTATGCCAGTAATTGTAATGCTTCCGGGTATTGCAGCGTTTGTATTATTTAAAAATGGTCAGTTAGCAGGTTTTGAAGGTGGAAAGGACGGCGCTTATTCTGCTATACTTGCATTTTTACCTGCTGGTTTAAAAGGACTAGCAATAGCTGCATTAACAGCTGCCATTGTTGCATCACTTGCTGGAAAGGCAAATAGTATTTCAACCATTTTTACATTAGATATTTATAAAAAATACATTAACCAACATGCCGATGAAAAAAAGTTGGTATGGACGGGTCGCTTAACCGTATTTATTTCAATGGTTATTGCTGTTGTGTTTACTTGGAAAGATTTATTGGGTATCGGTGGTGAGGGTGGATTTACTTTTATTCAAAAGTATACCGGCTTTATTAGTCCTGGTGTATTTGCTATGTTTATGCTTGGATTTTTCTGGAAGCGTACCACTGGAGCAGCTGCTATGACTGGTTTAATTACTGGATTTTTATTGGCTATATTTTTTAATAGTTATGCCATCCAAATATTTGGAACAGACAATATCATGTACACTGCGTATTTAAATAAAAGCGGCATTTACGAGATTCCATTTTTAATAAACATGGGTTGGTCATTTGTACTTACGATTATTATAATGGTTATTGTGAGCATGGCAGGGCCTATGGTAAACCCTAAAGCATTTGAAATAGATGCATCTATGTTTAAGGTAAGCAAATCAACACTCGTACTGATTGTGATCATACTAATGTTGTTAAGTGCCTTGTATGTTAAATTCTGGTAGAATTATCGAACATCTTTAGCGCAACCGCAACCGCCTCTTCGTTGGTAGCCTGGCCTAAATACGCTGCAACTAGAAGCAGTAAAAGCAACTACCAAAACGAGAACAATAATTTTTAAAATAGAATGTTTCATAATTGAATACTAAATTACGTAAAAATTTAGCTATTTCCCATCAAAGCAGAGGCCCACATACAACGAGTTTTAATTGCTCCACTCGATTGGGGACTTGGACATGCGTCTAGATGCGTACCCATTATACATGATGCAATCGAAAAAGGGCATACGGTAACCATTGTTGCAAGCGGCCCCCAAAAAAAATTATTACAATATTATTTCCCTGCCTGTACCTATGTTTCAATACCTGGATATCGTATAAAGTATAGTAAAAAAGCTTGGTGGCTTCCGGTTGTATTATTTTTTCAATTACCTAAAATTGCCTTAGCAATTTACAGAGAGCACCAGTGGTTACAAGCACAAGCCCATGTATTTGACCATGTGATTTCAGATAATAGGTATGGACTATTTAATAGTCAATTAACCACTACATTTATTACCCATCAATTACTTGTGAAAGCGCCATTTAAGTGGGCTGAAAATTTCATCCAAAAAATACAGTACTATTTTATTAATAAATTTTCTGAATGTTGGGTTCCTGATATTGCAGATTATCCGGGCTATGCAGCAGATTTGTCACATCCAAAAAATATGCCGCGCATACCCGTAACGTATATTGGTCCACTTAGTCAATTCAGTATTTTACATAGCGCCACTCATAACGCATTCCCAACAAAATATAAATATTGTTTTTTATTGTCTGGTCCCGAGCCGCAAAGAACCATGTTGCAACATTTGATTGAATCTGATGCAGGCAAATTACAAGATCAGGTGATTCTTATAGAAGGAAGGCCTTCCGATTTACCCAATCATTATAAAGTGCAAGGTTCGCTCACCAAACTTCGTTATGCAAGTGGTCAAGATTTATTAGACATTATTATGCAGTCTGAATTTATTGTGTGCCGAAGTGGTTATTCTACACTCATGGAACTATTACCGCTGCACAAAAAAATGATATTAGTGCCCACGCCCGGTCAAACAGAACAAAGATATTTAGCAACTACACTTTCAAATCAAAAAATGGCTGTAATGATCTCTCAGTCTAACTTTGATGTAGTAAAAATGGATGAAAAAGCCCGCCAGCATTGCTTTATATTTGCTCCATGAATTCAAAAACAAAGGCACATATTGCAGTATTAATTGCAAATTTAATTTTTGGTGCCGGTTACGCAGTTATTAAAACCATCACACCGGCATATTTAGCACCCTATTCTTTAAATGTTGTGCGTGTTGTGGTGAGTTTAATATTATTTTGGTCTTTACTGCTCTTTAAACCCTCTAAAGCTTCTATTGACAAAAAAGATATTCCACTATTTATACTCTGTGGAATTACAGGCGTTGCCATCAATCAAATCATGTTTGTAAAGGGTTTATCATTAACCTCCGCAATTCACAGTTCACTACTTTCATTAGCCACGCCCATATTTATTACCATCATTGCACTTTGGCTCATCAAAGAAAAATTTAGCATAAATAAATTCATTGGCTTAGCCCTTGGTATTGGCGGCGCTACTTTGCTCGTACTTGTAAAAGACGTACAATCTAGTAATAGCAGTAGTTTGCTCGGTGATGTGTTTGTGCTTATCAACGCTGTTTCTTATGCATTTTATATGGTGCTTGTTAGGCCACTCATGGAAAAATACAATGCACTGCATGTATTACGCTGGGTATTTACATTTGGCGCCATTTTTATTTTACCCTTTGCGCTTCCCGATTTTATTGCCACCGATTGGTCTGTGTTTGGAACAGCGCAGTGGATTGCACTAGCCTTTGTAGTTCTCCTTGTAACTTTTTTATCGTATTTGTTTACTGTCTATGGTTTACAAGAATTAGGTCCATCCGTTACGGGGGCCTATATATATACCCAACCCGTGTTTGCAACCATTATTGCCATGGTTTTTGCAGGCGAACATTTTACGATCATTAAGGCGTTAGCAGCTGTTCTTATTTTTTCGGGTGTTTATTTAGTAAATAGAAAAAAAGCTATCTAGCCCCCTTTCTTTATATTTGTAAGGATGGCTGTAAAACGATTATCTATATCAGAATTTGTTTCCATGATGGAACAGTATCCAATTTTGGATGTTCGCAGCCCATCGGAATATGCACATGCGCATATGAAAAATGCCTACTCTTTACCCCTTTTTACGGATGAAGAACGTAAGGTTGTTGGCACGGCGTACAAGCAACAAGGAAAGCAGCCTGCTATTAAATTAGGGCTTAACTTTTTTGGTGTAAAAATGACCCAGGTGGTTAGTGATGTCGAGGCGTTACTTGCATCAAGTTCGGATCCTACAAATAAAGTGGTACTCGTGCATTGTTGGCGCGGGGGCATGCGCAGCGCTGGCGTGGCATGGCTACTAGATTTATACGGCTATACGGTGTACACCTTGGTAGGCGGTTATAAAGCCTATCGAAACTGGGTATTAGCTCAATTTACATTGGAGTACCAGTTTAAAGTGATAGGCGGATACACAGGGTCTGGTAAAACAGAAACCTTACATGCACTTCAAACAGTAAAAGAGCCCATTATTGATTTAGAAGGTCTTGCACACCATAAAGGTTCTGCGTTTGGAAATTTGGGCCAACCAGTTCAACCTTCACAAGAACAGTTCGAAAATTTATTAGCACAATCGCTTTATAAATTGGGTACAGTGTTTTCCTATGTATGGGTAGAAGATGAAAGTAGACGTATCGGCCTTGTAAATATTCCGGCAACTTTATTTGATCAAATTAGAAAAAGCAAATTGTACTTTTTAGATATTCCTTTTACACAAAGGCTTCAATTTATTTTGCAGGGGTATGGGAAATTCGAAAAAGATAAATTGATGAGTGCAATACTGCGCATTAAAAAAAGACTGGGTGGACTAGAAACCAAAACTGCTATCAATTTTTTAATTGAAGATGATGTTGAAAGTAGTTTTACTGTATTACTTGCCTACTATGATAAATTATACTTGAAGGGCGCTCTCAACAGAGACAATCCTGAATCTGTCATGCAAAAAATAGAAGCCAATACGATTGATCCTATTGTAAATGCAACTACTTTATTAGCTAGCGACGGCTTACAATAGTTGTATCATCCAATCTTTAATAGTTAATACACTGAGTGTGGTCATAACGGCTACAACAAGCCATCCTGCTATATCTAGCCACAATGGCTGGCTGTAATTTTCTACTATTTTTTTGTTGTGTGCTGCAATTAAAATAACCGCTAATGCAATTGGTAAAATGAGACCATTGAGGGCGCCAACCGTAACAAGAATTTTTACCGGGTTCCCTAAAATAATAAATATAAGGGTGCTAATAATAATAAAAATACTGATAGCTATTTGCTGGTGTTTATCAATCCAGCTACTAAAATTCTTTAAAAAAGATATGGATGTGTATGCTGCTCCTACCACAGATGTAATCGCTGCCGACCAAAGAACAACACCAAAAAACTTGTAACCAATATTACCTGCTGCAAATTTAAAAACGCTAGCAGCCGGATTTGCTGGATCTAATACCGCTCCACTTGTTACAATACCTAGTGCTGCTAAAAATAAAACGATGCGCATAATAGCAGTAATTAAAATACCAGAAACGGCGCTTGTATTGGTATCTTTTAAAGAGGCCGTTCCACTATATCCGGCATCCAATAAACGGTGACCACCTGCAAAACAAATATAGCCGCCTACGGTTCCTCCCACAAGTGTAACAACGGCTTTAGCACTAAAGGCTGAAGGCATAAAACTATGCGTGATGGCTTCTTGCATAGGTGGGTGCGCACTAAGTGCAATGTATAAGGTAAGTGCCACCATGAGTAGCCCTAGAATTTTTGTAAAATTATCTAGGAAGGCGCCTGCTTCTTTCATCCAAAAAATAAAGAGGGCCAAAAAGCAACTAATAATGGCACCTGTTGCCGGACTTAAGCCTGTTAATACCTCTACACCAAGTCCACAACCTCCAATATTTCCAATATTAAAGGCGAGGCCCCCAACAACAATTAAACCCGTTAAAAAGTAGCCTAAGCCTGGTAATAATTCATTGGCAATAACAGGTGCACGTTTGCTACTTACCACAACAATTCTCCAAACATTTAATTGAGCTCCAATATCTAATAATATGGATAGTACAATTACAAAACCAAAGCTAGAAAGTAGTTGCTGCGTAAACACGGTGGTTTGTGTTAAAAAGCCAGGTCCAATAGCAGATGTAGCCATTAAAAAAGCCGCGCCCAGTAATGCTTGATTGTTTTTTGTTTTTTTCACTGCTACTTATTTTTAACGAGGTGATAAATGGTTTTTGCAAACAATAGTGCATTTGGCGTATCGGCATGAATACAAATCGTATCTGCAGCTACATCTATTACGATCCCTTCCATCGTTTTAATTTTTTTCTCTTGTAGTAGAAAAGATACCTGCGCTGCTACGCTTTTCTCATTTGTAAATACAGCGCCTTCTATATTTCTTGGACAGAGACTTCCATCTTTTTGATAAGCCCGGTCTGCAAAAACTTCATGCACTGTAGAAAGCCCTATAGTATTCGCAGCTTCCAGCATAACGCTCCCGCTTAATCCAAAATAAACAGCAGTTGGCAATTGATTAAACACAGCGCTAGCAATGGTTGTGGCTATTTTTATATCTTTAGCAGCTTGGTTGTATAAAGCTCCGTGTGGTTTTACGTGTGCTACTATTTGCCCCATTTCTTTTGCAATATTTGAAAACAATCGTAATTGTTCAGATACAAGATCGTATACCGCTGCACTTGATACATGCATTTCTTTTCTGCCGAAATTTTCTTTGTCTGCATAAGAAACATGTGCTCCTATTTGCACTTTATTTTCTTGAGCGAGTGCTATTGTTTTTTTGATAGTGTCTGTATCTCCGGCATGGTAACCACAGGCAATATTAGCGGCATCTATAAAGGGCATGAGCGCTTCGTCATTGTCCAACCCTTCACCCATATCACAATTAATAATTAGCATCTTATTTTTCTGAAAAGTATTCTTGCAACTTGAATTTACATGCATTTTCTAATTGTTGCAAATTTGATTCCTGCGCTAATATTAGCGCTTCAGCTTCAAGCATACTTACCCATGTTATACCAAATGAACTACCAATAGGCATTTGAGCAAGTGATGCCATATCTGCACTAATAACAGTACCAATGCGAGGATAGCCGCCCGTTGTTTGATGATCGGCCATTAAAACAATGATCTGTCCACTGGGCGTTAACTGTAAAGTACCTTTTGTAACTGCCGTGGATAGAAATTCAGGTAATATGGAATGTTGTATGGCGTCGCTTTTTAAACGAAAGCCCATTCGGTTGCCTTGTATATCTATTTCAAACCGTTTATGATGAAAATGCGCTACCTCCTTTGTGTCTAAGACATTCATATTTGGACCTTGAATACAACGAATGTTATTAGACCTATAAAAATCCTGGGTATTTGCCGTCCAGCCAAGTGTTAATGCATGTAATTGCCCTATGCCTTCAAAATGATAATCAAATGATTGAGCAGTAGCTAAGCCGTCATTTTTTTGAAGCTTCCCTTTTTTAATAACAAAACCACCATGCACTGCCACATAAATTCTAGCAGCATGTATTTGATGGTTAAAAGATAATATGGATCCTGCATTTACGACAATGGGCTGGTTGGCATAAACGGTTTCATTGTCTAGTGTTGCCGATGTTGCAGCGCCTGTAAATGCAAAGAGTGTTTCTTTTGTAAATAAAATTACTGCAGCAGGCACATGCATTTCTATAACAGCGGCTTCTTTTTTATTCCCTACCAGTGCGTTTGCAACGCTATGCGCCACTATATCCATAGATCCGCCCGGACTAAAGCCCTCATGCTGTTTACCTATACTTGGCAAACCTTGTATACTATCTAATAAACCTGCTTTTATAATTTGAATACTCATTGCTTGCTAAGTTTTTCAAATGATAAAAGAGATATTGCTTTAAATTTTACAAAGCCTCCTGGCTTCAGTAATAAATTTTCGTTTTCGTCAATTAATGGGAGTGGTGTTTTGCCAATTATTTGCCATCCACCCGGCGAATTAGAAGGGTATATACCCGTTTGAACGCCAGCAATGCCAACGCTTCCAGCCGTTACAAGCGGTCTTGGACTTTCATGCCTTGGTGTTTGAATGGCAGGATCAACAATGCCCATGTAGGCAAAGCCTGGCAAAAAACCATTCATAAAAACACGGTATGTTTTAGCAGTATGTAATTCAATAACCTGTTGGGTACTTAGGTTATGCTGCTGCGCAACAAATTCGATATCGATGCCTACACTTTTATCGTAACAAACAGGAATAATAATTTCTTCATCGGTTGTTTTTACGTTACTTGAATAATCTTTCAAATTTTGTTCAATCCAATTTTCTATGAATGAATAAACGGGCAGTATCTTTTCATTTTTCAATTGCTGTTGATAGACAGTCATGTAATCATAAACAACTGTCACAGAATTATACGCTGGAATAATATCTGTAATACCTGGTAACAAATTTTGTTGCAGCGATGCTACAAGCCTGTGCACCCTATCATTTATTTCTAAACGAATAGGCCCACCAAAATCAAGCGTTACGGCATGGTCCGATATAGGATATAGTTGGTATGGGGGACTGTCAGACATCGCCTCAAATTACACCAACTATTTGAATTGTATACCTTACATTTTTTTGTTAAAAAAATGACTGCTCCAATAGGCGGAGGACACCGCGCGTATATTTGACTTCTAAAATCTATGGTATGAATGATATTGTTTTATACGCTTCACTTGCTGTAAGTGGCGTATCACTTTTGCTGGTAATTGTTTTGCTTAATAAGCCTAGTGGCGATGCTGGTTTGCAAAAAGAAATGGCGGTACTTCAGTCTACACTTGCGCAATTAGAACATTCCATAAAAGCAGATTTTAGTATTAACCGAACTGAAATCACTAACACCCTAAAATCAGGGCTAGAAGGTCTTATACAAAAAACCGATGCCAATCATAAACTCAATAGAGATGATTTGCGAATTGGCTTACTAGATTTAACGCAAGAGCTAAAAAATAAATTTACTGACTTAACAGAAGGTCAATCTAAGCTGGTACAGCAAACCGAAAAAAAGTTAGAGCAAATGCGGGAAACAGTAGATGAAAAACTTCAAAAAACTTTAAATGAAAGACTGGGTCAATCCTTTGAAGCCGTGGGTAAACAATTAGAAGCGGTGCAACTTGGTCTTGGCGAAATGAAAACACTTGCTAATGATGTAGGCGGGTTAAAAAAGGTACTCAGCAATGTTAAAATGCGTGGCGGCATTGGAGAAGTGCAACTTGCTATGTTGCTAGAACAAATACTCGCCCCCGAGCAGTATGCAGCAAACGTAAAAACCAAACAAAATAGTGCTGATATTGTAGAATTTGCCATTAAACTTCCTGGCCGAGATGATACCAATAAGCAGGTATGGCTTCCTATCGATGCTAAATTTCCAAAAGATGTATATGAGCAATTACAAACCGCTTACGATGCATCCGATTTACCACAAATAGAAATAGCGCAAAAGAACTTAGAACAGACCATTAAAAAAATGGCCAAAGACATTTCTGATAAATACATCGATCCGCCTAATACCACCGATTTCGGAATTTTATTTTTACCATTTGAGGGCATCTATGCAGAAGTGGTAAGAAAAGCAAGTTTGCTAGAAGATTTGCAACGCAATTATAAAATAGTGGTGACGGGCCCAAGTACACTTGCAGCTATTTTAAATAGTTTACAAATGGGCTTTAAAACACTCGCTATTCAAAAAAGGAGCGGCGAAGTTTGGAAAGTACTTGGTAACGTAAAAACAGAGTTTGAAAAATTTGGCGGACTAATCGAAAAAGCCCAAGGTAATATTCAAAATGGCCTCAAGCAACTCGACGAAGTGGTAGGCGTGCGTACACGAGCTATTCAGCGTCAATTAAGGGATGTAGAGGTTTTAAGTGACAGCCCAGACAGCATTAATGAACTCGAAAATCCCGGATTACCTATGGATTAATGAAAGTTTAAAAAACTTGAAATGGCAGCAGCTACTTTTGTAGGCGATTCTTCCATGGGCGTATGCCCAACATTTTGTAACACCACAAGCTTACTTCCTTTGATGTCTTTGTTAAACAGGTAAGCATTAGAAACGCTTATGAGCTGATCCTTATCGCCCCAAATAATTAAGGTTGGGATATTGATTGTTTTTATAGGTGCTGGGTTTGGTGTAAAACCTGCTTTAAAAATAGAAAGCGCTGCTTTTCTATTCCCTTTTCTTAGTAATAAATCGTGGTAACGATCAATGGACGCTTCCGTAATTTTACTTTTGTCTACAAACACACCCTCTAAACTTTTTTTGACTAAAAATTTAGGCGTTACCCAAAGCAATAAATTATTAATGATGGGCGTGCTTGCAATTTTAAAACCAAGCGATCCCTTTTCATTTTTTTTCGGATAACCGCTCGCGTCAAGTAATATTAACTGCTGCACACGGGATTTGTTATACAGTGCATAATGCCATGCAATGCTTCCTCCAAGAGAGTTTCCGGCTACAATACAAGAGTTGACATGTAGTGCCTCTAATAGCGAATCAACAAAAATATTATAGACATCTGCATTGTAGGTGTTTTCTTTATTGGGTCCAGTTAGTCCAAAAGCTGGTAAGTCAAAACGAATTATTTTTTTCTTTCCACGTAATAAGAGCGTTAAACTATCCCAGGTATGAAGTGAGGCAGATGTTCCATGAATGAGCACCAGCGGAACCATATCAGTTTCAACACCTTCTATTCTATAATGAACTTGCATACCTAAAACAGGCATAAACTTTGATTCTTTATTAGCATATAAAGGAAGTAAGGAAGCCAATTTTTTATCTCCCTCTGCAAGTGCAATAATTGTAACAAAAACTACAACGAGAATTGCTAAAATTCCAAGGCTAATATATTGAATGAACTTTTTCATGTTTATATTTGTTATGTAAAGTAAATATACACGGTATGAAAAAAATGACCTTTCTTTTCTTTTTTGTTCTTGTAGCTTTTGTGACCCGCGCACAAGATATTACCCAAGGACTTTGGTATAACGATAAAAAAACCGCAAAAGTTCAGTTTTACTGGCAGGGTGATAAATTAAACGGGGAAATTGTTTGGCTTAAAGAACCTAGCATCAACGGTAAACCAAGGACTGACAAAAATAACCCCGATGCTTCATTGCAAAGCAAACCACTTGTTGGCCTCATATTTATGAAAGGATTTATCAAGGCCGAAAAAAGCCTTTGGAATGAAGGCTCTATTTATGACCCAGAAAATGGTAAAACCTACCAGTGCAAATTAACATTGGTAAGCCCTACACAACTAGATGTACGTGGATTTATAGGTTTTTCTATTATGGGAAGAACTTCGCGTTTTAAGAAAGCCGAATAAGAAGTATTTATTGTTGGTTTGCCTCAATGGTGGCTTTTATATCGGCAACCAATTTGGTTGAGGATAATTGCTTACTATGCTCCCATGTTTTTAACAGTTTTCCGCTAGATTCAAGGATAACCGTGTAAGGATAAATGCCTTTGGCATTGTAGCGTTCAAGTATAATTGAATTATATAAAAATGCTTGTTCAGTAGCATTATTAGACTTGATGCTCAAATCCATTTGTAGTAAGATCAAATGCTTGTTTGCATAGTTTACAAAACTATCATTATCAAATAACGCGATTTGAAAATGGCTTTTAGATACTTTTTTATCATTTTTATAAAAGTGGATAAGCATTATTTTATTTTCCTTGATCGCTTTTTCTTTTGCCACATCAAAATTAGTTTCCCAATTCGGAATTAAATTAAAAAGGGGGAAAAGAGTTATCAATAGTAGCTTAAACATTTTAATTTTTTTGATTATTGCGCAGTACCAGTAATTGCGGGAAATGCTCAATACCTTTTAATAATAATTGAGTCATTTCACTAAAGGTATAAATAAAAGATCCTAATACAATATCGGTGTCGCCGTCTTTGTCAATATCTGCAACTTCCATGGTTAACCATTTTCCATTTGCCGCATCTGGGGTGCTGCTCGCGGCAAATTGCATGTTACCGGTATTTTCTAAATAGATAAAACCTTGTTCTGGCTTTGCAAGTTCATCATAAAATGAGATGGCAGCAATATCTAAGTCTCCATCGCCATCAAAGTCTCTTGCAACTGCTTTGCTAGCGCCATACATTGGAAAGAAAAAGCTTTCCTTGAAATGGTTGTTTTTATCGTTCAATAAAATTCGAACGCCATGAAATCTTTTTTTAACCCTAGAAATATCCCAGTTATCGCCATTGGACATTACGATGTCTAAAAATCCATCTTTATTAAAATCTATCATTTCAAAATAACTCACGCCGTAAACTGGCGGAAATTTAACGAGTGGTGTTTCTTTAAATTTACCAGCACCTACATTTTCTAAATAATAAATACCCTCATAAGCCTGCGCCATCATTACTACTATGTCTAATTTGCCGTCTTTATTTAGATCTATAATAGAAGCTTTTCTAGCACCTGGGCGGTACACTAAAATGTTTTCTTTGCGCGGATCACCTCCATCAAGCCAACTTATTTTTCCAGTATGATTTCCAAATTGACAAATAATTAAGTCTTCTTTTCCGTCTTGGTTAATGTCTGCTTTTTCAATGTTTACAGGCCTTGCCAATCCACCAAAAGACGCTTTTTGTTCTGCGGAATCAAGCGATATTAAAAGCCCCTCTTTTTTTTCTGATGGCGCAATACTACCAATACACAATGCTTTAGGCTCCTTGTTTTTTTCAAATAATACATCTACCACGGCAGATGGTGTAGTCCATGTTTCCTGTAAGTGCATAGTAGCGTCCAATGCATACAATTCGTTGGTAGCATCACTTATATACAATGTTCCTGTTTGGTCATTAAATTTGACCATACTTGTTTTTGGCGCCTGTTTATTATCAATAAAAATAGGTTGACTAAAAAATTGTCTGGTACTATTTTTAATAAATGGTAGCGAAGCTGGTGCAATAACAGTTGCAGGTGCTTTGGTTATATAATAATCAACGATTTTTTTCCAATCAGATACACTGATAATGGGTGTTGTAGGGTACACGTGTAGGTTTTGTACAATGGCTGCTTCATCTGGTTCCATAGAAGCATAGGGACTATCATTGACG
The DNA here is from genome assembly GCA_040403595.1 of Sediminibacterium sp. Taxonomy (GTDB): domain Bacteria; phylum Bacteroidota; class Bacteroidia; order Chitinophagales; family Chitinophagaceae; genus Sediminibacterium. Next base: position 362,093 of record JBBAKI010000001.1, on the reverse strand, counting down.
CCTCTAATTCCAAGTCGCCAACCCATATTGGGCAACACGTTTTCTTTCCATGTTTTTTTATCTAATAAATCGGGTGCTGTAAATAAATGGCAGCTACTACAATATTGTTTTGCAAGCGTTTCGCCGGTTACAGGACTTGTTTTGGTAGCTGGAGAAAAACTATTTAAAAGGGTAATGAGAAATGTAAAAACAAGTACACTATAAAAATATTTTAACTTCATACGTAAGATAGTTGTAACTTTAATGGCCAATTGGCAATGCATACAAATATATCAACACTAGGCATATGAATAAGCAATATTCTCACTACATTTTAGTAGCCGTTTTAATTGTAGCACCATTTTTATATTTATCTACGTTCTATGCTAGTTTACCAGCTACCATTCCTACGCATTTTAATATTAAAGGAGAAGCGGATGGATTTGGTAGTAAAGACATGGCCTTTTTTGGCCCAGTATTTATTGGGATTGTTAGTTTATTTACATATCTATTAATGATTAATATTAAAAAAATAGATCCTAAAAGATACGAGCACAACAACGATTCATATTTTAAAGCTTTCGGGCTCATTATTGTTGCCTTTATGTCTGCTTTAAATATGGTAATATTAACCAAAACGCATTACCCAGCTGTGGCTATCGATAAATTTTTACTTCCATTACTTGGGTTACTATTTGCAGTGATGGGTTTTTATTTTCCAAAACTCTCTCAAAATTATTTTGCAGGCTTTAAACTCCCTTGGACCTTAAGTAGTGAGGCAAACTGGACTGCAACGCATTCATATGCTAGTAAGCTTTGGATCTATGGAGGTATTGTTCAAATGATACTTGGTTTTGTGCTACCAGGCATGTGGTCATTTATTGGTTTTTTTGTGATCATGATACCCATGGTCGTTGCACCCATAGTATTTTCTTACCGCATGTTTACATCAGGCAAATAGGGTATATTTTCATGACGATTGTCATTTGAAACGCACAGGTAGATGTGTAACTTTCGTATAAATTAATTTATATGAAAAAAAATATTGGCTCTTTAGACAGTAATATTAGAATTACGCTCGCCATTGTTCTATCTCTTTTGTTTTTAGGCAAGTTTATTACAGGCACTTTTGGCATCATTGCGTTTATCATTGGTATTGCAATGCTTCTTACGAGTCTTGTAAGTTTTTGCCCACTCTACAGGCTACTTGGATTTACAACATTTAAGGACGAAGAATAATTACTTTTTATGCAGTAAAGCATAGATATCTTCATCTGTATCTATATTACTCATCTGTCTTAATATTTGTGGGTAGCGCCAACTAACACGCCTACTCATAGGGCTTGCCGTAAATTTTTTGGGATTAGGAAAGCCAGCAACAATCATGGCCGCTTGCGCAGGTGTTAAGGAATTTGCAGATGTATGAAAATAATGCCTTGCAGCCGCTTCCATTCCAAAACAACCCGGCCCTGTTTCTATAACGTTTAAATACACTTCTAAAATTCTTTTTTTGCCCCAAATAAGTTCAATTAAAAGTGTAAAATAGACTTCTGGAATTTTTCGAATGTATTTATCATAAGACCCACCTTGCCATAAAAATACATTTTTTGCAACCTGCTGTGTTATAGTGCTGGCGCCACCTCCAAGGGGGATCTTATTTTTTTTTGGCCATAAACTTTTTTCGATAGCGTCAAAATCAAAGCCAATATGCTCTGCAAAAAGCTGGTCTTCGCTTGCAATAGCAGCAAGCTTACTTTGGTATCCTAATTCATCCCAACTTACATAATCTCTTTTTAGGCCAAGTCCAAACGCATTTGTTATTTGTGTTATGGTAATTGGGGGGTCTACAAATTTTGTAATCAGTACATATAAAAAAGAACTCACAAATAAATACAATAAAATCCGCTTAATTTTCCCAATCACGATTAAAGTTTTTCTAAATTACAAATCTTTTACACGCAAACTTCTTTTATTTGAAAAAGTGCCTTCTATTTTTGTTGATTTGTTGTACCGCACTGCTCTTACAAGCGCAAGAAAGTAGGTATGCATATAGTATGCAAAAAATGGGCTCTCCATTTAATATCGTGTTTTATTCGACATCAATACAAAAAGCAGATAGTGCTGCAAATGAAAGTTTCAAACTGGTTGATTCCATCAATATCATTTGCAGTGATTATGATACAAGTTCCGAGTTGTACAAACTTAGAAGCTATGAACCTGGAAAGCCCATTAAGGTGTCTACTATTTTATTTGAACTATTTATAGCTGCAAGGCAAGCACACAAAGTTTCTAACGGCTCTTTTGACATCACCATTGGTCCATTGTCTTTATTGTGGAGAAGCGCACGCAAGTCACATATTTTTCCAAGGCCTGGCGCTATTGATACAGCAAGGGCTTTGGTTGGGTTTCGTTTTATTAAATTAGATATGCAGTTACAAACCATTACATTTTTAAAGGCAGGCATACAGCTAGACATGGGCGGCATCGCCAAAGGATATGCTGCTGATAAGGTTGCTGCACTTTTGAAAACTTTAGCAATAACAAAAGCATTAGTAGACGCAGGAGGCGATATGATGGCAATGGGGTCGCCACCACAAAAAAAGGGCTGGTGCATTGGTGTCAATATTCCTGAACAGCAGGAAGCATTACTAAATACAAAGCTTTTGTTAACCAATAAAGCTGTGGCAACTTCGGGTGATGCGTTTCAGTTTATGCTGCATAATGGAAAGAAGTATGGACATATTATAGATGCTAGAACCGGCTATGGGGTTACCTTTCAGCGCAATGTAACAGTGGTATCACCAAACGCCACCACTGCAGATTGGTTGGCGACAGCTTGCAGTATACTACCACTGAAACAGGTTAAAATACTAGCAAAAAAATACAAGTCTGAGGTACTTATTACGCAGTTGCGAAATGGTAAAATTAATAAAGTAGGTTTTGGAAACCTTGATGCGTATTGGATACAATAATAATTGCACCAGTTCTAAAAAATTCTTAACTTCCTTATTCTAAAATTGTACGGTGTTCAAAAGTTTAATTGTATCAACGCTTTATTTTTTAACTGTAACGGTGCATGCTCAACAAAGCGCTGCTAAGTTTGAAGCGTATGAGCAAAAGCTTCCTATTTCAAGTTTACGTTTTTCAATGGTTGCCATAACTGCAGGCCAATTTAAAATAGGATCACCTATAGTATCTGCAAAACTTAATAACGATGAAGGCCCTCAAAAAGAAATCACAATTGATGCGTTTTGGATGAGTGCCACAGAAGTAACCCGTGATGTATTTGATGTTTTTTTGAAAGATGAAAATACTTCTCAAAATTCAGATGTAGATGCTATTACAAGACCAAGTCCACAATATGTAGACCTTAGTTGGGGCATGGGCAAGGAGGGCGGTTATCCAGCAAATAGCATGTCACAATATGCCGCATTTATGTTTTGCAAATGGTTGTATAAACAAACTGGCATTTTTTATAGGCTCCCTACAGAGGCCGAATGGGAATATGCAAGTAGGGCTGGAACAACGACACCCTACTATTATGGAACGGATCCTAACCAACTTTCAAAATATGCTTGGTTTCAAAAAAACAGCGCCAATAAACACCAAAAAGTGGGACAAAAATTACCCAATGCTTGGGGGCTCTATGATATGCTTGGTAATTTAATGGAGTGGACCATGGATCACTACCTACCTAATAGATATGCAAACATAGAAACAAACAACCCAATGGTTGCAGCTACTCAACGGGTTTATCCAAAAGTATTACGCGGTGGTTCATTTATGTCTGATGCGACAATTTGTAGAAATGCAAAACGAATTAAATCGGATCCAATTTGGAATCGACGTGATCCACAAATTCCAAAAAGTAAATGGTGGCTCACAGAAGCCAAAGATGTTGGAATTAGGCTGGTGCGCCCATTACAACAGCCAACGCCCGAACAAGTACAACAATTTTATACTTCTTATTTAGTTAAATAAAAAACAAACAGCCATATGTCAAATTCATCTTTTCACAACAAACGCAGAGACTTTGTAAAACAAGGTTCGATGCTTGCAGGGGCCATTGCAGCTGCGCCAATTATTTCTCGCGCTAACTTTTTTTCGGGATCTGATGACGTTATTAAAGTAGCGGTTATAGGTTGCGGTGGCCGTGGTACAGGCGCCGCTGTACAAGCAATGTCAAGCAAACAAAATGTAAAAATTGTTGCTATGGCAGACGCATTTAGAGACCGATTAGATGATTGCTATAAAAATGTAAGTGGCGAATTAGCCAATTTAGGTGCTGGCGCAAAAGGAACACTTGATGTGCCTGAAGAAAGAAAATTTGTAGGCTTTGATGCGTACTTAAAAGCGATACCACTTGCAGATGTTGTAATACTTGCAACGCCTCCAGGCTTTAGACCTATTCATTTTGAAGAAGCTGTAAAACAAAGCAAACATATATTTATGGAAAAGCCGGTAGCTACTGATCCTGCTGGTATTCAAAGGGTTTTAGCTGCTGCTAAAATTGCAAAGCAAAAAAAATTAAATGTGGTGGTAGGTCTTCAAAGACATTACCAAGATTCTTACCGTGCGCTCTTTGCAAAAAAAGATATGATTGGAGATATCACTTCCATGCAAGCCTGGTGGAACAACGATGGTGTATGGGTGAGACCACGTAAAGCAGGTCAAACAGAAATGGAATATCAAATGCGCAACTGGTATTATTTTGTATGGCTTTGTGGCGATCATATTACAGAGCAACACATTCACAATTTGGATGTCATCAACTGGTTTAAGGGAGGCTATCCAGTTAAAGCGCAAGGTTTTGGCGGACGACAAGTAAGAAAATCAAAAGAGCACGGTGAAATTTTTGATCATCATTATGTAGAATATCATTATGCAGATGGTTCTATTTTAAATTCACAGTGCAGACATATGCCAGGTACTTCAAGTAAAGTAGATGAGCTCTTTGTGGGCACTAAAGGAAAAATTCATTGTGACGCTGGTCGTATTACTGATTTACATGGCAAAACGTTATTTCAGTATGATAAATCTAAAGAGCGTAATCCATATCAAACAGAACATGATGAACTATTTGCGGCCATCGCAAAAGGCGAGTATAAATTTGCAGATGCAGAAAATGGTGCGTATTCAACCATGACATCTATTTTAGGCCGAATGGCAACCTATAGTGGACAAATTATAGACTGGGATAAAGCCATTAATTCTGGACTTGATTTGCACCCATCGGTGTATGCATTTGATGCTGCAGCGCCTGTTAATCCTGGACCTGATGGATTTTATCCAGTGGCGGTTCCGGGCGTTACAAAATACTAAACAAGCAATTGGTAATGCGGCTCTCTTTTTAAAGGGAGCCGCATTTTTATTCTACAATAATTTCATCGATAAATTGAAATCCACTTTGAAGTTTTGATATAAACTTGATATAACGCGCAGCTGTCGGCTTCATAATAATTGTAAAATCTTTAAAAAGTAAACTACTTTCAGTTGGAGAAGTCTTATTGTTATCTCTACCCTGATTGGTATAATTAATACCATCCACCGATGTTTGCACTTCAATATATTTTGGCATGTAAACGCCGGGTCCAATGATTTGCATAAAATTAGCTTGCACTAATCTTACCGTATCTACTTTTTCTAAATCAATCACTACATCAATATTTGATGTAAATCCTTGCCACTGCCCATCTTGGTAGGTTAAGCTTCCACGGTAACCGTTTACAAGTGTTTTAAAACCAGCTGCAGGGTAACTTTTGCTATAAGGGATCGTATAACTAACAGGCTTATTGAATGCTTTATGAAAATTAATAAGAACAGAATCAGGCACCGATTTTTTTGCATTTATGATAGCAGCTTTAATCGTTGCTTTTGAATGGATGATAAATGGAGCTGAAAATATGGTAGATGAAGTGGTAGGTTGAGATCCATCGGTGGTATAATAAATAGTTGGTTGATACTGCTCACTACTAAAATTGATGGTAGCAGATTTAGTAGTGGTATCGATAGTTGAAACAATATCCACTCTATTAGAAGGCCTACAATAGTTGATATTAAATGCTTGCAATAAATTGTAATGAGCAGCTAATTTTTGTTGAAACTGCCCCCAATTTTTAGAAGCTGGATTACTCCATACGACTTCACTTAAAGCAATGATGCGCGGGAAAATCATATAAGCAGCATGCTCCTGTGTTGGTACATATTCGGTCCATAAATTTGCCTGGGCTCCTTTTATATATTGTTGTTTGTCTTTTTCTAACTCCGCGGGCATAGGCTCGTATTCATACACTTTTTGAAGTGGCAAAAATCCACCAATGGCTTCTGGTTCTCCTGCCGGATTTTGTTGGTATTTGTCAAAATAACACGTGCCACCTGGTGTCATAATTACATCGTGGTTTTGCCTTGCTGCATCTATGCCCCCTTTTTCTCCTCTCCAACTCATAACGCGTGCACCAGGCGCAAGGCCACCTTCTAATATTTCATCCCAACCTAGTAAATAGCGCCCTTTGCTAGAGATAAATTTTTCCATTCTTTTGATGGCATAGCTTTGGAGTTCATCCACGTCTTTTAGGCCATTGTCAAGAATTCGTTTTTGACACTTAGCACATTTTTTCCAGTGTCCTTTTGCTGCCTCGTCTCCTCCAATATGAATATACTTTGAAGGAAAGAGTTGCATCACTTCGGTGAGTACGTCTTGCATAAAAATAAACGTAGAGTCATTTCCAATACAAAATTCTCCAGATCTATTTGTAACGCTATCGCAGGCTAAGCTTGGATATGCTGCTAATACTTCATCGGAGTGTCCTGGCATTTCAATTTCAGGAATAATATTGATAGCTTTTGCTGCAGCGTACGCAACAATGTCTCTTGCATCATTTTGTGTGTAATAACCTCCGTAAGCGAGCGGATTGCCTTCTTGTAAATAACCCATTCCATTTTTCCACCACTCTTTCCAAGTTTTATGTGTTCTAAATGCAGCTTGTTTAGTTAAAAGCGGATATTTTTTAATTTCTAATCTCCATCCAGCACCATCTGTTAAGTGTAAGTGCAGGTTATTGATTTTATAAATACTTAAAACATCAATTAAGCTTTTAATAAATGATACTGGATAAAAATTTCGTGACACATCTAGCATGAGTCCTCTGTATTCAAATCTGGGCTTGTCTTTTACCGTTACACATGCGATACGGCTTGGCGTTAAAGTCGTGTACCAAAGCTGAACAATTGTTTGGGCCCCATAGAGTGCACCCGCATAATCTTTTGCAAAAATTGTAATGCTATTGGCTGCAACTTCTAGCACGTATTCGCTAGGCGCTAAATTTTTATTCTCTTTAAATACGATGCGCGTATTTCCTTTTGGAACCGTTTTAATGGATGTACTTGTAATTTGTTGTACATATTTTGCAATAGGCTTCCATACAGCAGGCGCTATAAACTGCGTATTTTTATAAAAAGTAAAATCCCCCTTATTTACTTTTAAAAATTGGGGTTCCGGAATAATGCTAACAGTTTTTTGTGCAACTACTATATAACCCATGAATACAAACGAAATAGCAAATACTATTTTTTTCATGCCTCTCTATTTTTTAATATAAAAATCCTTTCCTAAACTCCAGTCATTGTTAAAATAGCCAACTGCTTTAATACCATCTTCGCCTTTAATGAGCATGTCAAGTGAAAAAATCATGAAATCCGGAAAACCACTTCCTCCACTAAAATATTGGTTGGCATCTGCGGCTTGCATGCCTTGTAATCCAGTACCACCAATAAGTGCAACACTCGTAATGCCATTGTTTTGTGCTGGGTACATAAAATAAGCACCCAGGTCCTGTCCTTCAAATGTGTTATTGCCCATTACAATTTTTCCATTAGTAACCTTAATAGGAGAGTTTGAAAGTAGTGTTGCAGCAGCGGTGTTGGTTGTTTCATTACCATATAAAATAACGCCCTGATTTTGATAAGCAGCAGTCGTAAAGTCTTTATCCGCAACTAAACCAACAGATCCGTTTCCTCTGTAATACCATGTTTCTGCATCATATTTTGCTTTTTGTAAGGCCCAGTTATTTTCTGCTTCTGTACCATGTGTGGCGTATACAAAAACCATGTTGTTGTTAAATGCTTCTTTTAAACCACCATTTCTTTGGATGCCTTTATTGGTTAATGCTGGAGCTGTTCCCTTGGCCCAAGTCGTATTTTTTTCTACAACAACTGCACTTCCATTTACGATATGTGTTAAAGTGTTGCCGTCTAATACAATATTTAGGGTATCGCCTACTGCAAAATCTTTTGTATCTATAGCAAGGGTATTAATGTTTGTGGTAGTACCTGTAATATTTTTTGTTTTCATATTGCGTGTTAATTGAACACGGCTATATTCAAAACCTTTTGTTTGTTGTAATACTTGTAACCAGTGATAGGTATTACTTATCGCGGTAGAAGGAAGTGTGTAATCAATCACATTTACTTTACTGCTTACTGGAATGGTATGTCTTTTGAAATATTCAAAAATAGGCGCCCAGTCTACACTTTCATCACTGATCCAATGTGCGCCACCAGGATATTCGTAGTAATTAAAATCGGGATGAAATTCAGCTAATACTTTTTTCATTTGTCTAGCATAGTTAACTGAAACAGTTTCATCTGCATCACCATGAAAAATATAAACACCATTGGCTTTGTAGTTGTTAGCCATGCCCAATACATTGCTTGGTGTACTTGCCCTCGTTAATATTTTTTTAACGGGTGTACTGGTGTCGTTTGGAACCAGTCCATCGTGAGATCCATATGCAGCAAGGGTTGGATAACCTGCCGATGGAGCAATAGCAGCCCATTTACCCGGAAATGTTGCACCCAAATACCAAGTGCCATGGCCACCCATGGAGTGACCTGTTAAATAAATATGTTGTGGATCTGGTTTATATATTTTTTTAGCAATTTCAAATACTTCCATTGCATCTAATCTACCCCAATCTTCCCAGTTAAATCCTCTAGGTCTTCTATTGGTGGGCGCTACAATAGGTCCATCTGCTTTAGGTTTGTATGCTCTTGCTTGAGAAATAGCTTCTACTTCTGCGCCATGTACAGATAAAAATAAACTCGGATTATTTTTATTTTCGTTGGCTTGTGGCGCCACTGCATAGTACTGAACCGAGCCATCTATATTACTAATAAAAGTATGCGATGCGTGTTCATTATTTTTTACTGCTGTTACTACTACAGAAGTAGTGTCAATAATTTGATTGTTTGCTAGTAAGGTAAGTGCAACTCGGTAACTTCCTTTTTTTGTATTGCTTGGTACAGGAATTTCAACAGCTACTTTTCTTGACATGAATTGTGCAACGCTTGAAATATTTGTTTCAATTTTTTGATCTTCAACAGATGCAGTGATGCTCAAATTACTTGCATTATTTTTTGCACTATTCACTACTACAAGTCCAGCCCATTTTTTGGAAACATTCTCTCCTTCAATAAAAAATGGAAGTGTTGCGTCTTTAGCACTTAACTGTAGCGGTTTAAATGAAAAATCTAGCATTGCTTTTACGGATGCAAACCGGCCAGCTCCTGCTGCTCGGATATAAAATTCATTCATTCCTTTTTTTAATTGAACTGGTATGTACATCCAGCCGTAGCGGTACATATCACCTGCATGTGGTGCGCCATTGATAAACACCATAGAGTGCCCAGTGCCAATAAATACAGCTGTCCCCGCCTTTGGTGCATTGTATTGTAAGTATAAGTAACCATTGGCTAGGGCCTGGCTTCTAAAGTTATGAGCAGTATCTGCAGTTATGGCCGTCCAATTTGTTTTGGCCGCCGATGAAACAGGCAAACCTTCTTGAGGTTTGCTTTCCCCTTTATATAAACTGTAAGCCAGCGCGTCGGAGTACATGGCCTCTCTACCATATTGGTGTACGTTTCCTGAAGCTAGACCATTTGTAAAATAAAATACATTTTGCGCAAGTAAACCACTCGAACAAAAAATGGCAAGTACGAACAATATTTTTTTCATGAATTTTTATTTTCAATTAATTTACGCCACTATTAACAGAACTATTTAATTATTTTTTAACCGGTTCAAATAGGGTTAAAAAAGGTTAGAATTGAGTTATTGAAATAAATTAAATTTATGGACGCTAAATCGACATCTATGCAGCCTTTATACCGCTCCAAAATTTCAATATTTTTTGTGCTTTTGTTTTTGATGGTAGGTTCAAAACCGAATGCACAGTTACCCAAAGCGCCAGCTTTTCAGTTGGCTCAAAATGGCGCTACAAAAGCGGCTATCGTAGAACCTTCAGATGCTACAGAAGAAGAGCATTTGGCTGCCACAGAACTGAGTGATTATGTATTTAAAATATCAGGTGCTCGTATCCCTGTATCATCCATAAATAAAGGAAATAGCAGGGTTATTTATATAGGACGTGCTTGTCCAAATTATGCAACGCTTATCAAAAATGAATATGCTATAACGAGCTCAAAAAACAACCTTGAAATTACCGGCGCAACGCCGTATCAAACACTTGAAACGGTCTATGTTTTAATAGAAGAAATGTTAGGTTGCCAATTTTTATCACCAACCGTAGAAAAAATACCATCTTCAAAAAATGTAGTTGTTGCAACAAATTACCATTATACCCCAGCTGTATTAACGAGAACGGTTCATTCAAAACTGTTTTACGACAATCCATCTTTTGCTGCTAAACGCAGAGTTACTACAGAGGGGTTTCCAAAATTTGTACCAGAAGCGCGCGTGCATACTTTTAATAAGTTCTTGCCAGAAAAAATATTTTTTGAAACGCATCCTAGTTATTACGCACTTGTAAAAAATAAAAGACAGCCAACGCAACTTTGTTTATCTAATGATACAGTCTATCAAATTATCAAAGATTCAGTTGCTGCATTTTTTAAACGTAGACCTACGGCTTCTGTTTTGTCTGTAAGCCAAGACGACAATACGCAGTATTGCACATGTGATAAATGTGCTGCAATTGATGCATACGAAGGTTCTCCGTCTGGAAGTATGATAACGCTTGTAAACCGCATTGCCAAAGACTTCCCTCAAAAAACGATTGCTACACTTGCGTATCAATACACAAGAAAAGCACCACTTCATATCAAGCCTGAAAAAAATGTTTTGATTACACTATGTTCTATCGAGTGTGATAGAAGTGCGCCAATTGCCAACAAGTGCAAAGATTTTGAATCAGATTTAAAAGCATGGGGTGCTATTGGTGCCACCATTCAAATTTGGGATTACACCACACAGTTCACTAATTTTTTAGCACCCTTTCCAAATTTAGAAACGCTACAACCTAATATTAATTTATTTGTAGACAATAATGCAAATTGGATTTTTGAACAGCATAGTCATAATCCTTCTGAGTTTTTTGAACTCCGAAGTTGGTTGCTTTCAAAATTTTTATGGAATCCAAAGGATAATTATACAACATTGCTTCAAGAATTTGCCACCAATTATTATGGAGCAGCAGCGCCCTATATTGTTCAGTATTTAAATGATTTACACGCCGCAATTAAAGAAACGCCTACATTTTATTTGTTCTTATATGGTGACCCTGCCCAAGGTTTTGAATCTTGGTTAAGTGAACAAAAATTACAACATTATAATACTTTATTTGATAGTGCCACAAATGCTACTAAAGGCAACGTTACACTATCAGCCCGAGTAAACGAAGCACGGATTGGCCTTGATTTTGCAACCCTCGAATTTTACCGTTTAAACAAAGCATCGTTTCCATTATCAGATGTAGCTAATATTGATAAAAGAGTAGAAAGATTTACGCTTGCAACAAGTGCACAAGGCATTAAAATCATCAACGAAATGGGACTGCCCTTAGCCGATTATTTACAGGGGTATAAAAAATTAGTAGCCAGTGCTAAAGATGTTAATTTGGCTAAAAATGCCAAGGTTAGTTTACAAATAAAGCCCGTTAAATATGCCAAAGAAGATCCACAAGCACTCACCGATGGTGCATTTGGCGGTTGGAGTTTTTATGCCAACTGGCTTGGTTTCTTAGATGATATGAAGGCTACTATTGACCTAGGTGCGATTACCAATTTCTCTCAAGTTTCTATATCTTTTTTACAGGTTACCAATCATGTCGTTTTTTTTCCAACTGCCGTTACTTTTGAATCATCCGAAGACGGCATTACCTATACACCCATCCAAACAATCGAAAATGTATTTCCTTTAGCGAAAACCAGCAAAATCAATGATATACAGGTATTTGCAACTGCTTCAAAAAGTCAAAAAGCAAGATATATTAGGGTTACCGGAAAAAATATGAAGTCGCCACCTTATTGGCATCATGCTGCTGGCACTGGAGCCTGGATTTTTGCTGACGAGATTGTAGTGAAGTAAACTGTATTATGCAGGAATATTTATAACTTGATGGCCTAAATTTATTTACATGAAAAAATTAGGCTCCATCTTATTTTTATTAGCTTTTGCAAGCATTACACATGCACAAAAAATATTTGCTGTAGACTATGCATCACAAGCAGATGTAAAAGTTTTTGTTGTTAAATACGAAAGCCAAGCAGATCTAAAAGTGTATAAAGTGAAGTACGAAAGCCAGGCTGGTGATAATAATGGAAAATGGTTTTTTACGTCGTATGCCTCTCAGGCAAAAAAGAAAGTTTACTTTGTAGATTACGAAAGCCAAGCAGACGTTAAAATATATTTTGTAGACTACGAAAGTCAAGCTGGCTGGCGCAATAGTGCTAAACGTTATTTATTTTATTAATTCCCTTTCAAATAAAATTTATGTTTTCTAAGTATTTTATTGGTGTAGTAGCATCATTCATTGTTTTTACGACTGCTACACAAGCACAGAAAAAATCGCTTCCTAAAACGCAAGCAGTTACTGTATTAGAAGAAAATTTAGTGCCTTCGCATTTTAATAATTTGTTGTGGCGCAATATTGGCCCTATGCGCGGCGGAAGGTCTGTTACAGCAACAGGTGTTGTGCAAAATCAGCTCACCTATTATATGGGTACAACCGGAGGCGGCGTTTGGAAAACAGAAGATGCTGGACAAAGTTGGAACAATATATCTGATGGTTTTTTCAAAACAGGAAGCGTAGGCGCAGTCGCTGTTGCAGAGTCTGATCAAAATGTAGTGTATGTTGGAATGGGAGAGCACGCACCAAGAGGTGTAATGAGTTCTTATGGCGATGGGGTGTATAAATCTACAGACGCTGGAAAAACATGGAAGCATATGGGCCTCGAATTAACGAGGCAAATTTCATGGATACGCATTGATCCTACCAATGCTGATATTGTGTATGTAGCTGCTCAAGGTCCTACCCATGGCCCTTCTGCAGATCGTGGGGTGTATAAATCTATAGATGGTGGAGTGCATTGGACAAAGGTTTTATTTATTGATAATAATACAGGCTGTGCAGATTTAGCAATGGACATGAGCAATCCACGCATCTTGTATGCAGCGATGTGGGAATACCAAAGAATGCCTTGGGAAATTAAAAGTGGCGGACCGGGAAGTGGTTTATATAAATCTACAGATGCTGGACTTACTTGGAATAAAATTCAAAACGGATTGCCTGCTGTACTCGGTAAAATGAGCGTATCTGTTTCAAGAGCCAATTCCGAAAAAGTATATGCTTTGGTAGAAAGTGATACCGAAAAAGAATTGGGTGGACTTTTTGTTTCTAATGATGCCGGAAATAGTTGGAATAGAATAAGTAAAGACCACCGCTTAACACAACGCGCTTGGTATTATATTGAAGTGTTTGCGGATCCTTCCAATGAAAATGTTGTTTATGTTTTAAATTCTCCTGGTTTACGTTCTACGGATGGCGGAAAAACTTGGGAGTATATGGGCGGCACCCATGGCGACTATCATCAACTTTGGATTCATCCAAAAAATAGTAGCAACATGATTGTTGCCAATGATGGCGGCGCTGCTATTACTTTTAATACCGGAAAAGTTTGGTCTACACAGGCCAACCAACCTACTTCACAAATTTATCGCGTCAATGCCGACCATTTATTTCCCTATAATTTATATGGAGGTCAGCAAGACAATAGTTCTATTAAAATGGCAAGTCGCGTAACCAATGGGTATCGTATTTCGGATAAAGACTGGACAAGCACTGCAGGTGGAGAGTCTGCATTTGTTGCATTTGATCCAAACAATCCAGAATATGCAATGGGTGGATCTTACCAAGGCACTATTGAGGCATTCAATAATAACACCAAAGAAGGCGTCAATATTATGGAGCATCCGGTGCAATATCAGGCACTTCAGCCAAAAGATATGAAGTACCGTTTTAATTGGAATGCACCTATCGTGTATGATCCATTAGAACCTGGCGCCTATTATCATGCTGGTAATATTTTATTTAAAACCTCCGATTTAGGTAAAACATGGAAAGCGGTTTCACCAGATTTAACCAAACACGATACCACTAAAATGGGTATGAGCGGCGTCCCTTACACCAATGAAGGTGCAGGTGGAGAAAACTATTGCACTATTAGTTATGTAGCAATTGCAGCAAATGAAAAGGGGGTTATGTATACGGGTAGTGATGACGGCCTAGTGCACCTCACCAAAGATGGCGGCGCGCATTGGACAAATATTACACCTAAAAATGTAGATGAGTCATTAATTAATGCCATAGAAATTTCTTCTGTTAACAAAGGCACTGCATACATAGCCGTTAACAAATACAAGTTTAATAATTTCACACCTTTCATTTATAAAACAACGGATTACGGTGCAACATGGAAAGAAATTGTAACCGGCATACCCTATGGTGCTTTTGTGCGTGTTGTTAGAGAAGACCCAACCAATACCAATATTTTATATGCTGGTACCGAAACTGGATTTTATATTTCTTATGATGCAGGAAGTCATTGGAAGCAATTACAATTGAATTTTCCGGTAGTTCCTATCACTGATTTAAAAGTGCATGAAAATCATTTATTAGCATCTACTCAAGGAAGGGCATTTTGGATTTTAGATGATCTAGCACCCATCAGAAATTATAAAAGCGATACAAGTAAAACCAATTTGATTGCATTAACTGAGGTGTATCGTATTTCGGGTGGTAGTGTTCTAGATAGAGGTAGCTTACTTGACAAAAACGATAAACCTATAAGCACAATTGGGGCGAACCAGGCTAGTGGAGCTGTTGTTTATTACACAGTGCATGCTCCAGATAGCATTGCAACAAAAGCAAAAATCACTTTTACAGATAGTAAAGGAAAAGTAATCAGGACTTTTTATGCAAAGCAGCCTTCTAATACAACCAGTAATAATAAAAATGAAAGCGACCCTAACATCGACGTAAAGCCTGGATTAAACCGTTTTGTTTGGGATTTACGCGAAGAATCTATTGCTTCTATTCCGGGTGTTTTTATAGAAGGAAGTTATGACGGTGCGCGCGTGGTACCAGGCACTTACAAAGCGTCGCTTCATATAGACACAACCGTTTTTGAGCAAACCTTTCAGGTGCTTGCAGATCCTCGCATTAAAGTATTGGCTGCTAATTACGAAGAGCAGGCTAATTTATTGCAACAAATTGCTGCCGATGTCAACGACATTCATGTAGCTGTTGTGCGCATGAGAAATATACAAAAGCAACTATCAGGCATTACAGACCGCATTGAAAATAAAGAGGCGTATAAAAATATCGTCACGCTGGTTGATTCTATTTCAGATGTAATAGATACATGGGAAGTAGCCTTAATTCAGTCTAAATCTGAATCAAATGATGATGTCATTAATTTTGTAAATAAACTTAGCGCTAATTATATCTTTTTAAGAGGAGAGCTTGATACCAACACACCACATGTAACGTCAGGTCAGTTGCTACGTTTTCAAGAATTACATAAAGAATGGAGTATCTATAAAGTCCAGTATGACGGAATTTTAAAAAGCATTAAAATCTTAAATGATACTTGTAAAACATTGCAGTTAGCACATGTTTCACTTATTGATTAATGGTTCCGCTGGCCCATTTAGCGCCAAAATAGGATCTGATAATTTTGAACTGCAGGGAAATTAATTTCTCTGTAGTTTCTATTACTTTATTTTCACGGGTGTTTACTAAAAACAAGTTACTATTCCCATTGTAAAACTTTATTAATTCACCCTTTAATAGTGCGTTGATGTTATAGTTGATATTTTTAAGTAGCTCTAGTTGATTTTTGTGGTACATATTTTCATTACCATAACTACGCACTTTGTTTTGAATTTCTATTTTTTTTGCAGCGTAAGCAAAATTTGTTTCTGCTATTTTAAGTTTTACTTTTTTATAATCGGCCCTGCCTTCTCTTAAAAAAAGCGGCATTTTAAAATCCACACCAAACTTGTAATTGTTTTGGTAGAGTTGTACGCTTGCGTCTTTGAAAATATTATAGTTTTGGTTTAAAATATTTGTTTTTACATTGAGCATGGGCAGCAAAGACTGAAACTTTAATTTCTTTTCTATGAGTAGGTTATTGATTTTATAATCATAGGCCTTTACATCTGGGTTTTGTAGTATGGAAACACTGATCAGGTCATTGATATTTAGTTCTCCTTTATAGTTTTCAATGGATTCTGGAAAAGCCTCTGGGCTTAATTGATATGCACTGTCGTTGTTTTCCCATAAATAATTTGACAACTCAATACCAGCATTTTTATATAGTAGTTCTGCGTCATTTTCTAATATTTTTAACTGCTGTAATTGTGTAAGTGCCTCAATCGTATCAAGTGCAGACCGTGCTCCATTTGTATAGGCAATTTTTGTAATTGAATATCTATTTGTAGCATTTGTAACATATTGTTTGTACAAATTTAGCAGTTGATATTGGGCAGCCCATTTCCAATAATCAACACTAGCTTCTAAAACCAGTTGGTTAAGTATCGATTGTTTTTCTTGTTTACTAGCTTTTAGTAAGTTCTTGGCTTGTAAAATCGAAGCTCTCCTTTTATCTATTACTAGATTTTTAATGATGGGCACATCTATGCCTACATAGCTGCTATAGCCTTTAGAAACTTCGCTATTAATAAATTGACCTTTATTGCTTTCAATACCTGTTTTTATATCAATACCAGCCCAGGTTGGTATTTTAAGCTCTGCGTTTTCGTAGCTGTAGTAATTTTTTCCGTCAAACGTTTTATTATCAGTTTGATAATTTATAGTTGGGTCAAAAGAGGACTTAGCGCCAAGTAAGTCTACGACCGCCTTGTCTACAACAATCTTTGCTTGTTTACTTACAGGATGGTTTTGTTGTACTTGTTCAATAAAACGGCTATAGCTAAACTCTTGCGCATAGCCTACAGTGGATATAAAAACCAATAGTAATAATATCGTTCTTGCACTTATCATTTCTATTTATTTTCAACTTTAGCTTGGTAGTATTCTGGTGGAAATCCGTTGATATTTCTCCAAAGTTCGTAGCCAATGCTTACGTCTTTTAATAGCGCAATACCATTAGCGCCACCTCCTAGGCGTAACTGCTTTGGCCATGGTTTTTGGGAGGAATCTTCTGATATAAGTACCCTAAATTTTCCATTATCACTAATACCGTTTTCAATAACGGTGATAACGCCCCCAAATGTACCATATGAACTATTGGGCCATCCGCTAAAAACAATGGCAGGAAATCCATCAAAAATAAACCTCACTTTTTGCCTATTGCTTATAAGTGGCAGGTCCATAGGCTCAATGTACAATTCTACTGCATACTGAATGTTTTTAGGCACTATTTCAACAATCATTTCGCCTTCTTTTACATACTCGCCAATACCTGCTTTTTTTGCTTTTGTAATTTGACCAGATTGCGGTGCAATAATGTAGTAGAGTTTGTTTCTAACATCATAATTGGCGTAGTTGTTTTCTAGCTTTGCCAAATCACCGATACCTGCTGATTGATCTGCGTTGGCGCTGTATTTATCTCCGTTTACCTTGGCAATTTTATCGTTGTAGTCTTGTAATATGCTTCTCTGTTCAAATTGTAAAGCAAGGATTTCTTGCTTCGACTGTGTATATTTATTTTCAATGGTCATCTTTTTTGCAAAAGCATTTTGATAGCCAACTTTTGATCTTTCAAAGTCTACAAGTGAAATAACACCTTCGTCTAACATATTTTTAGCAGCATCTATTTGTCTTTTTGCAATTTGTAGTTCATTGTTTTGAGCTACAAGTTCAATACTATCGGATACTAATTTTAATTGTTGCTGCTGTTGTTTAACTTTTAATTGATCTAACTTAATTAATTGCATTTCGGCAAGTGCTTTTTCTTGTTTACTCGCCATTTCTCCTTTTTTACCATAGCCTTCTACAGCAGCTGTTTTGGCTTGAATTTGAGACTTCATTTTGTCTAGAAGTAAAGGATCTAAGTATTCAACTTTTACTTCACTCAGTTGCATGATGGTGTCACCTGCTTCAATGCTATCACCTTCTTTTACCCACCACTTGGCAACTTTTCCAGCAATAACGGTATTCACTTCTTGCCTACGTTGTTCTTGTTGCAGTGTGGTTATGTTTCCTCTTGCTTTTATGTTTTGTGTCCAAGGCAAAAATAGTATGACTATCAGTACAATTAAAATAATTATAAAAATCTTCGTTAACTTACTTTCTTTATCTATTTGATAAATATTTTTATAAGCATTCATTGTCATTATTTTTTAGCTTCAACAGACACAATGGTTCCGTTTTCTAGGTAAATAATTTTATCAAAAATTTGTTGATATGTATTAGACGAAGCCGTAACAAGTATCGTTGTTTGCTTCATGTTTGTTATGGATTCTTTAACTTGCTCTATCGTTTTTGACGCTAGCCCCTCAAAAGGATTTTCTAATAATAGCAACTCCTTTTTACTTAGTAGTGCCCTTGCTAACAATACGCCTTGTTTAATTTTTTCAGACAATTTTTTACCTGCCGGGTCAATTTCACTATCAAATCCCATTTCTTGCTGTCCTATAAAGTCATCAAGTCCGGTGATACGACTAATTTGGTATAAGCTTTCAGATGTGATAGCAGGGTCACCCATGGTTATATTGTCTCTAATAGTCCCCTGAAAAATATCTTGTTGACTAATCAAAACGCCTGTATTAGACCGGAGGGCGTCAATGGCATAGCTACCGATGGCTATATTGTTGATTCTTACAGACCCACTAAAATTTGTAAAAGTACCAGTGAGTAGCCTTAAGAGTGTAGACTTTCCGGAGCCAGAACCGCCAATAATTAACACTTTTTCACCTGATTCAATTTTTAAGTCTACGTCTTGCAATACTTGTTTTCCATTAGGGTAGCTAAATGAAACTTGATTAAAATGTATGTGCATACCGCCTGTTGACTGTATCGTTTCCTTTCCGGACTCTTCTAATGCAGCATTTTTTATTTTATCTAATTTTTCGATAGCTGTTAACGAGTCGTATGCTTTATCGAGCGTTACAATTAATTTTTCTACCGAATTAATCACCGCAAGAATCACAATATCAGCAGCAATAAATTGTCCAATATTAATTTGCTGATTGAGTAGTAAGTATACACCAACAATAAGCATTGCAGCCGTAATAATAATTTTAAAAACCACTAAGCTCCAAAACTGGGTAAGTAGTATTTTAAAATAATCTGTGCGAGCGTTTAGATAATTGCTTACAAAACCATCTGTTTTATCGATATGTAATGATGTTTTTTTAGCGTATTTAAATGTTTTAATTACCCTTGCTAATTCTTGTAACCATGCAGCCGTCTTGTACTTATAGTCACTGGCTAGCATGTTTTTCGAAAAGCCCTTTGGTAATGTGGTTCTTAAAATAATCCATAGTAATAATACCAGTAAAATACCAAATGCAATAAATATTGGATGGTACAACGATAATAAAATAATGCCAAAAATAATTTGAATGATCGCTGCTGGTATTTCCAATAAAATCTTTTCAATACCTTTTTGTAAAGTAAGGGTATCAAAAAAACGGTTCACTAGTTCTGGTAAATAATAGTTGTCTAGTTTTTCTATATTGAGTTGCGGTATTCTATTAGCAAATGTTAGCGCATCTCTTGTGTATATTTTTTGTTTGATTTTTTCTATCAATTGAAGCTGTCTAATTTGAAACAAACCGTTTAAAAAAACGCCAATAATTACAACGGTTATAAGCACTACAATTGAAGTAGATAAAGAGCCTGCCATTACAAAGCCAATAATACTTTGAATACCAAGCGGGGTAATTAATTGAACTAGCCCGGCAAGTATTGCAAACACATAAATTGCAGAAACATCTTTATTGTCTAGCTGTAGTAGGGATATAAGTTTTTTAGCAGCGTCCAAAGGGGTTACTTTACTTTCCTCTTCCATCATAATAATTTTTTTAAATGTCGTCGTACTTATACAGTGCTTCGATGTCTGCATCTGGATTTAATTCACAAACCGGATTGATGATACCGTCTTTTAAACCATATACCCATCCATGAATTTGTGGTCTTTGTTCGTTCTTCCAAGCCCGCTGAATAATTGACGTTTTTGCTAGGTGTAAAACCTGTTCTTGTACGTTTAGTTCAACCAAACGGTCAAATTTTTTATTTTCGTCTTCTATGCTATTCAGTTCTTTGCGGTGCAAATGAAATACGTCTTTGATATGCCTTAACCACATGTTAAGTATTTGCTTAAAGTCATGATTACCCATAGCAGCTTTTACGCCTCCACAACCATAGTGACCGCATACAATGATATGTTTTACTTTAAGATGGGTTACTGCATATTCAAGAACGCTCAATAGGTTTACATCTGTATGAATCACCATATTAGCGATATTGCGGTGTACAAATATTTCACCAGGCTGGGTATTTGTAATTTCATTGGCTGGAACACGACTGTCACTGCAACCAATCCATAAAAATTCGGGGGTCTGAATTTCGGATAGTTTCTTAAAATAGGTAGGGTCTAGTTCAAGTTTTTCCTGGGCCCATGCTTTATTTTCTAAAAGTAGTTTTTCGTAAACTTTCATTAGTTGATGATTTGTTGGTTCAAAAATAAGCCATGTAAGGCATTACTTGGATTGGTTTTAAGTGCAACTTTAATATTTTTTAGATGGGCGTGGCACAAAAAGCCATTTACCTCATCTATTACGTCTTTATCAATGTATTCGGCCCTAGCCACATTTATCACCAAATTAGCATTTTGCGGAAGCTGTTCTAACTCATTTTTAATGATGGGCTTATTTAAGAATGACACGTCTTTTCTAAAACGGATAAGGTAGTTGTCATTGTCATTTACCACCAATACGGCTGTTTTAAAATTGCTTCTGATAATGAATACTAAACTTACAGCAATACCAATTGAAATACCAATTAATAAGTCTGTAAAAAGTATGGCAATAATCGTTGCACAAAATGGTACAAACTGGTTGAATCCTTTTTGGTAAAACTCTTTAAATAAAGTGATTTTTGCAAGTTTGTAACCCGTAAATATTAAAATTGCGGCGAGTGCGCTTAACGGAATTTTATTTAATAAACCAGGAATAAGCGCAGCACATAGTAATAATAATAGTCCATGAATAATAGTTGATTGTTTCGTTTTTCCTCCGGCACTTACGTTCGCAGAACTTCTTACAATAACAGATGTGAGTGGAAGCCCTCCTAGTAATCCAGAAATAATATTGCCAACACCTTGTGCTTTTAGTTCTCTATTGGGTGGTGTTACTCTTTTTAATGGGTCTAATTTATCGACTGCTTCTATACCGAGCAATGTTTCTAAAGAGGCAACAATAGCAAGCGTTACAGCCGATATCCATACTTGTGGGTTGTCTATAAAACTAAAATTAGGCAGTGTAAAAAAGGAAATAAATTCAGCGCCAGAATTTGCAACAGGAAGCGATACCAAATGTTTTGTTTCTAAACTGCCTAATCCTGTTTTTGTGCCTAGTAGCCCGTTGGTTAAAACAGCTAATAAAACCACCACCAAAGGACCGGGTACAAATTGTAGTAAACTGTTTTTTTTGATCCATGGCTTTTCCCAAATCATAAGTATTACTATGGAACTGATACCAATGATTACAGCAGTTGGTGTAATGGTATTCAGTGCAGCATAAATAGCAGACAATGTATTATTTTGATCAGGTTGAGTAAAGGTTTCATCGCCTTCAAAATCTGCATCGTAACCAATAAGGTGTGGAAACTGCTTCATGATTAAAATAATACCAATGGCCGCTAGCATTCCTTTGATAACGGAGTTTGGAATGTAATCACCAATAACACCTGCTTTTATATATCCAAAAACAACTTGCAGAATGCCAGCAATGACTACTGCAAGTAAGAAAGCTTCGTATACCTGCAATTTTAAAATCGCTGTTGCTACAATGACAGTTAAGCCTGCTGCTGGTCCAGAAACACTCAGTTGAGCGCCGCTCAATAGCCCTACCACAACGCCACCCACTACGCCGGCAATGATACCCGAAAATAATGGAGCTCCAGAAGCAAGTGCAATACCTAAACAAAGTGGCAGTGCTACAAGCAGCACAACAATGGATGCAGATAGGTTTGCACCTATATGCGTATAATATTTTTTCATGAAAATTTGATAAATGCCGTTAAGATTAAATTGTTTGAACCGTTATAAGCAGTTAACAATTGGGCGGCGGCACAGGCACTTCAAATATGTGATGTGCAGGTATACTATCCTGAAAATCGGTAAAATTACTAGGAGTAGTGACTGTAATTTGTGTAAATTGGTTATAAAAACCCACTTCAAAATCTAAAGTAGTGTCACTCGATTTACCCATTTCTTTGCATCCAATATCAGAGCAATTAATCTCTTCATTTAGTTGGTTATTAAAAAGAAGCTCGCCCATTTGCTTAACGGGCAGCACCTGGATTAATAAAACCAAGATCAAAAAGATATTTAAAAAATTGCGTTTCATAACTGGGTGCAAATATAGAAATCGGAAATTACAACACTCTATTTGTTAAAAGTTTTAACATGCTTAGTTTTATTAAATGACAGCCTTATGACAATCGCTTCTTAGATATTTAATCCACCACAAGCACTAATCACTTGTCCGGTAACGTAAGAACTCATATCGCTTGCTAAAAATAGTGTGGTATTGGCAATTTCTTCTGCCTTACCAAACCTGCCTAGGGGTATTTTACTTAAAAATGCGGTAGCAGCTTCTCCTTCTTTTAAATAGTGGGTCATATCTGTTTCAACAAAGCCTGGGGCGATGGCATTGCATCTTATATTTCTACTTCCAAGTTCTAGGGCCACAGATTTTGTAAATCCAATGATACCCGCCTTACTAGCAGCATAACTACTTTGACCCGCATTACCTCTAATACCAATGATAGAACTCATATTAATAATGCTTCCAGATTTGGCTTTCATCATGGGTCTAATCACCTGCTTGGTCATGTTAAAAACACTCTTTAAGTTGGTGTCCATCACTTCATCCCACTGTTCTGTGTTCATGCGAAGCAGTAAATTATCTTTGGAAATACCTGCATTGTTCACGCAAATATCAACGGTACCAAAACTGGCCACAACATCATTTACAAATGCTTCACACTCCTCAAAAACAGCCGCATTACTTTGGTATGCTTTTGCTTTAACGCCTAGGGCTTCAATTTGACTTACTAGTGCATTTGCTTTTTCGGCACTACCACTGCTAACATAGGTAAATGCAATGTGACTTCCTTGTTCAGCTAATTTTAGTGCAATAGCCGCGCCAATGCCACGGGCAGCTCCTGTTACAATTGATACTTTGCCTGCTAGTAATTTCATATCCATTATTTATGATAGTTTAAACGAATTTTGGTTTTGCATATTGTTGTAAAAGCAACAATAATTCATCGATGTATTGCCTGTCATTGCTAAGTCTTGGTACTTTATGCTGCCCACCTAGTTTTCCCTTATTTTTGAGCCATGTATTAAATAAACCTTTTGGCATTGCAGTTATTTTTGGTAGGCTCAGTGCAATGTCTTTGTAGCGCTTGGCTTCATAATCACTATTTACATTTTTTAAATGCTGGTCTAGCGCTAGGGTAAATGCAGTAAGACTTTCTGGGGTGTTTTCAAATTCGATGAGCCATTCGTGTGCGCCCTGATTTTGATCCCCAAAATAAATAGGCGCAGCCGTATAATCTTTTACTACAAGTCCTGTAATAGCCGCTGCTGCTGCAATGGCTTTATCCGTATTGTCCACCATCACTTCTTCACCAAATGCATTGATATATTGTTTGAGACGACCAGTAACGATAATTCGATAAGGGGCTAGACTTGTAAATTTAACCGTATCGCCCACCAAATAACGCCATAGTCCACCATTGGTACTAATGACTAGTGCATAGTTTTTATCAAGTTCTACTTTGTCAAGTCCAATGGTGCGTGGTTTTTCTTTGCCATATTCTTCGGTGGGCATGAACTCATAAAAAATTCCATGATCTAAAAATAATAGCATGCCTTCAACACTTGGATCATCTTGCGCTGCAAAAAAACCTTCCGATGCATTGTACATTTCTAGATAGGTACAACCTGGTCCAATTAATTTTTTAAACTGATCTCTATAGGGTGTAAATGAAACACCACCATGAATGTATAATTCTAAACTAGGCCAAACTTCTTTTAAAGTTTCTTTGCCTGTAATTTCTAAAATTCTTTTGATGAGTAAAAGTGCCCAAGTAGGAACGCCAGAAATAGACGTTACATTTTCTTCGATGGTAGACTGCGCTAATTGTTCAATCTTTGATTCCCACTCATCCATAAGTGCAATGGATAATTCGGGTGTACGAATCCAATTTGCCCACACGGGTGTATTTTGAAGTAGTACGGCACTCAAATCACCCACACTAATTTCTTCGTTGATTTTACTAATTTGATGGCTACCCCCAATTACAAGTCCTTTGCCCGTAAGTAAATCACTGTCATTATTAAATTTATAATAGAGTGCTAGTACATCTTTAGCAGCCTGGTAATGACAATCTTCTAAACTTTCTTCGGTGATTGGAATGAATTTACTTTTGTCTGAAGTAGTACCGCTGCTTTTTGCAAACCAGTGTACGGGTGTATTCCAAAGAAGTTGGTCTTCTCCCTCGAAAAGCCTATCAATAAAGGGTTTCAGATTTTCGTATTCACTAATGGGAACGGCTTCTTTAAATTTTCGAATATTAAATAATTCGTTGAAACCATATTTTCTACCAAAGGAAGTGCACTGTCCGTGTGTTACTAAATCTTGTAAGACTTCTCTTTGTGTTGCAATAGGATTGGCGACCCATCTTTCAATGTGCGCAATTCTCAAAAGGGCAAGTCGTGATATGGCAGGACTTAAAAATTTCATGTGAATTAAAGCTTGGCTTCTTTTCCCATGTCAATAATCCAATCTTTTCTACGCAGTGTAAAATTGGTACCTAAATACAAACGGCGTACGTCTTCGTCGTCTGCTAATTCTTCGGCAGTTCCGTGTTTAAATATTTTTCCTTCAATTAAAAGGAAGGCTCTATCACAAATGGATAAGGTTTCATTTACATTATGGTCTGTAATTAAAATTCCAATATTTTTTGTTTTTAATTTTGCAACCACCATTTGTATATCTTCTACTGCAATGGGGTCAACGCCTGCAAATGGTTCGTCTAATAAAATAAATTTTGGATCAACTGCTAAAGCCCTGGCGATTTCTGTTCTTCTTCTTTCTCCTCCACTTAAACTATCTCCATTATTTTTTCGAACGAGTTGTAAATTAAATTCGTCGAGTAAAGATTCTAATTTTAATAAACGTTCTTCTTTAGAAAGGGTAGTCATTTCGAGTACCGCCAAAATATTATCTTCTACACTGAGGCTTCTAAAAACACTGGCCTCTTGTGGTAAATAGCCAATACCCATTTGAGCTCTTTTGTACATGGGTAGCTTAGTAATATCTTCTTCATTCAAAAACACAGTGCCTTCATCCGGCTTAATAAGGCCAACCACCATGTAAAATGTTGTTGTTTTACCAGCACCATTGGGGCCGAGTAAACCCACAATCTCACCTTGTTTTACTGTAATGCTCACGTTGTTTACAACGGTTCTTCCCTTGTAACTCTTTTGTAGTGCGCTCGTATGTATGATTCCGTTCAAAATAGTTGCTTTCTACAAAAATAGGGCTTCTAACCCTGTTCTGTATCAGGTTTTGAGGTCCAAAGCCCTTTTTATAAAGCCATTTTGGCTGTATATTGCATCAATTTTAATATTTGCCCCCTCACAAAGCAGCAATCATGAAAGTAACGGATCATTTACAGCAGGCAAAAGACACCCTTATTTCTTTTGAAGTGTTACCTCCGCTAAAAGGTAAAACCATCAATACTTTATATGAGCATTTAGACCCTTTGATGGAGTTTAAACCATCTTGGATTAATGTAACCTACCACCGTAGTGAAACCATGTTCAAGAAAAAACTCGACGGCACTTTTGAAAAAGTAGACGTGCGTAAACGCCCAGGTACGGTTGGTATTTGTGCGGCTATCATGAACCATTACCAAGTAGATGCTATTCCGCACATTATTTGTGGTGGATTTACAAAAAGAGAAACCGAAGACGCGCTTATTGATTTAGACTTTTTAGGAATAGACAATGCACTTGTGTTGCGTGGCGATGCTGCAAAAAATGAATCTTCCTTTGAGCCAGAAAAAGATGGTAATCATTTTGCGATTGATTTACTTAGACAAGTAAACAACATGAACAATGGTGTGTACTTAGATGAAGACATTAAAAACGGCGGACAAACTAAATTTTGTATGGGGGTTGCTGGATATCCAGAAAAACATTTCGAAGCACCCAATTTAGAAATTGATTTAAAGCATTTAAAAAACAAAGTGGATGAAGGCGCTAGCTACATCATGACACAAATGTTTTTTGACAATCAAAAATTTTATGATTTTGTGAAAGCCTGTAGGGATATGGGTATTAACGTTCCTATCATACCAGGTCTTAAGCCTATCACCAATAAAAAACAACTCTCTGTTTTACCAAGAATATTTCATGTAGACATTCCTACAGATTTGTCTAATGCGATTAATAAATGTAAAACAGATGCCGATTGCGAACAAGTTGGAACCGAATGGTTGATTCAACAAAGCAAGGAACTCAAATCTTTTGGTGTGCCTGTATTACATTATTACACCCTCGGAAAACCAAAGGTTATCTTTAATGCTGTTAAAGAATTGGCGTAATTATTGAACGGGTGTTTTTTTACTCTTGAACTGAATAATATCATCAAACTGTTCGATCGTTAATTGTTTGGCGATAATGCGTTTGTCTTTGTCTAGCAAATAAACGGTGGGCGTTTTATAAATATCATAGAGCTGCCTATAATTAGCCCTACCTGCTTTTTCATCTGCATCTTTTGCAGCTTTGGTTTGATAGGCATGTATCCAGTTTTTTAATTTTTTATCTGCTATAAATTTTTTCCAGGCCACTTGCTCAGCGTCGTAAATATTGACCCCTAGCATGGTCATGCCAACGGCCTTCCATTTAGCCCTATAAAAAGAATCGAGTCTTGGAATTTCTTCTTTGCAATGCCCACAATTAGGGTCGTAAAATACCACCATGGTATAGGTAGAAGGGATATTGTATAGCGAAACGGCTTTCCCTAAGGAGTCCACCAAATCCAGTGCTGGCGCGGGTAATCCAAGTTGATTGGCCATTAAACTATAGGCTCTTTCGGTAACTGTTTTGCGCGATGCAGGGTTTAAAATAACGGTATCGCCTTTGGCATAAAAGTTTTCAAATAAATATACAAACACTTTATCTTGACCCATAAATTCAGGTGCCATGTATTTATTGGTAAACTTGGTAAGTAAATAAGGATATATTTCTTTTCCTGTTTTTGCCATTAGTAACATGTACTTTACTTCTTCAATTAGAGAGTCTGGTTCTGCAGAAACGTAGTATTTAAAATACTCGTCTAATTTAGATTCAAAAAAGGGCGTTCTTAAAAGTCTGTCATCATTAAAAAGTACGTCATCCCAAAAATGATTTTTTACAAAACGGTAAGGTGCCAAAGAATCTGGCTTTCCTTTAACCATAGGCACAGCAGGCGCTACAGGGCGTTTCATGGCACTGAAAAGCATCGCTAGTAATGAGCCTGGATATTTTTTTACGATGTCGTTTCGGTAACCTTCTACCATCTTATCTACCTTGCCATATTCATCTGCTAAGCGTGTAGAATCGGCCTTTGTTTTAGCGGCATTAAAATCGTTTCTGATGTTTTGTAATTGCTGTCCTTTTTCAGAAGAAAAACCAATGTATGCTTTAAATAAATCGTTATCGCGCGATCCGGTAATGGTTGCTTTTTCTTTGACGGTCGTGTCTCCTTCAATATTAAAATGTTGGACATCGTCCATTAAAAATTCAAACTGTTTGGTGATTTGCGGCGTAACAACAAAATATACCCCACTTGTTAATTTAGTATCTCCTTTAAAAACGCCTTGTCCCGTAGCGTCTAGCATGGTAGAGTCTACCAACACTAGGTTTTTACCATAGTAACTTCCTATATATACTTTACAATTTGTGAGCGGCTTTAATTGGATGGAAATACGTCTTCCGGCAGGTTTGGTTTGTGCGCTAAGGGCACTACTCAAACAAAGCATTGTAAAAATGGTAAGATAAGATTTTGCTAAAAAGTTCTTCATACTATTAAATTCTATGCAAATTTAGGTATTTAGATCATGCAGCCTCTCAAAGCGTCTTATATTTGCATGCAGTGAGAAAACAAAAGAAACAACCCATTTTAGAACAGGTTTTGGTGGAAAATTATGCTGCCGAAGGTAAGGCACTAGCACGTGTAGACGGGAAAGTGGTATTTATTGAAGGCGCCGTACCTGGCGATGTTGTAGATGTGCAACTCAAAAAAAACAAAGCCGACTGGGCCGAAGGCTTTGTGGTGGCATATAGGTCGTATTCTGAAGACCGGGTACAACCATTTTGTGCGCATTTTGGTGTATGTGGTGGATGTCAGTGGCAAATGCTTCCCTATGCAAAACAGCTGGTATATAAACAACAACAAGTAACAGACAATTTAACCAGAATTGGACGCGTAAACTTGCCGACTATCAACCCCATTATTGGGGCTAGTCAAACGGAGCTGTACCGCAACAAAATGGAATATACGTTTGCTACAAAAAAATATATTCCTTCCGAAGAATTTAGAGCTCTAAAGGAAGCAGGTGCCGATTTTTCCAATCAGCCTGGCGCCGCTGGTTTTCATGTGCGTGGTTTTTTTGATAAAGTAGTAGAAGTAGATACTTGTCATTTGCAAGAAGAACCTACCAACCTCATTCGTAAAATGGTAGCAAAGTATGCACTTGATCATGAACTGCCGTATTACGATGTAAAGCAGCATACGGGATGGTTGCGTAATATGTTTGTGCGTAACACAACAACTGGTGAACTCATGATCAATGTTGTGTTTGGATACGAAGATGAGCCACATCGCCTTGCATTACTAGATCAATTGCTAGCATCGTTTACGGCCATTACAACATTACTATACACTATCAATACAAAACGAAATGATAGTTTGTATGACCTGGATCCAAAAACATATTTTGGTAACGGAAGTATCACCGAAAAACTAGAAAACTTTTCGTTTAAAATTAGTCCTAAATCATTTTTTCAAACCAATACCAAGCAGGCCGAAAAACTCTATCAAGTTACGCGCGAATTTGCAGAACTAGACGGGTCACAAGTGGTGTATGATTTGTATTGCGGTACCGGCAGTATTGGTATTTTTTTAAGTGAAGGCGCTCAAAAAGTGGTGGGTGTAGAAGTTGTAGCAGACGCCATCGAAGACGCGAAAATTAATGCGGCACTCAATAATTTAAACCACACTTCATTTTTTGCCGGTGACGTTATTGATATTGTAGATGACGCTTTTTTTGCCACGCATGGTAAGCCAGACGTGGTTATTACAGATCCACCAAGAGCGGGCATGCACGATAAACTCGTAAAAAAATTATTAGAAATAGCAGCACCCACCATTGTATACGTTAGCTGTAATCCTGCTACACAGGCTAGAGATTTAGCCCTCCTTGATGAAAAATATGAGGTCACTAAAATTCAGCCAGTAGACATGTTCCCGCATACGCTCCACATCGAAAATGTGGTGCAGTTAAAATTAAAAAAGTAGTATGACAGAATTTAGACCCGGCCGATTTGAAATTTTGCCTGTAATCATTAAAAATCTTTTAATCATTAATGGGTTATTTTATTTGGCGCAAATCACATTTCCAGAATCTGCAACAGCAAATTTTAGCTTAGAAGATTTATTTGCTTTACATGCTTGGCAAAGTGAATTGTTTAAGCCATGGCAGTTGGTTACACACTTATTCATGCACGGCGATTTTTACCATATTTTGGGTAACATGTTTGCCCTTTGGATGTTTGGGTCGGTGCTAGAAAATTTGTGGGGTTCCGCTCGTTTTCTAACTTTTTATCTGGTTTGCGGACTCGGTGCAGCACTTATTTATTTGTTGTTTTTAAGTTACGAGTTAACGCCACTGATTCAGGAATTTCAAACCAGAGAAAAACTAGGTTTGATGAACGAAGCCGTTGCATTCAAATACCAGCAAATCATTAATACGGCTACACTTGGCGCTAGTGGTGCTGTGTTTGGGATATTGGCCGCCTTTGTTTATTTATTCCCTAACACCTATATCTATTTATACTTTTTTGTACCCGTTAAAGCAAAGTGGGTGGGCCTCATTTATTTTGGCTTTGAACTGTATAGTGCAGTGCAAAATGCAGCCGGAGACAATGTAGCAAGATGGGCGCATGTTGGTGGCGCACTGGTAGGATTAATAATTGTAATTACCTGGAACAAAACCAACAAAAAAACGTTTTACTAGTATAAAGCCCATACATGCCACAACACCGTTTTATGTCAAATAGAAAAATGCTTTTAGGAGAAGACAGTAATGCGCTTGTTTTTTTATTTGCAGTAAACATGCTCATATTTACGATCATCAATTTTATTAAAATTGTTTACTACTTAACCGATGCACCTATCGATCAGTTCCAGCATCAAATAGTGGAGTGGTTTAGCATGCCTGCGAGTTTTGTTGGTGTATGGCATAAACCTTGGACGCTCCTCATTCACTTTTTTAGTCAGTATAGTTTTTGGCAACTTGCTAGCAGCATGCTTTGGCTTTGGTGTTTTGGCTACATTTTTCAGGACTTATCTGGCAACAAGCATATCATTCCGGTTTATATCTACGCAGGAGTCATTGGAGCTATTACCTTTTTGGGTACGGCGTCACTCATAGCGTCAGCTGCATCTCCTTTTCAGCCATTACTTGGTGCGGGAGCAGGGGTTATGGGTATTGCGGTTGCCACGACTGTTTTGGCCCCTAAATACAGGTTATTCCCACTCGTTAATGGAGGCTTTCCCATTTGGATGGTAACGCTTGTATTTGTAGTACTTGATTTCTCTGCTGCAGCCAATCAATTACCTATCCTTGCTTCTCATGTGGTAGCTGCATTTGTTGGCTTTGTGTATATGAAACAATTACATAACGGTATTAATTTAGGTAATTGGATGGTGCGTTTTTATAATTGGGGTAACAATGTATTTGCGCCAAAAAATGGCCGTATCGTAAAAGCTGATACAAGGGGCTTTGATTCTACTGAAACGAGGCTCAATACAATTTTAGATAAAATGAATCTTGTTGGGTACGAAAATTTATCTGAAGACGAAAAAGCTTTTTTAAAATCTGCAAGTCAGGAATAATTTTTTGTTCCCGTCATTAATTCTTATTTTTAATACATGGCGGGAAGTTTTATTAGGCGGGCTACCAAAGTACTTATTGTTTCCATTAACTTATTTGTTGCGTTTGTTTTTTTGCTTGCTTGCCTAACGCCCTATTTACCTACATCAACTTGGTGGATTTTAGGATTTACGGGCCTCACGGTTCCTTATGCCATTGTCATATTATTTTTCTTCGTCATTTTTTGGTTAATCGTGAAGCCCAAGCTGGCACTCATTTCTATAGCCGTACTTTGTATTGGTTGGCAACAAATTGGTGTGATTGCGGCAGTTAAGCCAGGCCCTATGTTGTCTGAACGTAAAAGAGAAAATCATATCCGGGTTATTGATTGGAATATCCAAAGCTTTAATGGTCTTTCAAAAAAGCCAATCGTAAAAAAGCAAATCCGAAAAGACATTGCATCCAGTATTTTACTATTAGAACCAGACGTTGTTTGTTTGCAAGAATTTAATAGTTCCGAATCTGGTGGGGTGCAAGCAAATAATATTGGCTTATTTAAAAAGCGCTACAAATATTTTTACTTCTCTAAAGACTATACAAGAAATGATGGAGCCTACCAATCGGGGTGTATTATATTTTCTAAATATCAAATTATAGACTCTGGTAAAATTAAATTTCCGGTAGCTGAAAGTCTTATTTATGTAGACATTTTAAAAGGAACTGATACCATCCGAATATTTAATACGCACCTTCAGTCGTTTAAGTTCAAGCAAAACGATTATTCAGATATTGAAAAAATTAAAGAGCAGGATGCAAAAACCATCGACGCCTCTATGAATCTTTTTAATAAAATGGGACAGGCTTTTAAACGCAGGGGCCCACAAGCAGAGCTGGTTCAAAAAGCAATTCATGCATCACCGCATCCATCCATTATTTGTGGTGATTTTAACGACGTGCCAAATTCCTATACCTATTTCACTATTCGTGACAATTGGAACGATGCATTTTTGCAAAAAGGCTTTGGCATTGGCACAAGTTTTATATCCTTGGCCCCAACACTTCGTATCGATTATATTTTGGCTAGCCCAGCATTTGATATTGTTACATTTGATATGATTGATGAAGGCCTCAGTGACCATGTTATGCTGGTTTCTGACGTACAATTAAAAAAATAAAATACCTTCGTGACCTAATGGAACCTTTAAAAGTATACAACTCGTTAACGCGTCAAAAAGAAGTATTTACGCCCATTAATGCGCCTTATGTGGGCATGTATGTGTGTGGTCCAACTGTTTCTGGGGAAAGCCATTTAGGACATGCTAGACCCTTCATCACTTTTGATGTTGTATTTCGTTATTTACAGCACCTTGGATATAAAGTGCGTTATGTAAGAAATATTACGGATGCTGGACACTTTGAAGAAGAAGGAAGAGAAGCAGAAGATAAAATTGCAACAAAAGCAACGCTCGAAAAATTAGAACCGATGGAGCTGGTGCAAAAATACACCAATATGTTTCATTGGGCGATGCAGCAGTTTAATAATTTACCACCTAGTATTGAACCTACTGCCACGGGTCATATTGTAGAGCAAATAGAAATGATCAAACAAATCATTGCTGATGGTTATGCCTATGAAGCAAATGGTTCTGTTTATTTTGATGTTGAAAAATACAATACTGATTTTTCTAAAAAGGGACAGCCCTATGGCATATTAAGTGGAAGAAACCTAGAAGATCAACTTGACACAACGCGCGAGCTTGACAACCAAGAAGAAAAGCGCAACAGGTCTGATTTTGCGTTATGGAAAAAAGCCCCTCCAGAACATATTATGCGCTGGCAAAGCCCATGGGGAGAGGGTTTCCCGGGTTGGCATATCGAGTGTTCTGCCATGAGCTCAAAATATTTAGGTAAAAAATTTGATATACACGGTGGCGGTATGGACTTACAATTTCCGCACCACGAATGTGAAATTGCACAGAGTACCGTTTGTAATCATGTAGCGCCTGCAAATTATTGGCTGCACAATAATATGATTACCATCAACAGTAAAAAAATGGGAAAGAGTTATAACAACGTTATTAAACTCTCCGAACTTTTTGCTGGAACACATCCTATTTTAGAACAAGCTTACGCGCCAAATACGGTTCGCTTTTTTATTTTACAAAGTCATTACAGAGGTACACTCGATTTTAGTAACGAAGCACTTATTGCAGCAGAAAAAGCGGCGAAGCGTTTATGGGAAGCATATGAGTGGTTATCTAAACTACAAGTTTCGGATACACAATCAACCCCTACGGATGTTGAGTTAGATAAAAAAATAAATGATTTAGTGCAGGCGTTTGGTGTTTTCATGAGTGACGATTTTAGTACCCCTAAAATACTTGCAAACATGTTTGAGTTGGTGCCCATCATCAATGGCATCAAAGACAAGCATACCCCTGTAACAGCATTGTCTACGATTACGATTACTACACTTCAACAGTCGTTGAAAGTATATCTCGAAGATATTTTTGGCCTTGTTGCGCCATCAGCTGCAAATACTGCTGTTTTAGATGGCGTTTTGCAATTACTCATCGAAGTGCGCAGTCAGGCCAAGGCAAGTAAAGATTTTGTCACTTCAGATAAAATCAGAAACCAACTGATGGCACTAGGCGTTCAATTAAAAGATGAGAAAGACGGTAGCGTTAGTTACTCGGTTTCTAATTAATGATTGCAATCATCGGCATGTGCATGGTTGTGGTCCCTACACAATGTATAATTTAAGAAGTGTGCTGCAATGACAGCTGCTACTGCTGGTATTAATAGCCAAAGGGCGTGTGATTGTGATATTGATTTTACAACCATGAGTACAATCCCTAAAGTAAATATGAGTAGTGGGGTGTAACTATGGTGGTGTTTTTTTCGACCATGGTACAATGAATATACCCCTACAACAAAAGCAAGGCCAATCATAAGAAGCTCAAAGCCTTGATTTTCAATGATATTGATGCCAAAAAGGGGTAAACTGCTCAAAACAAGGGGCAATACGGCACAATGAATGGCACAGGCCACCGATGTTGCAATGCCAAAAGCGTCCCAGTTGATTTTGAACTTCATGGCTACAAAGATAATCTATTGCAACATAGTTGCAAAACCTAAATTTTATGGACTGAGTAAGGCTTGCGGTGTAACTTTGTATCCTATTCTTATACTATGAGCAGGAAGCTAGCAGTTTACTTGGTGTTTTTTACCCTTCTATTGGCAGGGTTTTATTATTTCTTGTTTCGCGGTACAGATAACTGGAAGCCAAAGCTAGCCACCCTTAGTTATGTGAAGCCTTTTATGTTTACTACGCAAAGTGGCAAATCATTTACCAATCAAGATTTAAAAGGAAAAGTAACGGTTGTTCAATACTTTTTTACAACATGTAAAGGTATATGTCCTCGCATGCATGAAAGTATGCGCGCAATCTATGAAGCCAACAAATCAAATCCCGATTTTTTAATTGTGGCACATACTTGTAACCCCGGTACCGATTCTGTTGCACGTCTTAAAATCTATGCCGACTCTTTAAAAATAGATGCCAAAAAATGGATACTATTAACTGGAAGAAAAGATAGTTTGTATCAAATGGCCAGAAGTTCATATTTACTGGATGATCCAAAAAATAATGTAGAAAAAATTGAAGATCAATTTATTCATACGCAGTTTTTTGCACTTGTAGACCGTAATGGAAAAGTGCGCGGGCAGGTATATGATGCCCTCAAACAAACCGATTTACAGCAACTTCAAATAGACATTAAGAAACTATTGGCTGAAAGTATTTCGGGTACATTTGTAAACGGAGTTTTTACCAACAACCCACAATAACATACACTTGGAACAAAAAATAATTGATCTATTAAAACGCAGTAGCTTAAGCGTGACCGACAGTAGAAAAAAAATCCTTGAAAGTTTTTTTCAAGAAAATTCTGCATTAGCACACGCAGATATTGAACTTCACGTAGGTGATGAATTTGACCGCGTTACCATTTACAGAACCCTTCAAACCTTTGTAGACAAAGGGATTATACATACGATTCCAACTCCAGACAATGCTGTTTTATATGCACTTTGCAAAGACAGTTGTAGTGCTGGACATCACCACGATAACCATGTACACTTCATATGTGACAACTGTAATAAAACCTATTGTTTAGAACAAGTTGTAGTGCCAAGTATTGCGATGCCTCAAAATTTTGTTGCTTCGCAAATTGATATGGTGGTAAGCGGTATTTGTAATTTTTGTAATGCTTCATCTTAATTTTTGATATGATTTTTATTACAGGCGCAAGTGGTTTACTCGGATCTTCTTTAATAGAAACGTTATTTGAAAAACACAATGGACCAGCGCCACTTCAAATTCGTGCACTGTACCGAAAGCAAATTCCTACTATTAAATTTTCAGATGAAATTGAGTGGATTGAAGGTGACGTGTTAGACGTTGTGGTGTTGGAAGAAGCACTTAAGGGTGTGGAACAAGTGTACCACTGCGCCGCCATTGTTTCATTTGATCCCAAACAAAAACAAAAAATGCATGCCACCAATGTAGAGGGCACAGCAAACGTTGTAAATGCTTGTATTGATGCAGGGGTCAAAAAATTATTATTTGTAAGTTCTGTGGCCGCACTAGGTAGAATACGAGAAGAAGGGTCTATCAATGAAACCATGAACTGGTCCGAAAAAACAAGTAATAGTGAATACGGTAAAACAAAATACCTAGCAGAAATGGAAGTGTGGAGAGGTATTGGCGAAGGCTTAGATGCAGTGATTGTAAATCCGGTTATTATATTAGGCAACGGTGATTGGAATGCAGGTTCTTCAGGGATATTTAAATCGGCGTATGACCGCTTTCCTTGGTATACAACCGGAGTGAGTGGCTTTGTAGATGTAAAAGACGTGTCAAATGCTATGACCCAGCTCATGAATAGCAATATTTCGGCACAGCGGTACATTATTAGTGGCCATAATACGCCTTACCGTACCATCTTTAATTTAATTGCCGATGCATTTAAAGTGCCGCGTCCATATAAAAAAGTAACACCACTATTAGCTGCCATTGTTTGGAGGATCGAAGCGGTAAAAGCCTTTTTTACCGGCAGTTCTTCGCTATTAACCAAAGAAACCACATTAACCGCTCAGGCTTCTGTATATTTTGACAATAGTAAACTACTAAAAGCCTTGTCTGATTTTTCGTACACACCTTTAGAGGATACGATTGTTAGAGTGGCAGAGGAGCTAAGGGTAAAATATAATTTAAAGGGATAGTTGTATAGGTTGTCAAGTAACTTTAGTCCATCACTTTTTTCCAGAGTTCAGGGATTCTTTTAATCCATACCAGTTCGCGTCTTTTGGCAGAAGCCTCTGTTGCAGGAAAGCCCATATATGTTTTACCGCCCTCTAAATTGTTGGTAACGCCTGCCTGACCTAAAACCACGGCGCCGGCTCCAATTCGAATTGTTTTATTCACACCTACCTGTCCCCATAGGGTTACGCCGTCTTCTAAAATAGTACCTCCAGCAATCCCTACTTGTGCTGCTAGCAAACAATTTTTTCCAATGATGGTGTCGTGTCCAATATGTACCTGGTTGTCAATTTTTGTACCTGCTCCAATTTTAGTGATCGCAGTTACGCCTCTATCAATGGTACAGTTAGCTCCAATTTCTACCCCATCTTCAAGTATTACAGATCCACAACTTTCCATTCTTTTAAACCACTGGTCTCTATTTTTTTTGGTGTTGTAATAAAATGCGTCACTACCAATAATGGTGCCTGCTTGAATAACAACATTGTCTCCAATTACCGTATGATTTAAAATGCAAACACCCGGATAAATTCTGCAATTTTTTCCAATGTGTACATGATTACCAATAAAAACCTGCGGCATAATATAGGTGCCTTCTCCCACAAAAGCGTTTGCTGCTATAGATTCTGTGGTTTTTAGTACCGGATTAAAATGATGTACAATGGTCAGGTAAGATTCAAATGGATCGTTGGTAACGAGTATTGTTTTTCCTTCTGGAACGGTAACATCTGCTGTGTTGATGATGATAAAACTGGCTGCACTATTGAGACAAGTATCATAATATTTTGGATGATCTACAAAAACCAAATCTCCGGGTTCCACTACATGAATTTCATTGATGCCTTCCACATTTGCATGTGCATCACCAATTACGGAAGCACCTATTAATTCCGCAATACGACTCACTAAAACAGGACTTGGAAACTTCATACTTAACCGTTTGATTGTTGTAAAGGTAATACTCCATGTGCATACGCATTAAGTGCTCAACTCCATTTTACACGCTGCATTTTGACACTATACCCATTTGATTCTAAAATGTTAATAAAATTGTTTACAAATAATATTGAATCATCTAAAAGTATTTTTAATATTGTGGTAGGGAAATTTATTTCCCTGTACTTACTAACCCATCCATATATAAAGTCTCGCTTCTGCGAGACTTTTGTTTTATACATGAATCAGTACTTTATTATTTACAAACCCTACCTCGTTGCTTCTCAGTTTTCGCCCATCGAAAACAAAGAAACACTTGCCAATTACTTTGATGTACCAAAGGATGTGTATCCTGTTGGTAGGCTTGATGCAGATAGTGAAGGCCTACTTATTTTAACCAACGATACTTCTTTAAATCATAAATTATTGTATCCAAATTTTGCGCATCAGCGTACTTATTATGCACAAGTGGATGGCGCTATTACCAAAGAAGCGGTTGGGCAATTAGAGGCAGGCGTAACCATTCAGGTAGATGGAAAACCGTATCTCACCAAACCTGCAAGAGCAGCTATTTTTGAAATAGATCCTGTGGTCCCTCCCAGAAATCCACCTATCAGATTTAGAAAAGAAATTCCGGCGCCTTGGATTCATTTGTCTTTAACCGAAGGAAAAAATAGACA
Source organism: Sediminibacterium sp. (assembly GCA_040403595.1). Lineage (GTDB taxonomy): Bacteria > Bacteroidota > Bacteroidia > Chitinophagales > Chitinophagaceae > Sediminibacterium. The sequence continues at coordinate 323,472 of JBBAKI010000001.1, read as the reverse complement.
AGTGCGTAAAATGACTGCTGCGGTTGGCTTTCCTACCCTAAGGCTTATACGTTATAGCATTGGAAAGCTTTCCATTGCGGGCATGCAGCCGGGCGACATCATTGAAATGGGCCAGAAAGAAATCATGTATCAGATACTATAATAAAGCTGCGCTTTAGTTCTTTTTGGGAATCGAGCCGCATGTCTTAATTTTGCAGTGCGCAATATTAGATTTGCTAATAAGAAATCTACTGCGCAATTAAATTCTTATAAAATATGAGTCAGCCACATTTAAGTGAACAAGAAATCATTCGTAGAGAAAAATTGCAAGCGATGCAAAGCGCAGGTGTGGATGCATTTCCTGCGGCGCTCTATCCTGTAACGCATTACTCTGTAGCTATCAAAGAAGGGTTTAACGAAGAAACCGCGGCTAATTTTGCAGCTGTTTGTGTGGCTGGACGTATCATGAGTATCAACGATAAGGGCAAAGTATTTTTTATAAAAATTCAGGACACCAAAGGCATTATTCAACTCTATGTAAAAAGAGATAATATTTGTCCAGGCGAAGACTTTAGTTTTTGGGACAATGTTGTAAAGCATGGTTTAGATTTAGGCGACATTATTGGGGTAACTGGTTATGCGTTTATTACCAAAACCGGCGAAACGTCTATTCACGCCGATAGCTTAACCCTACTTACAAAATCTTTAAAACCATTGCCGGTTGTTAAACGTGATGATGAGGGTAATGTATTTGATGCAGTAACAGATCCGGAGTTTAGATACCGTCAACGTTACGCCGATTTAATTATCAATCCCGATGTAAAAGATACGTTTGTAAAAAGAACGAAACTGATTAATACCATTCGTGAATTTTTAAATGCACAAGGTGCGTTAGAGGTTGATACGCCTGTGTTACAGGCCATTCCGGGTGGTGCCGCAGCGCGTCCATTTGCAACGCACCACAATGCGCTAGACACGCCTTTTTATTTGCGTATTGCCAATGAGCTATATTTAAAAAGATTGATTGTAGGTGGATTTGATTGGGTATATGAGTTTAGTAGAAACTTTAGAAATGAGGGGATGGATAGAACCCACAATCCAGAATTTACGGTACTAGAATGGTACACAGCGTACAAAGATTATTTCTGGATGATGGAAACCACCGAGCAATTATTTGAAAAAATTGCGTTGGCTTTACATGGAACCACTGTTGTAACAGTAGGCGATAAAACCATTGACTTTAAAGCGCCATTTAAGCGCATTAGCATCCATGATGCCATTAAAGAAAATACAGGCATTGATGTGAGCGGTTTAGATGAAGAAGGATTACGAGGCGTATGCAAACAATTGCATATTGATGTGCCTACGAATATTGGAAAAGGCAAGCTCATTGATGAGCTTTTTGGTGCTACATCGGAACACACTTTTATTCAACCAACATTTATTATTGACTATCCCGTAGAAATGAGTCCTTTAACCAAGAAGCACCGATCTAAGCCCGGACTTGTAGAGCGTTTTGAGCTCATGGTAAATGGTAAGGAAATTGCCAACGCTTATTCTGAATTAAACGACCCTATCGATCAGCGCGAACGTTTTGAAGAACAAATGAAATTGATGGAGCGTGGTGATGATGAAGCCATGTTTATTGACCACGACTTTTTACGTGCACTCGAGTATGGTATGCCACCTACTGCAGGCATTGGTATTGGGATAGACCGTTTGTGCATGATGATGACCAACCAACCTTCTATTCAGGATGTGTTGTTGTTCCCTCAAATGCGCCCCGAAAATCCAGCCAACTAAAAACAGCTAGATAGCTTTATACAAAGAGGTCGTTGAATAATTGCCCTCCAGGCACTACGGCGTAGTGGTCTAAATTGGTGATGCCTTCTTTGGCAAGTACTTCTTCGTCGGTAAAGGTATTACCTGTGCAATCCGTTGCTTTTTGCTTTAAAATATAAAACGCCGCGTCGGCTATAATATCTGTGGTACGGCTCATGTTGGCAAGCGCCTGACCGCCTAGTAAATTGCGAACAGCAGCAGTGTCAATAGTGGTCCTTGGCCAAATGGCATTGGATGCAATACCGTCTTTTTTGAATTCTTGTGCCCAACCTATCGCAAGCATACTCATGTTATACTTGCTAATGGTATATGCTACGTGCGGCCCTAACCACCTTGGGTCCATGTTAATGGGTGGCGAAAGGGTAAGTATGTGCGGATTGTTTCCTTTTTTTAAATAAGGCAAAGCATGTTTCACTACTAAAAAAGTTCCGCGCACATTAATGCTGTGTATGAGGTCAAACTTTTTACTTTCTGTTTGTTCGGTTCCTGTTAATTGAATAGCAGATGCGTTGTTAATCACAACATCGATGCCGCCAAATGTTTCCGCGGCTTTTGCAATAGCGGCTTCTATTTGATCTTCAAATCTAATATCTACTTGTACCGCCAAACACTTGCCACCAGCAGCTTCTACCTCGGCAGCAGCCGTATAAATGGTACCTCCAAGTCTTGGATCTTCGGTAACACTTTTTGCAGCAATAATAATATTAGCGCCTTCTTTTGCAAGCTTAATAGCAATGGCTTTTCCAATACCCCTCGTGGCACCCGTAATGAGTACTGTTCTATTTTTAAATGGCATACGTACTATTTTATTTCCAGCCTAAAAACTGGGTAATGAGTGCTTCTGTTTCTGCACAGGCAGTAGCTAAATCATCATTAACAACACAGTGGTTAAACTGATGGCTAAATGAAATTTCGTAACTCGCTTTGTTAAGTCTTGTGGCTAAACTTTCTGGCGTTTCTGTGCCTCTTAAAGATAATCTTTTTTGAAGGGCTTCGATACTTGGCGGTACAATAAAAAGGGATAAACTATTATGCGCAAAATCTTGCTGCACGTGCACGGCGCCTTGTACATCAATATCCAGCATCGGGATTTTTCCAAGACCCCAAATGCGGTCCAGTTCCGATTTTAAAGTCCCATAGTAACTTCCTTCGTAGACCATTTCCCATTCTATAAAAGCGGCTTCATTAATTTTTTGTTTGAAGTCGTCGACACTCATAAAATGATAATCGATACCGTTTACTTCTTGTCCACGGGGCGCTCTGGTAGCTGCCGAAATAGAAAAAGAAAGTGCCGGATATTTATCTAATAAATACCTTGTAATGGATGTCTTACCCGCGCCGGAAGGCGCGGTAAGGATAATTAATTTTTGCAAACCTTTTTCCATGATTACAAAGAAACGCTTTTTAATAATAATGCTATCTGATCCGACCTAAATTATCCAACTCGTCTTTTCTGCTGCGGTGCCATTTCTTTTGCCTTCTGCTTTTGGTGCATCGGAGTAGCCTAGGTACAATAGCCCCATTACCACATCATCTTCTGCGAGGCCCCAAAAACTTTTGAGTGCGGGATGGTGCGTCATACCGCCGGTGCTCCAAAGCGCACTGATACCAAGGGCTTCGGCGCCAAGTAAGATGTTTTGCATGGCCGCGGCGGTAGCCGCGATTTCTTCTACGAAAGGTATTTTTGCGGGCACTTGCCTTTGCATGTACACGCCTATAATATGGGAAGTTTGGCTCCCCAATTGTTGCAGGTTTTCGAATTTAGCAGTGGTAAATACTTCGGGGGCTGTGTTTGTTTTGTAGAGCGCCGCGTGGGCTTCGCAAAATGTTACAACACCATTACCTGCATATACGTTAAAACGCCATGGTTCTGTTCTGCCATGTGTAGGCGCCCAGTGTGCGAGGTTAAGTAAATCTGTTATCATTGGGTCCTCTATTTTTTTGCCATTAAACGTAGAAGGCTTACTTGACCTTCTCGATAAAATAATTTCAGAAAGCGGATTCATTTTTTCCATGCTGTAAATGTAAGTGCGTTGTCTTACATTTATAACACAATAAATAATAGGCATGTTTTGTAAAAGAGTTTGTATCCTTTTTGTTTTGATCACTGCTGTTCAGATGACAAACGCGCAAACTACCGTTAGCACTGTGTTTGAGTCGGGTACCGAAGGTCATAAAACCTACCGCATACCAGCAGTTGTAAGGCTTCCTAATAAAAATTTATTGGCATTTTGCGAGGGGCGTGTAAATGGGGATGGAGATTTTGGTGATATCAATATTGTAATTAAAAAAAGTACCGATGGTGGCGCTACCTGGTCTGCACTATCAACCGTTATCGATTATAATAATTTACAAGCAGGTAATCCAGCACCCGTTGTAGACGTAACGGACCCTCGTTACCCTAAGGGTCGTGTTTTTTTATTTTACAATACAGGTAATCACGACGAATATTCTATGCGTATGGGGAAGGGTATTCGCGAAGTTTGGTATGTAACATCAGAAGATGGTGGCGATACTTGGTCTAGTCCTATTAATATTACGGCGCAGGTGCACCGCCCTAATCAGCCGGGCATTAATGAGGCTTACCGCTTTACCGAAGACTGGCGTACCTATGCCAATACACCGGGCCATGCCACACAGTTTACTGCTGGTATATATAAAGGGCGCATGTATGTGGCTGCTAACCACTCTTCAGGTCCTCCTCAAAAAAATTCTGAAGACTACCAAGCACACGGTTTTTATACAGACAATCATGGCCAAAGCTTTTCTATTTCGGCACCCATTATTTTACCCGGTAGTAATGAGGCAACTGCTGCAACATTAAGTAATGGACGGCTAATTTTAAATGCACGCAATCAATCGGGCAATATTAAACTCAGGCATGTTTCTTTTAGTAATGATGGTGGTGCAAGTTGGCAAGAAAATTATTTTGACACCAGTTTAATAGATCCAGTTTGCGAAGGATCGATACTAGAAATTGGGCATAAAAAAGGGAAAACAATACTTGCATTTTGCAATGCAGCAGATGCAAAAAAACGAGACAACCTTACGCTTCGCATTAGTTATGACGAAGGAAAAACTTGGACAAGTAACTCCACAAAAAATAAAGCGATTGTAATTGCTAAAGCACCAGAAAATTACAAAGGAGATTACGCCGCTTATTCCGATCTCGTAGCATTAGATGTAAAGCGTATTGGCGTTCTTTATGAAAAAGAAAGCTACAGCAAAATTGTTTTTACTATTTGTAATTGGAAATAAAACTAGTAGCGTTTTTTAAACCCACCACCACTGCGGTTGTCGCGACCGCCTTGTCCATTACCTTGTCCGCCGCCGCCAGGTCTATTGCCACCACCGCCACTGCTGCGACCCCTGTTGTTATTGTTGTTGCGGTTATTTCTGCTACCAAAATTTTGCTGCCAACGACCACCATTGTTTCGGCCGCCGCTACCGTAATCATCTCTTTCAAAATTTTGATTGCGGTGTTTAATATATGGTGTGTTGCTAAATTCTAATTCACCACCTGTGATGGTATCTAATTCACTTCTAATCGCATCATCATGCACAAGTTCTTTGTGCCAGTTGCTGTAAGCAAGTTTCATATAATAAGCAATGGCGTGTGCGAAGCCAGCCTTTTTTTCTGGGTCTTCTTGTGCGAGTGCTTTATTAATTACCACCTCTAAATTTTTTCCTAAGTGCGCATATTTTGGATGACGCTTAGGATAAGGAAGAGGATCTGGTTTTAATTTGTAGGTTTCTTTTTGTGGAATCGGATACGGGCTATCAACGTCTAATTTAAAATCACTAATAAAAAATAAGTGATCCCATAATTTATGTTTAAAATCTTCTACATTTTTTAAATGCGGATTTAAAAATCCCATGAGTTCAATAACGCCTTGTGCTTGTTGCTGACGTTTTGCCCTATCCTCAATGGTTAGTAAATATTCAACCATCCTTTGTACGTGACGGCCATATTCTTTCATTCCTAAATAGTTTCTTCCAGTATTGTAGTCCATGTAAATCTTGGTGTAAAGTAAAAAATTGTAAGCCCTACTAAACCTGTAATGGTTGTGTAATTATTACGTAGGATAGGGCAAATGTAAGAAATAGTGGCTTTAAATCATTTTTTAATCAGTGGCTCCGGCTGTTTATCTTTGGGAAATGGAACAGATTCTGCAACAAATTGAGGCCTACAAGTCTGAAATGGCTGCTTTTGAAGCTGCAACCCCCGATGCGGTTGAGGCTTTTCGTATTAAGTACCTGGTAACCAAGGGTTTAGTTAAGTCGGTGCTGGGTGAAATGAAAAACGTACCCCCCGATCAGCGCAAAGAATTTGGTCAGGTTTTAAATGAGTTTAAAGCTTTTGCTGAAGCTCGTTATGAGGCCTTACAAGGTGCTGCTGCTCCCGTGAGTGATGCGGTAAGTTCAGGTATTGATTGGTCATTACCTGCAGATCCTACCGAAGTAGGTACCCGTCATCCTTTAAGTATTGTGCGCGGACAAATGGTTTCTATTTTTAGAAGACTAGGTTTTGCCGTTGCAGAAGGTCCAGAAATTGAAGACGATTGGCACAATTTTGGTGCCATGAATTTACCAGAAGATCATCCTGCTAGAGACATGCAGGACACGTTTTATATCCAACAAAATCCAGACTGGTTATTACGCACACATACCAGTAGTGTTCAGGCTAGGGTGATGGAAACCCAAAAGCCGCCTATCAGAGTTATTTGTCCGGGGCGTGTCTACCGTAACGAAACCATTAGTGCGCGGGCGCATTGCTTTTTTCATCAGGTAGAAGGTTTATACATTGATGAAAATGTGAGTTTTGCAGACCTTAAGCAAACCCTTTATTTTTTCGTACAAGAAATGTTTGGCAAAGAGGTGAAAGTACGTTTTAGACCTAGTTATTTTCCTTTTACAGAGCCTAGTGCCGAGATGGATATCAGTTGTCAAATTTGTAGTGGCAAAGGATGTAATATTTGCAAGCACACGGGTTGGGTAGAAATATTAGGTAGCGGTATGGTGCATCCAAAAGTGCTAGAAAATTTTGGTATCGATTCTACAAAGTATACTGGCTTTGCGTTTGGTATGGGTGTAGAAAGAATCACGCAGTTAAAATACCAGGTTAACGATTTAAGATTGTATTCTCAAAACGATATGCGTTTTCTGAAACAATTTACTGGCGCCTTATAAAAAAACATGCTGCATAACACCAAGGGTATTGTGTTACGTGTTACTAAATACGGAGACACTAGTATTATCACATCAATTTATACCGAGCTTTTTGGTTTGCAACAATATATTGTTAAGGGTGTAAGGGTGTCAAGTAAAAAGGGTGCTAATAAAGGTGTTTTTTATCAGCCCGGCGCCATACTCGAGTTAGAAGCTTATCATAATCCTTTAAAGGCGATGCAAATTTTAAAGGATGCGAATTGGAGTTATGTGTATCAGGAGGTATATGCTAGCGTGGTCCGAAACGCAGTGGCCACCTATATCGTAGAAATTTTACAACAAATTTTACAGCCCGAACCCCATCCCGAATTATTTTATTTAATTGAAGACACCCTTAGGCAATTAGACAAAGGTGGGCCTGTACTGGTAAGTAATTTGCCTATTTATTTTTTGATTCATTTAAGTGAAACGCTTGGCTTTGGACTGCAAGGAAGCTATAGTGCGGAGTCTCCTTTTTTAGATGTTAAAGAGGGTCAATTTGTAAGCGACAAACCAGCACACCCTTATTTTTTAGAAGGTGTGGAAGCGGAAACGGCGTCAAATTTTATGACCATTCAGTTTTATAATAATTTAGAAACGATTGAGTTAAATGGTGCCCACCGAAAAAAAATTCTCGAACTTTTTCAGCTCTCTTTAAGTTGGCATTACAAAAAGTTTAATGAAATAAAATCTTTACCTATCTTACAAGCTGTATTACACTAAATAATTTATGGAAGTACACCACCACGCACAACACCACGGACCCAAAAAGTGGAAAGAGCATATTACCGAATTTTTAATGTTGTTTTTAGCAGTGAGCCTTGGCTTTTTAGCAGAAAATGTTAGAGAGGAACAAGTGGTGGCACATCAAACAGAAAGTGTGATGTCTCAGTTGTATCATGAATTGCAAAAAGACACCGCTAGTTTGCGTAAAATTAATCTAGTGCACACCAAACAAGATACGGCTACTATAGTATTAGAAAACTATATTTTAAACACAGATTTAGAAGTAAATAAGGTTATTTTTTTTTATTTACACAATTATTTATGTACGAGAGAGGGCATTTTTGAAACAAGTTGTATTGCGCTTGATCAATTAAAATTTGCTGGCATTTTAAAAAATGTAAAAGACAGTAAGTTGCGCGATTGTATTGAAAAATATGATTTAATGCTCTTGCAAATTAAAGCACGAACGCAAAGAGAGGAAGACTTTATGAATAAGTATATGGATGATATTCGTATTGTCCCTTTCGATTATCACTACCGTACAACTAGGGATAGTTCAGATTCTTTTATTAACGTTAAAGGCAGTGTTATGAGTTCAGCATTAATAAAGTACCGTAACAAAACCTGGGATTTTGTATTGAACAAGGCCTTTATACCCGATAACCTTATTTCAAAAGTTTTTGATAAATCTATCTATTTAAATAGGATGTTGCAGCTCAATGGTATTCGCTTGTCTACCAACAAATACCAAACCGTTGAAATTTTTAAAGCTGGCACAGAACTATTGCAAAATATAGAGCGCGTATATCCTAATATTAATGAAGCGCACTAAATAATTCTACTACTACTTGAAGCTGCTTGTAGTTGACCATTAGCAGATAAAGCTTTTATTACAATAAGTCCCGGTTTTTTACCTTTTTCAATACGACCAAGTTGGTCTTCCATTTGAAGGGCACGCGCACCATTACTGGTAATCCAAGTGAGCATTTCGGATAGCGGCAGTTCAGGATTATGCGCTTGAATCTTTTTTAATTCATCAAGCATATTTAATGACCAGTTGCTTGCATAGCTGTCTGTTCCTACTAGAATATTTGCATGTTGCTCACGAAACAATTGAACGGGCGGCATGGTATTTTCGATGTACTGGTTGGCGCTAGGACATAAGCACCAATAGGCATCTGTGCTAGTAGTATGCACGGCATTAATATCTGACAGCGCTGTAAAACTATTGTGTACCCAAATTGTTTTTGCAGCAGCTCCTAAATAGGGCAGTACCGATTGTAAGCTGGTTGTTTTAGTTGGTGTAAAAAAATCTAAATCAACACCCACCCTTGCATACATATCTACAAAGTCACCTATTTTATTTTCAAAAAAATCATTCTCTGCTTTTGTTTCTTGGTTGTGTATACTTACAGAATGAGAACCGTATGCAGCAGCTAGTAATTGAAGTAACGCAGCAGGTACCGAGTAAGGCGCATGAGGCACCACCACAGCTTTTAATCCATTATTGATATATTCATTTTGCAAGACTATACCAGCTTCCATTTTTTGAGCAGCTAGCAAAGGATCTAACCCATAAATTTCAATAAAATTATAGTACGCTAATTTGCCTTTGGTTTTTGCAGCAATGGTATCTGCGGTATTGCATATATCACCCACTGCCACAATTCCATTTTGTAACATTTCATTTTCTGCAGCTTCTATGGCAGCGTCAATAATTTCTTGAGGGGCCGCGCGTTTGGGTACAATTTGTTTTACAAATTCTGAAAGACCCGTTTGTGTTGGAATCGCACCTTTTAAATGCGATAATTCTAGGTGGCAATGCGCGTTTATAAATCCTGGCGACAAAATGCCGTTCAACTCCTGACAGTCTTCTCCCGCTTCAGATGCTCTTATAACATCTACAATGGTTCCATCTTGTGTAGTAACAACAACGGTGTTGCCGCCTTCTATTATAGTATGGCCAGTAAACAGTGATTGGGGCTTGAATTTGAGGTACATGGGGCCTAAAGGTCACTTTTTTACAGGATTTAGGCAATCAATTTTAAAAACTAACAAATCTATCATTGAAAATCAATGACTTATAAAGGTACGCGTAAAAATAAACCTTTAAATACTTGGTAAATCAGTTCTGCTGCCCCACCTTTGCCGTCCATTTAAAACCAGCGGGATAGCGCTGGGTTCATTAAAACTAAATATTATGAGTAAACTTCATTTCACCACCAAGCATGCAAACGCGGCTACTGTTCAGCACAACTGGTATGTGGTTGACGGTACTAATCAAACCGTAGGACGTATTGCATCAAAAATCGCGGCTGTTCTTCGTGGTAAGAACAAAGCGTATTACACTCCACACGTAGACTGTGGCGATTATGTTATTGTGATTAACTCCGAAAAAGTTGTTTTCACAGGAAACAAATTTCATGACAAACAATACATCAACTTCTCTGGTTTTCCAGGTGGAAAAAAAGAAGAAGCTGCAGAAGATTTAATCAAGCGTCGTCCAGAAGTAATTATGGAGAGAGCGGTAAAGGGTATGTTACCTAAAAACCGTTTGGGTCGCAAGATGATCAAAAAGTTATTTGTTTATGCAGGTGCTGCTCATCAACATAGCGCACAGCAACCAAAAGAACTTACATTCTAAACCAATTACAAAACATTAATTCCAACATAAATGGAAAAACAAAAAAACGCAGTTGGTCGCCGTAAAGAAGCTGTAACCCGTGTATTTATTAGCAAGGGTGAAGGTAAGATCACTGTAAACGACAAAGACTATAAAGCTTATTTCCCACTTGTTTACTTGCAAAATCAAGTAGTAGCGCCTTTAAAAACCGCAGAAGTGGAAGGTAAATTTGACATCGTAATTAACGCACAAGGTGGTGGCCTCAAAGGTCAAGCCGAAGCTGCAAAGCTTGGTATCGCTCGTGCTTTATTAGAGATGAATCCTGAATTCCGTCCTACTTTAAAAGCAGCTGGTCAATTGAAGCGTGATCCACGTAGTGTTGAACGTAAGAAATTCGGTCACAAGAAAGCACGTAAAAGCTATCAGTTCAGCAAACGTTAATCAAACTTATACTCTAACAAATTATACAATCATACAATGGAAAATAATACTTCATTACAGCAACAACTTTTGGAGGCCGGCGTACACTTTGGTCACCTCAAAAAGAAGTGGAATCCTAAGATGTTACCTTACATCTTTGCTGAGAAGAAAGGTATTCACATTATTGACCTCAATAAAACAGTAGATCACTTACAAGAAGCTGCTGCCGCTGTTAAGCAAATTGCAAAGAGTGGTAAGAAGATCATGTTTGTTGCTACTAAAAAGCAGGCAAAAGAAATCGTGAGCGAATGTGCAAAGCGAGTGAACATGCCCTATGCAACTGAGCGTTGGTTAGGTGGTATGCTTACCAACTTTAATACGGTTCGTAAGAGCGTTAAAAAGATGCAAAGCATTGAAAAAATGTTAGCTGATGGTAGCGCAGAAAGCCTTACTAAAAAAGAGCGTCTTACGTTAACTCGTGATAAAGAAAAAATGGAAAAAGTTTTAGGTGGTATCGCACAATTAGGCCGTTTACCAGCTGCACTTTTCTTAGTAGATATTGGTGTAGAACATATTGCACTTGCAGAAGCAAAGCGTTTAGGTATTACAACTTTTGGTATGGTTGATACCAACTGTGATCCTAATAAAGTTGATTTTGCAGTACCTGCAAATGATGATGCAACTAAATCTATTGCGATCATTACCAACTACATCGTTGCTGCAATTGCAGAAGGTTTAGCAGAGCGTCAAGCATCTAAAGATGATGATGAGTCTGAAGAATCAAACAACGAAAACGAAGCAAAAGCGCGCAGACTAGAAGCAGAAGCGCAAGCTGAAGCTGGTCGCGGTGGTCGCAGAGCACCTGCTAGCGCAGATGGTGCTGCTCCTAAGCGTCGTACCACAACAGGTACACGTCGTCCTGCTGCTGGAAAATAAATTACAATTCAATTGGGCCATCACTTCAATACCTATTGGTAATGATTTGTGGCCCAATTTTTATAAAGCCTAAAAAATAATTATTATGAGTACTGTAAACATTACAGCCCAAGATATTAATAAACTTCGTCAGGCAACTGGCGCAGGTATGATGGATTGCCGTAAAGCACTAACAGAATCTGCTGGTGATTTTGAAGCCGCTATCGATTGGTTACGTAAACAAGGTCAAAAAGTTGCTGCAAAACGTAGCGATCGTGAAGCAAAAGAAGGTGTGATTATTGCACAAACTTCTGCAGACAATAAAACTGGTTTTGTCGTTTGTATTTCTTGTGAAACAGATTTCGTTTCTAAGAATGCGGAGTTCGTTGCATTTGCGCAAAGCATTGCTGATGCTGCTGTTGCCAACAATGTAAAATCTGCAGAAGAACTAAATGAAGTGGTTATAAATGGCGCAAAAGTATCTGATATGATCAACGATAAATTAGCTTCTATCGGTGAAAAAATTGGTGTTGCTAAATTTGAAAGAGTAGAAGCTGCTTATGTAGCATCATATATTCACGGCGCAAACCGTATGGGTGTATTGGTAGGTTTAAATAAAGAAGCTGCAGAAGCTGGTAGAGACGTAGCCATGCAAATTGCAGCGATGAACCCGCTTGCTGTTGACGCAAATTCTATTCCTGCAGATACCATCGTTAGAGAGCGTGCTATCATTATTGATACCATGAAAGAAGATCCTAAGATGGTTGGCAAACCAGACGAAATGGTTGCTAAAATTGCTGAAGGTAAGCTCAACGCTTTCTTCAAAGAAAATACCCTATTAGCGCAAGCCTTTGTGAAAGATGGTGGCATCACCGTTGAGGCTTACTTAAAATCTGCTGGCGACGTTGTTGTTACAGAGTTTAAGCGTGTAGCTTTAGGTTAAATGGTAAGTTTCAAACTGCTTATATAAAGAGGCCCTCACGGGCCTCTTTTTTTTGGCTCGGTTTTCTTTGGCACTTGACTAAAAATTGAGGTTATTTGCATATATAAATGACCCATTATGCTTCCAAAGTACAAACGAATCTTACTTAAATTATCAGGTGAAGCCTTATTAGGTGAACAAAAAAATGGCGATCCGTTCAATCCCAAAATTATTGAGCAGTACGCGCAGGATATTAAAAAAGTAGTAGACCTAGGGGTACAAGTTGCCATTGTTATTGGCGGTGGTAATATTTACAGGGGTATGAATGAAGCAGATAGCGGTATTGAACGTGCACACGGTGATTATATGGGCATGCTCGCAACGGTTATTAACGCAATGGCGATGCAAGCGATGCTAGAAAAAATTGGTGTGTATACCCGCTTACAAAGTGCGATTAATATGGAGCAGGTTGCAGAACCGTATATCCGTCGTAAAGCATTAAGACATTTAGAAAAAGGACGCGTTGTTATATTTGGTGCAGGTACTGGTAACCCTTATTTCACAACCGATACCGCAGGTTCTCTGCGTGCGATTGAAATGAAAGCCGATGTGATTTTAAAAGGCACGCGCGTAGATGGTGTGTATAGCGCTGATCCTGAAAAAGATCCTACTGCCACTAAATTTGAAACCATTGGTTTTCAAGAATGCATTTCTAAGAATTTAAAAGTAATGGACATGACAGCATTTACGCTGTGCATGGAAAATAAATTACCCATCATTGTATTTGACATGAACAAGCCTGGCAACTTATTAAATGTTGTAGAAGGAATGCAAATAGGAACACTGGTTGGTTAATCAAATAAAAACTGGACACATGAAAAAATGGCTCCTTCTAATATTTATTGTAGCTGCTGCTTCACAAGTAAAAGCGCAACAAAAATTAAGTTTATCTGATGCCATTGCAATCGCATTAAAAAATAGTTACGACGTTGAACTTGTCAGAAATCAACTTTCTATAAGTACCATTAATAATAACCCTGGTGTTGCAGGAGCATTGCCCACAGTGAATCTTACGGCTTCTGATAACGAGCAAGTGATTTCAATCAATCAAAAATTTCCGGATGCTACACGTAACACAGAGCGAAACAATGTAGGATCTAATATTTTATCGGTGGGTGTTACTGGTAGTATTTTATTATACAATGGCAACCGTTTGATAGCAACACAAAAAAGATTGGCACAGTTACAGCAGCTCAATACCAATGTGCTCAATGTGCAACTTCAAAACACCATGGCAACGGTTGCTGTTCGTTATTACGAAATAGTTCGCCAACAAGAATTGGTAAAAACCATTCAAAAATCAATTGCGGTTTTTCAAAAAAGATTGGATGTTTTAGAAGCGCGTAAAGAAGCAGGCCTTGCTAACAACGCAGATATCTATCAGGCAAAGCTTGATTTAAGCGGACAAAAACAAGCCCTCGAAACACAATATTTAATTATCAAGCAAAGTAAAGCAGACTTATTACAATCGATGGTACAAGCCCCGGATTCAGTAATTGTGGTAGAGGATAAAATTTCGATTGACAAATCTTTGGTTTTAGAAAGTATCAAAAACGCATTGCCTACCAATCCACAATATATTGCTGCTGCTACACAAATTGGAATCAATCAACTCATCGAAAAAGAAACAGCTGCCCTTCGCACACCTACTTTAAGGGCAACAACTGGTTTTAATATTAGTAGCAATAAAAGTGCTGCGGGTTTTATTTTACTCAACCAAAGTTATGGTCCATTTGTTGGCATTAACCTTAACGTTCCAATTTATAACGGATCTGCGTTTAAGCGTCAAAGTCAAGTGGCTGCCATTAATACGCGCAGTGCCAAGTTGCAACAAGAAACGATTGCGCTTAATTTAGAAACGAGCGCCGTTAAAACTTTCAATGCCTATTCAAATGCATTAGCTCAGCTTCAAACAGAAACCGACAACTATGCACTTTCTAGTCAGTTACTAGATTTAGTGATGCAAAAATTTGAACTCGCACAGGCAACGATTATTGACGTACGTCAAGCGCAGCAGAGTTTTGAAAATGCGGGCTACCGTTTGGTAAACCTTCAGTACACTGCAAAAATTGCCGAGATAGAACTTAACAGACTCGTTAGCAAATTAGCTTTTTAATTCTTAGACATTCTGTATGCATGTTACCTCTAAATTACCGAGCACTGGCATAAGCATATTTACCGTAATGAGTGAGCTTGCTGCAAAGCATGGCGCCGTTAATTTAGGCCAAGGATTTCCAGATTTTGATATGCCCCAAGACCTCGTAGAACTCGTGGCTGCAGCTATGCGAGATGGTTATAACCAGTACACGCATTTAAACGGCTATTTACCCCTCAGAGAGGCCATTGCAGGCAAAGTAGCGGCGCTTTATGGCACGCGTATTTCTCCAGATGCTGATATCATTGTTACGCCTGGCGGTACCTACGCCATTTACACGGCCCTAACCACCATTTTACAAAAAGGCGATGAAGTCATTGTGTTTGAGCCTTGTTACGATAGTTATATTCCCAACATTGAAATCAATGGCACTGTGGCTGTTACCATCCCACTTCAATTTCCAACATATCGTATTCCTTGGGATGTAGTTCGTGAAAAAATTACTCCGCGTACAAAGTGCATCATGATTAATTCACCACACAATCCAACCGGAACGGTATTATCAAAAAAGGATATAGAACAGTTGAGGCAAATTGTAGCGGATACACAAATAATTATTGTAAGTGACGAAGTGTACGAGCATTTGATGTATGACGGTGCGGAGCACCAAAGCATACTGCGTTACCCCGATTTGTTAGCCCGTAGTTTTGTATGTTTTTCTTTTGGGAAAACCTATCATGCTACCGGATGGAAATTAGGTTATTGTATAGGTGATACGGGTTTAATGGAAGCGTACCGCAAAGTGCATCAGTTTAATGCCTTTTGTGCGGATACACCTAAGCAAGTAGCGTTGGCTAATTATATGGGGAATAAAGATGCTTATTTACAACTTGGCGCTCAGATGCAAGTGAAGCGCGATTATTTCCGAAATCTTATGAAAGCCACGCCACTAAAGTGTTTGCCTTCTAGTGGTAGTTATTTTGAATGCTACAGTTACGCAAATATTTCAGATGCATCAGATACTGATTTTGCTATGAAGTTGATACATGAATATGGCGTTGCTACGATTCCAGTATCGGCGTTTTATAAAAACAAAACAGATAACAAAGTGATCCGATTTTGTTTTGCAAAAAAAGAAGAAACCCTGCAGCGCGCACTAGAAAAATTAGCGTCGCTCAAATAATAGCTCAAATCATGTGGTTGCATCATTAACCAACTGCATTATTGATATCTGTGATTAAGTCTTCAATATCTTCTACACCTACACTCAGTCTAATTAAACTATCAGAGAGGCCATTTTTAATTCTTTCTTCTCTTGGTATAGAAGCGTGCGTCATAGAAGCTGGATGATTGATCAGTGATTCTACACCGCCTAAACTTTCGGCAAGTGCAAATACCTTGGTACTTGAAAGTACCCTAACAGCATTTTCAACACTGTCATCTTTTAGCGTAAAGCTCATCATACCACCAAAACCGCGCATTTGCTTTTTGGCCACCGGATAACCGGGATGGTCTTCAAACCCGCACCAGTAAACGCGTTCAACCTTTGGGTGCTGCCTTAAAAAGGCGGCCATAGCAGCGCCGTTTTCACAATGACGCTGCATGCGTAGGTGTAGTGTTTTAATACCCCTTAACACTAAAAAACAATCCATCGGGCCGGGCACCGCGCCTCTACTTTTTTGAATAAAATATAATTTTTCACGAAGGGCTGCGTCATTCATTACAAGGCATCCTTGTATCACATCACTGTGTCCGCCTAAATATTTGGTAGCAGAGTGCATCACAATATCGGCGCCTAGGTCTAATGGATTTTGTAAATACGGAGAAGCAAACGTATTGTCTACACAAAGTAAAATGTTGTGTTTTTTTGCAATGCTAGCAACCGCTGCAATATCCGTAATGTTCATAAGTGGATTGGTAGGTGTTTCAATCCATAATAATTTTGTTTTATTAGAAACTGCTTTTTCTATTTGTACAATATCAGTGGTATCTACATAGGTAAATACAATATTATACTTTGCAAAAATTTTTGTGAAGAGCCTATACGTACCACCATACATATCATTTGCTGCAATCACTTCGTCACCTGGTTCAAGTAAAGTGATAACCGCATCGGTAGCAGCTACACCACTGCTAAACGCGAGCCCGAATTTTCCATTTTCAATTTCCGCAAAAGCGCTCTCAAGGGCCGTCCTGGTTGGGTTTTGGCTACGTGCATACTCATAACCTTTGTTCACACCTGGGGCTTCTTGCACATAGGTAGAAGTTTGATAAATAGGTGTCATGATGGCGCCGGTAGACGGGTCAGGCTCAGTACCTGCGTGGATATATTTGGTTGCTAATTTCATACGTATTGAGTTTAAAAACTATTTCTTTTTATGAATGATGGCTTCTTTAGAAAACGAAATGGGTAACATTACTTTTACTTGGTCCCATAAAATAATGAGTCCTGCACCTAAGTTGGTTTCTTCAAAATATAAAGTAAACGCTTCTGTGGTATCCATCGTTTTTAAAACAGGCACTTGAAAGCGTAATAAATCTTTTTTAACGTTGTAACTAAAATTACCCCAGCTAAAATTATCGGTATTTAAAATGAGGGTCCAATTGTTTTCATTTGGAATACTATAAAGTGTGTACCTGCCTTTTGGCACTAATTTCCCATCTATTTTTACAGGCACAAAAAATTCTAATTCTGTGGCTTCGTTGGCACCCAAACGCCAAATCGTATTGTACTGTACAACATCACCAAATAATACGCGCCCATTTTTTTGAGGTCTTCCATAAATAACCCTCGCAAAGGGTTCGCCACTGGCTTTTCCACTCAGTTTAAGCATGGGAAAGTTGGATGGCCAATAGCTCATATCCATGGGTGATTTGTCTAAATCGGTGGTTTTTTGTTGGGCATTTGCCAATATGTTGGCAACGAGCGCAAGGGCTAAAAAAAGAGGTCTCATCCTTCAAATTTCAACAAAGAAAACCGGTTAAAAAAATTACTTTTGCCCTCACAAATTAAATAACATGACAAAAGGCCCTGTTTCCCAGTTTATTGAGCACCATTACCGCCACTTTAATGCGGCTGCTTTAGTGGATGCTGCAAAAGGTTACGAAACGCATTTATTAGAAGGTGGAAAAATGCTCGTGAGTTTAGCGGGTGCCATGAGTACCGCCGAATTAGGTATTAGCTTAGCCGAAATGATTCGTCAAGATAAAATTGCGATCATTAGTTGTACCGGCGCTAACCTTGAAGAAGATGTAATGAACTTAGTAGCACATAGCCATTATAAGCGCGTGCCAAATTATAGAGACCTTACACCACAAGATGAGTGGGATTTATTAGAAAACCATTACAACCGTGTAACCGATACTTGTATTCCGGAAGAAGAAGCTTTTCGCCGTTTGCAAAAACATATTGTAAAGTTTTGGAAAGATGCAGAAGCAAAAGGTGAGCGTTATTTTCCACACGAATTTTTATACCAAGTGGTTTTAAGCGGTGAGCTAGAACAGTATTATGAAATTGATCCTAAGGATAGCTGGATTGTTGCCGCTGCTAAAAAGAATATTCCAATTGTTGTTCCAGGATGGGAAGACAGCACTACCGGAAATATTTTTGCTTCTTATGTTATCAAAAATGAATTAAAAGCGAGCACTGTTAAAAACGGTATCGAATACATGATTTATTTAACCGAGTGGTACCGTGCTAACAGTGGCGGCAAAGGCGTAGGCTTTTTCCAAATTGGTGGTGGTATTGCTGGTGATTTTCCAATTTGCGTAGTGCCTATGATGTACCAAGATTTAGAATGGCATGACGTTCCGTTTTGGAGTTATTTCTGTCAAATTAGTGACTCTACAACATCTTACGGATCTTACTCTGGCGCGGTTCCTAACGAAAAAATTACCTGGGGTAAATTAGATATTCATACGCCTAAATTTATTGTAGAAAGTGATGCAACCATTGTGGCACCGCTTATTTTCGCATACATTTTAGGGCAGTAATTGCTGCAAATTTTTCTAATAAAAAAAGCCCGCCGATTTATCGGTGGGCTTTTTTTATGTTTTAGATCAATGCAGTTTATCTCGCTGGCATAGTTAGAGGAATATCTCTTTTTAACATCGCATCTCTGTTTGCGATTTCGCAAGCAGTATGGAATACCATTAAGGTTCTTTTTTGCATCAATTCGAAATTGATTTTATCTACGGTATCAGTTGGTTTGTGATAGTCTGCTAAAAGCATACCATCGTAGAAGAATAAAATAGGCACACCCATTTTAGCAAAGTTGTAATGATCGCTACGGTAGTAAATTCTATTCTTATCGTTCGGATCATCAAACTTATAATCAAGTACTAAGTTGCTAGAATTTTTATTTGCAGCTTCGTTGATGATGGGTAAATCAGAACTTAATTTGTCATGACCAATTACATAAATATAATTTAAAGAATCGGCTGTCATGCGCTCTGTGTCTACACGACCAATCATGTCTGTGTTTAAATCTGCAGTTGTTTTATCTAAAGGATAAATTGGGTGCTCAGCGTAATATTGAGAACCCCAAAGGCCTTTTTCCTCACCACTCACGGTCATAAATACAATTGTTCTGCGCGGGTATTTTCCTTTTTTAGCAGCGGCTGCAAAAGCTTCTGCCATTTGCATTACACCTACAGTACCAGAACCATCATCAT
The DNA here is from genome assembly GCA_040403595.1 of Sediminibacterium sp. Lineage (GTDB taxonomy): Bacteria > Bacteroidota > Bacteroidia > Chitinophagales > Chitinophagaceae > Sediminibacterium. Next base: position 304,008 of record JBBAKI010000001.1, on the reverse strand, counting down.
CTGCACCATACCAAATTACATCACCTTTTTTACCTAGGTGATCGTAGTGGCCTGTTAAAAACAAGTACTCGTCTTTTTTATCGGTACCAGGTAAAACAGCAATTACATTACTGCTCTCTAAATTTTCAGTTGTTTTTGTAGCTACAATATGTAAACCTGCATTGTAAGCGCCTTTTGTAGTAGCAGCAATATCAGCTACACTTAAAGTGCTTGTACTACCTACGAGTGCATTTGCAACAGTAGCAGAAATATTCACCATTAAAAAACCTGGTGCATCATTTTTTTTGAGGTACATGCCACCTTTAACTTGTGTTGCTACTTTTTTAGGAAAGTCTGCAGAAACAACTAAAAGGCCAATCGCGCCTTTAGCTATTGCTACACGCATTTTAGCTGCAGGCGAAGCTGGGTTAGCACCAAATGCGCGGCTTCCTCCAGCACCCATAGTTGGCATGCCGGTGCTAGAACCTTCTACGACCACTACTAATTTTCCTTTTACATCAAGGTTTGTATAATCGTTGATTCCTTTAGCAGAATCTACAATACCATACCCTGCAAATACAATGCTGTTGTAATTGAAATTACCGCTAGCAATGGTTTGCATAGAAAAATTAAAGTCTTTATCCCAGTCCATGCTTTTACCATTCACGACCAATTGTTTTTCAGTAAGCGCATCTTGGTAAACAGGGTATACTTGCTGGTAGCTATCACCATTACCTGGCTGTAAGCCCATTCTTTTAAATTCATTTTCGATGTAAGCAGCTGCACGCTTTTGTCCAGGAGAAGCTGTTTCACGGCCTTCCATATCTGCACTCGCTAAAATGCTTAATTTTTCTTTTAAGCCATTAGCCGTAATTACTTTTCCAAATTTGGTAAGGTCTTCTGCTTTTTGTGCAAAAGCTAGCGTACTCATCAAAGGAAAAAAGATCCAGATCAATTTTTTCATAAGAGGATTTTATTTATTGAATTAAGAACATGAAATTTTTCCAACACGTGCTGCATGTCTACCACCTTCAAAAGCGGTTTCCATAAATACTTCAATCATTTGTTCTGCAAGTGCTAATGCAACAAATCTTGCAGGGATACAAATGATATTAGCGTCATTGTGTTGTCTTGTAAGCGCGGCCACATCTGTTTGCCAACAAAGTGCTGCTCTAATAGATTGGTGTTTGTTAGCAGTCATGGCAACGCCGTTGGCGCTCCCACAAATTAATACGCCAAATGTACTTTCACCGCTCGCTACGCTCGCTGCAGTAGGATGCGCATAGTCGGGATAGTCCACTGAATCCAAAGACGGTGTGCCAAAATCAGTTACCTGATAACCCTTGTGCGTCAACCATTTTTTGATGGCTTCTTTGTATTCAAAGCCAGCATGGTCTGATCCAATGGCAATAGGTTTAGATGCGTCAAAAACAAAATTCATAATCTAAGGTATTAAACTAGTATGAAAGATACTCCGTTAACTCCACTCTTCTTCCTCTTCTTTAATTTTTTGTTTGGCCACTCTTGCTGACACTAAAATACTTAGTTCATAAAGGGCAAAGAGTGGAATGAACACGATGAGCTGGCTCATCCAATCGGGGCTAGGTGTAATGATAGCAGCGGCTAACAGAATAACCACTACCGCGTATTTGCGAATTTTTCTTAAATAAGTTGGCGTGATCAATCCAATTTTTGTTAAGATAAATGCTAGTACAGGAAGCTCAAATGCGATGCCGCAGCCAAGTATCAAATTGGTTAAATTGTCTAAATAATCGGTGAGCGTAGGTCTTGTTTCAAGAACACCTTTGGTACCAAGCGTAAAGCTTCCTAAAAAGTTAAACGTAAAAGGTCCGAGTAAAAAATAACCAAAAGCCGCACCCGTAAAGAAGAAAAACGAAACCCAAAAAATAATAAAACGCGTGTTGGATAATTCTTTGTCTTTTAACGCAGGCTTAATAAAGCGCCAGAATTCCCAAAAAATATAAGGGAAAGCGATGAGTAAGCCACCAATAAGGGCTAGTGAGATACTGCTTAAAAACTGACCACCAAATGTGGTTGTTTGCATGTTTATTTTAACTGGAGGCATGCAAAGGGCGTCACCCATATGGGCCCAATGGCTAAAATCACATAAAACACGGTAGGAGATAAAATCGGGGTTAATAGGACCCGTAATAATATTGTCAAAAACCCAGTCTCTGTATATGAAAATGATGGCAGCCATCGCCAAAATGGCAATCACGGATCTGATAATATGCTGTCGGAGTTCTTCGAGGTGGTCTATAAAACTCATTTCGGCCTTCTCTTCGCCTCTATTTCTATTAAATAATGCCATTGTAGGGACCTTTTGGGAGACTAAAGTTAGGGGTTCTAGCGCAAGATTTTAAGTTTTACCATCTCAATTCTTGTGTCGCTCACCGTTAAAACATCTATTTGGTAATGATCTAGAATTATGGTCTCTTTTTGCTTCGGAATGGCTTCGTGTTTATTGATGATATAGCCACTTAATGTTTCGGATTCATTTTCAGGAAAATCCAATTCATATTTTTCTTTGAGGTAGTCTAATTCTAAACGACCACTAAAAATAAATTCATCTGTGGCGAGTTGTTTTTCTACAAATTCTTCTACGTCGTATTCGTCTCTAATTTCACCAAAAATTTCTTCTAGTACATCTTCCATGGTAACAATACCTGCGGTACCACCAAATTCATCTACTACCCAAGCAATACTTTTACGCTCTTTGGTAAATTTATTAATAAGGTCTGTGGCAGACATACTTTCTGGCACAGCAATAATGGGATGTAAAATTTCTTGAACAGATGCAGGTCTTTTAAAAAGGTCAATTTGATGCACATATCCTAATATAGAATCTACGCTATCATCATAAATAACCAGTTTACTTAACTGTGTTTTTATAAATTGCTTTTTTAAATCTTCGATGCTGGTATGCATGTCTGCACCTTCGATCTCTGTTCTAGGAACCAGGCACTGCCTGATTTTCACGAGTGGAAGGCTTAACGCGTTTTCAAAAAGTTCGGTATTTAATTCTTGGTTTTCTTCGTCCTGATCTTTTGTTTGTTGAAAAAAATGTTCAAGGTCTACTTTACTAAATGCTTCGTTTTTGTTGTTGACACGCACATTAAAAATATAGGTCAATATCCACTGTGCAATAGCAACAAATACACTAGCGAGTGGTTGCAATATAGTATGAAAAAACTGCGCAACGGGTGCAAAAAAAGCAATTAGTTTATCGTTGCGCGCTTTAAAAATAGCTTTTGGGATAAACTCACCAAAAATGAGTACCACAAATGTAGAGATGATGGTGTCAATAATTAATTTTACGTATTCATTTTCTACATGTAAAGGATTCCATGCAATGCCCTTTAAAAATGAAGTAAAGAGTAAGCCATAAATCACGAGCACAATGTTGAGCCCAATTAAACAAGTGCCTATAAATTTTGCAGGGCTCTCCATAAAATTAGAGAGAATGATACCACTTCTTAACCCTTGCTTTTTTTTAAGCTCAATGCTAAGCCTGTTGGCACTTATAAATGCAATTTCATAACCAGCAAAAAAGCCAATCAATATAAGAGCGGCAACAATCCAGATAATCGTATATAAGTGTTCGGCCATAGTGTTATAAACAAACATAAATATACACAGAATATTACGCTAAATCCATAAATGGCTTATTCCCTAAAATGGTATCAATACTTGCTAAAACCTCAGGTGTGAGTAGCTTTTGGGCATCTAGTGCTTTTAAGTTTTCAGTTAATTGACTGGCTTTAGTGGCGCCTAAAATGGTGGTGGTTACATTTGGGTTAGCAAGGGTCCAAGCAATTGCAAGTGCTGCCATACTAATGCCTAGTGATGCAGCCAAAATAGTCAGTTTTTTTACTTTTTCAATTTTATTATCCTGCACCCAGCGTTCTTTAAGCCAATCAAAACCTTCGAGCGATAATCTAGAATCGGTAGGGATACCCTCATTGTATTTTCCCGTTAAAAAACCTGCTCCCAGTGGACTCCAAATAGTAGTGCCTAAACCTTTGTTTTTAAATACGGGTAAATAGTCTTGTTCCATTTTAAAACGCTCAAACATATTGTATTGAGGTTGTTCTACAGTAGGTCCAATTAAATGATGCTGATCTGCAACGCGGTGCGCTTCCATGATTTCTGCAGCACTCCATTGTGAGGTTCCCCAATATAAAATTTTACCCTGCGTAATTAAATTATGCATCGTCCACACCACTTCCTCAATGGGTACATTTTGATCGGGTCTATGACAAAAATACAAGTCTAAATAATCTGTTTGTAAACGGCCCAAAGCCTCGTGGCAGGCTTCTATGATATGTTTGCGACTGAGTCCAGTTTGGTTGGGTTTGTTATTTGTCCTCCATCCAAAAAATACTTTAGAAGAAAGGGTATAAGAAGTACGGTCCCATTTTTTTTGTTGTAACACACGACCCATCATTTTTTCACTTTCACCAAATGCATAACCCTCTGCGTTATCAAAAAAATTGATACCAGCATCATATGCCATACCCATTAAAGTGTCTGCGGTGTTGTCTTCAATTTGTTTGTGAAACGTTACCCAACTTCCTAAACTTAAAGCACTCAATTGTAAGCCAGTGCGGCCCATTCTTCTGTATTCCATGATATTATTTTATGCGTTTAATAATTATTTTGACAGGACGCTATCTGGTAATACAGCATAGCTGCCAGGCAGCACTTTAAAGAAAACAATATTCGTAAGATTTTGGTTCGAAGTAAACCCATTGGCATACTTCCCTTTTTGTTTGTAGGGGTATGTTTGAACCAGCGTTACCTCTTTATCTGTAAAAAACCGCTCGGTACCCTGGTCCCAATAGAGTTCTTTACAAAAAAGGGTGTCTCCCTTTAAATTAAACACCACAACGCTGTCTCTCAGGTATACTTTTCGGTCATTTTCGAGGTATCTGCCGTATTTGGCGTCTAGTTTACTCTCCAATTTAAGGCTGTCATCAAAAAAGTCTACGTGTAATGATTTTGGAAATTCGGCCTTTCGGGCACTATCTCCTTGGTAACGCAGTAGGAGTGGCGCTGTTAATTTAGCACTAATTTTTCCTTCGTTGCTGAGGTAACTTTCTATTTGAATGCCTTCTTCAATGCTTGTTGTTTTGGCGCTTAATTCTTTTACAACGTTCACGTCATTTTCACAAGCGTACATAAAAAAGCAGCCAAAAAAAATGGCTGCTACATTAAATATTTTATGGGTGGTACGATTAGTCATATTTACGTTTCTGAAACCAAAGATCACTTAAGCTCATACCCAATGTAAACTGAACAAAATTTTCTGTAAAATTATTTACGTTCGATCCTCTTTTGCCTAATTGTAGGGTTGTATTCAAAACGGTAAATTGTCTGTCATACGTATTCCATTTTTTTACAGGAAGACCCATGCCCATCGAAAATCCAAATTGTTTTAATCCATTGCCATCCGGATTTACATAATCTTTTCCTACAAAAAATCCAGCTCTATAATTTACGTTGCTCCAATAACTTCTACCAGCAACCGGGTCTGGACAAAACTGTGCACCCACTCTAAATTGCCAACTATTTACAAGTCTATCTGACTGATTAAAATATTTATATTTTGTCCATTGTGTGCTAGTGTACTCCGCACCTAGTGACCAAAGTTCAAATAATCCTCTATTGTTGCCAGCGGTTTTATGAAGTGTTATCCCTGCAGTATAGGTAGCAGGAATTTCTACTGTTCCAGGAGCATCTAGCACTTTATAAATGCTATCTATGGTAATATCGCCCGATGCGGATTGCGTGAAAGTCTCTCTGGTAGTGGTTTGTGTGCCTTTTAGTTGTTGACTAAAATTTGCAGTAGCCCCTAGTCTAATCCAGTATTTATTAATCACTTTGGCTTTACTATCTAATTTTTCCCCAATCGAAAAATCATATTGAAAACCCGTGTGTAAAAAAGCGCCACTAAAATTTCCAACACTAGCAGAGTTAGATTGATAATAAAAAACAGTATCGTTTAAAAACGTTTTTTTGGTAGAAATTTCTCTTCTGCCAAAATTATATCCGGTATTAAAACCAATACTAAATCCTTTCCATTTTTTACCAAGTCCTACAAAAAGTTGATTGAGTCCGCCGCTTCCTTCGTATACCGTTCCCAAACTATCGTTAGCAATTCTTGTACGCTCTACGACCGAATAATTGATTTTACTAGCCGGCTTTAATCCAAAAGCAAAACCCAAATTCTTTTTGCTTTTGATAGGTGCACCAAAAGCAATGTAGGTAGGATAAAAGTTATTAGAAGTAAATTTATTAGAAGGATTGGCACTTCTTAAAGTTCTAGAATCGATGGTTAATCCTAAATCGTAAGACACCATAAAAAAGTTAGCATAGGTAGCTGGATTTGCAAAATTAATGGCTTGTCCAACATTGTTAACTTGACCATCTGCATAAGCAGCGCCAAGCCCACCCATCGATCTACTTATAGAATGACTACCTGGTGAAACGTCACCAAGGCCATACCTTGAAAATGGAGAATTTTCTTGTGCCTTCGCATCTAAAAAGAAACATCCGGTAACTAGTAGCGGTAGGAAAATCCTACCCATTATTAATCTCACTGATCGCATAAAGGCCTTTAAATATTAAGTTAGGGTCGGCAAATATCCTGTTTTTTAAGTGCGGTACAAAAAAAGGCATATCTCCCCCGGTTAAGAGCACGTTAAAGTTGCTGTATTTTTGGGCATAAGCTTCAATGATACCGTCAATTTCTTTGGCCATACCTAGTATTACACCCGAAAGAAGGTTGGTTTTAGTATCGTAGCCTACCAGTGGGAACTGGTTTTGGGCCTCAATTAAGGGTAAAAGGGCCGTTTGCTCGTGCATGGCCCTAAAGCGCATGTTCATGCCTGGCGAGATGCTTCCCCCTAAAAATTCGTGGTATTTATTAACGAAATTGTAGGTAATGCAGGTTCCTAGGCCTATAGCAAGGTTATGTTGCCCTTCAAATAGGTCAACAGCCGCCGAACAAAGGGCCAAACGGTCGGCTCCAATGGTTTCTGGCTTGCCAACAGGGGTGGTAATGGGCAGTTTACTGGAATGACCCAGCATATGGAACTTGGCAGCAGCCCCTAATTGCACCTCCAGCCCATCACGGTGCTTGATAACAGACGACAATATGATTTTTGTGGGATGGTGGCTTTTTAAAACCTCCGCAATGGTATTTTCCGAGTCGTTTTCCAAATGAATGGTTTCTTGCAGGTCGCGACCTGCAAAAACGGCACATTTAAGCCGGCTATTACCAAAATCAAAACATAAAGTTCTTTCCATAAAAGAAGTACATGTGGGTACGAGGTTCAAAAATAATGCTTTTATGCAGCTTCGTCCACTATTTACTTGGATAGCCTGCAATTTCACGGTTACTTTGTAGCCATGAAAATCAGTGGCTTTACAATTATTAAAAATGCAGTGATCAACGACTATCCCATTGTGGAAGCGATCACTTCTATTTTACCAGTTGTAGATGAAATGATTGTACTGGTGGGAAAATCAGACGATGATACCTTAGGCTTGATGCGTTCTATTGGAGATCCTAAAATAAAAATTCATGAATCGGAGTGGGATCCAAATTTGAGAAAAGGGGGTGCTGTATTAGCAGTAGAAACCAATAAAGCATTTGCACTCATAGATCCAAATAGTACTTGGGCTTTTTATATTCAGGGTGATGAAGTGGTGCATGAAAAATACCATGCAGCTATTAAGGAAGCCTGTTGCCAATATGAACATGACGCGCAGGTAGAAGGATTACTTTTTAAGTATGTTCATTTTTATGGCACTTACGATTATATAGGGGATAGTAGAAAATGGTACAATAAAGAAGTGCGCATTATCAGAAATAAAAAAGAAATTAGTGCGTACAAAGATGCGCAAGGCTTTAGAAAAGGCACTACCAAAATTGATGTAAAGCAAATAGCAGCAAGCGTTTACCATTATGGCTGGGTAAAAAGTCCTGCACAAATGGCTAAAAAAATAAAAAACTTTAGTACGCTTTGGCATTCGGACGAAGTGGTTGCAGAAATTTTAAAAGATAACCAGCACTGGGATTTTACAGCCTACGATTCGCTACAAAAATTTTCAGGCACACATCCGCTGGTGATGCAATCACGCATTGATGCACAAAATTGGAAAATAGAAATTGACACCACTCGAAAATTTTTTTCATTTAAAGACCGTATTCTTTATTACTTCGAAAAATTAACCGGCGTTCGACTTTTTGATTTTAGTAACTTTAAAGTCATACAATAAATTTAATGAATAGCGCTCAAGAAATAGCAGCAGGCATTATAGCTGGAGATTTTAAATCTTTGGCAAGGGGTATTTCTTGGGTAGAAAATGAAGTAGCCGGCTATCAATATTTATTGCATATCACACCTGCGCATAAGTGCGCCATTACAGGTATTACGGGCCCTCCGGGTGCTGGTAAAAGTACTTTAGTGGACGCTTTAATTACGGGCTGGGTAGTTACTGGAAAAAAAGTGGGTGTGCTTTGTGTAGACCCTTCTTCACCCTTTAATTTAGGTGCACTACTTGGCGACCGGATTAGAATGAGCGAATGGTACAACCATCCGGGCGTATACATCAGATCACTTGCAAGTAGAGGTGCACTGGGTGGCCTGCATACGCATATTTTAGAAATTTGCCAGCTCATGGCCGTGGCTGGGTTTGATGAAATTATTGTAGAAACAGTTGGGGTAGGACAAAGTGAAATTGAAATTGCAGGCCTTGCCGATACCACCGTTGTAGTGTTGGTGCCAGAAGCCGGGGATGAAGTACAAACCATGAAATCTGGTATCATGGAAATCGCACATATTTTTGTAGTCAATAAAAGTGACCGTCCCGAAGCAGATCAATTTGTACATCATCTAAAACAAATGATGGCGCCAAGTTTTTCAAATACAGCATATGAAATACCTATTATTAAAACCATCGCTGCTCAAAAAATAGGTATTGATGAACTCGCTATAGCCATTGCTAAACATCAATTGCAGCTGCACGACCCTACCAGAAAAAACTGGTTGCTAACGCAAAAAGCGCTTCGTTTAATACAGCAAAAAAGAATGCAAGACATAGACGTTACCGCATTACTCGCTACGATAACTGCAAAGTCTCAAGATCCCCAATTTAATATTTTTGAATTTGCACAATCCTACTAATACATCTGTTGCAGTAGTGGTTGCCACGTATAATGGTGCTGCTTATTTGTTAGCGCAATTGGAAAGTATTGCACAGCAAACACATACGCCTGTACAAATCATTATTGTAGATGACGCGTCTTCAGATGATACAGTGCGCATTGCACATGCATTTGCTGCTCAGCATCCGGAGGTAATGGTGGTTCAAAATGAAACCAGACTGGGGTACATTAAAAATTTTGAAAAAGGAATGCTGCTTGCAACCGCTAATTATGTAGCGCTTAGTGATCAAGATGATATTTGGGTGCCGCATAAATTGGAAAAATTACTCGCAAACATTGGAGGTCAAATGCTCGCTTATTCCGATTCTGAACTAATAGATGCAAATGGACATTTATTACATCAAAAAATGTCATCTATTAAAAACCAGCTCGCTTACCATACGCCTATTATGTATGCGATTGGCGCTTGGGCGCCGGGTCATGCCATGCTCTTTAAAAAAGAATTGATAGACAAGGCCGTTCCGTTCCCAGCGCTTGTTACACATGACTTTTGGCTTGGTTTTGTAGCCACTTGTTACAGTAAAGTAGTGTATGTAAACGAGCCACTGGTCCATTACCGCCAGCACACACAAAATGCAATTGGTGCCGATACTACTAAAAATAAAATGGCCTCATTAACGCTGGCTCAAAAAAAGCAACAGGCGCGCGCACGGATGCAATTACTATACAATAAAGTAAAAGAAACCGGTCACGAACATGCAGTTGTGTTTGAAAAAATAAATGAGCATTATAGCAGTTTTTCTTTGTCCCATAATTTTAAACGGGCTAAACTTTTTTACGATTATCGAAATCTAATACTGGCGTACAAAAAAAAGTCGCCCCTTCTTAAAATATTATTTGCTGTAAAAATGTTTTTTAAAATTGATTCGTAAAAAACTTTACTTGTATACGCTTTATAAAATTTTTTAGTTGCACGCTTATTGGAACGCTAGCTTCAGGTAGTGGTCCAGTAAATTTTTCACCTCTACGTAAATAGTATTTAGACAGTGTGCTAGATGTAAATCCCCATTTTTGAATAAAAGTAAAATAGCCTTTGTTGCGCTTTACGCGCTTAACGGAAACGGATCCAAAATGGTACGCCCTACTTTCTGAAATGCCTCTAAACATCCGTACGCCTGCATTCCAGAGCTTCATAGAAAAATCAGGATCGGAGTACATGCCCGGACTAAACGCATTGCTGTAACCACCCACGGCGTCCCAAGTATCTACGTGTACGATGTTTGGAGGCCAGGTAGCACCCTGCCAATCCTGCATGGGTAAAGATGCATAAGTAGCCAACAAATCTGACTCTTTAAAAGAGCTAATGTCTTTACCAAAATCATATTGAATTGAACAATTACTCTGTGCTTTTAATTCGATAGCAGTACTTGAAAAAAAGAATTGGTTATGCCCTGTTTCTTCAATCGCTTTTGTAAGTGGCGCATCCCAACCTGGGCATACATACATATCATCATTTATGTATAATAAGTAATTGGTTGTTACCAGTGTACGACAACTATTTAATGCGTAACAAACGCCAATATTTTCTTTACTATAAGAGTAGCTAATATCTGGTTGCGATTTTACCCAATCTAAAGTGCCATCTACCCCTTCGTTAATATGGACAATAATTTGATGGGTATAGGTAGAATGCTTTTTGATACTCTCAATGCATAATTGTAAATACGCCAAATTGTTCCAACTAGGAATTACAATGGAGAACTTTGCATCAGATGCCGTCTTGCCCGCTACTTTTTCTATATTTACATGCATTCATTAACGCCTTGAAGCTTAAAAGTAAAAATTGTTGACGAAACCGCCTATTTCAGTTGTTGTTTGCACCTATAATGGAGCAAAATATATAGAAGAGCAGCTGGCTTCTATTACAGGCCAAAGCTATGCGGTTACTGAAATTATTGTGGTTGACGACGCTTCTAGTGATGATACCACGCTGGTGGTTGAGCGCGCGGCAGCGCGCGATAACCGTATTACGCTGTATAAAAACGAAGCTAATATTGGATTTACGGCCAATTTTGAAAAAGCCATGAAAATGGCAAAGCATGATTTTATTGCCATTGCCGATCAAGACGATATTTGGCATCTACATAAAATTGAAAAAATGATGGCCGCTTTTACAGATGATGCGGCTGCTATTTATTGCGACTCGGTTCGTTTTACTAAAACGGTACCAACGTCACAGGTTCCCAATAAAAAAAATAGACGCATCAATGGAACGGAGGTTAAGCAATTGGCTATGTATAATACCGTAAGCGGGCATGCGCTCATTATTCGAAAATCATTACTTGAACAAGCGCTGCCTATTCCTTCAGCAATATATTACGATTGGTGGCTTGCTTTACAAGCGGTTGCTAATGGCGGTTTACAATTTTTAGATGAAATACTTGTGTACCAAAGGGCGCATGATAACAATGTTACCATCGCAAAAAATACAAGTGAAAAGGAACTGCGCAACAATTACCGCACTATGCTAGGGACGCATTTAAACGCCTTTACTCAAATAGACACGTTATCAAAAACAGACAAAGAATTTTTTGTCAATTTTGAAAATCACTGGAGTGAAATGCTGCAAAAGGGGTCTAGTATAAAATTGTTTTGGTTTATCATAAAACATCGAACAAATCTTTTTTATTATAAGAAAAGAAAATTTCCACTTGTTTCCGCGCTTAAGCACGCATTTTTATTTGCGTTCCAAAGTGCTTGATTTTATTTACTTTAGCACTGTTAAATTTCAAATATGTCAAAAAGGCTTTTACCGCTTATCAAAGCATTTGGATATGTAGATGGGATCATTTTTTTTATTCGTCGAATTTTTAAAAAAGATGGTTGGTATACCTCAAGCAGATACAATACCCGTATCTATTTAAGAAAAAAATACGCCGACAACTACACGTTTAAGCAGGTTTTTATAGAAGATCAATATAATTTTCAAATTCCATTTACACCCACTACGATTATTTATGGAGGGGCTAATATAGGACTGGCATCTGTCTATTTTGCCAACCGTTATCCTGGCGCAAGTATCGTTGCTATTGAGCCTAGTCAAGAAAATTTTAAAGTAGTAGAAAAAAATATTGCTGGATTTACTAAGGTAAAAGCCATACTTGGCGGTATCTGGAACGACAATAAACACCTTGCTATTGTGAACATAAAAGACAATGACAATGCATTTATGGTGGAAGAAGTAGAGGCGTTAACGCCAGGCAGTATTCCTGCCTATTCAATTGGATCAATTTTACAAGAAATGAACTGGTCAACAATTGACCTATTAAAATTAGATATAGAAGGATCTGAAAAAGAAGTATTTGAAAAAAATTATGAGAGCTGGTTACCACATACTAAAATGATCATTATAGAGGTGCACGATCATATGCGAATGGGGGCTGCCAAGTCTGTGTTTGCTGCAATGAACAAGTATAATTTTTCTTTTTCAATGCACCACGAAAACCTACTCTTTATTAATTTGGATCTCTAAATTGTTGTTCTGTTTTCCACCAGCGCCAACCGATGTAGCCCATAATGGCAAGCGGTGCTCCAGCTAAATATAAGATGGCACCATTGAGTGCTTTTGCAGGACCATCTCCTAATTGAGAAGCTGTTTTTGTACAAATCGAACACTGTGCAGCTGCCTGATTGTCAAATACCAACAGAAACAATAAGGCGATGCTACAAAAAAGGATGTGTTGTGTTTTATGTTTCATGGGACTCTAGAAGAATGGTACAAAGTTAATTGAATAATTGCGTAAGAAATTTTCTTAACTTACTATTTCAATACTATAACAGTGACAGAACGAAGAAAGTTTATTCAAAAGATAGCCGGTTTAACCGCAGCTTTTAGTGCCCCTAGTCTTTTACAGCAGGCTTGGGCTGCAAACTGGGAACAAGTGAATCAAAAAGCCCAGGGCATAACCCCTCAAGAACTAGCAACCGATGAAGACTATTGGTCCGTTATTCAGCAGGCCTATACCGTCAATTCAAATATGGTCAACCTCAATAATGGGGGTGTAAGCCCAGCGCCAAGGGTGGTGCAAGAGGCTGTTGAGCGCTTTAATCAGCTCTCTAACGAGGCCCCTTCTTATTATATGTGGCGTATTTTAGACCAGGGCCGCGAGCCCGTTAGGTATAAACTGGCCACACTGGCTGGCTCCTCACCGGATGAAATTGCCATTAACCGCAATGCCACTGAGGCCCTAAATACGGTTATTTTTGGCTATCCATTTAAGGCTGGTGACGAAGTCATTGGGACCAAACAGGATTATCCAAACATGATTCAGGCGTATCGTCAGCGCACACTAAGAGATGGCATCGTGTACACGCAATTAAGCTTTGATTTTCCAATTGAAGATGACAATACCATTGTGGCTGCTTTTGAAAAAGCCATTACCACCAATACCAAACTTATTCATATCACGCATATCATTAACTGGGTGGGACAAATTATGCCGGTTAAAAAAATAGCTGCAATGGCACATACACATGGTATCGAAGTGATTGTTGATGGTGCGCATTCTTTTGGCCTACTAGATTTTAAAATTCCTGATTTAGGCTGCGATTATTTTGGCACGAGTTTGCATAAGTTTTTATCGGCACCCATTGGTACCGGCATGTTATGGATTCAAAAAGACAAGATTGAAAAAATTTGGCCACTACTCTGTAATGACAAGCCGCATAGTACCGACATTAGAAAGTTTGAAACCCTTGGTACCAGAAGCTTTCCAATAGAACAGGGAATTGGCGAAGCGGTTAATTTTCACATGGCTATTGGACCTAAACGAAAAGAAGAAAGGGTACGCTATCTAAAAAATTATTGGGCTACAAAAGCACTTACTATTCCGGGTGTAAAAATTCATACTTCCCTAAAAGATAAGTATGCTTGTGGTATTTGTGGCGTCACCATTGATGGTATGACACCTGCTGCATTAGACGGGGCACTTTATACGGGGTATAAAATTCACACAGTAGGCATTGTTTGGGAAAATATTAGTTGCGTTAGAATAACGCCACATGTATATACTAGAATCCAAGACCTCGATAAACTCGTGACAGCATTAACGGAAATTGCTGCGAAACAAAAAAGTGGAACTGCTTAAAATAATAAACCCCCAAACTTGGGGGTTTATTATTTTTTATGCTTTAGCGGCAGCTTTTGCAGTTTTTACAACAGCTATTTTAGCTGGACGGCTCTTACCAAAAGAACCTTTGAATCTTTTGCCCTTAGCGGTTTTTTTATCACCTCTACCCATGGTTTAAATTTTTAAATGAACAATCTTGAACTGCAAAAATAGAAAAACCCCGCGAAAGCGGGGTTCAATTCTTTTTCTAAGTAAAAATTAAACTTTACTGCTTAATTCTTTACCAGCTTTAAAGCGAGCAACTTTTTTAGCTTTGATTTTGATTGCTTCACCAGTTTGTGGGTTACGGCCCATACGAGCTGCACGCTTAGAAACTGAGAAAGTACCGAAACCTACTAAAGTTACTTTATCACCTTTTTTAAGTGTTTTAGTAACGGTGTCTACGAAAGAGTCTAAAGCTGCGTTAGCTTGTACTTTAGTGATACCAGCATCTTCAGCAAGTTGCGCGATTAATTCTGCTTTGTTCATAAATGATTTTTTTAGTTGTTTGAATAACAAAACAAATTTATCCGCTTTTCTCGTTCAGCAAAATTTTTTTATTTAAAAAACCAATTCCCTGGGATGCACCAAATCCTTTATGCAAAGGGATTACAGGCTTTTTGTAAAAATTTGCGTGTACTAGATACCTGCCTTAAATATTGTGAAACCCTTTGCTGTAAAGGATTTCAGGCGATATTACGTGAAATTCAATGCCCATAAGGGTTATAGAACAATATAATGAAGATTTGTGATTATCAAAATGAAAATTTAAATCTATCCACACTCAATTCACAACTGCCATTAATGACCTGAAACCTATCGTTAAATGGCCCCAAAGCATTGTGGCGTCTTGTCTTAAGGTTGCTGCGTGTGTGTCAATATACTTGTCATATTGTTCCCTATTTTCCATAAAATATTGCACGGCATAGGTAGGCCCATCACTATCATCGATGTCTAAAATTCGAACAAAATGGTGCTGGGTAAAACAACCTGTACGCATCACTGCAGGAATATGTGTGTTTTTCATCCAGTTTACCCAGTTTTCGTGAATACTAGGGTCGATTTTGGTGGTTACGTTGTATAATAACATGGCTAACAAGTATATAGGTGCTTTATTTGTCCTTTAAAGGGCTTAATTCTATAAAAATAGGGCAGTGGTCACTGTGTTTGACGTCTGGATAAATAGAGGCGCTTTTTACAGCAGTTGTGAGCGAATCAGTAACACAAATGTAATCGATGCGCCATCCTTTGTTTTGTAAACGCACCGCCGGAAACCGCTGGCTCCACCAGGAGTATCCTCCTGTGGTTTCAGGGTTTAGATGTCTGAAACTATCTGTCCATCCCGTATTTACAAACTGGTCCATCCAGGCACGTTCTTCTGGTAAAAATCCAGAGCTCTTTTTGTTGCCTTTAGGGTCATGAATATCAATTTCACGATGCGCAATATTATAATCACCTACAACAATTAGTTGGGGTCTTTTTTTTCTTAGCTCAGCTAGGTATTGTTCAAATTCTGAAAGCCACTGATATTTATAATTTTGTCTTTCGTCGCCACTGGTACCGGATGGGAAATAAGCGTTGACAATGGTAACGGGTCCAAAATCTGCTTGTATCACCCTACCTTCAAAATCAGACTGCTCGATACCTGTTCCATACACGACATTGTCTGGTTTTATTTTTGTAAAAATAGCAACGCCACTATATCCCTTTTTTTGCGCCGAAAACCAATAGCCCTCATATCCTAATTTTTCAATTTCAGAAGTATCAACGTCTTCTTTGGTGGCTTTGGTTTCTTGCAAGCAAATAATATCTGCAGGGTTTTCTGAAAGCCAATCAATAAAACCTTTTTTAATAGCAGCCCTGATGCCATTTACGTTATAAGATATAATGCGCATTTATAATAAAAATTTATTGTAAGCGATGAGTAATAATTCTTTAATCATTTGGGCATTGTTATAGCCATTAATGAGTATTATATTTTCGGGATCTGTTTTTCCTTTAACAATACAAATGAGTTGATTGTTTAGATACAACTCTTTCATTTCATTGTTCCAAAAACTATAGATAGTAAAATAGTCTCCTTTTATTTTACCGGTCATTTGATAATCATAGATTATTTGAAAAGTGAAGGCTTCTTTGCTAATACTAGCCGTGGAGCTACTATCTATGCCATTGGTAGTTTTATCTAAATATATTTGTTTGTTGGGATCGCCTATATTTTTTAAGATCCCAAAAATGGCAACCGTGTCTTTGCCATGGAGCATGAGATTAACTAGACCGGGTAAAAAATTGGTAAACACTTCTTTTTTACTAGTTGCCTGACTAAACGGATCTATTTCGGTTGCAAGCTTGATGGTATAATTTTTGTCTTGGTAAACGTCTCTACATTCCTGTCTTAAATAAATAAAATCAGAACTAGCCGTGTTGCCTGTTTCTTTCATTTTTGAAAGCAACAGAGGCGATGCGATACTATCTATTAATTTTCGCTTTACCCAAATTTCGTCATAGAGTTCCTCCCCCATTCTTAGCACTTCGGGATTCCCTTCCATCGTAAAACGCCAAATATTTTTTGTATTGTTTACTTCTAGTTTAGTGGCATTGTTTAGTTGCTTTAGAATAAAATTATCAGCGTAATACACAGGAGGTGCTTTTATTTCTACAACTTCGGTTAAGTTGCTACTATCAAGCGCCATTTGAAGTCCTACTTGAACCAGAGAGCCAAAACTTTTTTTGGTTAAAAAAATGTTTTTTGGACTTACGCCGCCACCACTGCTTTGTATAGTTGTTATGGCTGCAAAAATATTTTGATCATGGATGATTTGCTTTTGACCATTGGCGAGTAAAACACTAATTTGAAAAACACTTTTTGATTTTTGAATAATAGCAGTATCTTCTAGTTGATTCATCGAGCCTGCCATAAAAGTGGATGGATCATATTCATACAACTCTATAAATAAATGCCAAGTACTTGTGTCGATTGTTTTAAAGGAAGCGTTGTTGTCTTTTAGTGCATCAGGGCTTGTGTAAATTTGTATAGGAAGTGCTTCTTCTACAAGGGATAAATTATAATAATTACGAAGTAAGCTTTTTAGTTTAGCTGTTATGCCTGCCCGAACCAAAGGATCCTCTAAATAATGCATGGTTGGGCCAAACATAGAATAGCTTCTGATAGATTCCACCACTACCTTATTTTGCGCAGGCAAATGAAAGCCAATGAGCAATAGTAGTATTAGGTAGAACAGTTTTTTCATACGGGGGCTAAATTACAACCTGTCTTTAATTATCTACAATTTTATTAAACCTCTTTCGTTATAAGTTAATAGTAAGGGTAATTATGGAAAACACCGAAAGAATCATACCAGCAAAAGAGTTTGTTTACTTAGATGGCCCAAAACCGCGTATCAATGAACTCGCATTTGCTTGGAAAATTTTCATTCAATTTATAAAGGGGTTTCGAGCATTACACTTCTTAGACCCATGTATTACTGTATTTGGATCTGCCAGGTACCATTCTGAACACTCATATTATAAGGCCGCCACTGAGTTTGGAAAGCGAATTGCGGCCCTTGGTTTTACCACCATGACAGGAGGCGGCCCTGGTATTATGGAAGCAGCCAATAAAGGAGCATTTGAAGCGGGGGGGACATCTGTTGGTTGTAATATCAAACTCCCATTTGAGCAACAGCCCAATCCATACACGCATACATCTATCACTTTTGATTATTTTTTTATTCGAAAAGTGTTGATGGTAAAATATTCTTACGCATTTATTATCATGCCAGGGGGCTTTGGCACGATGGATGAATTTTTTGAAACATTGACACTTGCGCAAACAGGAATCATCAATGATTTCCCAATTGTTATTTATGGGAAAGAATATTTTCAGCCGCTCATCGATTTGATAGATGCCATGGTTGTAAATGGTACGATATCTCCTGAAGACAAAAAGTTAATGCTCTTTACCGATGATATAAATGAGGGCATGCAGTATATACAAGCTTACGTCAAAAAAAATTATACCGTTAAGCCACCCAAAAGATTATGGTGGCTATTTGAAAAAGTATAGTTTTTATGTAACTACATTATTCAAGCACCGGACGAAGCCAACGTTCAGCTTCTTCTAATGGCATATTTTTTCTGGACGCATAATCCTTTAATTGATCTTGCATAATTTTTCCAAGTCCATAATAGGTGCTTTGTGGATTTGCAAAATACCATCCACACACAGATGATGCCGGGTACATCGCTAAATTTTCTGTTAGCTCAATGCCAATAGCATTTGTAACGTTTAAGAGTTCAAATAACTTATATTTTTCGGTGTGGTCTGGACATGCAGGATAACCTGGCGCAGGTCTAATACCTACATATTTTTCTCCAATGAGTGCGCTATTGTCTAAAGACTCGGAAGGTGCATAACCCCAATCTGATTTTCTAGTTTGTAAGTGTAGATATTCGGCAAAAGCCTCTGCTAGCCTGTCTGCTAGGGCTTGTAACATAATTTTATTATAATCATCAAACTGTGCTTCGAAGGCTTTAATATGCGGTTCAATACCATTTATAGTTACCGCAAATGCGCCTATAAAATCTTGTGTATCACTAGAAGCAGGCGCTATAAAATCCGCTAATGAAAAATTCGGTTGGCCTGCGGCTTTTTTAATTTGTTGTCTTAAAAAAGAAAGCTTTACTGGTTTCTCTGCTGCAACTGTTACATCGTCTGCGTTGCTGTTTGCTGGCCAAAATCCAATCGTGCCATCTGCAGTTAACCACTTCTCGCCAATGATGGTATCTAGTAGTGCGTTGGCATCTGCGTATAACTTACTTGCTTCTTTTCCGACAACTTCATCCGTTAAAATGGCTGGAAAATTTCCGTGCATTTCCCATGTAATAAAAAATGGTTTCCAGTCTATAAATTCTCTTAGTATAGAAAGGTCAACATTTTTATACAATTTAGTGCCGGTGTATGAAGGCGTAACTGGTTTGTATGTTTCCCAATCAATGGCTACTTTATTACCAAGTGCATCTTGATAAGAAAGATATTCTTTGGTAGACTTTTTATTGTCAAATTGATCTTTGAGTTTAGCATAATCGGATTGCGTGTCAGATAAAAATGCAGCTTGTTGATCTTTACTTAATAAAGAGCCCGCAACGGTAACACTTCTTGATGCGTCAAGCACGTGGACGACATCTTTATAAGCTGGCGCAATTTTTACGGCCGTATGAATTTTAGAAGTAGTGGCGCCACCAATCAACAAAGGCTGTTTCATCCCTCTACGATTCATTTCTTTAGCGATATGTACCATTTCGTCTAGGGAAGGCGTAATAAGACCGCTAAGTCCAATGATATCTACATTTTCTTTTTGTGCTGCTTCTAATATTTTATCGGCAGGTACCATCACACCTAAATCGATAATGTCATAGCCATTACAACCTAGTACCACACCTACAATATTTTTTCCTATATCATGTACGTCCCCTTTAACAGTGGCTAATAATATTTTAGCAGCACCCGCAGCCTCGGTGTTTGTCGTACCTGCAGCCAAATGTGCTTGTTTGCGCTCTTCTTTTTCCGCTTCAATAAAGGGTGTTAATACGGCCACCGATTTTTTCATTACACGGGCACTTTTTACAACCTGTGGCAAAAACATTTTTCCGGCACCAAACAAGTCACCTACAATATTCATACCATCCATAAGCGGGCCTTCAATTACATCTAGTGGCTTTGGATATTTTTGTCTGGCTTCTTCGGTATCTGCGTCTATGTATTCTGTGATGCCATTGATGAGTGCATGTGCCAATCTCTTTTCGACAGGCTCATTTCTCCACGCTTCATCTTTTATTTCAACTTTACCTTTTGCCTTAACAGTTTCTGCGTGTACAATTAATTTTTCAGTGGCTTCGTTGTTATCGTTGTTTTTATTTAAAAGGACATCTTCACATAGTTGGCGAAGTGTTGGTTCTATTTCATCATACACCACTAATTGACCTGCATTTACAATACCCATTCCCATACCTGCTTTAATAGCATGGTATAAAAACACAGCATGAATGGCTTCTCTTACGTGATCATTACCTCTAAACGAAAAAGAAACGTTTGAAACACCACCACTTACTTTAGTGAGCGGCATTCTTTTTTTAATTTCTTTTGTAGCTTCTATAAAATCTACCGCATAATTATTATGTTCTTCGATACCTGTGGCTACTGCAAAAATATTGGGATCAAAAATGATGTCTTCTGGTGGAAAGCCCACTTTAGTTGTTAAAATATTATAAGCTCTTTGACAAATTTCAATTTTTCGGTCTTTGGTATCGGCTTGTCCAACCTCGTCAAAAGCCATGACAATAACCGCTGCACCATAGGCTTTGCACTTAAATGCTTGTTCAATAAATTTCTCTTCTCCTTCTTTCATAGAGATAGAGTTTACAATACATTTTCCTTGCACACATTTTAATCCCGCCTCTATAATTTCAAATTTAGAGCTATCAATCATGATTGGAATACGCGCAATATCAGGCTCACTTTGCAACAGATTTAAAAACGTAGTCATGGCTTCTACACCATCTAGTAAAGCATCATCCATGTTTACATCTAGCACCTGCGCACCGCTTTCTACCTGCTGTCTAGCAACCGATAAAGCTTCTTCATATTTATTTTCTCTGATTAGACGTGCAAATTTTTTAGAACCTGTTACATTGGTTCTTTCACCAACGTTAACAAAATTTGTTTCAGGCCTAATAACAAGTGGCTCTAATCCGGCTAATCTTAAATAGGGTTGTATCGTGATCGTTGAACTCATAAAAATCTAATTGTGCTTAAGCAATTGAAGTAGCTAGGGTTGGTCTTTTTCGGGGTGCGATTTTTCTAACGTGGTCTGCAATGTGCTTGATATGATCGGGTGTGGTACCGCAGCATCCGCCAACAATATTTACAAACCCTTGTGCGGCCCACTCTTCAATAAAGTGTGCGGTTTGGTGCGGCGCTTCGTCGTATTCGCCCATCGCGTTGGGTAGGCCTGCATTGGGGTATGCCGATGTAAAACAACTCGCAATCTGGCTTAATTCTTCGATGTGGCTGCGCATTTCAGCGGCACCTAGTGCACAGTTTAAACCTACACTCAGTGGCTCTGCGTGTTTGATAGACGTATAAAAAGCTTCGAGTGTTTGACCGCTTAAAGTTCTACCTGATGCATCCGTGATCGTACCGCTAATCATGATGGGTAGTTCAGGGATATGGTTTTCTCTAAAAAACTCTTTGGCAGCAAAAATGGCAGCCTTTGCATTGAGGGTATCAAAAATAGTTTCGATAAGAAGAAGGTCTACACCACCTTCAACCAATCCTTTTATTTGTTCTTTGTATGCCACTACTACTTCATCAAAAGTAACGGCTCTAAATCCTGGATTGTTTACATCCGGCGAAAGGCTAAGCGTTTTATTTAATGGGCCAATGGCGCCTGCTACAAACTTGGGTCCGCAATCTTTATTTTCTAGTGTAAATTCTTCAACGGCACGTCTGGCGCAGGTTGCAGCCGCCACATTTAATTCATAGGCATACGCTTGCATATCATAATCGGCCATCGCAATAGTAGTACTGCTAAACGTGTTGGTTTCAATAATATCGGCACCGGCAGCTAAATATTGTTTATGAATGCCTACAATGATATCTGGCTGCGTAATGCATAGCATATCATTGTTTCCTTTAACATCGGTGTGCCAATTTTTAAATTGTTCACCACGGTAATCGGCTTCTTCTAATTTGTGACGCTGTATCATGGTGCCCATGGCACCATCAATCACTAAAATTCTGTGTTCTAATTCGTTTTTAATACTCATTTACATTTTTAATTTTAAACGGACAAGCCATCTAATAAAAAATCTTACTAAAAACGTAGGGAGCGTTAATGTGGGGCGTTGCTATCATACGTTTATTAGTTCGATTGTGTTCGAAAGTAGGGGTCTACTCGAATGTACGGGCTGAACAATAAACAAATCCGCCCGTGCAGGATGCAAAGATAGGTAAAAGCCTATAATTGTATGTAATTACAATTAATTTCTAGATCTACCTTTTCGGTAACGGCGCTTGCATCAATATTAAAATCTGACATGCTTATGCTTATGGTAGCAGTAGCGGCAATACTCCCTTTACGAATGTTTAAGGTTGCGGTGGTTTGGATTGGTTTTGTTACACCATGCATGGTTAAAGTTCCAACAATTTTAGCGCTATACTTTCCATCTTTGGTAAAGTCAATGCTTTTGATATTTTGAATGGCACCTATAAAGGTTGCCCTTGGATATTTTTCACTCTCTACATATTCTTCATTAAAATGCGTTTGCATTTCTGCGTACTTAAATTGAAAACCTTTAAATAGTAAACTAAAACGGGTATCACCCGCTGCGGTTATTTTACTTGATACTTCATTGTTAATAGCGCTGACGTCTGGGTCTGCGGGGGATACAAATTTGATACTACCTTTTTTAGTGGAAAAACTTAGTATGGTGTCTTTTTGTATGGGTGTTGCAGTTGCTACAATATTTTTTGTAGTGCCTGTTTTCCCTTTAAACAATAAAACTGCTTCATTGATTACGACATTATTATCTTCCGGAAAGTAGCCCGCACATATACCCTTGTATGCTATGCTATCAAAGGGTTGTATAGCATTTTGTAAAGTATTAAATGCAACAGTTATACTTCCGTTATGTGCACGATTTTCAATAATTACAACCCATTTTCCAGCTTCATTTTTTGATGCTTCCTGCACAATGCCGTTTAGTTCTAATACTTTATCAGTATACTGCGTACTCGCCGTTTTTTCATTTTGTTTGAAAGCGTCAAGCAGTGTATTTGGGTCTAACTTAACCGCTATTTCTTTGTTAATATTACGGTGTGGTTTATGGTATATCCACCAAGCAAATCCTGCACCTGTAATAACAATAATTACAATGAACCCTAGGGTAAATTTTAACCAAGCTTTCATATTGTTCCATTTATTTTACATATTGACCTACAGGTAATCTGTTGGTAATACTTCTAGCAAGTGTCATTTCATCTGCGTATTCTAGTTCGCCACCAAAGGCTATGCCTCTAGCAATGGTTGTGACTTTACAGCCAAGCGGTGCTATCTTTTTTTGGATATAGTAAATGGTGGTATCCCCCTGAATGGTTGGGTTGAGCGCAAATACAATTTCTTCGGTGCTCTCCTTTTCAATTCTAGCTACAAGCGCCTCAATATTTAATTGGTCTGGCCCAATGCCATCTAATGGAGAAATGATACCGCCTAATACATGATAGGTCCCATTAAATTGACCGGTGCTTTCTATGGCAATCACGTCTCTAATATTTTCAACCACACATATCATTTGCTGATTCCGCGCGCTATTGGAACAAATTGAACAAATATTGCTATCGCTAATATTAAAACAGCGCTGACAAAATTTAATTTCAATGCGCATTTTAGTGATGGTGTCACCAAACATGGTAACATCTGCAGCATCTTGTTTGAGTAAATGTAATACTAGGCGTAGGGCTGTCTTTTTCCCAATACCAGGCAGCTTAGCAAATTGTGCTACTGCATTTTCAAGTAAGGAAGAAGGTAGTTGCATAGGTTATTTTTTTACCAAGAAACCGTTATTTCATTATCCCAGTTATTGCGTACAGAAATAGGCTTTGGAATTTCTATAACAATTTCTGGCTGCCTTTTGTTGAGTTTAAAAGAACCCGGATCCCAAACGCCATTTTTATTGGCGTCAAATAATATTCTTAATTCGTAACTACCCGGCTTGTATCTTTTTATAACGAGTTGATTGCTTGTTAAAGGGTAGCTGTTGACCACTTCATCTCTTTCTATTATTTGTAAAACAGGGTGTCGTGTAGTGTCTATGTTGGGAAACTTAAATTTAATGAGACCGTAATCCGTTTCTCTTTTGGTATAAAAAGAAAGCGTATCCGATTTTGCAGTGGTATTACCAAGGCTATCCATTACCGAACCCTTTGGTACCAATAGTTTAAAGGGTTCTGCTGCAGGCCAGTTATATCCAATGCTTAGTTTTGTAGCAGCGCTATCTAGGTTAAGTGTATAGCCTTCTTTACGAATAAAATTGGTGTCTACTAATTGAATAGCAGCACTATCTTTTATGATAATTTTTTTGGCAAAATTTAAATCTAAAGTTCCAAGTAAATCTTGTTCTCCATTGTTAAATGATGCTTGATATTTTAAACGTTTGTCCTCTTTCGTATCCTTATTGATATTTGATGCGTAAATTCTTTTTTCTATTTTTTTAACTTCTTCAAATGCATATATCGTGTCTGATTTTGTTTGTTCGCCTACTACAACAAGCTGATTTAGAAACCCAAAATAGTTGGTGCTATCGTCATATTTTCTAGAAAAATTAGTAGGAATTACATAGGCTGCATACTTTCCTGGCGCGAGGTTTCTAAAATTAAAAGTTCCTTTACCATTAACACGTGTATAATACCTTGGTGCGTTTTTGTAAATAGACGTATCGTTGACATTATTGTGTAGTACCACTATCAGTGTGCTATCAATTTTTCCGGAAGCCGCCACAATAACGTGCCCACTATAATTACCATTGTCTATTTTTGAACCCGTAGAAAAGACATACCTAAAGCCTGTTGCCATATTAGACTCGTTAACGTCTACAACTGCTTTTCCAAAATCCAAGGTGTAGGTTGTATTTTCTTCCAAAGAGTCTTTAAATTTTATCGTAACATTTTTTAGCTTGTAATCTATGATGGGTGTGTTTTTAACGGTAGGCGACACAATTAAATTTTCTTGAATGCCCTGAAGCGTTACGTATTCGTCAAAACTGAGCATGAAGTTTTTGGTATGCACATTGGTAGCAGAGTCTTTGGGTAAGGCAATTACCAATTTAGGGGGCAAGCTATCTCTTGGGCCTCCGCCTGGAGGTATAATATTGGCACAGCCCGTTAGGTATATGCTTATAAGTACCGTAAGCGCTCCCGCACCAACTGTTTTAAACATTTTTTGTATTGAAAGCGAAAACATAGGCTAATCTCCAGATTCGTCTTGATCTTCATGTAATTCATGAAGCGCAATGGATATCTTATTTGTTTTGACAAAATTACACCAATGACATTCGTTTTTGCCACAACCGGTATAAAATTCCTTGTTTTTAATTTTTTGCCACACGGCTTCTATCTGATTTGTAACGGTTGCAATGTCCTGTGGAGTAACAACTACTTTTTCCTGCTTGTAAGCCCCGGTTTTATCAGGCTCTATAAAGTCAAAAGTGGCACTAATGGCTTCCCAGTCTTTGGAAGGGTAGTTGTCAATCAAAATTTTGTAGAATACGGCCTGTCTCCAATAATCACCGCCGTTAGGGTCTTTGTCGTGCGGTGGTTTTAGTTTGGGTCTGGCTTTGTCAATATCTCCCGTTTTATAATCTACAACATTGACGTTTTTGCCATCAAATTCTATCTTGTCTAGTTTGCCTTTAAGGGGTACTCCTTTTACAACTACATTTCTAATATTGGTTTCTGCGAGCATTACTTTATTCCAACTACTAATATTGGCTTCGTAGTAATTGTTGAGCACAATTTCACCATACTCCATTCTTCTGTTAAATTGCTCCTTTGTAAAATTTTCTCTGTGGCGGTGCATGTACCAATTGAAATCGGAAATAAATAAATCTTTGGACTGAAAAACGTTGTTATTTTTTTGCATTTTTTGAAATAACATTTCAAGTGCAAAGTGAACAGCAGATCCAAATTCTGTGGCTTCTGATTTTCCAGAAGGCACCCTTACTAAATTGTTATAATAAAATTGTAAAGGACATTTAAGGTAGTTGTTAAGCGCCGTTACATTCATTACAAATTTATCGAGTAGCTTGTCTACAAAAGCGGCTTCTTCTTTTTCGATTTCTGGCGCTTGTTCTTTACTAAAACCAATGAGCGTAAATTCACTTAACTGCGCTTCTGATATATTTATTTTATTGGGTATGAGCGCATAGCCATCTATAATTTCGGCAACAAATAAAGAAGGTTCTATTTCTTTTCCATCATTTTTATACTGGGTATAGCAAATGTTTAAATGCTTTGCAGCCCTTGTTAATGCTACATAAAACAGGCGTCTGAGTTCTTCTTCCTGTTTAAATGCGGGGCCAGAAACAAATATGGTATCCGGTAGTTGGTATCCGCCACCTGGCTTCTTTTTCTTCTCCCAATTGCTAGCATTGCAGCCCACCACAAATACCTGTTCAAACTCTAATCCTTTAGAACCGTGTGCGGTTAATAGATTTACTGCGCTGTGGCTGCCACTTATTTTTGCTAAAGGTAAAGCGAGCCCCTCTTTATTCATGAGTGAAAAAATAGTAACCAGTGCATCTAAGGTGAGCCTCGGATTTCTACGCGTTTCTTCTTTTATGAAATCAAAGAGTCCGGTTAATAATTTTAATTCCCAGTGCTTATCTGGGCTTTCCATAATGCAGCGAAGTAGTCCCGATTCTTTGATGCAATTTTCAAATAAAGTTTGCAGCGTTTCATTGGGCACATCCCCAATCATTTTTTCAATAAAAATTGCGGCGGCTTTCAGGCCTGGTATTTCTTTGGAAAACAAATCTTCTCCTTGACCTGTTAATTTTTCTGCAATAAGCCTACGCAGCGATGTTTTGTTATCACCAAATCTGCGGTCTGCAACAGCTGCACTTATTTTAGCAATTTCGATAGGCGGAATTTGAAACCAATCAAAGTGTAATATTTCAAATAAAAGTTCATCTCCACCGTACGAAATATCATGTTCTGCCGCTAAATAGGTAAGGAGCTTTACTAATTTTTGGGGCGCTGGTTGGTGTAAGATATTAATGCTCCTTTTGCTATAATAAGGGATTTTTTTTTCTTTGAAATAGGTGGCTAACTCCTCGCCATATTTGTTTTCTTTATAAATAACGGCAATTTGTCCGGGCTCAGTACCATTATGTATGAGGGCTTCAACGGCGGTCGTAATACCAATCATTTCCGCTCTTGGTGTTTCATATACTTCAATCACCGGGGTATGCTTGAGGGGCACCAAATTTGTATTGGAGGCCACTAGATCTTTACTGAGGCCTTCAATTTTATTGACTAGCCGCTCCGAATTTTTGTCGATAAGAACTTTTGAAACGTCTAAAATAGCCTGCGTAGAACGGTAATTATTGGTAAGCACCACAGTGAGCAAACTGTCCGAAAATTTATCGGCAAAGGCTTGCATGTTTTCTATGTTGGCTCCCTGAAAACGGTAAATACTTTGATCATCATCACCCACTACAAAGATATTTGGGGTGTCCCAAAAACTAATAAGTTGTTCTATAATCTTATTTTGTGTGCCACTCGTGTCTTGATATTCGTCTACTAAAATATATTGGTATTGCTCTTGGTAACGAAGTAATAAATGTTTGTCTTCTTCAAAAGCACGAATCACCCAGTTGATCATGTCATCAAAATCATACCTATTTTTGGCGCGCATCATTTGTTGAAATACTGGAAATGCTGCCACTGCTGCACGTAATTTTTCCATTTTTTCTGTTGCTTCCTCTATTTTATTTTCTTTGAGGTCGCCGGCCTTAAACCCTTTGTAGGCGCGCTTGTACACGAACTCCTCTCGGTTAGGCATATCTGCAATAAAGGCATTGATACAGCTATCAATATAATCAGGCGTCCATCCTTCTTTTTTCATGGTAGAAAAAAGTTGCTGTAAATTATTGATCTCAAAATAAACATCGCCTCTGTATCTTTTTAGCGGATGGTTTTTT
This sequence comes from Sediminibacterium sp., assembly GCA_040403595.1. Classification (GTDB taxonomy): domain Bacteria; phylum Bacteroidota; class Bacteroidia; order Chitinophagales; family Chitinophagaceae; genus Sediminibacterium. The sequence goes on along the minus strand of JBBAKI010000001.1, from coordinate 275,907 downwards.
GGAAATTGGTCAATTAAGGATTTAAAAAGCGCAATTTTTTCTAAATCTGATATTGGATCTAAAACAGTTTTTTCAAACAACGATAAATTTTCTTGGATGATGTCATTGCAAAAAGCATGAAAAGTATATAAGTTTACTTTATAAGCATCAGGTCCAATAAAATCAAGTAGTCTTTTACGCATGGCCACAACGCCAGCATCTGTATAGGTGAGACATAAAATATTTTCGGGACGGGTATCGCTTTCTAATAATATTTTTCCAATGCGTGCACCTAAAATTTGTGTCTTACCAGTTCCCGGTCCCGCAATAACCATTAGAGGGCCTTCCATATTGTCTACCGCTTTTTTTTGAGCTGGGTTTAGCCCACTCATTATTTTATCAAAAGCTGCTTGTTGTTCTATTTTAGTGACCATAGTTAAAGGTAAAATTTCTGCGGCTACTTATTAGCCATGCGGTTAGATTTTTAATTAACATTTAGGCAAACATTTGCATTTCATTTTTGTTGTAATCTAAACTACTGCAATGTCTAAGGTGTATACGATCAAAACGGTTCAAAATATTCCTATTTCACTGGAGGAAGCCTGGGATTTTTTTAGCAAGTCTTCTAATTTGGCTGCCATTACCCCAGCTAACCTCGGTTTTAATATCATTAGCAAGCATCATGGTGAGCGTATGTACCCGGGTCAAATTATTGAATATACTGTAAAACCCGTTTTAGGCATTCCACTTTATTGGATGACCGAAATAACCCATGTAGAAGATCACAAGTATTTTGTTGATGAACAGCGTTTTGGACCCTACAGTATGTGGCACCACCAACATCATTTTAAACAAATAGAAGGAGGTGTTGAAATGACTGATATTGTGCACTATAAGCTCCCGCTTTGGATACTAGGTGACATTGCACATGCTTTATTTGTGAAAGCACAGCTTACCCATATTTTTGATTACCGCTTTACAGCAGTAGATAAAAAATACGGAAAGTTTTAATTGAGTTCAATAAGTGTACTTACATTATTGTTGAGATCAATAGACCCAACAAATAATTTTTCATCCTTTTTACGCAGAACTGTGCTGATGTCAACAGTACATGTTTTTGTCCCTACCATAATTTTTACAAGCTGAGCATTTTTAATAGTTGCTTTTATGCCTGTGGCACAAGAAAATATACCAAACGATTTTATTTTTTCTTTGCCATTATAATTTACGACAAAACTAAATGTATTCTTTTTTTGAATGGTTGGCGCATCAGGTGCGGTGTCGTCTAGCCAAGGCATGGGTGGCACAAGCGCTGGGTATTTGTAATAATTATTTTGTAAACTATCATTCCATCCGTTCGGATTTTTTGCAAAAGTACTGCTGTTGTAAAACACACTTCCCTGCGTTGTTTTAAAGGAACGTAATAAATTCAGTTGATCTGGAATTTGATTGGTGTTTTTCCAAGCATCATTGGTACCACCTCTGTAAATACCATGCCCTATGTATAAGTGTTTACCATAAGTATATTGGTTCCACCAATTGAGTAATAAATCATAATCTGCTAGCTTGTGACCGCGTTCCCAGTATAGTTGCGGTACAACATAATCGATCCAACCTTTTTGGAGCCACAATAAAATATCAGCGTACAAATCATCGTAATTGGTTTGTCCACCTTTTGTTTCACTACCTCTTGGATCTTGTGTTTTATTTCGCCAAATACCAAAAGGGCTTATACCAAATTTCACGCGCGCGTTTGTAGCGAGTATTGTTTTTTTAAGTTCTACTATAATGCTATCGCAGTTACTTCTTCTCCAATCATCTTTTGACATTCCTTTTCCATATTTTTCAAAACTTGCTTGGTCAGGAAATTCTTTTCCTGCAATTCGGTACGGGTAAAAATAATCATCCATGTGAACTGCATCAATTGCATATCTAGTAACTAGATCTTTTACAATGGCAGTTGTATGCGTTCTTACGGCAGGTATTCCTGGATCAAAATATTTTTTATCTCCATAAATTAAAAACCATTCGGGATGTTGTTTGGTTATATGATTTTCTGCTATAGAGGATCTATTGATATTAAAAACGGCACGGTATGGGTTAAGCCATGCATGAAATTCCATACCACGTTTATGTGTTTCTTCAATCATAAAAGCGAGTGGGTCATAAAATGGAACGGGTGCCACACCTTGGGTGCCCGTTAAATATTCCGACCATGGTTCAAAGCTTGAAGGATACATCGCATCTGCAGCTGGACGCACTTGAACAACAACTGCGTTCATGCCATTTTTTTGATGCATGTCTACAAGTTTAATAAACTCTTGTTGTTGTGCTTCTACTGAAAGACCTTTTTTACTTGGCCAGTCAATATTTTCTACGGTAGCAACCCACACGCCTCTAAATTCAAAGTTGCGAACGGGTTGTGCGAACAAATGAAAAGTGCATGCTAGTAGCACTAAAATGGATGCTATTTTTTTCATGGCTTGAAGATAAATTGGGATCCGCGTAAATGATCCATTGTGGATGAATAATATTGTCCTGTACTAGTAATTCACAATTGCGCCTAATTAGTCTTCCCAAACGCTGAGGCCTTCGCTGCAATTGGCACAAATGTCAATCGACTTTCTGGAGGTCATTAAATTTTTGCGAAAAGCATGGTAGTCGGGGCTATTCCATACTTCCGTAAACGGCTTATCTTTTAAGTTGCCAAGTGTATGGCTAGCGTCTTTATCAAAGCAGCAAGGAACAACAATGCCATCCCAGGTAATTACATTGGCGTGCCATAATTTCCAACAATGGTTGCCGAGTCCATTTTTTACCTGCATTTCGCCAGCACTATCTTTTTTATACCTGCTATATTTTTGGATTGTTGGAATGAGTTTGTGCGGGTCATTGCTGTAATCATACACTTGTGCCGTTTTAAATCTTACGGCATCTACACCGATTTCCGCCTCAAGTGCTTTTATCGCTTCTATTTGATGCTCGTTGGGTTTAACCACCAAAAACTGAAAAAATATAAAAGGGGTTTTGCTTTTAAGTTGTTTTTTCCAGTGTACAATTTGTCGAGCACCTTCAATTACTTTATCCAATTTTCCGCCAACTCTATACTGCTCATACACTTCTTGTGTTGTACCATCAATAGAAATAATAAGCCTGTCAAGTCCTGATTCCACTGTTTTTTTGGCATTTGCTTCCGTTAAATAGTGCGCATTGGTAGAAGTGGCCGTATACAATCCTTTTTTATGGGCGTAATGGACCATTTCTAAAAAAGCGGGGTTTAAATAAGGCTCTCCCTGAAAATAAAAAATTAGATATATTAAATCTTTATATACCGAGTCGATAGTTTCGTTAAAAAAACTAGGTTGAAGCATGCCGGTAGGCCTGGTAAAAGCCCTTAATCCGCTTGGACACTCCGGGCAGCGCAGGTTACAAGAAGTGGTGGGTTCAAATGAAATTGAAATAGGAAGCCCCCAAACAATGGGCTTTCCGCTAGCACGGCTTAGCTGGTAACTGAGATAGACTTTTGTTCCATTCCATAACCGCCTTAGGGTTAGTTTGGATAAAAAATTAACGGAGTCGTTGAGGTTAAACTGCGGCACATTGTAAAGTTAAGGGCTAAGCCCATTCAACTTGTATAAAGAAAGTTGTAACTTTAGAGGTTAAGCGACTTTTGTTTTGTTTAATTTTTTTGCCGCTTTTTTTATATTCGTCAAACACTTGTCAAACTATTCTATGCATCCAAACCCTTCATCGTGTCAGCAATGTGCGCAAAGATTTAACTCTGTGTTTTGTAAGGCAAGGGAAGAGCATGTAGAATTGATAAATGATAAAAAGGTTTGTAATATCTACAAAAAAGGGCAGCTTCTTTTTAATGAAGGCGCTTACCCCTTTGGTGTTTTTTGCATCAACGATGGTAAAGTAAAACTATCACATCAAGGAGATAATGGCAAAGAACAAATTATTCGTTTATTAAAGTCAGGCGATGTGTTAGGATACCGCGCGTTATTAAGTGGAGACCGTTACAGCGCTTCTGCTATTGCGCTTGAAGACACACAGGTTTGTTTTATTCCAAAAGATATATTTGTAAATGTGTTGCAACACGACGCAGGTATGGCTTTTGAAATGATGAAAGTATTAAGTGACGAATTACACCGTTCAGAAATAAAACTCACACATCTAGCACAAAAACCTATTCGCGAAAGACTTGCAGAAACATTACTCTTTATTAAAGAAACATATGGTATTGAAGCAGATGGCATTACCCTTGCTGTAAAACTTTCTAGAGAAGAGATTGCCAATTTAGTAGGCACTGCCACAGAATCTACCATTCGTTTATTGTCTGAATTTAAAAAAGAGGGTATGATTGAATTAGATGGTAAAAAAATACAAATACTAAAGCCGAAGCAGCTTTTAGCTACTGCCAATTTACAAGATTAACAAAATTTCTTTTGAAATATGACCTTTGTCATTTTTCAATGTAGGTGCTCAAAATAACTTGCACCTAAATTAAGCAGTATGCTTACCCAAACGGGCGCCATTATTAAACCAACTATAGAAAGTATGTGTGATGATATAGTATCATCACATCATGTACCTATTATGGCCGCTTGCAAATCTGTTTCTAACTTTTTACAATTCAATGCTGTTGTTAAAGATTTATCTGTAGATAACACAGAATTGTTACAGCTTTTACACGGAAAATTAGAAGACGAATTGTTACATTTATTTTTAAAAGAAACAGGTATTATTTTTCCGAGTGTCAAAAATAAATTAGCTGAACACGCCCCCACATTGTTAGCATCTTCGGTACTTGGTTTGGTGTTACATGCGCATCAACTCATACTTCAGTTGTTGCAAAAAGAGCGACAAATTTTAAATAATTATGTTACTTGTTACCATTGGGATCCAGCCTGGGCTGGCGTGGTCAACGAATTGTTTAACATAGAAACAATGGTCCATCATTTTATTCACGTGGAGCAAAGTAAACTGTATCCCTTACTTATTGATCCTGTACTTTATTAGTATGGCTTTTTCTACTGAAACCAAAACAACCCTACATTGTTTTCATTGCGGAGACAATTGTGTGCCAACAAATATTGTGGTAGCAGAAAAACATTTTTGTTGTGATGGATGTAAAATGGTATATGAAATTTTGAATCAGACAGGCATGTGTGATTATTACGATTTAAATCAATCACCAGGAGCCACACAAAAATTTAAAGTTCGTGCAGATAAGTTTTCATTTTTAGAGGATACCGCAATTGAGCAAAGTATCATTAGCTTTAAAGATGAACATCAAATACATGTTACTTTTTATTTGCCTCAAATACACTGTAGTAGCTGTTTGTGGCTGCTCGAAAACCTCCATAAGTTAGAGCCTGCTATTGTTTTAAGTCGCGTTAATTTTGAAAGAAAGGAAGCCACAATTATTTTTAATTATCAGCGATGTAATTTGCGAAAAGTGGCTGAACTTCTTACACGAATTGGTTATGAACCTTATATCAGCTTTAGTGATATGGGTAAAAAAAGACCAGGCATGGACAGCGGGAAAATTTATCGTTTAGGTGTGGCTGGCTTTTGTTTTGCAAATATTATGCTCTTAAGTTTTCCTGAATATTTGGGCATTGATCAAAAGGAAGAAAATTTATTTACATTTTTCAGGTATTTGAATGTGCTCTTGAGTTTGCCCGTATTTTTTTATAGTGCTGGTGAGTTTTACAATAGTGCATGGCAAGGCATTAAGCAAAAGTTTTTAAATATTGACGCGCCCATTGTGCTTGCCATTTGGGTTACTTTTAGTAGGAGCTTATATGAAATTTTTACCAGTTCAGGAAGCGGCTATTTGGATTCTATGTCAGGCATTGTTTTTTTTATGTTGGTTGGCAGGGTATTGCAAGACCGTACGCAAAAAAAATTGAGTTTTGAAAGAGATTACACTTCTTATTTTCCGGTGGCTGTAACAAAAGTAAGTGGTCCAGATGCAATAACAGTAGCACTCCAGGACATACAATTAGGCGACACGCTTAAAATTTATGACCAGGAATTAATTCCGGCAGATGCTATCTTAACGAGCGGTACTGCACTCATAGATTATAGTTTTGTAACTGGTGAAAGTATCCCTGTTGCAAAAGAAATGGGTGAAATTATTTATGCTGGTGGGAAGCAGTTGGGTGGCACCATTGAGTTACTCGTTATAAAAGAAGTGGCTCAAGGTTATTTAACAAGTTTGTGGAACAAAGATGCATTTAAAGAAGATCTCACAAAAGATAGGTCTTTTGTGCACGCTTTAAGTTACTGGTTTACGTGGGGCGTTCTGCTCATCTCTTTTACTACTGGCCTCTATTGGTATTTCACAAACATTTCGGTTATGTGGAATGCAATGACAGCCGTTCTTATTGTGGCTTGCCCTTGTACTTTATTATTAGGCAACTCATTTACCAATGCTAGCATTTTGCGTATTTTTTCTAGTCACAAATTTTATTTAAGAAACGCGGCAGTAATTGAAAAATTAGCAGCGGCTGATACTTTAATTTTTGATAAAACCGGAACGCTTACTACCAGGGCTTACCAAACTGTCCTATATGAAGGCCGTCCATTAACGGATGCGTATAAAAAGAAAATAGGGATATTGGCTTCGCAGTCCACTCATCCACTTAGTAATGCTATTACAAATTGGGCCGGGGTATTAAGGGGAGGTCCCGTTTTTGCATTTGAACAAATACCCGGAAGCGGCATAGAAGGAATGGTAGAGGATGATTTAATTTCCATGGGCTCTTCTTTATTTGTTCGAGGGAAACAAGAATTATCTGCCACTGGTGCTATGGTATATGTTGCAGTGGAAGGCGTTTACATGGGATTTTTTAGACTCCAAAATCATTACAGGAAGTCAATCCCTAGCATGTTAAAACGCTTAACTAACAAATTTAAATTACTTGTTATCAGTGGAGACAACGATAGTGAACGTAGTTATTTGCGTCAATTGTTGGGGCCTAGCACTGATTTATATTTTAACCAACAACCTGCAGATAAGCTTACTATTATAGAGGCATTACATAAAACAGGTAGTAAAACTGTCATGTTGGGGGATGGCCTAAATGATGCAGGTGCATTAAAACAATCGCATGTAGGAATCGCTATAACAGACGATACCAATAATTTTACCCCTGCCAGTGACGCCATTTTAGATGCTTCGAAACTGTCTCGCCTGGAGCAGTTTATACAACTCGCAAAAGCAAACAAAGTAATTGTGATGACTGCATTTATTATTTCCATTGTATATAATATGATAGGACTGTCTTTTGCAGTACAGGGGCTTTTGTCACCCATGATTGCAGCCATTTTAATGCCCATTAGTAGTATTAGTATTTTATTGATCAGTTTTGGATTTACCAATTTGACAGCGAAATGGCTGTCTTTGTAAAACATGACTTTTGTCATTGCCTAAAATATTGCAGTAAAATAGCTTTGTACTATTAATTTATTACATGAGCGTTATCATTTTATTACTCATAGCTAGCATCAGTGTGGCTTCCCTTTTTTTAGCAGCTTTTATATGGAGCGTTAAGTCGGGCCAGTACGATGATGAGATGTCACCTCCTATGCGTATGCTTTTAGATGATACTACTACACAAAAAAAACACTAACCTACTTTTTTTAAAAACCTATATACATGCAGTTAGAAAAATTCTACTATGATAACAAGACCGTAAAAATGTTTGCATATGCCACAATGTTATGGGGTATTGTAGGCATGCTTGTTGGACTATTAGCGGCGGTACAAATTTATTTGCCTGCTGCCAATTTTGGCTTGCCAATTACAACTTTTGGAAGGATCAGACCGCTTCACACCAATGCCGTGATTTTTGCATTTGTGGGCAATGGTATTTTTATGGGCGTCTATTATTCTTTGCAGCGTCTTTGTAAAGCGCGCATGTTTAATGATACACTCAGTAAAATCCATTTTTGGGGTTGGCAAATAATAATTGTTGCTGCTGCTGTAACCTTATTAGCAGGATACACGACTGGAAAAGAATATGCCGAATTAGAATGGCCCATTGATATTGCCATTACACTGGTATGGATATTTTTTGGTATTAATATGTTTGGCACCATTTTAAAAAGACGAGAAAGTCATTTGTATGTAGCTATTTGGTTTTATATCGCAACATGGGTAACTGTTGCCATGTTACATATTGTAAACTCTTTTGAAATTCCTTTTAGTTTGTTTAAAAGTTATAGTTGGTATGCAGGCGTTCAAGATGCACTGGTACAATGGTGGTATGGCCATAATGCCGTTGCCTTCTTTTTAACAACGCCCTATTTAGGTATCATGTATTATTTTTTACCTAAGGCGGCTAATAGACCGGTGTATAGCTACCGTTTGTCTATCATTCACTTTTGGGCGTTAATATTTATTTATATCTGGGCAGGCCCGCACCATTTATTATACACTGCATTACCAGATTGGGCGCAAAGTTTAGGGGTCGTATTTAGTATCATGCTTATTGCACCGTCATGGGGCGGTATGCTTAATGGTTTGTTTACTTTAAGAGGCGCTTGGGATAAAGTAAGAGAAGATCCTATTTTAAAATTCATGGTAGTAGCCATTACCTGTTATGGCATGGCAACATTTGAAGGGCCCTTATTAAGTTTAAAATCCGTAAATGCTATTTCACACTTTACCGATTGGACCATTGCACACGTTCACGTTGGTGCACTAGGCTGGAATGGTTTTTTAACTTTTGGAATTTTATATTGGTTGATTCCACGCATGTTTAACACGCCACTGTATTCGAAACGCCTTGCCACCAATCACTTTTGGATTGGCACTATTGGTATTATTTTATATACACTTCCAATGTATTGGGCAGGATTTGAACAAGCAATGATGTGGAAACAATTTACTGAAGATGGAACGCTTAAATTTCAATTTTTAGAAACGGTTACGCATATTATTCCTCTTTATGTAGTTAGAAGTATTGGTGGGCTACTGTATTTGATAGGTGCGCTTGTAATGATTTATAATTTAATTAAAACCATTAGAACAGGCTCTTTTGTTGCCAATGAAGCAGCAGAAGCCGCTCCACTTCCTGCTACCTTCGAAACGCACGGTAAACAATACTGGCACCGCTGGATTGAAGCAAGACCTATTCAAATGCTTATATTAAGTTTAGTTGCCGTTGCGATTGGCGGTATATTAGAACTCATCCCTACTTTTTTAATTAAAAGCAATATCCCAACCATTGCATCTGTAAAACCCTATACGCCACTTGAATTACAGGGTCGTGATATTTATATAAGAGAAGGTTGTTACACTTGTCACTCTCAAATGGTAAGACCGTTTAGAGATGAAGTTGCTAGATATGGGGAGTATAGTAAAGCTGGCGAATTTATTTATGACCATCCATTTCAGTGGGGCAGTAAAAGAACAGGTCCAGATTTAGCGCGTATTGGCGGAAAATATCCAGATAGCTGGCATTACAACCATATGTTGGAGCCACAAAGCATGAGTCCTGGATCTATTATGCCATCTTATCCTTGGTTATTAGATGACGCAATTGATACCGCTATTACGCCTGCAAAAATTAGAGCGATGCAAACGCTTGGTGTGCCTTATCCTCGTGGTTATGATCAAATAGCTAATAAAGATTTGCTGCAGCAGGCTAGTAAAATCGCAAAATCTTTACAAGCAGAAAAGATTGAGACAGATAGCGATAAAGAAATCATTGCACTCATTGCATATTTACAAAGAGTAGGCACCGATATTAAAATGATGCCACAAACGGGGGCAGTAAATAAATAAAATTTTAGACATGAAATTTATTAACTACTTAGAAAAAATAACGGGCGTGGATGTGTATGCGCTTAGCTCGTTTTCAATCTTCTTTACTTTTTTTATTGTGAAGTGTATTTGGGCATATAAGGCAGATCAAAAAACAATGGATGCCATCAATCAAATCCCACTCAATCATTAATTCTATATTTTAAATTAATAGATATGCTATTAAATACAATATCAACGATCTCAAATCCGTTCGCACAGTTGCTGGTGGTTATAATCATTGCATTAATTGTGGCTATTGGTATACTAGCTTATACCGTAATGGGTGCAGCAGAAATTTATTTACAAAAGTACGAAGCACATAAAAAAAATGCAGGCAATAAAAAATTGTTACTAATGGTTACGATGTTGCTTGGTAACGGACTGGTTAACGCGCAAACAGTAACACCTGATGCAGTTAATACGGTAGTGGCCGCTGCGCCAAATATGGGCGGATTATCAGATACCGCACTTTGGGCGCTGTTGTCTGTAATAGGATTAGAGTTTGTAGTGTTGTTATGGCTTTTATTACATTTAAAGAGCCTACTAAATTTGGAATTTGAAAAAACACAGCCTGTTGTTGAAGCTCAATTAAAAAAGCCGTCTCGCTTTTTAGTATGGTGGGATACTATTAACAAATTTAGGCCGGTGCATGAAGAAGCGGATATTGATTTAGGGCACGATTATGATGGAATTAGGGAGCTTGATAACCGCCTTCCACCATGGTGGCTCTATGGTTTTTATATATGCATTGTGTTTGCAGGGATTTATTTATACCGCAATCATGTATCACACGCTGCACCATCTAGTAAAGAAGAATTAGCGATGTCATTAGAGGAGGCAGCTATAGAAAAAGAAGTGTACCTAAAAAAAGCGGCTAATAAAGTAGATGAAAACACAGTAACTTATTTGACAGATGCATCTGCGCTTGAAGTTGGCAAAAAAATATTTATAACAACTTGCGCTGCTTGTCATGCGGCCGATGGTGGCGGCATGGTGGGTCCGAACTTGACTGATAATTACTGGATTCACGGAGGAAAGATAGCCGACATTTTCAAAACCATTAAGTACGGTTGGCCAGAAAAAGGCATGAAGAGTTGGCAGGAAGATTATTCTCCAGTACAAATAGCTCAGTTAGCGAGCTATGTAAAATCTTTAACAGGTACAAAACCTGCTAAAGCCAAAGAGCCACAAGGAGATTTATTTTCAGACAGTACCGCAATTGGTGCAAAAAAAGGTATCGTGTTTGCCGGCGTATCCAAACCCTAAGTAATGAGCCATATAAAGCATAGCAACGAACCCTTAACAGAAAATTTTAGAGATAGAATTGCTACCGTAGATGAATCTGGAAAAAGAAAATGGATTTACGCCTACAAGCCAAAAGGTTTTTTTTATAGTGCCCGAACAATTTTAAGTTTCTTTTATTTTATCATTTTTTTTGGTCTGCCATTTGTTAAAATTGATGGCAGACCACTATTTTTATTTAATATTCCTAACGCCAAGTTTATCCTATTTGGTAAAATATTTTGGCCCCAAGACTTTTTTATTTTCGGGATTACGATGATCACTTTTGTGTTCTTCATTATTTTATTTACAGCAGCATTTGGAAGATTATTTTGTGGGTGGGCCTGTCCGCAAACCAATTTTATGGAAATGATGTTTCGTAAAGTCGAGTACCTGGTGCTTGGTGATGCGCCAGCCCAAAGGCAGTTACAAGAAGCGCCTTGGCATGCTGGTAAAATAACAAAAGTCGCACTCAAGCATATTTTATTTTATGGCCTCAGTTTTATTATAGCTAATTTCTTTTTAGCCTATATTATTGGCGTTGATGATTTATATAATATCATTACAGAGCCTGTTGTACTTCATAACGTTGGGTTTTCTGCACTGCTTATTTTTAGTGCTGTTTTTTATGCGGTCTATGCTTTTTTTAGAGAACAGGCTTGTACGGTTATATGTCCTTACGGAAGATTACAAAGTGTGCTACTGGACAGAAACTCCATGATTGTAGCCTATGATTATATAAGAGGAGAGCCTAGGGGTCATGCAAAACATCAAAAAAATTTAGGTGATTGTATCGATTGTCATCAGTGCGTTAAAGTTTGCCCAACAGGTATTGATATTCGCAATGGGGTACAAATGGAATGTGTGGGTTGTACCGCTTGCATAGACGCCTGCAATCATATCATGGATAAGCTAGACAAGCCGCGAGGTCTTATTAGGTATGCCTCCGAAAACACTATTGCAAATGGAGAGCCGCTTAGATATACCAACCGGATGAAAGTGTATACGGCATTATGTTTTTTATTATTAACGGTTCTCACAGTGTTACTTGTAACGCGTAAAGATATTGATGCTACTATTATTAGAACGGCGGGTATGTTATATCAAGAGAGAGGAACTGATAGCATTAGCAATTTATATTCTATTAAAATGGTGAATAAAACAACCAAAGATGTACAACTGCAAATAGTGATTACAGGTACTATTGCTGGACGTGTTGAAATGATTGGCGCGCCACTATTACACGTAAAAAAAGAAGCGCAAGGTGCAGGTGAATTTTTTATTATACTCCCTCGTCATTCAATAACCGAAAGAAAAACAGAACTCTCTTTAAATTTATTAGAAGGTTCAAAAGTTGTTGGTGGCAGTGAAACAACATTTTTAGGTCTCACAAAAAGATATCACGCACATTAAAATTGAAACCATGAGTTGGGGTAATAAATTAATAATTGTTTTTATAGTTTTTGCTGCTTTAATGGCGACACTCGTTTACAAAGCCACGCAAACGAAATTCGAACTAGTAAGTAAAGATTACTATCAAGACGAACTACGCTATCAAGATAAAATTGATGGCGCCGCCAATGCTGCTTTAGAAGCTCCACTTGCTATTAAGTTAAAAGATGGATTTATTATTATTCAATTTCCGGATGGGCAAAAAAAATCAAAAATCAGCGGAGAGGCTTGGTTTTACTGTAGTGTAGACGCTAGTAAAGATAAGCGTATCGCATTAAGTATAGACTCAACGGGTTCACAACTTATAGAAAGTAATCGCTTTCAAAAAGGAAATTATATTGTAAAAATTTCATACGATGCTGCCGGTAAAAAATATTATTCAGCGCATCCACTACATATTCAATAGTTATGTTTACTGTACTTTTTACAACAGCTATTATACTTGGGCTAACAAGTAGCTTTCATTGTGTTGGCATGTGCGGTCCACTTTTATTGGCTATTCCAACGCGCACAACCAGCAACAATAAGTGGCAAGAAATCGTAGTTTACCATACAGCTAGAATTTTTACGTATGCGTTACTTGGGGTACTTGTTGGCTTTGCAGGCTGGCGTTTACAAGTGGCAGGTATGCAACATTTTTTTTCTTTAACTATTGGTATTTTTTTAATCGGCAATGTCTTTGTAAGCCGTTTTTTTTCGAATGCTGCTTGGCTTATCTCTTTCAATAAAATTATTTTTTCTTTTTTTGGATTTGCGGCCAAACAAAAAGGGTACGTGGGTACCATACTTTTGGGAATGGCAAACGGACTATTGCCTTGTGGTATGGTATATATCGCATTAACCGGAGCGGTGGCATCTGCCTCTTTAGCCGCCGGCGCAGGCTTTATGCTACTTTTTGGCCTTGGCACTTTACCTCTATTATTTGCATTTAATTATTTTGGAATTCGCTTACAAACCTCTGTAAAACAGCGTATTAAGACCTTAGCGCCCCTTGTAATTGCCATTCTGGGTATACTATTAATACTCAGAGGGTTGAATTTTGGGATCCCTTATATAAGCCCTCGTTTTGTAAATAGTGGCGGTGGCGTCGAGTGTTACTAACAGAAAAGTCAGTAAACTTCGATTTAACAAATAATTTGTATCAGTTTATTTTATTTATTGCGTAAAAAGTAGGAAATTTAGTAAGACTTCAAAATAGGAGTCACAAGGAACAAAAAATTGTAACTTTTTCTCATAAGCAGTTAGTTTTGGTTATGGCCCCAATTTCTATTGGGGCCTATTTTTTAGGCCTGCTTTTGCCTTTTCAAACTAAGTGCAATCGCAAGTGCACCAAGGCAACCCACCATATCTGCTAAAATATCTGCTCCTTCAAATGAACGGTTGGCTACCAGGTCTCTTTGTACAAATTCCATGGCAACACCATATAGGCTACCTAATATAGATATGAGCCAATACCAGCCTAGCTTTTGCTGGCTTGTAAGTGCTCCCTGAAATGCTGGGTAGTGAAATAAGAGGCATAGCATGCCAAACATACCAATGTGCACGATTTTATCGAACTGAGGGATATGATTAAAAAACCACCCACTTGGAACCGAAGATCCAGGTAAAGTGAGTAAGAATAGACTAATCCCTAAAAATAGAAAGCCAGGTAAGAAATGTAGTTTTTTCATTTGGGTTACCCAACAAGGGCTGCGTAAGCTTCGCTGCTCATTAAAGCGGCTACATCTGCAGGGTTGCTAACGGTCATTTTAACCATCCAGCCATCACCATATGCATCTGTATTAACAAGCTCAGGTTGTTTTTCTAAAACTGTGTTCACTTCTGTAATGGTTCCTGCAACAGGTAAAAATAAATCACTCACTGTTTTAACTGCTTCTACCGTACCAAATACTTCTTCTGCAGCTAATGCTTTACCAACGGTATTGATATCGATATATACAATATCACCTAGTTCATGCTGTGCAAAGTCTGTGATACCAATGGTTGCAACGTTTCCGTCTAATTGAATCCATTCGTGATCTTTGGTGTAGTATAGGTTTGCAGGAAAATTCATAGTTATTTATTTATAGGTTGCAAAGATTGCATATTTATTCAAATTGACCAATCATTTGATCAACTAGTTTTAAAGACCTTCTTTTTCAAAATAGAGTAGTACGTGGTCTTTTAAAAAGTTTTCTTGGTCAGGGAGGTGCATCACCGGCAGTTCTTTGATTTGCTCAAAATGAGGCCATCCATCCGGATCTTTTCCAGCAAAACGGTAATAATCACTGGCACTTAAAACGGTACAAACCGCCACGTGCATCAGGTCTTGTTTTTGCTCTTTCGATATTTTTTCTTGAATAAATCCGGTTTCCTGCATGCCAATAAGGAACAAAACCCCTTCTAAATCGGGCTTTTTGTCAAAACGGGCTAGTAATTTGGCCTCTAATTGCCACCATCTTTGTTGTAAATCGTCTTTTGCAAAGCTCATATTGCAAATGTAAAGCTCAAAGCAGTGCGTACATCAGCTTTCAAAAGTTATCTTTGCAGAAATAGTTGATTTTATGTTACAGTTGAGTGTTTTAAGAAACGACCCTGCCTTTGTAAAGGAAAGATTGGCGGTAAAGCATTGTAAGCAGTTGGATTTGGTGGATAGCATCATTGAATTAGATGACCAGCGTAAAAAATTACAATTGGATTTTGATACCACGCAAGCAAAAGTAAATGCGGCGTCTAAAGAAATTGGTAAGATGATGGCATCTGGAAATGCTGCTGGAGCAGAAGCTATCAAAGTAGAAGTGGCTGGATGGAAAGAAAGTTTAGATCCTATTAAAACACAAATGGCGGAAATTGAAACGTCATTAACCAATCAATTATTACAACTGCCTAATTTACCAGGTGCACCCGTTCCAGTTGGTAAAACACCAGAAGATAATGTTGTTGTTAAAACAGGTGGACCTACTGCTTCACTGCCTGAAGGTGCGGCACCGCATTGGGATCTTGCCAAAAAATATAATTTAATTGATTTTGATTTAGGTAATAAAATTACCGGTAGTGGTTTTCCAGTATATATTGGAAAAGGCGCTAAACTTCAACGCGCACTCATTCAGTATTTTTTAGATTTTAATACAGCCGCTGGTTACACCGAATACTTGCCACCATTTATGGTGAACGAGGCTTCTGCATTAGGTACAGGACAACTTCCAGATAAGGAAGGACAAATGTATTATATGCCAGCAGATGATTTTTATATGATTCCTACTGCTGAAGTTCCAGTTACCAATGTATACCGCGACGTCATTATTAAGCCAGAAGAATTTCCTATTAAAATGACTGCGTATTCTCCATGTTTTAGAAGAGAGGCAGGCAGCTACGGAAAAGATGTGAGAGGACTGAACCGTTTACATCAATTTGAAAAAGTTGAAATCATACAAATAGTAGAACCAAGTACAAGCTATGCAGTATTAGATGAAATGGTAGCACACGTAGAAAAACTAGTGGCTTCTTTGGAATTACCTTACCGCATTTTAAGACTTTGTGGTGGTGATATGGGTTTTGCAAGTGCAATTACCTATGATTTTGAAGTGTATAGTGCAGCTCAAGAACGTTGGTTAGAAGTAAGTAGTGTTTCTAATTTTGAAGCCTACCAAACCAACCGTTTAAAATGCAGGTACAAAGATGAAAATGGTAAAATGCAATTCGCGCATTCTTTAAATGGAAGTTCATTAGCGCTTCCCCGCATATTAGCATGCTTATTAGAAAATCACCAGACACAAACGGGTATTGCGATACCAGCTGCACTCCAATCATACTTTGGTGCAACAACAATTTAAACCACTTACTATGTTACAAAAATGGGCTAAAAGAATAGGCTATACCGTATTAGCTGTATTTATTTTAATTAATATTATTGCCGCTTTTCAGGCCTATAAGTTTACTCATTTTTATGCGGATGCACCCAAACCAAAAAAGCCTTCAGAAATGTCTGCATCAGAAAAAGCTAGCGCTATTTTTTTTGGTGTACAATATCCAAAAAGCAAAGTGGTAGATTCGTTTTTGGTAGTGCATGATACCGTTTATATTACAACAGAGGATAGCGTTCGTTTAGAAAGTTGGTATGCAGCAGCAGATACTGCAAGTGGAAAAATTCCACGCGGTACCGTTCTTATGTTTCACGGACATGGCAGTAGTAAAAGTGGCATCATTGCCGAAGCTGCAGCGTTTCATGAAATGGGCTATCATATTATTGTAACAGACTTTAGAGCGCACGGAAATAGTGAAGGATCTACAACCTCTATTGGTATGTATGAAGCCCGTGATGTTAAAGCGGTGTATGATTATGTGCTTGCCACAAAGGAAAAAAACATTGTACTCTATGGCATTTCTATGGGTGCTGCTACTATTACAAAAGCAGTATCAGAATTTGGTTTAAAACCTTCTAAAATTATTTTAGAAATGCCTTTTGCAACATTACAAGACGCCGTGGCAGGACGCATGCGCACTATGCAGCTTCCTACAGAGCCACTGAGTACTTTACTTACTTTTTGGGGTGGTGTAGAACTGGGGGCTTGGGCATTTAATTTCCAACCACAACAAGACGCTGCTGCTATCAATTGTCCAGTGTTGTTGCAGTGGGGTGTTAATGATCCACGCGTAACGGAATCAGAAACCCATCAGATATTTAAAAACTTAGCAAGCCATCAAAAAGAACTCATTAAATATTTACAAAGTGGACATCAGAGCCTGTGTAAAAATGAAAAGAGTAAATGGTATATGACAGTGGGCCGCTTTTTAATGATGTAGTACTCTATAGTATGTATTACCAGTTGCTAAAACGTATACCTACTGCAAAAGGATACTGCTCTAGTTTGGTATATGATTCGTGTAAAGTATTTAAACTGTATGAGCCATAGAGCTTAACCGGTCCAATGCCTAATTCTCCAATAAGCGCCGTTCTAAATGGAGATAGGTCAAAATCACCTTTGTATTTTTGTTTGCCACGTTCTGCACTTTTTTGCTTGTTTCTGCTACCTATTAAATAACCTGCGCTTACACCTGCACTAAAACTAAAACCTTTTTTGTTGCCAGGCGTTGTGTTCACGTGCAGCATAAACGGCACGCTTAAATAACCGGCGTACAATTTGTTTTTAGAAAACGAAATAGAATCGTTGTATGCATATGGGCTATTCTCTCTACGGTAAGAAACGCGTGAGTCGTATCTAAAATTATACATCTCCATTCCTAAACCATATTTTAAAAATACAGCTTGCTTTACAACGCTCACTTTTTGCATAAAAAACCAAAGGTTTACATTGGTTGTTTTACCATTATTTAAGTTAAACGTTTGTTTATTAGGCGCACCGCTTGCGGCCCTTAACGTTCTTAAGTAGCTGGTGTTTCCAACGGCAGTTGCATAATTGGTTTCATCTCTATTGCCTGCAAAGCCAAGATCAAAAATCCACCAGTTGGTACTTATTTTTTTAGGTGCCGGTTTTTTTCTTTCAATTTTAATAACGGGGCTGCGGTCTAAATTATTCGCGTTAATAGTAACATTTCCAATTTGAACCGATGCGTCATTGATGTTTGCATTTTTGGCGCTCTTTTTTACAATAAAAAAATTGCCTACTTTAAGGGTATCCGGTTTTGCAAGTATGGAATCCGTTTTTGTATAACTACTATCTGATTGCGCAACTGCAAATAATGTTCCAATACTAAATAATGCGGAAAGTACTTTATTTTTCATTTTTGTTGTTTTCTTTATTTTTAAATAAGGCGGTTGCTTTTCTAAAGAGGCCTCTAAATTTATCTTTATCGATTTCTAAAGCACCAACCATAATAGACCTATTGCTGCTAGCGGCTTCTGTGTCAATGGTTTCAATGGTTTCTGAGGTTTCATTGTTACCCGTCATGGACGCCACCATTATTTCAGCAATGATGGTGGGTTTTACATCTATAATATCACCGGTATAACTTGCGGTGCTATGGGCTGTTTCGCTAGCCGTTACCGTATATGCAGTTTGTAAAGTAGAGTGCAGAATATCTTGTGGTGTGCCACGCTCCAAAGTATTTGTTGCAATATTTTGTTTACTGGCTACAATGTTGATTACCGCTACTGAATCAGTGCTTACAACAGCATTATTTGTAGCTGTATGATTATTGATTGCATTGTTCGCTGTTGAAATATCAGGATTAGCAACACTGCTTTTTGTAACACTGTTTATTGAAGCATTATTTTTTGATAGTCTTTTACCGCCTTCACCGTTAAACATGCCATAGCGCGCTACAATAAAAATAAATAGTGCCGCAGCACCTACTGCCCACCATCTTAAAAACACAACCGGTGCCTTTTCTTTTTTAAATAATTGTTGTTTGTTGGGGTATGCAATTGTTTCTGGCTCTAGTATAACCGGAAAAATATTTTTATAGAGCACTGCTTTATTCGGGCAGGAAATTGCTTCAATTTCTAATTTAGTTGATTGTAACGATTCCAATTCTTCCCCAATTGCCGGATGCGACGCTACAAATGCAAGCAAGGCCTCTGTTTCACGCAAATCTAATTCTTCGTCGATATAACGAAGTAAAAAGTCTTGGTAATTATGTAGGGTTATGTTTTGCATATATTTTATAATACTTGCTGCGGACTAATTAAATAATTTTGAAGCTTTAAGCGGGCCCTGTGCAAATACACACGTACTTGATCTGTGGTAAGCTTTGTGATTTCTCCAATTTCCTCGTAACTATATCCTTCGTAATCTTTTAGTAAAACCAAACTTCGCTGCGTTTCGTTTAAGGTAGCGAGCGCGTCGTGCAACACTTTTTTTAAAGCTTTGTTTTCTTGATATGCCGTTTGCATATCGTTTTCAAAACTTTCTTGTAACGATATGCGTTTTGCTTTTCGGGTATGGTCTATTAATAAGTGATAGGCTACTGTAAACAAATAGGATTTGGCTTTAGCAGGTTCAACGTTGTCTTTGTGGATCCACAATTTTTCGAAGGCAGATTGTACAATATCCTCTGCATCTTCGGTGTGGCGAAGATTTTTTACGATAAAGCGGTAAACATTATCGGCATAAAGCAGCACAGATTCGTTGTAGTCTTTCTCCGTCATAGCTAAAACACAATGGTTTTGGTCTTTTCTGTGGGTATAACGATCCCGGCTATAAAAAGTTACAGGCTAGCTCAAAAAATTAATAGTCAATCACTTGCTCCTTAATGGCTGCCGGAATTTCGCGCCATTCGTACTGCTGATTTCTTAATTGAGGCTCAAATCCAGCTTCTTTAATAGCTTCTTGCATGGTTTTATAGGTAAAACGGTGGGGTGCCCCTGCTGCACTCACCACATTTTCCTCAATCATAATAGACCCAAAATCGTTGGCGCCACTATGTAAGCAAACTTGGGCGGTTTGTTTACCCACCGTTAGCCAGCTTGCCTGAATGTTTTTGACATTTGGCAGCATGATCCGGCTAATGGCAATCATTCTAATATATTCGTCGGTGGTGGTTAAATTATGCACCCCTCTAATACGTGTAAGTAAGGTATCAACGTCTTGGAATGTCCATGGAATAAATGCTAAAAATCCTTTAGCAGATTCAGGTTTTAAACTTTGAATTTCACGGATGCGTGTTAGATGAATAAATCTTTCTTCTAGTGTTTCTACATGACCAAACATCATGGTGGCACTTGTTGTAATATTTAGTTTATGTGCTTCATGCATAATGGCAAGCCATTCGTCGGCGCCACATTTTCCTTTAGAAATTAAACGGCGTACACGGTCCACTAATATTTCGGCACCGGCGCCTGGTAATGAGTCTAATCCCGCTTCTTGTAAGGCTTTTAGTACATCGTGGTGACTCATTTTTTCGAGCTTACAAATATGCGCTACTTCAGGGGGTCCAAGTGCATGTAGTTTAAGTGTTGGATATTCCTGTTTAAGTTCTCTAAATGTTTTGGTATAAAAATCGAGCCCTAAACCTGGGTGATGTCCACCTTGTAATAATAACTGATCACCACCATAAGCAAGTGTTTCTTCAATTTTTTTACGGTAGGTAGGCATGTCTGTGATATAGGCATCGGCGTGTCCAGGAATTCTGTAAAAGTTACAAAATTTACAATTGGCCACACACACGTTGGTGGTATTTACATTACGGTCAATTTGCCAACTTACTTTACCATGGGGCACCTGAATTTTGCGTAGTTCGTCTGCTACGTGCATGAGCTCGGTGAGGGGGGCCTGTTCAAACAAAAACATCCCTTCTTCGATGGTTAAAAACTCAAAATTGAGCGCCTTTTGGTATAAATCTGCTAATTGCATGTTTGATTATTTTAAATAATGGGTACAAAGGTACTACCGAATAGTTCAAGTTTTAAAAATAGCTAACAGCGTTGTATGTACTTTTGCAGTCTATCTTAACTATTATGATTCAATTCGATCGCTTTGTATTAGACAACGGATTAAGGGTTTTGGTTCACGAAGACCCCTCTACACCCATGGCAGTGGTAAATGTGATGTATGATGTAGGGGCTAGAGACGAAAATCCGGCCCAAACTGGCTTTGCGCATTTATTTGAGCACCTCATGTTTGGCGGTAGCGTTAACATTAAAGACTATGACGAGCCCCTGCAACGAGCGGGTGGCGAAAACAATGCCTATACCACCAACGATTTAACCAATTACTATTGCCAGTTACCGGCTCAAAATATTGAAACCGCTTTTTGGTTGGAGAGCGACCGCATGTTAAGTTTAGCTTTTAGCGAAAAAAGTTTAGCAACGCAGCGTAAAGTGGTGTGTGAAGAATTTAAAGAACACTATATCAATAAACCATATGGTGACGTGTGGCATAAAATGCGCACCCTCGCTTACACGGCGCATCCATACCGCTGGATGACTATTGGCGCGGCATTATCGCATGTAGAAAATGCAAAAATAGATGACGTCAAAAACTTTTTCTTTAAACATTACCGTCCTGTCAATGCCATTTTAGTGGTGGCTGGAAATGTAAAACTAGAACAAGTAAAACGATTGGCAGCAAAATGGTTTGGTCCTATCGAAATGGGTATTAAATACGAACGTCAATTACCCATAGAACCTGCGCAAACCGAAGCAAGAAAATTAGAAGTGCAGGCGAATGTTCCACTCGATGCTTTTGTAAAAACATGGCATATGGACGCCCGTTTATCACCCGGTTATTACGCCGCAGATTTGCTTACTGAAATACTGGGAGGTGGCGCTGCGTCAAGGTTATATCAGACACTGGTAAAAGAAAAACAATATTTTTCTAGCATCGATTGTTATCATTTTGGAAGCTTAGATGCAGGACTTGTTGCGGTGGATGGGAAACTCGTAAAAGGCGTTTCTATGGAAAATGCAGTCAAGGCCGTAGACGAAGAAATAGAAAAATTAAAAGCCACAAAAATTGAAGCAAAAGAATTACAAAAAGTAATTAATAGAACAGAGAGTGTGATTGCTTTTGAAGACATGAGTGTGATGAGTAGAGCAAGTAGTATTGCGCTCTACGAATTACTAGGCGATGCGGATATGATGAATACCGAATTTCAAAAATACCAACAGATTGGTATTGATACTATTCATGCATATGCCAATTCAATTTTTGATCACAACAATTCAAATACACTCTTGTATCACGCACAATAAAAATGACATGTTAGATAGAAAAATAATTCCAACGATAGAAGAGGCGGTTCATTTTGATTTACAATTAAAAAATTGCGACCGGTTTACACTGGACAATAAAGTGCCGGTATATGCCATGAACGCAGGAGCGCAGGACGTGGTGATGGTTGAATGGGTATTTGATGCTGGTAATTGGTATGACAAGCAGCCCATGGTGGCCGCTACCACTAATTTTTTAATCAAAAACGGAACAGCTTCTAAAACGGCCTATCAGATCAATGATTTTTTTGAATTTCATGGGGCTTATTTAAATAGAAGTTGCTACAATGAAACGGCAAGTATTACGCTACACTGTTTAAGTAAACATTTGGAAACCTTACTTCCGGTGGTGTGTGAAATTATTGAAACCAGTATTTTTCCAGCAGAAGAATTAGCGATTTATATTCAAAATCAAAAGCAGCGCTTGTCTGTTAATTTGCAAAAATGTGATTTTATCGCCAACCGTTTAATTGATGAATATTTATTTGGCATCAACCATCCATACGGTACGTATTCCAATGCCGAAGATTATGACGCGCTTAACACAGATTTGTTAAAATCGTTTTACAATCAGTATTATTTAAACGGTTCTTGTAAAATATTTGTAGCCGGAAAAATGCCAACTGGTTATGAATCGATGCTTAACAAAGCCTTTGGCACACTGCCTTTACACGCAGATGCACCAGTGGTAGTAGAGCATCCGGTTGTAAAAGCTACACAAAAAAAAGTGGAAATTATAAATGATGAAAACGGTGTTCAAGGCGCTATTAGAATGGCCAGACCTTTCCCAAATAGACACCACCCCGATTTTCAAAAAGCACATGTACTCAATACACTCTTTGGTGGATTTTTTGGTTCTCGACTCATGAGTAATATTAGAGAAGACAAAGGATACACGTACGGTATTCATAGTTATTTTCAAAACCATGTACACGCCAGTGCGTGGATGATTAGTACCGAAGCCGGCCGTGATGTTTGTACGGCAACTATAGCAGAAGTACTAAAAGAAATGGAACTGCTTCGTAATGAGCCCGTAGCTCAAGATGAACTTGATTTGGTACGCAATTATATGATTGGCTCACTGCTAGGTGATTTGGATGGTCCTTTCCAGCTTATAGGGCGTTGGAAAAACTATGTATTGAATGGAATGGACGAAAATTACTTTTATAAGAGCATCGAAACCATCAAATCGGTGACCCCCCAGGAGTTACAAAGACTGGCAAATACCTACCTACAACCGGACGATTTTTACGAGCTGGTGGTGATTTAGAACTTTATTTTCGAAATATTTATTTATCCAAATAATTGATTTTCAGTTATTTGGATATTTTTTGCCAGGATGTTTCAAAAATATTTAGTACTATGTTTTGCATAGTACTAAATAAATCCCATCTTTGTGTTTCAATTTACAGCAATGGATATTCAAAACACACAATCGCAAATGCGGAAAGGGGTTTTAGAATTTTGCATCCTGTCTATCATAAATAAAGGTGAAGTATATCCGAGTGATATTATTGACCAAATGAAAGCAGCCAATTTGCACATTCTAGAAGGGACTTTGTACCCACTACTAACCAGGCTCAAAAATGCGGGTTTATTACATTACAGATGGGTAGAAAGTGTGAGTGGACCACCACGTAAATATTTTGTAATGACAGATGCAGGCAAAGAAGCTTTTTCTGTTTTATTACAAACTTGGAACGATATGGCAAATGCCGTTTCATTATTAACACAACCCCCAACTCCTAACACAGAAGCGTAACCGCTTAAAATTTTGATCCATGAAAAAAGTAATCAATATAAATTTCCAAGGTCGTATCCTCCCTATTGAGGAAGCGTCTTACGAAACATTAAAACAATACATAGAAAGTTTACGTCAATATTTTGATGCCGAAGAAGGTAGAGACGAAATCATCAACGACATCGAATGCCGTATTGCAGAATTATGTGACGACCGTTTAAAAAAAGGGGCCGTATGTATTACGGAAGATGATATGCGTTTAATTATCGAAAGTATTGGTCGTCCCGCCGATTTTGAAGCACAGGATGGTTTCGAAGCAAGCGCCCCTATAAACAGCTCAAACGTAAAGCAGGAGCAGTTTTCAGACAATGGTAACGATCCGCAAAAAAGATTATACCGCGATGAGCAAAACAAAGTAATAGGTGGTGTATGTGCGGGTATTGCTAATTATTTAAAATTGGATCCGCTGCTTGTGCGTGTATTATGGATTCTATTATTTGGCATTTCATTTTTTGCATACGTACTCTTATGGATAGCAGTTCCAAATACTTCTGCAAGTCAAGTAGGCGGTATTCGTAAAAGATTATTTAGAGATATCGATACCAAAATGATTGGCGGCGTATGTGCGGGCTTGTCTAAATATTTTGGTGTTAGAGTTGGACTGATTCGACTTTTATTTTTAATTCCTACTGTACTACTTGTATTTAATTGGAATCATTTTCATCTGTTTCAATTTTGGGAATTTGATGACTTCCCTAATTTTATTGAATTAACATTTAGCCCAAGTGCTGTCTTTGTATACATTGTACTCTGGTTGGTACTTCCAGAAGCTAGGACAACTGCCGATAAATTACAAATGCGCGGCGAAAAGGTAGATATCAACAGCATAAAAAATACCATTCAAACCGATATGGAAGGTTTTGGCAAAAGAGCACAAACTTGGAGTAGTTCATTTGATAAGTATAAAAAACCTGCTGGAGAAAATGAAACAAACAAGACGTCAAGTTCAACAGCCGAGGGCGCAGCTCCAGAACCTGCACAGCGCGGAGGTTGTTTGCATTTTGCAGGTCGTTCTATTACCATTTTATTTAAAGCCTTTGTGTATTTTGTTTTAGGGATTATTACCATCTCAATATTAGCAGCTTTATTTGGCGTAGGCGTTGTTACCACCGGTTTACTTCCACTTCGCCGTTTTGTACTAGAAGATGGCGCACACAACTGGTATGCCTATGCGATTATTGTATTTTTTATATGGGTGCCAGTCATTGGAATTGTTACTGCCATCATCAGAAAAATTGCGGGTGTTAAAAAAGCAAATGTGTGGGTGCGCGGAGGATTTTGGTCATTATGGGCACTAAGCTGGATTTTTATTCCACTCTTTTTTGCAACCCTCACTAAAAGTTTTTCTAAACAAAATGAACCTCAAGAAGAAGTATATAAACTTGCCAATGCAAAAGTAAATTACTTAGAAGTAAGCGCGCAGCCAAAGCTCAAATACTATAACCATACTTGGTTAAAATTAGAACCCTTTACTTTTATTGATAGCGACACCGTGTATGTAAGAAACCTACGTATACGCATTGTAAAAGCAGCGTCTGATAGTTTTGAAGTTAAATATGTGCGCATCAGTAATGGTAAAACATTAGGAGA
Source organism: Sediminibacterium sp. (assembly GCA_040403595.1). Taxonomy (GTDB): domain Bacteria; phylum Bacteroidota; class Bacteroidia; order Chitinophagales; family Chitinophagaceae; genus Sediminibacterium. Next base: position 250,332 of record JBBAKI010000001.1, on the reverse strand, counting down.
AGCCGAAAGGCTTGCCAGTAAATTAATTTTGACCTCAATCAACAAGACAGCACTTTATTTTTAGATAAAGGCATTTCCATTAACAAAACAGATAAATTTAGAAACCAGCACGTTATCATGACCCTTGCGGTTCCAGTTGGTAAGCGTTTCAAAATTACCAATAAAGGATGGGCGCAAGTAAATGTGCGTGTCAATAAAAATGGGTACCGCTCAGAAACGCATTCAGGGTTTATCCTCAATGATGGATTTGATGGAGATGATTGGGATCGTAACCTGGATACAGAAGCGTTTGATTATGACCATGACGTAGAATACATCATGACGCCAACAGGGTTAGAGCGTGTAGATGGTGTACGTGAATCAAATGATAGTGAAGATCCTGAACAATTAAAATCGCGACTCGAAGCATTAAAACGTGAAAAAGAAAAAATTGAAAATGATCTTAAAAAAACTTGGGAACAAAAACAAAAAGAAGCGGACGACATTAAAAAGCAACTCGATAAAACAAAAGATACATTAAAGCGAAATTCAACAAAAGCGGCATCGGGGGTACCGGTTACGCTTAAAGCCATTGTGGTTGGTTTTGATGCTATTAAACTCATGGTTTCAAGATTTCAATCTTAATCAAATGATGGCAAGGATTATGGATAAACTCCTTATTTTTGCAACCACTTTAATTTGTATCTATGAAAAACACTCCGTTTACCCAAAAACATATAGCCTTTGGTGCTAAAATGGCTGAATTTGCTGGTTATAATATGCCTATTAGTTATACAGGCATCAATGATGAGCATGCAGCCGTAAGGACCAATGCAGGTGTGTTTGACGTAAGTCATATGGGGGAGTTTATTGTAAAAGGAGAGGGTGCATTAGATCTTATTCAGCGCGTAACTTCTAACGACGCATCATTACTTACGAGTGGACATGCACAGTATAGTTGTCTTCCTAACGAAAACGGTGGTATCGTAGATGATTTGTTGGTGTATTGTGTAGAAGCCAACAAAGTATATATGCTTGTTGTGAATGCATCCAATATTGAAAAAGATTGGAACTGGATTGTTTCAAAAAATACGGCGGGTGTAGAAATGCACAATATTAGCGAAAAAACTTGCTTACTTGCGATTCAGGGTCCTAACGCGGCAAAAATTTTGCAACCACTTACTGCCATGGATATTGTAAGTCTGCCTTATTATACATTTACAAAAGGTGTTTTTGCGGGCGTAGAAAATGTACTCGTGAGTGCAACTGGTTACACAGGATCTGGCGGTGTAGAAATTTATTTCGAAGACAGCGATGGCGCTGCAGAAAAAATTTGGAATGCTATTTTTGAAATTGGAACACCACAAGGCATTAAACCTATTGGACTTGGCGCAAGAGATACCCTTCGTTTAGAAAAAGGATTTTGTTTATACGGAAACGATATTGACGATACCACTTCACCGCTCGAAGCAGGACTTGGTTGGATCACAAAGTTCACCAAAAATTTTACCAATAAATCATTTTTTGAACAGCAAAAATCGGCTGGCGTTACTAAAAAATTAGTAGGCTTTGAAATGATTGATCGAGGTATTCCAAGACACGATTATTTGATTAAAAATGAAGCAGGCGAAGCCATTGGTAAAGTTACCAGTGGTACACAAGCACCAAGCCTACAAAAGGCCGTGGGCCTAGGTTACGTGGTAACGGCCCATGCTGCTGTAGGGTCTGAAATTTACATTGATATTAGAAATTCTCTTGTAAAAGCTAAAGTGGTAAAATTCCCTTTTGCGTAATAATGCTTTCTAGTTATTAGAATTTATACTTGATTAGCGTTCGCTAGATTGCATGCGTGTAATTATTGTTTCTATTTGTTTATCGCAAATATGAAAACAGTTAATTATGAATGCAATTAAAAACAAGGTCCAGCTTATTGGATACTTAGGTCAAACACCCGAAATTACCAACATCGAAGGCGGTCGTAAAGTAGCCAATCTCAATTTAGCTACCAATGAAGTCTACAAAGATGCCAACGGCGAAAAAGTTACCGAAACACAGTGGCACTCCGTTGTAGCCTGGGGTAAACTCGCCGAAATTGCCGAAAAATATTTAGTAAAAGGTATCGAAGTTGCCATTGATGGCAAACTCGTTAATAGAAATTACACCGATAAAAACGGCGTAAAAAAATATGTCACCGAAGTGCATGCCAACGAACTTTTGATTCTTACAAAAAAAGGATAGCCCCTCTGTTCTTTTTTATGGCCAGTGCAAATGCACTGGCCTTTTTTATTTTCATTCATTTGGCTTTATATTTGCAGTCTCATGATTCAGTATAAGCCACATTTACATACCATATTATCGCCTAAATTATTAGAACTCTACGATGTAAGTGATTGCATTGTTGTAGTAATTGATGTATTTAGAGCCACTTCTACCATTGCTACAGCACTCTATAATGGTGCTGATCGTATTATTCCGGTAGACAATGTAAACAAGTGCATTGAAGTAGGGAAAGCAACCGGCGGCATCACAGCTGGTGAGCGTGATGGAAAAATTATTGAAGGACTTTCTTATGGTAATTCACCTGCCGAATATCCACGTAGTTTTATTGAAGGTAAAACGGTGGTGCTTACAACAACCAATGGTACCAAGCTTTTGCATATGGCACTAAACAATGGAGCACAGCAAATTATTACGGGTTCTTTTCCCAATCTATCTGCTGTTTGTGCACACTTAATCGCACAAAATAAGCCCGTTATTTTGGGTTGCTCGGCATGGAAAGACCGTGTAAATATCGAAGACGCATTATTTGCAGGTGCAGTTATTGAGCGTATTAAAGACCACTTTACCATCCACTGCGATAGTTCACTTATGGCAAATGATTTGTACAATTTGCATAAAGCGGATATTACGCAGTTTATCCAAAAAACAACCCATTGGCACCGTTTGGCATCTTATGGTTTAGAGGCCGATTTAACCTATTGTGTTACCAGTGATGTTGCTCCAGTGCTTCCGATCTACAAAAACGGAGATTTAGTACGCGCCAATTAGCAGCTTTTTCGTACTTTCGCAAATTGCCCTTTTTAAACAGGGTGCAATTTAGAACAGCACTATGGCGTTACCTTACTTGGTCAAACATATTTACAATAACGGTACCGAAGAGGTAATTAGAAGGGGTAAAAAAATCCATGCATTGAGTAATGTAGAATTACTTGATTATGACGACCTCATGGGCAATGTAAATTTCCGTGTCAAGGATGACGGCTATGCTACTTTTTATAAGGTAAGTATTTCTCAATTTAAGAATCCAAAATTTTTATCGGTTCGTTGCGCTTGCCCCTACAACTTATCAGAAATTTGTAGACATAAAGCCGGCGCCTTATTTCATTTGCAGGATTTATTAGACCGAAATCAACTCGGTAATTACGAGGCGGCCTATGATCAAAAGCATACGGTTGTTAAAATGAAGCAACTAGAGCTCAAGCAAATTAAAATGCTTTCTGATCAAACTAGTTTTGAAGATGCGAGTGATTTTTTACGAACAGGTTCTGCAACTATCTTAGAAGCAAAAGAGGAGCGGGTTACAGCCTCTTTGGTCTATGAAGGCCATACCTATCAATTACTCATTCAAAAAAATGAAGAGCGTAATTTTGATACCTCTTGTAATTGTGGATCAGAAACGGAGCATCCTCTTTGCGTTCATAAAAATATTCTTTTTTTACAACTACTCAATAAGTTTGGTCCAGGTTATTTTGATAGCATTAGAAACTGGGATAAAGAAAAAAATAAATTACTTGCACTCTACGGTTATTCTTTATCAGATGATCTAACGAATAAATTTGAATTCACGTACACCGCAGGAAAGCCTTTTTTACGTGTACTTGATAGTTCGATTAAAAGAGTGGCGCTTCCTTTAGGTAACGAGGCTATTTCGGTGGCCCCTAAACCTATTCGTATAGTGCCTGAGGTTAAAGCTATAGATAATCCTGAAGTTGCAGCGCCTAAACTGCATAGTAAAACTTTTCAAAAATTAGGCCTTGTTATTTCAACCAATAATATTCAATATCCATTTACACAGTTTGATATTGTAGAAGGTGAAGTAGACGAAGACCAACAGCGTTTTTTAGGCAAAGTAGAAAAGCAAGACCTTGCAAGGTTTATTAATACAGAATTATTAGATGAGCAGGATAAATCACTCGTACAGCAACTCCGAAAATTATTGCCTTCCGAAGTTAGTAGGTATCTAGACCGTAACTCGCCGTTTAGTGGTATCTGGGAAAATATTGTGCAGCAGCATAATGATCAGCTCCCCGAAGAAACGAGAACACTGATCAATGAATACCTGCATCCAAAAATTAAAAAATTATTTGAGCATTGCGGCGAAAGCCTGCTGGTATATACCTTGCCTGAAAAAAAGCCATTTATAACGTCTAATTTAGAGGCCTCCGAACTGGTATGTAATTTTATAGCTCCGTACTTTGAAATTCAATATACAAAAGGTGCTTATGAAATTGAATGCCGCGTTAAACTGCCGCTCGCAGACGTGAATGTTTCAGAAAACGAATGTACCAGTCCACTACTTTTTAAATACCATCAGCAGTATTTTACTTGGAAAAAATCGGACGATATTTTAATGATGGAATCGTTTTTGCCAAGTGGTAAAATTGTTATTCGCAAAGAAGAGTGGGCTCAAAAATTGCAAACTTTTGTATTGCCGCTTTCTAAAATGTACCACATTCATTTTGGCAATGTAGAAAAAGAAGAGCTCAATAATATTATACCAGAAGTGAGTATTCACCTCAAAGAGCGAGGCGACTATTTATTATTTCAGCCCGTTTTTTCTTACCAAGGTTTTGAAGTGCGCGCCATAGATAAAGAAAAAATCATTGTTCCGCTTTCTGATAAAATTTTAATGATTCAGCGCAACCTCGAAACAGAAGCTCGTATCATTTCAAAAATAGAATCTTTGCATTCAGGTTTTGTAAGACCCGAGCAAAGTGATTTGCTCGCTTTAAAAGGAGCAGAAGTTTTAAAAAATAACTGGTTCTTTTTGTTTGTTGACGCCGTTAAAGACATGAGTATTCCTGTTTTTGGATTTGAAGCACTTAAAAACTTCAGGTTCAATACAGCAAAACCTTCTACCAAAATATTTATTAGCAGCAATACTGATTGGTTTGATGCTAAAGTTGAAATTCATTTTGGCGAACAAAAAGTAAGTGTCGAAGACGTTAAAAAAGCACTTGCCAGTAAACAACAATTTGTACCACTACAAGATGGAACCCTAGGTATTTTGCCAGAAGAGTGGATTAAAAAATATTCACTTTTATTTAGAGTGGGCGAAGGCCGTTCAGAAAACATTAAGTTAAGCAAATATCATTTTAGTGTTATTGAAGAACTTTATTTGCAACGTGATGAGGAAGAATTGTTTTTTCAGTTAGAAGAAAAATATGAGCGCCTCAAAGAAAATCATGCTATTAAAGATGTGCCTGCACCAAAGCATTTAAAAGACATATTACGCCCCTATCAAGAAAGTGGTTTTCAGTGGCTTAATTACCTCCGAGAAGTGCGCTGGGGTGGCATCTTAGCCGATGATATGGGACTTGGTAAAACCATTCAAGCACTTAGCTTTTTGCATCATTTAAAATCGGAAGAAGGCACTTTAAAAGCGCTTGTGGTTTGTCCTACCACCCTCATGTACAACTGGCAAAATGAAATAGGAAAGTTTACGCCAAACATTACTTTTTATGTACACCATGGCGCTGGAAGGTCTCGTGATGCTCTGGCTTCCAACGAGGCGGATGTTATTATTACCACTTACGGAACACTACGTAGCGATATCAAACAATTTGTTGAAGTAGCTTTTGATTATGTAGTACTTGATGAAAGCCAAGCTATCAAAAATCCAAATAGTAAAGTAACCAAAGCGGCGGGCTTATTAAAAGCAACCAATAGACTTTGCTTGAGTGGTACACCACTTCAAAACAATACTTTTGATATATACGCTCAAATGAACTTTCTAAATCCTGGAATGCTAGGTAGCGTTGAATTTTTCAAGCAAGAATTTTCTATCCCTATCGATAAGTTTGGCGAGAAAGAACAAAAAGATCATCTACGCAAACTCTTGTATCCATTTATGTTAAGGCGCACCAAAGAGCAGGTGGCCAAAGACTTACCAGAAAAACAAGAAATGGTATTGTTTTGCGAAATGGGTGACGAGCAGCGTAAAATTTATGAAGCCTTCCGTAACGATTACCGCGATAAAATTTTAGGTGTTGTAGACAATCAAGGTATCCAAAAATCTCAACTAACCATTTTACAAGGCTTGATGAAGCTGCGTCAAATTTGTGATAGCCCTTCTATTATTAAAGACGAAGAAAAATTCCCGAACGTATCTGTTAAACTAGAAGAAATAGGCAGAGAAATTTCAGAAAATATTAGCAATCATAAAGCACTCGTGTTCTCTCAATTCTTAGGGATGCTCGCACTTATTAAAGAGCGTCTTACGGAGCTTGGCGTTGACTATGAATATTTTGATGGTAGCAGTACCGTAGCTGAAAGAGAGCGTGCTATTCAGCGTTTTCAAAACGACGAAACCTGTCGTGTGTTTTTAATTTCACTCAAAGCTGGTGGCGTTGGTTTAAACCTTACCGCCGCAGATTATGTATATATAGTAGATCCTTGGTGGAACCCTGCTGTAGAGCAACAAGCCATTGACCGGACGCACCGTATTGGGCAAACTAAAAATATTTTTGCGTACCGCATGATTTGCACCGATACTGTAGAAGATAAAATATTAAAACTACAAGACCGTAAGCGCAGTTTGGCTCGTGAACTCATCACAGACGATGAAGGCTTTGTTAAGAGCCTTACTCGTGAAGACGTTGAATATTTATTTAGTTAAGTTTATTGAATTTCTGCTGCTGCAATGTTTGCATCTGGTGCTTTTTTAAACTCGTCTTTGCACGCTGTTGAGCAAAATCCAATCACTTTGTCTTTGTAATGAGCTGTGTCTGAGATGCCAGCAGTTACCGGCATGCCACAGGTAGGATCTTTTTTATTATTGACCATCGAAACTGGAAAACTGGTGGTATCAGTTTCCATACGCGCCGCTTCTGTTGCAGTGTCAACAGCAGGCTGTTCTGGTGCTTTTGCATTGTTGCAACTTGCAAAAATCGATGCGGTGATCAATAGTTGGATGAAACCTCGTTTTATACCGGTGAACATAGCGAATTGTTTTATTTTGTTACAATATTTTGTTTTTCAAATCGTTTTACAAAAATAACAATCTTTATCCTTATTCAAAGGGTTCTCACCGATATTCAATCACTGCGCCCTATTATCCTTCTACTTTGCCTTTAAACTTTTTTAAACAATATCTGTCTAGCATTATAGATTAACTTTGCAACTCCTAATAAGCACATTTTTATGAAAAAATTACTCACGTTACTTTCCCTTGTATTTTTAGTTTCTTTTGCGAGCGCTCAATCTGTAGCGACCGTAAAAGGCGTTTTAATTGATTCTTTAAATAAGCAATCGCTTAAAGACGCATCCATTGTTGTATTAGCAGCTAGCGACTCTTCACTTGAAGTTTTTACCCTCGCAAAAGCAGATGGTAGTTTTAGTATTAACAATGCACCTTTCGGTGAAATGATCGTGCAAGTCAAATTTCAGGGCTACGAGCCATTTTCTAAAAAAATTGTTTTTTCTGCAAAAAATAGCCAAGTGGATCTTGGTAAAATATATTTAAAGCAATCTGCTAACGACTTAGGCAATGTAACGGTAACGCAGTCGCCGATTCAAATGAAAAAAGATACGGTAGAGTTTCTGGCGTCTGCTTTTAAAACAAAACCTAATGCGGTTGCCGAAGATTTACTTAAAAAAATTCCGGGCATTCAAGTAGATAAAGATGGCGGTATAAAAGCCCAAGGCGAAACAGTACAACGCGTACTAGTAGATGGTAAGCGCTTTTTTGGAGATGATCCTAAAATGGCAACTAGAAATTTACCTCCAGATATCATTGACAAAATTCAGGTTTATGACGCGGCAAGTGATCAAAGTGCATTTACTGGTTTTGATGATGGCAACCGTGTAAAAACAATTAATATCACCACACGCAAAGATAAACGTAAAGGTTATTTTGGTAAAGCGGCTCTTGGTATTGGTGGCAATGATGATGGTGCTTTATTTGATGATAATATCAACCTAAGTAAGTTTAACGGTGATCAGCAAATCACTTTTATTGGTCAGGCCAATAATGTAAACAAACAAAACTTCTCTGTACAAGATATGCTTGGATCCCTTGGAGGCGGTGGCTTTGGAGGTGGCGGTGGTGGTCGCGGCGGCGGCGGCGCAACAATTACCATGGGTGGTGGTGGCGGCGGTGGCCTGCTTGGAACTGGCGGCGGCGGCGGTTTAGTTAAAACACTTGCTGGTGGTTTAAACTACAAAGACAACTGGGGTACTAAAACACAATTTTCTGGAAGTTATTTTTACAATGATCAAACGACTACAAGAGATCAAAAAAGTTTAACTGAAAATTTAATTACGGGCAGTACGGATTCTTCGATTTTTAGCAATCAAGTGCAAAATTCGGTTACTAATAATAAAAATCACCGTATCAATTTTAATATCGAAACCAATTTTGATACGAGTAATACGTTAGTTATTAGACCTAATATTACTTTTCAGGATACGCATTCTGAAACGTTTCAAACAACAAGTTCTACCAAAGGAAAACTTACGAGTTTAAATAGTTCACGTGTTAATTCTACCAGAGACAATCAAGGCATCAATGGTAGTTTGGATGCAACTTTTAGACACCGATTTGCAAAAAAAGGACGTACGTATTCTTTGAATGTTAACTCTGGCTATAGCACCAACGATGGCACTGGTACCAACTGGTCTATGAATCAGTACAGTTTGCCTACAAGAAATTACACCGATACATTAGACCAAATTTATACCAGCAATCGCGATGGTAAAAACAATAGTGCTACACTCTCTTACACAGAGCCTATTGGTAAAAATAAATTATTAGAATTCAATTATAATATTGCTAATAATATCAATACTTCTGGTAAAACAACCTTAGGCTTTAATAAACTTACCAATAAGTATGATATCAATGTGCCCAATTTGAGTAACGTTTTTGAAAACACGTTTAATTCAAATCGTTTCACATTAAATTACCGCATTCAGGATGCTAAATATACTTTTAGTGTTGGTTCTGGACTTCAAGTTGGAGATTTAAGTAGTTATAATATTACCAAAGACTCTACATTAAAGCAGCATTATATCAATATTTTCCCTTCGGCTAATTTCAGATACGATTTTACCAAGTCTAAAAACTTACGCATATTTTATAATGGACGTACATCGCAACCTTCTGCAGATCAATTGCAGCCTGTAGTTGACAATAGCAATCCATTACTTATCAGAACGGGTAATCCGTATCTAAAGCAACAGTTTTCGCACTCATTCAGATTCATGTACAACTCATTTGACATGTTCTCTCAAAAAATAATTTTTGCAACAGTGAGTGGCAGCTTTACTGAAAATGATATTCAAAATTCTACCACTGTACTGCAAAATGGAGCGCAAATTATAAAGCCAGTGAACTTAAATGGTACCTATAATGTAAATGGATTTTTTAATTATGGATTCCCTATCAAAAAGCCAAAGAGCAACTTAAACTTAATGGCCAATGTATCACGTAGCCAAACACAAACACTCATAAATAATTTGAGTAACTATACACGTAATACAAATCTGGGGGGTACCATTTCTTGGACAACCAATATTAAAGAAGGGTTCGACATGAACTTCTCTTCGAATTCTAATTTAACAATGGCACGTTATACATTGCAGCCTACACAAAATGGAGACTTTTTTACGCAAACAGTTTCGGCAGAAGCAACCGTATACTCTAAGAGTGGTTGGGTAATATCTACCGATTTTGATTATATCTACAATACTGGACGCAGTGCTGGATACAATACGAGCATCCCACTTTGGAATGCAAGTTTGTCTAAACAAATGCTAAAAAATAAAGCAGGAGAACTTAAAATTTATATGTTTGATTTACTCAATCAAAATATCAGTATTTCTAGAAACGTAACTGGCAACACTATTCAAGATTTGCAAACCAAAGTGCTTAAGCGTTATTTCATGATCAGCTTTACCTATAACCTACGCAAATTTGGCGCTTCACAAGGGCCTCAAAACCCAATGATGAAAATGATGAAAAGCCCTGGTGGCGAGCGTCAGATGAATAATATGATGCGTACTTTTAGAGGTGATGGTATGTAAAATCAATCAAATTATTTCAAAAAAGGCTACTTCTAAAACAGGTAGCCTTTTTTAATGCTTACAAGTGTTAGTAAGAAGCGGTATTTTTTAAGCAAAAGGCCCTATTTTACTGCAAACTAACCTACTTTTACACCTTCAAAAGAAATCTATACCATAGGTGAAAACGGCATTTCAATATAGAAATACTACTAACGACCCAACATCAATTTGCATGGGTACTATTTCTATTGCCAAAGTTCTGGTCAGATCGCGACGTGGATGCTGATAGGACGAGCAACTGGCACTTGCCCCTATCAGTGAAAAAATCCCCAGATTAATTTTTCATTTTCTTTTTCTACAATTTTAATTGAAGGCGTTGGAACAAAAAATAATTGTTCGCGTAGCAAATGCTAGCGACGTTACATATGCTCAAACCATTACAGACGAAATGGAATCTTCTGCAAAAGCTAGGGGTACTGGCATTGCTAAAAGAAGTCCGGAATACGTTGCTAAAAAAATGGAACAGGGCAAAGCGGTTATTGCTATCGAAGGGGATGGTACATGGGTAGGATTTTGCTATATAGAAGTGTGGGGTCACGAAACATTTGTTGCAAATAGTGGACTCATTGTAGCACCTGCGCACAGGAAAAGTGGCGTTGCTAAACTAATCAAGCAAACCATTTTCCATTTATCTAGAGAAAGGTATCCAAACTCAAAAATATTTGGATTAACAACAGGCCTCGCTGTCATGAAAATCAATAGCGACCTGGGTTACGAGCCAGTTACCTATAGTGAATTAACAGACGACGAAGAGTTTTGGGCAGGCTGTAAAAGCTGCGTGAACTATGAAATCTTACAAAGCAAAGAGCGTAAAAACTGTATGTGTACGGCTATGTTGTATGACCCTGCCGATCATTACACACCTTCAGAAACGGCGCAGGAATTTAGTAGCAATTCAAAAATTTACGAACGCTTTATGAAACTCAAACAAAGTAGTTTGTTACAATGGTTTAAAAAAAAAGAAAAGAATACAAGCAAGTATCCATCAATCGTAAAAAAATAATAAAATGGCAAGTGAATTACATCAAGTAAAGGCAGGCGATAAAGTGGTACTCGGATTTAGTGGTGGTTTAGACACTTCTTATTGCGTTAAATATTTGACAGACGAAAAAGGCTATGAAGTACATAGTGTCATTGTAAACACCGGAGGTTTTTCGGAAGAAGAATTAAAAAATATTGAAGCCCACGCCTATAATTTAGGCGTAAAAACACATACGACTATTAACGCTGTAACATCCTACTATGATAGCATTATCAAGTATTTGATTTATGGCAATGTGCTTAAAAACAATACCTACCCACTCAGTGTGAGTGCCGAGCGCTTGAGTCAAGCACTACATATTGCTGAGCATGCTAAAAAAATGAACGCGGCAGCTGTTGTACATGGTAGCACAGGTGCTGGCAATGATCAGGTTCGTTTTGATATGGTTTTTCATATTATGATTCCTGGCGTTACCATCATTACACCCATTAGAGACATGCAACTAAGCAGAGAAGATGAAATAGCCTATTTAAAATCTAAGGGCGTTGCCATGAATTTTGAAAAAGCAGCGTATTCGATTAATAAAGGGCTTTGGGGAACCAGTGTTGGCGGTAAAGAAACTTTAACGTCTAAAGGCATGTTACCAGAGTCTGCGTGGCCAACACAGGTAACTGCATCAGGTAGCGAAGAAGTGAGTTTGCATTTTGAACAAGGGGCCTTAACCATGATTAATGATAAGCGTTTTGATCATCCAACAAAAGCCATTCAATATTTACAAACCATTGCAGGTGCTTATGGTATTGGCAGAGACATTCATGTAGGTGATACCATTATTGGTATCAAAGGACGTGTTGGTTTTGAAGCTGCAGCACCCATGGTTATTTTAAAAGCGCACCATGCACTTGAAAAACATGTGTTAACCAAGTGGCAGTTAAATTGGAAAGATCAATTAGCGCAGTTTTATGGCAACTGGTTGCATGAAGGACAAATGATGGATCCGGTCATGCGTGATATAGAAGCCTATTTAGAAAATGCGCAAGAAAATGTAACAGGTACCGTGTTTGTACAATTGCATCCTTACCGATTTACGATCATTGGCATTGAATCTGCCTTTGATTTAATGAGTAGTAAGTTTGGCAAATACGGCGAAATGAATAGTGGTTGGTCTGGAGAAGACGTTCGTGGATTTTCTAAAATATTTGGCAACCAAACATCTATATACCACAGCATTAAAAATAACCAATCATGAAAAAAATAAATGTTGGTATAGCTGGTGGTGCTGGATACACGGGTGGCGAACTGATCAGAATTTTAATATACCACCCTCAGGTAAACATTGCATTTATTCATAGCAGCAGTAATGCGGGGAAGCCCATATCGGCGGTCCACACAGATTTAGTAGGCGATACAGATCTTGTATTCACCAATACTTTTTCTGACAATATTGACCTGTTGTTTTTATGTGTGGGTCATGGCGAAGCAAAAAAATTACTAGCTGAAGGGGCGATAAGCGCGTCTGTTTCTATCATTGATTTGTCGCAAGATTTTAGACTTACGCCAAATGCAACCATTGGAGATAGAACTTTTGTATACGGTTTGCCAGAACTCAATCGTGAAAAAATTACGACTGCAAAAAATATTGCCAACCCTGGCTGTTTTGCAACGGCTATTCAGTTGGCATTATTACCGCTTGCAAAAGGAGGCCTCTTGCAAGATATTTATACGACAGGTATTACAGGATCTACCGGTGCTGGACAGTCATTAAGTGCTACTTCACATTTTAGTTGGCGCGCTAATAATATTCAGTCTTATAAAACACTGGAACACCAGCACGTTTTTGAAATTGTGCAATCTTTAAATCATTTGCAATCAGACGCGCCACTTAGTACAAGCGGCGAAGGATCTGGACTTCATTTTGTGCCATGGAGAGGTGATTTTACAAGAGGTATTTATACCAGTTCTGTAATGGATTGTAGTTTACCACTAGAAGCCGTTCAAGAAATGTATGCGGGCTATTATGCCGCACACCCATTTGTGGTGGTATCAGATGCTGCCATTCATTTAAAGCAGGTGGTTAATACCAATAAATGCGTGCTGCAAATTGAAAAGAGGGGCAGTAAACTTGTTGTGCATAGCGCTATTGATAATTTAATAAAAGGGGCTAGTGGGCAAGCCGTTCAAAATATGAACTTGGTTTTTGGACTTGGTGAAACAACAGGCCTTTTATTTAAAGCAAACTTTTTTTAGACATGAAACTATTTGACGTATATCCACTTAATAATATCACCATAACAAAAGCTGCGGGTTCGTATGTGTGGGATGAAAAAGGTACGGAGTACCTAGATATGTATGGTGGACACGCTGTTATTAGTATTGGTCATACGCATCCATACTGGGTATCGGCTATAGAAACTCAACTTCATAAAATTGCATTTTATTCTAACTCTGTTATCATTCCTATTCAATCTCAATTAGCAGAAAAAATTGGAACAGTAAGCGGCAAACAAAATTTTCAGCTTTTTTTATGCAATAGCGGAGCAGAAGCCAATGAAAACGCATTAAAGCTGGCGTCTTTTGTTACCGGCCGTAAAAAAATTATTGCATTTACTAAATCTTTTCACGGAAGGACTTCACTTGCAGTTGCTGCAACAGACAATCCGTCTATTATTGCACCTGTTAATGAAACAGATAATATTATTTTCTTACCCTTTAATGATGAGCAGGCGCTAAGGGAATGCTTCAAAACTTCAGGTGACACTATTGCGGCTGTTATTGTAGAAGGCATACAAGGAGTAGGCGGGATTCGCGTAGCAGCTAATTCTTTTTTACAAACTATTCGATCATTGTGTGACAAGCATGGTGCTTTATATATTGCGGATAGTGTGCAGTGTGGTTATGGAAGAACAGGCCAGTTTTTTGCGCATGACGCTGCAGGCGTAGATGCCGATATTTATTCGATGGCAAAAGGTATGGGGAATGGATTTCCTATTGGTGGCATTTTAATTGCACCACATATTGCACCTAAATACGGGATGTTAGGCACCACGTTTGGTGGTAATCATTTGGCATGCGCCGCAGCACTAGCTGTAGTGGAAGTGATGGAACAAGAAAATTTATTAGCCAATGCTGCTTCTAAAGGTGCTTATTTAATCGAAGCGCTTTCAAAAATTTCACAACTACAAAATGTAAGAGGTAGGGGCCTCATGATTGGCTTTGATGTGCCAGATGAAATCAAAGATTTAAAAAAAGTACTACTGCAGGATTTTAAAGTATTTACTGGCGAAGCAAAACCCAACGTTATCAGATTACTTCCTTCTTTGGCTATTACAAAAGAAGAAATTGATATATTTTTAGATAGACTACAAAAAGCCATTCAATCTTTGTCATGAAAAAATTTATCGAAGTAAATGACGTAACAGACATACAGGCACTCATCAATAAAGGCTTGGCGTACAAGCAGCATCCATTATTGGATAAATCCCTTGGTGCAAACAAGCGCGTGGGTTTACTTTTTTTAAATCCTAGTTTGCGCACTAGACTTAGTACACAAGTGGCTGCGCAAAATTTAGGTATGGATGCCATTGTGTTTAACATAGACAAAGAAGGCTGGGCTTTAGAATTTGCAGAAGGTGCCATCATGAATGGAACCACCGTCGAGCATGTTAAAGATGCTGCCCCTATTTTAGGACAGTACTTTGATATTTTATGTATCCGCACTTTTCCAGGCTTACAAAATAGAGACGAAGATTACGCCGAAACAATCATCAATCAGTTTATTAAATATGCGGGTGTGCCTGTTGTAAGTCTGGAAAGCGCAACACTACATCCACTTCAATCATTAACGGATATCATCACCATACAGGAATCTATAATAGCCACAGGCCTTGTTAAAAAACCTAAAATAGTATTAACCTGGGCGCCGCATGTAAAATCATTACCACAGTGCGTGGCCAATAGCTTTGCACAGTGGGCAACGGCTGCCAATTTTGCTGATGTTGTTGTTACGCATCCTGCGGGTTACGAACTTTCAGAAAAATATACCAAGGGCGCCACTATTACACATGATCAAGCTGCTGCCCTTAAAGGTGCCGATTTTGTGTATGTGAAAAACTGGAGTTCTTTCGAAGACTATGGTAAAGTGTTTTGTACAGATCCAGCTTGGATGTTAACGGCAAATTCACTTAAGCATTCAAATAATGCAAAAGTGATGCACTGTTTACCTGTAAGAAGAAATATAGAACTCTCTGATGAAATATTAGATAGCCCTAGCAGTCTAGTTACCAAACAAGCAGGTAACAGGGTTTGGGCTGCACAAGCCGTATTGTCCACCATATTAAATTCAAACCAGTAAGCGTGGAAAAAATATCCATTATAAAAATTGGCGGCAATATCATTGACAATGAAGCAAATCTTGCTTCCTTTTTAAGCGCGTATGCGGCAGTAGAAGGAAAGAAAATTTTAATTCATGGTGGTGGCAAATTGGCAACAAAAATGGCTGCCGATTTAAATATACCACAGCAAATGGTAGATGGCAGAAGGATTACGGATGCTGCTACGCTTAAAATTGTAACGATGGTATATGCTGGCTACATCAATAAAAATATTGTAGCAGCGCTTCAATCAAAAAACATACATGCGCTTGGCATTTGTGGAGCAGACGCTAATATAATTAAAGCGCATAAAAGAATACACGCAACTACCGATTATGGTTTTGTAGGCGACATTGACGTGGTAGATACAGAAAAAATTGTACAGTTATTAGAAGCAGGTTTATCACTTGTAGTAGCGCCTATTACACACGATGGTGCTGGACAGCTATTAAATACCAATGCCGATACCATGGCACAGGCCATTGCAACAGCTGTAAGCAGCGTATATGAAGTGTCTTTGGTTTACTCTTTTGAAAAAAAGGGCGTGCTCTCGGACATATCGAATAACGATAGTGTTATCCCGGTGATAGATTCACAAAATTATGCCAGTTTAAAAGCAAGTGGTCAGGTAAATGAAGGAATGATTCCAAAACTTGACAATGCATTTGAAGCTTTGCAAAAAGGAGTAAGTAGGGTTATCATTGGAGATGCACAAGAAATCGAAAAATTAATTGCTGGCACATCTGGCACAACCATTCAAAAAAATTAATAATTACTTGGAAGCAAATAAACACAACTACGCATCTGCTGCAATCGCTTTATTACAAAAGCTCATTGCAACGCCTTCTTTTAGTAAAGAGGAGGATGCTACTGCGTCAATTTTATTTGATTACCTACATCAAAATGGGGTAACACCTAATAGACACCTCAACAATGTTTGGGCGGCTAATAAAAACTTTGATCCGGCTAAGCCTACCATACTTTTAAATTCACATCACGATACCGTAAAACCGAATGCTGGCTATACCCTTGACCCCTATAATCCTATCATTCAAGAAGGTAAATTGTATGGGCTAGGCAGTAATGACGCGGGTGCATCACTTGTCTCATTACTACATGTTTTTTTACATTATTATAACGCGTCTAATCTTACATTCAACCTCATATATGCGGGCACTGCCGAAGAAGAAATTTCTGGAAAAAATGGCATTGAAAGTTTGGTACTGCATTTGCCGGCTATAGATTGTGCCATTATTGGTGAGCCAACCGCAATGCAATTAGCAGTAGCAGAGCGTGGATTAATGGTATTAGATGTAGTGGTGCCAGGTGTGGCAGGGCATGCGGCTAGAGGTGAAGGGCAAAATGCAATTTATAATGCACTACCTGTTATTGATGTTTTTAAAAATTATGTTTTCCCAATAGCTTCTGATTTGTTAGGCCCAGTTCAACAAACAGTAACTGTTATTGAAACAACCAATAAGGCACATAATATTGTGCCACCCGATTGCACATTGGTGGTCGATGTGCGTGTGAATGAATGTTATACTTTTTCTGAAATTTTAGAAGAACTTAATGCTCAAATTAATAATGCAGCGGTAACTGTAACGCCAAGAACCACGCGTATTAAATCTTCGGCGATTGCGCTTGATCATCCGCTGGTTAAAGCAGGCATGGCTATTGGCAGTAAGCCTTACGGTTCACCAACAACCTCAGATAAAGCGCTTGTGTCATTTCCGGCTTTAAAAATGGGACCAGGTGAATCTGCAAGAAGTCATAGCGCAGATGAATTTGTGGTTGTTGCAGAAATAGAAAACGGCATACTAAAATATATTGAATTGTTAGATCAGGTGTTACTATAAAAGTAACAGCTATATAAAAAACAGGAATGATGAAACTTTGGCAAAAAAATACAAACGTAGCTGCAGCAGTAGAAAATTTTACGGTTGGAAACGACCCGGCATTTGATGCCATGCTCGCACCTTTTGATGTACTAGGTTCGCTGGCACATGTGCGTATGCTTGCTCAGGTTGGTTTATTGGAATCATCAGAAGCGCAGTTAATTGACAGCGCATTAAAAAATATTTACAAACAGGTAATAGCGCCAGGCTTTGTGTTGCCAACAGGTGTAGAAGATATTCATTCTTATGTAGAACTCTTGTTAACAGAGCAATTAGGCGATGCAGGTAAAAAAATTCATAGTGCAAGAAGTAGAAATGATCAAGTTCTGGTAGATTTAAAATTATACCTACGTCATGAAATTATGGAGCTTGTTGGAAGTGTACAATCTTTTTTTACACTGCTTCAAACACAAAGTGAAAAATACAAAAATCATTTACTACCCGGCTATACGCATTTACAACTTGCTATGCCATCTTCATTTGGACTCTGGTTTGGCGCGTACGCCGAAAGTTTGGTAGACGATTTAATTACCTTACAAAGTGCTTATAAAGTGGTCAATAAAAACCCACTTGGATCTGCTGCTGGTTATGGATCTTCATTTCCCATTAGTAGAAGTGTTACGACCGTTTTACTGGGCTTTGAAAATTTAAACTACAATGTGGTGTACGCTCAAATGGGCAGAGGTAAAGCAGAGCGCATTACTGCCATGGCACTTGCAAATATTGCAGACACACTTGCAAAAATGAGTATGGATGCCTGCCTGTATTTAAATCAAAATTTTGATTTTATTGCTTTCCCGGCAGAACTCACCACCGGGTCAAGCATTATGCCGCATAAAAAAAACCCGGATGTTTTTGAACTGATCCGTTCACATTGCAACCGCATAAAAGCACTTCCCAACGAAGTTATGTTGATGACCACCAATTTACCTTCTGGCTATCACCGCGATTTACAATTACTCAAAGAGCATTTATTTCCGGCATTTAAAACCCTACACGATTGCCTCGCCATGGCGCAATTGATGTTTGAATCGATTCAGGTTAAAGAAACCATACTGCTTGATGAAAAATATAAATATGCGTTTAGCGTAGAAGAGGTAAATAAGCTGGTTTTACAGGGGGTGCCTTTTAGAGATGCCTATAAACAAGTAGGAATGGCTATCGAAAATGGCAATTTCAACTATAGTACCACGCTAAACCACACCCACGAGGGCAGTATGGGTAATTTGTGTAATGATAAAATTGAAAAAATGATGCAAGAAGTGCTTGCCGGCTTTAATTTTGCAATTGCAAGTAACGCAGTAAGTGCTTTACTAAACGATTAATTATTTATTTACATTTGATACTTAAAAAACAATACATGAAACGTCTTTTTATTTGTTTATTATTTGCTTCTTTTGGTGCCAATGCACAAGTTAAAACAGCGTCTAAGCCGGCTGCAAAACCTACGACCGCAGTTAAACCAGTTAGTGCTTTCAAAAATGGCGCTGATAGTGCTGGTTATGCACTTGGTGTTCGTATTGGTCAAAATTTAAAAGCACAAGGTTTTGATGCTATTAATTTACCAAACTTATACCGTGCTATTGGCGATGTTTTTACAGGTAAAGCAACTGCGCTTCCAGAAGCAGTCTTGGACAAGTGTATTGGTGAATTTGTGCAAAAAGCAAACGAGAAAAAATCTTTGGGTGCTAAAAAAGCTTCAGTAGCATTTTTAGCGGCGAATGCTAAAAAACCTGGTGTTGTAACGCTTGCTTCAGGATTACAATATGTGGTTGTAAAAGCGGGTGCAGATACGACCAAACCTAAATTAACCGACAAGGTAAAATGCCATTACCATGGAACATTACTAGATGGCAGCATTTTTGATAGTTCGGTAGAACGTGGTGAACCAGTTGTGTTTCCTGTAAATGGCGTTATTAAGGGTTGGCAAGAAGCTTTACAACTCATGACAGTAGGTAGCAAATGGAAATTATATGTGCCTTCAGATTTAGCATATGGAGACAGTTCTCCAAGTCCAAAAATTGGCCCAGGTGCACTTCTTGTATTCGATGTAGAATTAATTAGTATCGAAAAAGAATAATTTTTCTTGTATAAAATAAAGCCATGCGTTTATTAAAAATTAGCACTTCTATTTTTTCAGTTGTATTGAGTGTTGTTTTATTGTTACAAAGCTGTTCACCTAATAATGTAACAGTACAAAATAGCTATAAAAAATATTTTGATGAAGCTGGCGTCACCGGAACATTTGGACTCTATGACAATGCAACGGGGCAGTTTTATATCTCCAACCTGCCCCAGTTCAAAGACTCTAGTTTTACACCTGCATCTACCTTTAAAATTGTGAATGCATTGGTTGGTATTGAAACTGGCAGGATTGTAGATGAAAAAATGACGATCGCTATTGATAGTATAGGTCCTATTCGAATGGATAGTGCCTTTAAACAATCAATAGTACCTTATTTTAGAGAAGTTGCACGTAGAATAGGAAAAGACACCATGCAACACTGGTTAGATAGTTTGCAATATGGCAATAAAAAAATCGGCACAGCTGTAGATTCCTTTTGGTTGAATAATACCTTAACTATTACGCCAGACGAACAATTAGGGCTTATAAAAAAATTGTATTTTGGACAGTTACCTTTCCAAAAACGTACCCAAGAGATTGTAAAAAAAGTAATGTTACAATCAGCTAATACGCAGTATGCTATTAGCTATAAAACAGGACTTGGTTATAAAAAAAATGGTCAAGCCATTGCCTGGGTTGTGGGTTGGATTGAAGAGAACAAGCACCCATATTTTTTTGTTTTACAGATCGAGGGTGCCGCAACCGTTGACCTAAAAAAAGCAAGACTCTCAGTGCTTAATGCTATATTAAAAGAGCAAGGTTTTTTTGAAGGGAAAAGATAGCCTCGCTACAACAAATTGTATGATGCAACAATACTGTAATTCTTTAACGCAAACCAGTCGTCTCGCAACACGTGAAGTAACCATTGGTCATTTAAAGATTGGCAATGGCCATCCCATTCGTGTTCAAACCATGACTACCACCGATACGCTTGATACCATGGCAACAGTTGAGCAGGCTATTAGGTGTATTGAGGCAGGAGCTGAACTGGTTAGGATTACAGCACCGAGTAAAAAAGAGGCGGAAAATTTACTAAATATAAAAAATGAATTACGCGCAAGGGGTTACAATACACCACTCGTAGCTGATATTCATTTTACACCCAATGCTGCAGAAATTGCGGCACGTATTGTTGAAAAAGTGCGCGTTAATCCGGGGAAC
The DNA here is from genome assembly GCA_040403595.1 of Sediminibacterium sp. Lineage (GTDB taxonomy): Bacteria > Bacteroidota > Bacteroidia > Chitinophagales > Chitinophagaceae > Sediminibacterium. Next base: position 229,473 of record JBBAKI010000001.1, on the reverse strand, counting down.
TATGTCGACAAAAAAAAGTTTGAACTCATAGACTACACCGATCAAGATTATGCCGAAGAAATAGAAAGAATTACCGAAAGATTTACGCCGTTGGTGCTTATCTGTAAAGAGTATGGAACTGCCATGCGTATAGGCACCAATCACGGTTCACTCAGTGACCGTATTATGAGTAGATATGGTGACACACCTATGGGTATGGTGGAAAGTGCTATGGAGTTTTTGCGTATTGCAAGGGCTAATGATTACCACAATATTGTGTTGAGCATGAAAGCCAGTAACCCACAAGTAATGGTGCAGGCTTACCGCTTACTCGTTCAACAAATGCAACATGAGTTTAATGAATGTTATCCATTGCACCTCGGAGTAACGGAAGCGGGCGATGGCGAAGATGGCCGTGTAAAAAGCGCCGCAGGCATTGGTACTTTATTAGAAGATGGCATTGGTGACACAGTTCGAGTAAGCTTAACAGAGGATCCTGAATTTGAAATCCCTGTTTGTAAAGACCTCATTAAAAGATACGTGTCTGAAAGCGCAAATGCTGTACAAGGCGTGATTCCGCCGGTGCAAAAAATGACCTATAATCCTTTTCTATATAAGCGTAGCGTAAGTAAGCCCATTTCAAATGTAGGAGGCACTCAAGTACCAATCATAATTGCAGATTTTAGTAAAGTAAAAAAAATTACACCAGCGCATTTAGCCTCTATTGGATATGCATACAACGCAGATACAGACAAGTGGAATATTGGAGATCAAGCAGCCGATTATATTTTTACAGGGCATCAAATTATTGATTTTAATTTACCGGGCACCTTACAGGTGATTGTGTATCCTGCAACATGGGCTGCTGCAAAAGATCAAGAAAAATATTTTCCAATATATGATATAGCTGGTTATGATACCGAAACTATCAAGCATGCGAAACAAAATTTTGTCATGATTGATTGCTTTAGTGATGAAACGCCTATCAATGATTTTACACATTTAGAAGCAGTTTCAAATGATCCTACTGCTATTTTGTGTGTAAGTAGTAAACATAAAAATGCCATGCCTGCCATGCGCCGCATGTGTATAGAATTACAATCGCGTAATATCAACAATCCCATTGTTATTACAATTGATAGCAATTGGAATACAACAGATGAGCATCTAATACATTTTGCAACAGAAGCAGGCGCATTACTGTTAGATGGTTTTGGAGATGGTCTTTGTTTGGGTTTAACTGCTAATAGTTATGCCAATCAAGCAACCCAAGGTTCTAAAGATACTAGTGGTAGAAATTATATTACCAATGAAAGCGTAGAGGCATTTATCAATGCAACCGCATTTACTATATTACAAGCAACACGTACGCGTATTTCTAAAACAGAATATATTTCTTGTCCTAGTTGCGGCCGAACTTTATTTGACCTCCAAGAAACAACTGCAAAAATTAGAGCTGTCACCAATCATTTAAAAGGTGTAAAAATTGCTATCATGGGATGTATTGTAAATGGTCCTGGAGAAATGGCAGATGCAGATTTTGGTTATGTAGGAAGTGGGCCGGGCAAAATCACACTCTATAAAGGTAAAGAAGTAGTTAAAAAGAATGTAGATAGTGACATTGCAGTAGATGAACTTATTCAATTATTAAAGGCCAATGAAGCTTGGGTTGATCCGGCTTAAATACTAGCATATGTATCCAGTTGTTTATTCCATATTTTATGCAATTTCTTTACTACCACTTCGGGTATTGTATATTTTGTCGGATGGCATCTATGGTATTCTATATTATATAATTGGATATCGTAAACAAGTAGTACGTCAAAATTTATTGATTGCATTTCCAGAAAAATCTGACACCGAAAGGAAAAAAATTGAAAAAGCTTTTTACCATCAGTTTGTAGACACTTTTATTGAAGCCATTAAACTCATTAGTATGAGTAAGAAAGAATTTAATAAAAGATTCTCTATCAATATTGAAGTACTCAATAACTTATATGCAACTGGGCAAAATGTTCAATTAATTGCTGGTCACTTTTTTAGTTGGGAATTTGCAAACCTTGGCATTGCGGAACAATCGGCCTATCCATTTATTGGCGTATACATGCCACTCTCCAATAAAGTAATGGATAAAATCATGCACAAAATGAGAAGTCGTTTTGGCACTATTTTAATTCCGGCCTCTGAGTTCCGAAACAATTTTCATCCGTATGCAAAAGACAGGTATACGCTTGCACTAGTTGCAGATCAAAACCCAGGCAGGTTAGACCGTGCATTTTGGGCCAAGTTTTTTACCAAACCCGCTCCCTTTGTTTTAGGTCCAGAAAAAGGAGCACGTGCTAGCAATGCAGCCGTTGTTTTTGTGGATTTTTATCCTGTTAAAAGAGGCTATTACAAAGCAGAGATAGAACTAGTTACAACCTCTCCTAATTATTTTAAAGAAGGAGCGCTAACAAAATTATTAATTGAAAAAATTGAAGGGGCCATTCGTAAAAGGCCTTCTAATTATTTGTGGAGTCATCGTAGATGGAAATGGACCGAAGAGGCAGAAAAATATGCGCACTTAATGATTTAAACTTCTTAGGCTTTTACTTCCTCTGCAATAGCCGTTTCTTCGATTTCAAATTTATCAGCTAATTCGCTAATCGCTTTAAAACCACCCACTACATTTCTGATATTGTGTATGCCTTGTCTTTTAATAAGAGAAGAAGCGATTACGCTTCTGTATCCGCCGGCGCAATGAATATATATATTTTGATTGTCGTCAAAATTAGCCATGCTAGCAGGATCCGTTAATTCTTCTACCGGAATAGTAAGTGCTTCTTTTAAATGACCTTTATCAAATTCTGATATTTTTCGAACATCTACGATTACCATATTTGGATCAAATGGAATGTCCATCGCAAGCTCGTCTGCTTCTACGTCAATAATTATATCGATGGTTTCGTTGGCGTCTGCCCAGGCATTAAAACCGCCTGCTAAATGACCAATAATATTTTCAAATCCAACACGCGCTAACCGTACAATTGATTCCTTTTCTGTACCAGGTTCGCAAACTAAAATTATCGCCTGATCAAAAGGTAAAATGGTTCCAGCAAATTCTGCAAAACGTCCTTCTAGTCCAATACTTATAGATCCAGGAACAAACCCTTGCGTAAATACACTCGCATTTCTAGTGTCAAGTATAACAGGTTCAAATGTGGCTATTTGTTCTTTGAATGTAGCAACGCTTAATGCTTTTAAACCATTCGCTAAAATACTATCTAAACTTTCGTATCCTTCTTTATTTATTTTCGCATTGATAGGAAAATATTGTGGAGGTGCTGCAAGACCATCGGTAACAGCCTTTATAAAATCATCTTTTGTTTGCGCTTGCAACGCATAGTTTGTAAGCTTTTGTATACCAATAGTACTAAAGGTTTCGGAGCCTAAATTTTTGCCGCAGCTACTACCTGCACCATGTGCCGGATATACAATTACATCATCTGCGAGGGGCATTATTTTTCCGTGTAAACTATCATATAGCATACCGGCCAGATCTTCCATAGTAATTTCGTTGTCTTTTTGTGCTAGATCGGGTCTACCCACATCTCCTACAAAAAGTGTATCACCTGTAAATATGGCATGGTCTTTTCCGGTTTCATCTTTAAGTAAGTAACAACTACTTTCAAGCGTATGACCAGGTGTATGTAATACTTGTATGCTAGCTTTACCGATTTGAAAAACCTGGTTGTCTTTTGCTACAGTTACATCAAATTTTGTTACAGTATTAGGACCATATACAATAGCGGCGCCGGTAGCGACAGCTAAGTCTAAATGACCAGAAACAAAATCGGCATGAAAATGCGTTTCAAAAATATACTGTATGGAAGCGTTTCTTTGTTTAGCAAGTTGTAAGTACGCATCTATGTCCCTTAGTGGGTCGATGATAGCAGCTACACCTTCACTTTCAATATAATAAGCTGCTTCAGAAATACAGCCAGTATACAGTTGTTGTACAAACATGTTTCAATAAAAATTCTAACCTACTAGTGTTTCCACAAATCCAACGACTTCTGCTAAACGTGTGTAGTTAACAGAATAAAAAATAAACTTGCCTTCTCTAGTGGTTGCAACAATTCCAGCTCTTCTTAAAATTGCTAAATGTTGAGATGCTACAGATTGTTCGAGTCTAAGTTTTACGTAGATTTCGGTAACCGTCATTTTCTGACTTTCGTCTAGTAATTTGATGATTTGTTGACGAAGCTTGTGGTTAATGGAACGCAAAATGAGGGCAGCTTTTTTGGTATGCAAAAAATCTACCTTAACAGGCACTTTTCCATTATTTAAAACCACTGATTGTAATGAATTGCTCATGACAATAAAGAGTTATTGGGGGGTTAATAAACTTAATTGCAGTGTGAAGATAAGCTAAGAAAATGATAATATATAAATAACTTATAGTGATATTTTATTAGTCGGGATTTCCTTCCAACTTAAACCCTATACTTTCCGCGTGTCGTGGAATGCTTTGATGTAAAGAGGCTCGCTATAGGCGAGGTCTAAGAAATCGTTTGATGTAAAGGCTTTTTCGGTTAGTGCAATCATATCTGAAGCACTGTAGCTAAGGCTCTTATCAAAAATAGCATTGGGATGACTGCAAATTTCCATCAATTTTTCCGCACCATCGCCTACAAATAAAATGGGTACTTGCGTAAGTTCATTTTCAAAAGATTGCGCATCTAATACAAGGGCAGTGCTATTTGTAAGCGGCTCTAAATTATGCGCATAAATACCTGTAAAAACCTCCATTCTTCTGGCGTCCAACAGGGCGCAAATAGATCCATTGTGGTTTGGGTGTTTAGCTTTTGCCGCCGCCGCAATGATTTGAAGGGTATTAATGCCAATGAGTGGTTTGCCCGTAGCGTAAGCAATGCCTTTTGCGGTAGCCATGCCTACCCTAAGGCCTGTGTAGCTTCCAGGCCCCAAGCTTATGCCAATAGCATCTAGTGTGTTAAGTGCTATTCCAGATTGTTTACAAAGTGATTCAATGGCAGGCTGGATAAAACTGGCATGACTTTTTTGATCGGTAGTTTCTAGACATCCTAGTACCTGACCGTCTTTAACCATACAAACACTGGCGTGAGCCGTTGCTGTATAGATGAGTAAAAATGTTGCCATGGTACTTGGGATTAAACTTGGATTGTGATACAATTGCAAATTTAGGTTGGCAAACTCATAGAAAATCATCAACTTGCTTAAACTTTAAAATAAAACGATGTCTAAAGAAATCATTCAAACAAATTTGGCACCTGCGCCAATTGGCCCATACAACCAAGCTATTAAAGCCAATGGTTTTATTTTTATTAGCGGTCAAATTGCACTCGATCCTGCAACAGGTGAAACAGTAACTACTAGTATTGAGGAAGAAACGCATTTGGTGATGAAAAACATTGCAGCCATTTTAGTAGAAGTAAAAATTTCATTTAGTCATATTGTTAAAACCACCATTTTACTAAGTGATATGTCACTCTTTGCAAAAGTAAATGAAGTGTATGGCAGTTATTTTACCGATATGCCTCCAGCGCGTGAAACCTTTGCTGTTAAAGGGTTGCCAAGGGGTGTGAACGTAGAAATTAGTTCGACTGCTGTTGCTGAATTATAATGATTCGTTTGCTGTAAGCGTATAGGTAGTAGAACATTCAATGGTATGGTGCGGCTCAATAATTAATAGTCCAATTCCATTGTTAAAACTATCAGGCGCGCTCGTTAAATTTTCTATAGCGATACTTTTTCTGTGCGGCGGCGTATAAATTTGTAAGTAAGGATAATGTTTGTCTGGCGTAATCGTTAATGTTACGTCGTCATTTTTTAGTATGCAAATTTGATGCGCTCCTACATTGTTGGCTAGTAAAAAACAGTTGTCTAAAAAAACGCCTTCCATTTTTTGCCCTTCTATAAACCTGTTGTCTTCTATTATATCTCCTGTTGGCAACAAGTCTTTACTAAATGCTAGCTGTTTGTTGGTTGGAAAAGAAAGTATAGCGCTATCAATGCTTTCACCCATCGTAAAATAGGGGTGCCATCCATCCGAAAAAGGAATAGCGCTGCTGTGGTTATTGGTAGCTGTGGTAAATACCTGAAGGGTATTACCGCTAGTGAGCTTCCATTTAACGTGTAAGGTAAAAGGGAAGGGATAGCCTGCGTCTGTGCCTTTATAATGGTGACTAAAAATGACAGAAGCTTCTGTGTCTGTCGACTTTGTATGTGTAATTTCGAAGGAAGCGTTAAACAATAATCCGTGTATTGCGTGGTCGCCTAAATAAAAGCCTTCTACTGTATAATCTTTTTGATCAAAACGGTACTTGCCATGCTGCAAGCGGCATACAAAAGGACTAAGTTTTGAACTTTTAAACCCTGCCGTACAATTATTGACAGCATCTAGGATATTTTCAAATCCATCGATACCGTTAAAAGTCCCTGTTTTTGTTGGAATGGTAAATGCATTGAGCAGCGCGCCAAATGAATAAAGTTGCACACTCGCACCAGTGGTTTGATCTTTCAATGCTATTACCTGATAACCACTTTCTGGTTGTATTGCTACCGAATAACGCATAAGCCAATTTTATGTGTAAGTTATAAAGTTAAGGTACTCATAAATCGGCCATTGCATATAAACTAACAATTGTTAATATTTTGTCGTTTATGCCTTATTTTTGCCCCTGAATCCGATGTAGCAATGAAGAACGCCACTAAGCACAAAATTAGAATTGTAACGGCTGCCAGTTTATTTGACGGGCACGACGCTTCTATAAATATTATGCGCCGCATTTTACAAGCACATGGTGCCGAAATTATTCATTTGGGTCATAACCGAACTGCACTGGAAATTGTATCCTGCGCCATTGAAGAAGATGCGCAGGCCATAGCGGTAACAAGTTATCAGGGCGGGCATGTCGAGTTTTTTAGTTACATGCGTGACTTACTCGTAGAAAATGGATTTGGGCATATCAAAATTTTTGGTGGTGGTGGCGGAACTATTTTACCAGAAGAAATTGAACAGTTGCATGCTTACGGTATTACAAAAATATATTCACCGGATGATGGCCGACGTTTAGGACTTGATGGTATGATTGGAGAATTGATTGCTGCTTCAGATTTTGAAGTAGAAAGCAAGGGAGATTTTAATAAGCCTTTTACACTTGGTGGTCCAATAGATGTTCGAAAAGTAGCGAGAGCGATTACTTGTTTAGAAAACGAAGACAAACCATCAGATGAAATAAAAATTACAAATAAACTCGTGCCTGTTTTGGGTATTACAGGGACAGGTGGTGCTGGTAAAAGTTCTATCACCGATGAAATAGTAAGACGTTATTTACACGTATTTCCAAATAAAACCATTGCGGTTATTTCTGTAGACCCTTCTAAGAAAAAAACAGGCGGTGCATTACTTGGTGACCGCATTAGAATGAATGCTATTGCACATCCTAGGGCTTACATGCGCAGTATGGCTACTAGGTCAGAAAATGTTGCATTAAGCAAACATGTATCTGGCGCTATAGATATTTGTAAAGAAGCTGGGTACGATTTTATTATTTTAGAATCTGCGGGTGTTGGACAAAGCGATGCATCCATTGTAGATTATTGCTCGGTGAGTATGTACGCTATGACGCCAGAATATGGTGCGGCATCGCAACTTGAAAAAATAAACATGATTGATTATGCAGATATTATTTGCATGAACAAATTTGATAAATCTGGCGCACAGGATGCGCTTTATGATGTAAGAAAGCATTACAAAAGAAGTCATCAATTATGGGATGCAGTAGATGAAAAAATACCCGTAGTTGGCACCATTGCTGCACAGTTTAATGACCCCGGTATTCACAAACTTGTAGATTTAATTTTTATAACAGTTGCTGCAAAAACGGGTATTGTATTTACACCATCCACTAGCTCAAACGCTGAAACAGAAGAAGCTATAAAAGCTACAAAACAAGCACCTATTATTCCGGCAAACAAAGTGCGCTACTTGGCTGAAATAGCTGCAAACAATAGAGCTTACGATACATGGGCGATGGAACAAGCATCGCTTGCAACTAAATGGTATCAACTTCAAGGAACACTTGATATTCTTGAAAAAAATAAAAATGGAGCAGCATTAGATGCAGTAGCAAAAGAAAAAGATAACATCGTTTCTGCTTTAGATCCTGCGTGTAAACTGCTTATAGACAGCTGGCCGCTTGAGGTTCAAAAATACAGTGCCGATTTTTTAACCTACACCATTCGAGATAAAAATATTTCAATTCCACTTACTACAACATCTTTAAGTGGTAGTAAAATTGCAAAAGTGATGCTGCCCACCTATAAAGACAGTGGTAGTATTCTAAAATGGCAGTTGCAAGAAAATGTACCCGGAAAGTTTCCGTACACTGCAGGCGTATTTGAACTTAAAAGAGAAGGTGAAGATCCTACCCGAATGTTTGCTGGTGAAGGTTGTCCTGAAAGAACAAACAGAAGGTTTCATTACGTGTCACTAGATCAACCTGCAATCCGTTTATCTACTGCGTTTGATAGTGTTACATTATACGGAGAAGACCCTGCTACAAGACCTGATATTTTTGGAAAAATTGGCAACAGCGGTGTAAATATTGCCACCATCGATGATGCCAAAAAACTATATAGTGGGTTTGATTTGTGTGATCCAAAAACATCGGTAAGTATGACCATTAACGGTCCGGCTCCCATTATTTTGGCCTTTTTTATGCATGCGGCCATTGATCAATTATGCGAAAAATGGATTGCAAACAATAATGCGCATCACCTTGTTCAAAAAGCGTTGCAAGTAAAATATGGATCTTTAAAACCTCCTCATTATGATGTATCAGATAACGCAGGTGTTATGCCTGAAGGTAATAAAGGACTTGGGCTTCAATTATTAGGATTAAGTGGCGACGAAGTGTTACCTGAAAATATATATGCAACCTTAAAAGCGGAGGCATTGTCGAGTGTGCGTGGTACGGTGCAAGCAGATATTTTAAAAGAAGACCAGGCGCAAAACACTTGTATTTTTTCTACCGAATTTGCACTCAAATTAATGGGTGATGTGCAGTCTTATTTTATATTGCATCAAGTCAAAAACTTTTATAGTGTAAGTATTAGTGGGTATCATATTGCAGAAGCCGGCGCCAATCCTATTACGCAGCTTGCATTTACACTTTCCAATGGGTTTACCTATGTCGAATATTATTTAAGTAGAGGTATGCATATCGATGATTTTGCACCTAACTTATCTTTTTTCTTTAGCAATGGCATGGATCCTGAATACAGTGTTATTGGTAGGGTGGCAAGAAGAATTTGGGCCAAGGCCATCAAATTAAAATACAAAGGAAACGAGCGTTCACAAAAATTAAAATACCATATTCAAACAAGTGGCCGGAGTTTGCATGCGCAAGAAATTGATTTCAATGATATCAGAACCACACTTCAAGCGCTATACGCAATCTATGACAACTGTAATAGCTTACACACCAATGCTTACGACGAAGCCATTACAACACCCACCGAGGAAAGTGTGAGAAGGGCCATGGCAATACAACTTATCATCAATAAAGAACTTGGCTCTACAAAAACCGAAAACTTTATGCAAGGTAGTTTTGCGGTGGAAGCTTTAACAGATTTGGTAGAAGAAGCGGTATTACTTGAGTTTGAAAGAATCAGTGAAAGAGGTGGCGTGCTAGGTGCAATGGAAAGAATGTACCAGCGCAATAAAATTCAGGAAGAAAGCATGTATTACGAAACGCTTAAACATACCGGGGAGCTTCCTATAGTTGGCGTCAATAGTTTTTTAAATAAAAAAGGAAGCCCTACTATTTTACCTACAGAAGTAATTCGCTCCACCACCCTCGAAAAGGAGCGTCAAATTACCAACCTTCATGCTTTTTGGAAAAGAAACGAGTTGGAAGCACCTACTAAAATTGTAGCATTAAAAAAGGCAGCCGTAGCTGGTGAAAATCTATTTGAATCTCTGATGGAGGCTGTTAAATACTGTTCGTTGGGACAAATTACAGGAGCTTTATATGAAGTAGGAGGACAATATAGAAGGAATATGTAACTACCGTTATTTTTTTTAACTTAGTAGCCTAAACTATTTGTTTGTATGCGCTTAATTGTTGTTCGTTCTATCATTTTTATACTTGTGGTTCTTCCAATGTCACTATTGGCACAAGGTCGCCGCATTGATACGACCATGAAAGTAGGGAAGGCGGGTTACCGTATTAGTTGCTTCAATAAATCTGCAGACAAAAATGCGATATCTATTAATCCGGTAGGATTTGAAAATGAAGTGCGTGATTTTAGTTTCGATTTTAAAGGCGTTTTAACCGGCACAGAAGTGGACGATTTAAACAAAGATGGTTTCCCAGATTTATTACTTTATGTAAATACCAAAGACTCTTTAAATAAAAGTACAGTGATTGGTATTAGCTCACAAGAAAACAAATCGGTATTGCCCATTGTGTTACCAGATATTTTAGACGATCCAAGGCTACGTGATGGGTATAAAGGATCAGATCAGTACATGTTATTAGAAGGTATTTTAATGCGCACTTATCCACTATTTGAAAAAGATGCAAACGGGGTACAACAGCCTACGGGTAAAATGCGCCGACTCATGTACCGTGTAGCACCCGGTGAGCAAGGATCTTTAAAATTTGTAGTTGCTAGGTTCTACGATTTTCAAAAAAAGTAGCAAGGAACTACCTGCCTTGTACGATTGTAATTTTTGTTGCAATTTTTTCTACACCACTATCGTCTCTGCAAATAATTAAATACACACCGCTAGCTACTTTTGTGCCATTCGTGTTTTTTCCATCCCAGATAGCCTGACCTCCAAGTGCTCTTGTTTGAAATACGAGTGTGCCATAGAGCGTGGTAATTTTTACGAGTGCATTTTGTGTAAGGCCTCTAATAGCAATGCTGCCATTGTATCCTGGAGGAACGGGGTTAGGAAATACAAGCACTTTTTGCTGGGTTGTTACGCCTTCTGTTGCCGTACTTCTAAAACTACAAAGTCCATTATTCGTGGAAATAAATACTTCTCCAGTAGTAGGTTCAATAGAAATTTTATAAACATCATTGCCAAGTAAAGGGCTATTGCTCGTAGAAAATTTATAAATGATTTTTTCTCCAGTAGCGCTAACGAGCCACACCCCATTTTTAGTACCAATCCATTTTCTGTCGGCGCCATCTACTGCAATGGTTTGTACATTTTCATCTTTAAATAAAAGACCCGCAAACCTATCTTGTTGCACAACTGGTAACAGCGCGTCACAACCCGCAGTTGAAAATACCTGATCTGCGCACTGAATCATACCAATGCCTCTATCGGTACCAACCCATATAAAACCATTTTTATCTAGCGCGGTACTGTTTACTTGGTTACTTGGTAAATTACCAATGCCTGTTCCTGCTTTGTATTGTTTCCAGCGGTCGTCTGCTGCACTTGTAATAGAACTACCTGGGTTGTATACGAGTAATCCATTTCCATTTTTAGTTGTACACCAAATTTGTCCGTAGTCGTCAGTTTCTATATTACCAGCGTCTTTTAATCCAAATGGATTGGCAAAGCCCGTCCATTTGCCATCTGGTTGTTTTACATGAAGTGAAATAGTAGTACCTGTATTGCTAACCCAGCTATTGCCTTTTGTATCAATAGCTACACCACTTGTATAGCATAAATTATTAGTGACCGCTAATAAACTACTATTGCGTTGGTTAAAAACTTGTAGTTTATTGTTGTTTAGCTGTCCTACACCAGATCCTGCGCTAGATAGCCATATGCTATTGTCTATTTTGTTTTGCGTAATGGATCCAATAGCAAAAATGCTATCAAGTCCATTTTTTTGTTGTTGCCAGCTTCCATTTTCAAATACAAACAAACCTTGTATAGCATCACCAGCGGCTAATACAGCTGTGTTTGTGGCTAGTAATCCGGTAGATATTTGACCTGCTGGTCCACCCGGAATTATTTTTAAATAGCTATTAGCAGTAGGGTCCAATTTAATAAGTCCTGTAATGCTGTCGCTAATCCAAATGATACCATTAGATAATGTGCAGGAAACGGGTTTAATAATAGCACCTGCTTGTTCAAATACAATACTACTAGACGTGCTAGGCGTTGTAAGATGCATGTAGGCACGACCTGTTTGTGCGTTTACGGTACCAACCGTTATTTTTTGCTCGTTGTATGCCCAAGATTTAATTTGTTGTTGCGGCTTGTAAAACAAATTTGACACAGCAGTTGGTTGAACTAAAAGGAGGCTATCATTTTGCTCTATGATAAGACCCGCTGCCGAGCTGCTTATTTTTTTTACAATAGCACTTGTGTTGCGGTAAAATAAACTCCACACTTTTGCGTCACTCAAATTAGTGCTACTAGTAGCCGCTTTATAAACGCCGTTGGAAGTCGCAGCATACCAAAAGTTATTGTCTTTGGTAATTGAAAACACTTCTATTGTATTTCCGTTAGCGCCGAGTATCCAGCTCTCTTTAATTTCATATTTTGTTAAATCAGCAACAATAACGCCAATACTGGTGCTCAAATAAGCCAGTCCATTTTCGCAGTAAATAGCATTTATTTTTTTTTTGCCACCAGATCTTAAAATGTCATTGATATTTTTTACGAGGCCTCCTTTAATGACATCAACATTACTGTTGGTATATGCTACTACAACTTGCTGTGTTTGGTTGTCCCAGCCTAATTTAGCAATAGAAGCCTCTGATAAGCCTGTTAATTTATTAAAGTACTCGAAGCTTAATGCATTATCTGTGCTAAAAACAGCTTGATTGGTGGCACTATATACTTTATCTCCCTTTACTACGTCGATAGTGCCCGCATAACTTACATGCATGCGCCAGCTACCAATAGGCGGTGCTTGAGAAAAGGCAGCAACTGTAAGGGCTAGGCCACAAATAAAAAATAATATCCGTTTGTAGGGAAACATGAATTAAAATTAATTCATAAAATCAAATGACTGCTAAGTTATTTTTGATTGCAAAAAGTGCGAGCCCCACCCTTGTTTTAACGTCTAGTTTTTTAAATAGATGATCGCGGTAGGTGTCTACGGTGCGCGGGCTGATAAACATGATATCGGCAATTTCTTTATAGGTCTTATCGGTACATACTAGGCCCATAAATGCTTTTTCTTTTTCTGTGAGTTGGTTAACTTGGTCTTGTTGTTTTTTTAGTGCCGATTCGTCTCCTATATAATGAATAAGTTTGTCTGAAACCATATCATTGCTAAAATAACCATACTTTTTTATTTCATTAAAAGCGGTATATAAAAGTAGTGGTTCCGAATTTTTTAATAGAAAGCCGTGACATCCATTTTTGAGCATTTGTATGATGGCATAATCGTTCTCATACATGCTTAGCGCAATTATTTTTGTATCAGGCAAATTTTTCTTGATCCACTGCGCTGTTTCATACCCATCCATTTCAGGCATATTGATATCGAGTAGTACGATACTAGGTGCTTTACTTTTTTTGAGGGAGGCTATAAATTCAATGCCATTAGCAGCTTCAATGGTTACCTTGTAACCTTTAAAACCCGAAATCATATTGGCTAGTCCAGCCCGCATGAGACGGTGATCATCTACAATTGCAATGGATATCATGAGCGCCGCGCACTTTAATAATAGTGCATAGCAGTAAGATAAACTATTTTATTGAATTGCGCTGTAGATGGCTTCTTGAATATTAGGACGTACGTTTAATTTACCAAATTTGGTATTATTTCTTGTTGGTGATACCCTACTTGATAAAAAGATATACACGAGTTGCTTTGCTGGGTCTACCCAAACACAAGTGCCTGTAAAACCTGTGTGGCCGTATGTTTCAGGAGATACGCTTTTTGAAGGATACGGCTCTTTAAGAGATGCGTTGTCTTTTTCTGGTTTATCAAATCCTAAACCTCTTCTAGAAATAGTAGAGTTATAGGCAGTAAATTTTTGAATGGTAGATTTTTTTAAATAGCGTTTACCACCAAGTACGCCTCCGTTTAAAAGCATCTGATATAGTTTGGCTAAATCATAGGCATTGCTAAATAAGCCAGCATGTCCAGCCACCCCACCAAACATGGCAGCGCCTTCGTCATGCACATCTCCGTGGGTTTGTTGTGCTCTAAAATGTACTTCTACTTCTGTAGGCACAATTTTACTCAATGGCATTTTTGCAGTAGGTAAAAATCCGGTACTGTTCATGCCAAGCGGCTCATAAAAATTAGCAGCTACATAAGCGTCAAGGCTCATGCCTGTTACGGACTCTACCACTTTTCCTAAAAATATAAAATCGTTATCGCTGTATACATATTTACCACTCGTGGGTCTGCTGCTCGATAATATGCGCGCATACATACTGTCCTGCCAATCATGTCTGAGGTATACATTTTCTGCTACACGTATTGGAAATTGTGGAGTAGCAAATGTAGAAAAGTATTTTGGAGAGGGTTTGTTGGTTTTAGGATCCATTACTTCTTTATAAAAAGAAATAAATGGGACAAGTCCAGCTTGGTGTAATAAAAGATCCGATATTTTAATGAATGCTTTGTCTGACCCACGCACCCATGGGATATAATCCCCAATGGTTTTATTGAGTTTTACTTTTTTAGTTTCTACCAGTTTCATAATAGCAACCGTTGTTGCAGATATTTTGGTTACAGAAGCCAAATCAAACACCATATCTGTTTGCATAGGCACGGTGTTGTTGTAATTGGTCGTGCCAAATGCTTTATTGTAAACAACTTTTCCGTTTTTAGCTACTAATACCACACAGCCTGGAAAGGCAGCGCTATCAATGGCTGCTTTGGCAATGCTATCAATTTTTTGAAGTTTTAGTGCGCTCATGCCTACCTCTTCTGGTATCGCTGTTTCAAAATAACTAGCGGTTTCGATACCTGTTCCAAAAGTAAAGTTGTCGCAAACGGTTACAGGCAGTTTTCCCTCTGGTTGGGTAACACCTTGTAATAATTGTATACCTGCTTTTTGTGTGATCTCATCGTCTTCATAACAAACCACAATATTGTTTGCGCCACATAAATTTGCTACAGCGTAAGGGTTGCCAAAACAAAAATTAATGGTATTACTAGACTGAACTTTTGAAAGTAAATCAACCGCATTTTGCGAAATGCCAAAATTATTAGCTGGTTTTCTACTAAAATCATGCAAGCCTACAATCACTGCGTCATACATGCTTGTTAATCTAGCAATACTATCAGCTTTGGCTTTCTTATCATTATAATTAAAGAATACAACATCTGCCCCATATATATCTTTGACACCTGTAGCAAATTTATTTTCTTTGCTGATGCCAATACCTACATATAATGTTTTTGTTTTTTTAGCAAGCAGCGGCAATAATTTTTTATTCTCAAGCTTTAAAACAGTCAACGCTTTTTTTGCAAGTATTTCTTTGAGTGTATTGGTAGATGCGTTTAAATCGGCAGCTAAATTGGTAGTATCGATTGGTTGTAAAGTAGCTAGGCCTAAATTATATTTAGCACGTAATACTTTTTTTACTCTCTCGTTGAGGTCCTCCCAGCTTAGCTTTCCGGCTGCAACCGCTTCTTTTACTTTTTCAATACTACCTGCAATATCGCCAGGCAAACAAAGCATATCATTGCCAGCAATCAACGACATTACAGACGCTTCACCCTTAGGAAAAAACTTTGTAACGCCTTTCATTTCAAGTGCATCTGTAAAAGTGATGCCGTTGTAACCAAGTTCTTTGCGTAATAAATTTTGAACAACAATAGCAGATAAAGAAGTTGGTAAATTGGTAGTAGTATCTAATGATGGAATAGATAAGTGTGCCATCATCACACTACCAACACCCGCTTTAATCATTTCTTTAAACGGATACAATTCTAAAGAGTCAAGAGCGCCTCTCGATTTATAAATGACAGGTAAATCTAAGTGTGAGTCTACAGCAACGTCACCATGTCCAGGAAAATGTTTGGCACAAGCCATTACATTTACGTCTTGCATACCACGCATATACGCAACGCCATACTGTGCTACTTTGTATTTGTCTTCTCCAAAACTTCTATCATTGATCACCGGATTTTTTGGATTGTTATTGATGTCTACATCTGGCGCATAATTTATTTGTATGCCTAAACGCTTACATTGTTCTCCTACAATGCGACCAAATTGATACACCAGTCTTGCATCGTTGGTAGCACCCATCATAAGTTGACGTGGAAAATTAATCACACTATCAAGTCGCATACCTAAACCCCACTCGCCATCAATGGCAATCATAAGTGGCGTTTTAGCAAGTGATTGATAGGCGTTGGTTAGCAATGCTTGTCTAATAGGGCCGCCCTGAAAAAAACACAAGCCACCCACATTAAATTTAGATACTAAATCGGTAACCTCTTTTACATGCGCTTCCCCTAAATTGCTATGTGCTCGAACAATCATGAGTTGTGCAATGCGCTCCTCCGGCGTAAGTTTGTTGAACTGTGCATTTACCCAAGCTTCAGATGCTTCTGATTTTTCAGAAAAACGCTGTGCTTTACTAGACAGGATCGTGCATCCTAAAAGTGTAATGAGTAATAATTTTTTCATGGCGGTTATTTGAGTATCACAATGTAAGATTTCTCTTAACTTATTGGTCGTTAGGGGCAAAAAAAAGTCGCAAGAGACAAGCTTTTGCGACTTTTAATATCGGGTATAATAAATTATGCTTCAGTTTCTTCTTCTGGCTCTTCAGATAATTTGATTTCAATGTTGTTAGCCTTTAAAATGCTAAACCATTTTATCATTTTTTTCATATCACTTGGATAAACGCGGTCAAAATCCATGTCTGCATATACTTTTTTAAAATAAGCAACAATCGCTGCAGGATCTTTTTCTGAAGGAAGAGCCAATTTTGAAGCAGACATCGTTTGAAAAAGTTCCACCAAATTGATATTGTCACGAACGGTATACACTTCAATGCTTTCTAGATGCGAAAAATTGTGCACCCTACTGCTTACAAACTTTGTGGTTTGATCTTCTAAAGACTTTACGATTGCGCCATCTGTTTTGCTGGCTACCATTTCAAATAGACCACTAAGGCCAGAGATCGATACTAAATTACTGTACTCCATATGCTTTTTTTACGTTGTGCAAAGTAAAGGTAAAATAAGCATCAAAAACGACTAATTCGTTTTTGATGCTTCGGGTAGCGCTAAATCAAGTCTTGCACGTAGCGATTCATAATCAGTGTAACCCCTTGCTAGCAAATGAAATTTTGACTCATTCACTTGTAATAACACACATGGGAAACCCGTTACTTGTAATTGCTTAACAAGTGAAAACTCATAGTGGGCTTGGTCTTTGTAGGTTTCGCTCGCTAATTTTTCATAAAAAGTTTCGGGTGCTATACTATATTTTTCAAGTAAGTGCCTATACGCTTCATTGTCTGTTAAATCTCGTCCTTCATAATGAAGGGCTATTTGCAAATCAGTCGCAAATTCTACTTGCCTACTCGGATAAAACTCCTTAAAAATGCAAAGCGCGATGGCAGCTTTTTCGGAATTGGGGAACCAGTCGCTTAATTCGGGGTTTTTGATATGCCAGAGGTAGTCTTCTCCAAATTCTACGCCAGATAATTCCTCTACATTTTTATAGGCGCCTAAAATGTAATGGGCCGTAGCACTTATGGGTACCGGCTTTTCGGGCAGTATCATGCCGCCAGAAAGTACTTCTACTTGTAAAGTAGGGTAGTTTTTGGCTATTTTTTTAATAACGGGGCAAAACCCATAGCACCAGCCACAATAGGCGTCGTAGCAATAAAATAAGGTAGGATTCATAAAGCAAAGATAAAGCCAATAAAAGATGCAAGTAAGTTCTTTACCTTTGCGGTCTAAATATTGTATATGCCAGGATTTGAATTTTTTGGAGAGGAGGAAAGAAGAGAGGTAAATGAGGTTCTAGAAACCGGAATACTCATGCGTTATGGGTTTGATGGCCCCCGAAAAGGCATCTGGAAATCAAAGGCGCTTGAAGCCGCTGTTTCGGAAGTTTTTGGTTGTGCGCACGCCCAACTTACGTCGAGTGGCACCGCTGCTTTAACCACTGCCATGGTGGCATTGGGTATTGGTGTGGGTGACGAAGTGATTATGCCTTCTTTTACTTTTGTAGCAAGTTTTGAAGCGATATTAAGTATTGGTGCCGTTCCGGTTTTGGTGGATATTGATGAAACATTAACACTTGATCCAGCCGCTGTTAAAGCAGCAGTAACGTCAAAAACAAAATGTATTATGCCCGTACATATGTGCGGCAGCATGGCCGATATGGATGCGCTTCAACAAATTTGTACCGAACACAATTTAATTTTATTAGAAGATGCTTGTCAGAGCATAGGTGGTACGTACAAAGGAAAAAAATTAGGCACCATTGGAGATGCAGGTACTTTTTCTTTTGACTTTGTAAAAACAATTACTTGTGGCGAAGGTGGCGTGGTAATGACAAACAACAAAGACGTGTACACCAAATGTGATGCCTACACCGATCACGGTCATGACCACTTGGGTGTAGACCGCGGCGCAGACCTGCATCCGTTTATTGGCTATAATTTTAGAATCAGTGAACTACACGCTGCCGTTGGGTTAGCGCAAATTAAAAAGCTTGATACTTTTTTATCTCTCCAGCGAAAAAACAACAAATTGTTACGTAGTTATTTAGAACAAGTGCCGGGCATTACCTTTAGAGCCGTGCCCGACGAAGACGGTGATAGCTGTAGTTTTTTATCTTGGATGCTTCCCACAGAAGCGAGTACTAAAGCTGCGATTGAGTCACTAAAAGAAGCAGGGGTTTTTGCAGGCAATTTTTATTGGTATGCAAACAACTGGCATTATATTACGAAGTGGGGTCATTTAAAAAATGCTACTACCCTCAACCGTTTACATGATGCGCAAACAGCTGCACTATTAGCATTGCAAACCCAGTCTTTTGCAAAAAGTGACGCTATTATGAGTCGAGCAATTTCTACAGCGATCAGTTTATTGTGGACAGAAGAACAAATAAAAGAGAAGGGAGAAAAAATGTTAGCAGCGATTACCAAAGTGTTATAATTACTTGAATATCACGGATGTCTTTAAGTCAATCTTTTCAACAAAAGTTATTACAAAAGCTATCTCCACAGCAGATTCAGCTGATGAAGCTGTTGCAGGTGCCTACGGCTAATTTGGAAGAAAGGATTCAATCAGAATTAGAGGAAAATCCGGCACTTGAAATGGCCGAGGGTGAAAAAGAAATGGAATTTGGAGAAGAGGTAGATAATGAATTTGAATCTGAAATACCAGAAGACGAGCCTGCTCCACTAGATGAATATGAACCTTCAGATGACACCGAATTTATTGTTGATGATGATGGTGAAATTGCGGACTATAAATTAAAGGATGACAATTATCCCGAAATGAATGATCATGCCGTAATTCCTATAAAAATTGAAACAAGTTTTCATGAACTCTTAACCAATCAGCTAGGCATGTTGGAGCTGGATGAACGTGAATATACAATCGCCGAGCAAGTACTTGGCAGTTTAGATGATGACGGTTATTTAAGAAGAGCCCTTTCTTCTATTGCGGATGATTTGGCCTTCAGACAATCCATAGAAGTTTCTGAAAAAGAAATTGAAAAAATAGTTTTACGCATACAAGATTTTGACCCTGCTGGTATTGGTGCGAGGGATTTGCAAGAGTGTCTTTTGTTACAATTAAAAAGAAAAAAGTCGGAAGGCAAATCGGTGCAACTGGCCTTCACTATTCTTACCAAATATTTTGAAGAATTTACCAAAAAGCATTACGAAAAAATTCAGAAGCAACTAGGTTTAACGGATGCTGAAATCAAAGAAGTAGTGGGTCAAATTATAAAATTAAACCCGAAGCCAGGTGGCAATTTCACAAACATAGACAAAGCACAAACCTATATCATTCCCGATTTTTTTGTACTCAATAATAGTGGCCAATTAGAACTCACTTTAAATGGTAAAAATGCGCCAGAGTTGCGTGTTAGTGAAGGTTACCGTGAAATGTTACGAGATTATGAAAAGGGAAGCAAAAAAGATCCGCGTCAAAAAGAAGCCGTCCTGTTTATCAAGCAAAAACTTGATGCAGCAAAGTGGTTTATCGATATGATTGAACAGCGCCAGGCAACCCTTACAAATACTATGAAGGCGATACTGGTGCACCAAAAAGCCTTTTTTTTATCTGGCGACGAAACCACTTTAAAGCCCATGATATTAAAAGATATTGCAGGCCAAACTGGCCTTGATATCTCTACCGTAAGTAGGGTTGCTAATAGTAAATTTGTACAAACTGAATTTGGCACTTTTAGGCTTAAATTTTTCTTTAGTGAATCATTAAGTACCGATAGTGGGGAAGAAGTGAGTACGCGGGAAGTTAAAAAAATATTAAGTGATTTAATTGAGTCCGAAGAAAAGCATCAACCACTCAGTGATGAAATATTAACGGATATGCTTCAGCAAAAAGGCTATAACATTGCAAGAAGAACGGTTGCTAAATATAGAGAGCAGCTAAATATTCCGGTTGCACGTTTAAGAAAAGAATTATAATTTATTTATGACTAGTACACTTCCAACGTCACATCCGCTGCTTCGCTTTTTTGCAAAAGTTGTTTCCTATATTTTACATCCTTTATTTATACCTACCTACATTTTTTTATTACTCATGTTGCTTGTGCCGTATGAGTTTGCAGGCATCACACCCTGGCAGTTAAAACTCCGTTTATTTAGTGTATTTTGGTTAACTGCTTTTTTCCCAGCGTTTGCAGTTTTTTTATTGTGGCGTCTTAAATTTTCGGAAAGTATTTTTTTACGCACGCAAAAAGAGCGTATTATTCCTTATATTATTACCATGTTCTTTTATTGGTGGATGCATTATCTCAGCCGTAATTTTTCGGATCAACCAGCAGTATTAAAATTCTTTTATACGGGTATTTTTATGGCAACATCCGCGGGACTCATTTTAAACAACTATTATAAAATAAGTTTGCACGGCATGGGTGCGGGCGGTGCTAGCATGGCTGTTATTCTATTTGCATTTTTTTACCATCAGCCCATGGGACTAGTGATTGTAGGCGCTTTATTGCTCACTGGTATCGTAGCAACAAGTAGGCTGCTTATTTCGGATCATTCACAAAAAGAAGTGTACATGGGACTATTGGTTGGCGCCCTTTGTCAAGTGGTTGCTTATTTCTTTGTCATGTAGTGCGTCCATAAATGGCATTTTTAACCGACTTTTGCTCCGCGAAACAACAAATCTGTCATATATGTGGTATTCTTTAGGTCAATGGATCATGAAACGTCGTGTATGGTTACTGCTTGCATTATTTGTAAGCACTTGTTTTATGGGTTACCATGCATCTAAAGTGGCCCTCAGTTACGAGTTCACTAGAGCAATCCCTACCAACAATCCTAAATACCAAGATTACCAGGCGTTTTTAAAAAAGTTTGGCGTTGATGGAAATACCATGGTCGTAGGTTTTGAGACAGATCATTTTTACGAGATGTCTTATTTTAATGCAGTTGCCAAATTGCAAAAAACGATTAAAGGTTTTAAAGGGGTCACGGCTATCTTAAACATACCAGATGTTGTTAATTTAATTAATGATACGGCTAATGCACAGTTTAAAGCCGTAAAAATATTTACACCACCCTATACGAGTCAAGCAAGTTTGGATAGTGCTGCACTTGTATTTAAATCGCTCCCTTTTTATAAAACATTATTATACAGCCCTACTTCAAATGCATATTTGATGGGCGTTTCTCTCGATGGCGCTATTATCAATTCAAAAAACAGATCTGCCCTTGTTCAAAAAATTGATGCCGCAATTGAGACTTTTGAAAAAGAAACAAATGCACGCGTTCATTTAAGTGGGCTTCCTTATATTAGAACCATAGTTGCTGATAGAGTTAAAAAGGAAATGAATATTTTTTTAATCGCTTCCTTTGTTTTATCTGCTTTAACGCTACTCTTATTTTTTAGATCTATTAGTGCGATGTTCATGAGTATGGTTGTTGTGGCAATAGGCGTTGTATGGAGTTTAGGGACTGTTGTACTACTTGGGTATAAAATAACTTTATTAACAGCGCTCATTCCACCACTAGTTGTGGTTATTGGAATTCCAAATTGCATTTACTTTTTTAATAAATACCATACTGCCTTTTTGGAATTAAAAGACAAAGATAAGGCACTTGTTACCATGGTTGGACGTATGGGTATTGTAACGCTTTTTTGTAATATAGCCGCAGCCATTGGGTTTGCTGTTTTTGCACTAACTAAGAGTGCTTTATTAAAAGAGTTTGGTCTTATAGCTGGTATAAATATCATGGCACTATTTTTTATTTCATTGGTGTTTATACCCGCGGTACTTAGTTATTTGCCAGCGCCTAAAGCAAAACACACCCGTTATCTCGACAATAAAATACTTGAAAAGTTACTTATTAAAATTGAGCGTTGGACGTTTCATCATGCCCGCTGGGTATATGGCGTAACCATTGTTATTACTGTTTTCGCGCTCATTGGAATGAGTAAATTAAAGTCTGAAGGATTTATTGTTGATGACCTTCCTAAGAAGGATAAAATTTACACAGACCTCAAATGGTTTGAAAATAATTTTGGCGGCGTCATGCCACTCGAAATTATGGTAGACACCAAAAAGAAAAATGGTTTACTACGTACAACGCAGCCTATTGCTAAAATAGAAGAGTTGTCTGTGTATATTGCTCAGCATCCAGAAACTGCAAGACCGTTATCATTTGTAGAAGGATTAAAATTTGCAAAACAAGCATATTATGATGGCGAAACTTTGAGTTATGATATCCCTTACGAAGGTGATTTGGCTTTCATGGGGCCTTATTTAAAATCACCAGCCCCACAAAATTCAGGAAAGGAAATAAAAAAAGAAGGCGTTGCTAAACTGCTCAATAGTTTTATGGATAGTGCAAAGCAAGTGGCTCGTATTAGTGTTAATATGAAAGATATTGGTAGTGCTAAACTTCCTATTTTAATAAAAGACTTTGAAACAAAAGCGAACGAAATATTTGATACTGCTCACTATAAAGTAACTTTTACGGGTAGTACGATTACTTTTTTAGAAGGCTCTAGTTTTATCATTAAAGGATTGCAAGAAAGCATCGTTTGGGCTTTTTTACTCATTGCGCTTTGCATGCTCTATTTATTTAAATCAATTCGTATTTTACTTTGCTCTTTAATACCCAATGTGATCCCTTTGGTCATTACAGCAGGTGTAATGGGTTGGGCAGGCATTGCTTTAAAACCTTCTACTGTTTTAGTATTTAGCATTGCACTTGGCATTGCAATTGATGTAACCATAAGGTTTTTGATCAATTACAAACAAGAATTGCCACATAATAATAATCAGGTTGGACCAACGCTTATTCAAACCATCAAGCATACCGGCATTAGTATTATTTATACCTCACTTGTGCTTATTGCTGGCTTTATCATTTTTTGTATCAGCGATTTTGGGGGCACCAAAGCCCTTGGTTGGTTAACATCTTTGACCCTAGTTGTGGGCACTTTAACCAACTTAGTGCTCTTACCGGTACTTATTTTGCATTTTCAGAAACGCAAAAAAGCAAGCCATTAATCAATAAAAGCTGCTCTGTTAAAGGTTTTTATTGATTTTTGAGCAAATAGTGAGACATGAAAAAAGGCCCACTATTTTTTACAAACAATTGATTAACAATAATTTATAAAATAGTTAATAAAATGATTTTATTAAATCGGTAAAAAATCGAGCAAAAATTTGTATTTACCGCACAAAATTGGTGTTTTTGGGCTTTCTTTTATTAAATTCGCCACTGCATTTATACATTAAAAACCAAAATATGAGAAAATTAGTTGTCATGATTTTGTGTGTTACACTTGCGTTTACGCAGTCTTTCGCACAAAACCGTACGGTTACCGGTAAGGTTACCGATGAAAAAGGCGCTGCTATTGCTGGTGCAAGCGTAGTTGCTAAATCATCGAAAGCGGGTACTACAACAAGTGCCGATGGTACCTTCAAATTAACTGTTGCAAATTCAGTTAAAGTGTTAACCATCTCTTCTTTGAACTTTGTTCAAAAAGACGTTACCATTGCTGCCAACAATACTGCTAACGCTTCACTTACAACTGCTGCTGCAGATGCTTTAGATGAAGTGGTTGTAGTAGGGTATGGTGCTGCAAAAAAGAAAGCAGACGTTACAGGTTCTGTTGTAACAGTGAACGCAGAAAAGTTACAAAATAAGCCAACTGCAAACATGTTTGACGCCTTACAAGGTAAGGTTCCAGGTTTGCAAGTGTATAACTCTTCTGGTGAGCCTTCTGCTGCTCCTTCAATCCGTCTAAACGGTGTGGGTTCATTAGGTGCTAGCTCTACACCACTATATGTGATGGACGGTATTCCTATCGATGGTGGTACAATTGTTAGTTTAAACCCTGAAGATTTTGAATCAGTTACTGTGTTGAAAGATGCGTCTTCAACTTCTATTTACGGTTCAAGAGCTGCAAATGGTGTAATCTTTATTACATCTAAAAAAGGTAAATTAAACAGTTCAAAAATTACGGTTCAAACACAGTATGGTGTTTCTAACTTAGTAAAACCAACACTCGATTTATTTAACAGCTTTATGAATACAAAGCAGTTAACGGACTATTGGGTTGCTACTGGTTATAGAACGCAAGCCCAGGTTGCCTCTTTATTGGCATCTTACAATGCTGATACAAAATGGTACCAACAATACTACAAAGAGAATATCCCTACCAAGCAAATTGATTTAAATATCTCTGGCGGTGGTGGAAAAACTACATATTATGTGTCTGGTTCTGCGTTTAAGCAAGAAGGTTTAACCTACCGTTCAGATTATGAGCGTTACACACTTCGTTCTAACATAACTACTACTGTAAACAACTGGTTTAAATTAGGCATCAACTTATCTGGTGGTTATGACGAAAGACAAACCAACCCTTACGGTTCAAACAGTACCAATAGAGGTTTATCATTGCTTCGTCAACCATTCTATTCTGCATATGATGCCAATGGTGTGAAGTATCCAGATATTATTCCAGGTGGTAACTTTTACAATCCTAATTACTTAGCGGATAAATTACAAAGTAAAGGAACAAACGTTCAGTTTAATCCAAGTGGTTATATTCAAATCAATCCATTTACTGGCTTTACTTTAAAGTCTCAAGTGGGTATGGAGTTTTATGACTATAGAGGTTCAAGCAAAACATTGCCTTCTTTTGTAGGTTCACTAAATAACGGTGCTGCTTCTGAGTCTTTCTCAAGAGGTACCACTAAAACGATCACCAACACGGCAGAGTATACATTTAAATTTAAGCAGCGTAACAGCTTTACTTTGTTAGCTGGGCAAGAATTTATCTCAAACAACTCTAATTCATTTAACGGTAGTTCTACCGGTCAAACAGATGATCGCTTAGTATTGGTTTCTGCTGGTCCTACAGGTTATACTGCAGGTTCTTCCATGTCAGAATATGCTTATGCATCTTACTTTGGTCGTTTGAACTATAATTTAGATTCTAAATATTTTGTGGACTTATCTGTTCGTAATGATCAGTCTTCTCGTTTTGGTAGAAACCTTAGAGGTGCTACTTTTTATTCTGCAGGTTTAATGTGGAAAGCTAAAAACGAAAAGTTCTTACAAAATGTTAAATGGATTGACAACCTTACTTTCAAAGGTAGTATTGGTACCAGTGGTAACTCATCCATTGGTAACTATCAGTCGCTTGCTACAGTGGGTACCAATTTGTATAACTCTGCTCCAGGATGGGGCGTAAATTCTGCAGGTAACCCAGAATTATCTTGGGAAACACAAAGACAAATTAACATTGGAACACAAGCCACATTATTTAATAAATTAAATATTGATGTTGAGTATTTTGATCGTGTTACTTCAAGCATGCTAATTAGCGTACCATTCCCTTACACATCTGGTTTCTCTTCTATTACTTCTAACGTAGGTAGTTTAAAGAACTCTGGTTTTAACGCAAACGTGAATTTTGATTTCATTAAAAAGAAATCTTCTTTCTTAAATGTTTATGTTAACGTAGGTTATGTAGAGCAAAAGATTACAGAATTATTCCAAGGAAAGAAATACTGGATTATCCCTAATACCGGCGTATGTTGGTCTGTGGGTCAACCCGTATCTTATTTCTATCCAATTTGGGCGGGTGTAAACCCGGCTAATGGAGATGCAACTTGGTACACACCAAATGCCGATCCTACTAAAATTGTAGAAACCACTAAATCTGCTACGTCTAACGCATTTAATAGTACTGGTTTACAACAAAATACAGGTATCAAAAGATATGCACCATTTAATGGTGGATTTGGATTTAGCGCTGGTATTAGAGAATTTTCTGTAAGTGCAGATTTCTCTTTCTCTAAAGGCAAATACATGATCAACAACGATCGTTATTTCTTTGAAAATCCAAACCAATTTACTGGTTATAACCAATCTGTAACTGTACTTGATTACTGGAAACAAGCGGGTGATCAAGCACGCTTTCCTAGATATGGCGTTCAGTTTACGCAGTTTGATACAAGGTTAATTGAAGACGCATCATTTATGCGTTTGAAAGCCTTAACTTTTGCTTATGACTTCTCTAAAACTTTATTGAACAAGCAAAAAGTATTATCTGCTGCTAAGTTCTATGTTACATTCCGTAACATTTGGACACTTACTAATTATTCTGGTCCTGATCCTGAGGTTGACACCAACGTTTCTTTAGGTGCTAACCCTAATACAAGTCAAGTTTCTGTTGGATTAAACCTTCAGTTCTAAACTTTACATAACCAGTTAAATTAAATGAAAATGAAAAAAATACTTATAAAAAACATGATAGCTTTTGCAGCGATCCTTTCTTTAGGATCTTGCGATAAAAAGCTTGATCTTTATCCGTACGATAGTATTGAGTTGTCTCAATCTTTCCAAACAGTTAAAGATGCTGCAACCTGGAACAATGGTTTATATGCAGACTTCCGTGGTAGAGTGTATGGTTCTTACAATATCTCTCAAGATGTTCAAGTAGACCAGTTAAATGCTACCCTAGATTTTGGTAACAGAAACGGTAACCCGCACAGATGGGGAACAAGTTTCCTTGCTGATGATGGTGCTTTAAGTGGTTCTTGGGCAGGATACTATGGTGCTTTAAGAAATATCAATACTTGTATTGCTGGTTTCGAAAAAGTAAAAACAAATAACGCTACTGAAATTGCAACCCTTGCTAGATACAAAGGGGATGCTTATTTAGCACGTGCTTATTACTATTCTGAGTTAATCTTGCGTTTTGCAAAGCCATATGAGCCAGCAACTGCGGCTAAAGATTTAGGTGTGCCATTGGTATTAGAATTTGATCTCAATGCTAGACCAGCTAGATCAACCGTTAAAAAAGTATACGACCAAATTATGTCTGACATTGCTACTGCAAAAACAAATTTAGCTGCTACAGCAGGTGCTGCAGGAGCAACCAAGTTTACAGTTGATGTTGCAGTTGCATTAGAAGCGCGCGTTCGTTTACATATGCAAGATTGGGCTGGTGCGATGACAGCGGCTAACACCATTATTACGGGTGCTAAATATCCTTTGTTAAACACCCTTACCAATTTAAATAATATGTGGACGAATGATTTAGCTACAGAAGTTATTTATAATTGTGCAGTAGTTAAACAAACAGAGTCTGCTAACACCAATTCTATTTATTTAGGGTTCAATGGTGCGACAGGTAAATATGTTCCGGACTTTATTCCTACTGTAGATTTTGTAAATTTATTTGACGCTGCTGACTTAAGAAAGCAAGTTTACTTAAAGCAATTGCCTTGTATCATTCAGGGTGTAAACTTCCCAACTATGTGGTGTGTAAACAAGTTCCCTGGTAACCCAGCTTTATTTACTGGCGCTTATACCAACTATCAACACGCTCCTAAAGTATTCCGTTCTGCAGAACAGTATTTGATTTATGCAGAAGCTGCTGCTAAAGTAGGTGGCGCTAGTGAAGCACTTGCTTTAACTGCTTTAAATACTTTACGAACTGCTAGAGGCTTAACTGCTTTGTCTGGTGTAACGGGCACTGCTTTAATGACAGAAATCAGAAACGAAAGAACAAGAGAGTTAGCATTTGAAGGCTTCCGTTTATTTGACCTTAAGAGATGGCACCTTGGTTTCACAAGAGGTACACCTCAAGATTTAGGTGCAATTAACGTAGGCGCTAACTACAACACCATTAGCATTGTAGCTGATGCAAGTCAGTTTGTATGGGGTATCCCAACCTATGATATCAATATCAATACTAACCTAGTTCAAAATACTGGCTGGTAATTGTTATTACAATACATAAAAAAAATGGCGCTCGATTTCGAGCGCCATTTTTTTTACTTGCTATTTATCATTATTTTAAAACAGCAGCTAAAGTTTTTTGAAGGTCATCGCCTCTTAAACTGCTTGCGATAATTTTACCAGTAGGGTCAACTAAAACATTAAATGGAATACCATCAATACCATATAAAGGTACCATTGTTGACTCCCATTGTTTTAAATCACTCACGTGTTTCCAAGTTAAACCATCGTCTTTAACCGCTTTTAACCAGGCTTCTTTGTCATTGTCTAAAGACACGCCAACAATGGTAAAGTTTTTATTTTTAAAAGCTTTATAGGCCGCTACAACATTTGGGTTTTCTTGTCTGCAAGGTCCACACCAGCTCGCCCAAAAATCTACCAGTACGTATTTGCCTTTTAAAGAAGACAAAGAAAAAAATTTACCATCTGTACCTGGTAAATTAATTTCAGGCGCTTGCTTATTTAATAGCGCATAGGTATTTCCTCCACTTGGTGCTGCTTGTTGAACTGTCATGAGCGCCTTAATTTTTGCAATACCGGTATGTTCTTTAAACTTGACAGCGGTTTTTTCTACCAGTTGTTTAACGGCTTCTTCCGGCATCGTTCTAGTTGCCATTCCAATGGCATAGTAGATGGCAGCAGGACTTTTTGCATTATTAATAAATTCATTGACCATGTTATTGATTGTCGCAAGTCCATTGTCTTTATTTTTTGTTAACACTTGTATCAAACTATCATTGCCTGTTTGCTTTTGTGCTTTTCCTAAATTATCAAAAGTGATCATGAGTGTAGAGTCGGCAATACTGTATTTTGCAAATAATGTTTGAAGGCTTTTGCTGGCTTCAGATGCTTCAATTTCGTAGGCTCTAGGATGGTTTACATCTATATTAATTCTGATACTTTTTTCATCATTTATAAGTAGTACTTCGGGACCTCTTTCTAATGAAAGCCTATACAAGCCTTCTTCTAGTGCGGTAGCCCTTAGTTCAAATTTTCCATTTTCTTTTAAAGTAGCAGAGTCTAAAATTAATGGCTCAGATCCAGCAAATGGAAGTTCTTGTAAGTATATTTTTTGCGCGCCTGCATGGCTTACTTTTCCGCTAACGGTAAAGCCGCCATATTTTTTTTCGGAACACCCTAGTAGAACGCCGGCAATAACAATGGATACGCCAATTTTTTTGATCATGATAATGGTATTTACTGAGTAATTATTTACTTAATTTTTGAGCGAGTAAGCTGCTCACTTTATTTGGATCTGCTTGACCCCTGCTTAATTTTTTTACTTCTCCAATAAAGAGTCCAATAAGTCCTTTTTTACCTTTTTGGTATTCGATTACTTTATCTGGCATGCTGGCAATAGCAGTGTCTACCCAAGCCTCTAAAGTATCTGTATCATTCACTTGTAAAATATTTAGTTCTGTAGCAACTGCTAAAATATCTATTTTTCTACCATCTACTAATTGTGGTAATATTTTTGATGCAGCCACCGAAAAATTCAATTGTCCATCATCAATGAGTTTGATCAGATTTGCTAATGAAGCGGGCTGAAGGCCAAGACTTTTGAAATCTAAGCCTGCTTCATTCAAATAAGACCTAATAGGACCTAGCATCCAATTGGCAACTGATTTATAATTTTTTGTATGTGCTGAGGCAGTTTCAAAATAATGAGCCGTACTCAATGACTCACAAATTTGTGCCGCATCATAACTACTCAGTTGATACTGCATTGTTATTTTTTCTTCTAAGACAGCAGGTAAAATAGGGAGGCTAGCTTTTATAGTATCTATATATACATCACTTAAAACAAAAGGAGCCAAGTCTGGATCTGGGAAATAGCGATAATCATTTGCCTCTTCTTTATCCCGAAGGGCAAATGTAGTATCAGTGGCTGCATCAAAACTTCTAGTTTGCTGCGAGATCGTTCCGCCTGATTCAATTACATCAATCATACGGGTAATTTCAAACTCAATTGCTTTTTTTACATTGCGAATAGAGTTTAAATTTTTTACTTCTACATTGGTGCCTAATTTTTTTTCACCTTTCAAGCGCACCGAAACATTGGCATCACATCGTAAAGATCCTTCTTCCATATTGCCATTGCAAATACCTAACCATTGTACTAGTTTTCTAATTTCAGTTACGTAGGCAAATGCTTCTTCTGCACTAAACAAATCAGGCTCTGTAACAATTTCAATTAAGGGTGTGCCTGCTCTGTTTAAATCAATGAGTGTATGTGTAGGATCAATATCGTGAATGCTTTTTCCAGCGTCTTCTTCTAAGTGAATTCTATTTAATTGAACCTGGCGTTTTTGATTACCCACTTGTATTTGAACGACACCTCCTGCACAAATAGGCGTGGTGTGTTGTGAAATCTGATAGCCTTTTGGTAAATCTGGGTAGAAATAATTTTTTCGAGCAAAGTAATTTTTCTTAACTATGGTTGAGTTACAAGCGAGTCCCATTTTAATGGCATACTCAACTGCTTTTTTATTGGTTTTTGGAAGACTACCCGGATGCCCCATTGTAATTGGGCTTATTTGGGTATTTGGAGGGGCACCAAAGGTGGTGGCGTCGGCACAAAAGAGCTTGCTTTTGGTAGCTAGCTGTGCGTGTACTTCTAACCCGATAACTGCTTCATATTTATTGCCTGAGGTCATCTCAAACAAAAATATGATTAGTTAACGGGTTATTGCACAATTAGAGGGTTATATATTGGCCTTCTTTAATTTTTTTGGAATTTTTAGGGTCACTTCTTTGGTCTTACCCTCACGTGTTAATTTGATGGTAATGGTGTCACCTGCTTTTAATGTTTCAGCTTTTGCTTGTAAAGTAGCTACGTCATGAATTGCTGCACCATCAAAAGCAGTAATCACATCATTTTTTGAAATACCTGCTTTGGCTGATGCAGAACCTTCTGTTACTTCTAATACTTTTGCGCCAGTACCTTCTAGTACGTCTTCAATGCTGATACCTAATTTAGGTCCATCATTCATAATAAAATCAAAAGTCTCACCCATTTTGCTCATATCAAGTGGCATGCCTTTTACGATTTTTAGTTCACTTAACTTACCATCGAATTTAGGAAGTGAAGCATTCATATCATCAGATTTAAACATCATCACTTTCGGCGCGCCTGCTGTGCCACCCATCATTTCTGGTACATTAACACCTTCGATGGGCTTACCATTAATGGTAATTTTTCCGTTTTCTACAATCACTGTCATTTTTTGCGGCCCGTCGGCCTTTCCATGAATGATGGTAGTATCTATTTTTTTAACAATGACCATTTTTTTTTCTTGTGCAGTCGCAGCAGTTACTACTAAGCAGCCTACCATAAATAATGAAATAATTTTATTCATAGTGTTGGTTTTTTGTGTTTGATGCGTTCTAGTTTAATAATTGTTTTACATTTTCAATCACTTGTGCAAGATTGCTAGGATCCTGTCCACCAGCGGTTGCTAGCCCTTTTTGCCCACCACCACCACCTTTAATAAGTAGTGCTATTTGGTTTGTAATTATTTTTTGAGCTTCTAATGATTTGTTTGCTTGTAAGGCATCATCTACTAGTACGGCAACAGCAGCTTTGCCTTCAATATTAGCAGCGAGTACTATAAGTAAATTTGTAAAACTTGCTTGTAGCTCCGTACATAATTTTTTGAGGCCATCTGGATTGCTCACCGTAACAATACTACCTATAAAATGCGTATCGCCAATAAGTGTCACTTTAGATTCCAATTCTTTTTTGATACCAATAAGTGCTAATGCCTCATAGGATTCAATGCGTTTTTTTAACGATTGTACATCAGCAACCATTTGTTGCACGGCTTTTACAGGCTCTTTGGTATTTTTTACGAGTTCCTTAATCGTTTCAAGTTCTGCTAGTGCCTCATTCACCTTATTGGTTGCGCCTTCGCCACATACTGCTTCTATGCGTCTAACGCCTGCTGCAACTGCAGACTCATGTTTTAATTTAAATAATCCTAACTCTCCTGTTCCGCCAACATGTGTACCGCCACATAGTTCAATAGAATAATTTGGATCCATAATAACGACCCTTACGGTATCACCATATTTTTCACCAAATAAAGCCATGGCACCTAGCGCGACAGCGTCATCTTTTGTCATTTCTTTGATGACTACAGGAATATTTTCTCTAATTTTTTGATTGACAATACTTTCTATTTGTTTCATTTCGTCATCACTCACTTTTGCAAAATGAGAAAAGTCGAAACGAAGTTGCGCAGCATTGACTAGGCTTCCTTTTTGTGCTACGTGCGTTCCAAGTACTTGTTGTAAGGCAGCATGTAACAAATGCGTAGCACTATGGTGTGCCGAAATGTTTTTTCTATTATTTGTATTCACTTTTGCAATGACGGGTCCTTCTAAATTAGCAGGAAGCGCTGTTGTAAAATGAATGATCAGGTTGTTTTCTTTTTTAGTATCAATAACATCAATACTCGTACCATTAAATTCAAGTACACCAGTGTCTCCAACTTGTCCGCCACTTTCTGCATAAAACGGCGTAGCAGCTAAAACAATTTGATAACCTGTGCTGCCTTTTGCAGTAACCTTTCTATACTTAATAACAGTTGTAGCGGATTCTAGACTTGTGTAGCCTGTAAATATTTGGGCATCATTTTCATGTACAATCACCCAATCTGCAGCATCTATGGCAGTAGCAGCTCTACTTCTATTTTTTTGTTGCTGCATTTCTGCTTCAAATCCATTTTCATCTATAGTTAAATTTTCTTCTTGTGCAATAAGCCTGGTAAGATCTATTGGAAAACCATAGGTATCAAAAAGTTCAAAAGCGGCTTTACCTTCAATAACATTACTACTTGAGGTTTTCATTAACTCGTCAATTCTTTTTAGTCCTTTATCTAAGGTTCTTAAAAATGAATCTTCTTCTTCTTTTACTACTTTTGTTACAAAGTCTTGTTGCGCTTTTAATTCAGGAAATACGTTTTCAAACTGTGCTGCAAGTAATGGAACGAGTTGAAATAGTAAAGGTTGTTTGTAATCTAAGTAGGTATAATAATAACGAACTGCTCTACGTAAAATACGTCTAATAACATAGCCAGCACCTGTATTAGAAGGCAGTTGCCCATCTGCAATGGTAAAAGAAATGGCCCTGATATGATCTGCTAAAACCCTGAATGCAACAGCTTCTTTGCTATCGCTTCTATCATATATTTTTCCAGTGATGCTAGCTACAGCATTGATAGTGCCGCTAAATACATCGGTATCATAATTGCTTTGTTTGCTTTGCAATACACGCACTAAACGTTCAAATCCCATACCTGTGTCTACGTGTTTTGCGGGAAGTGGCTCAAGTGTTCCGTCTTTTAATCGGTTGTATTGCATGAATACATTGTTCCAAATTTCAATCACTTGTGGATGATCGTTATTAACCAAGTCCCTTCCAGGAATTAATTTTCTTTCTTCATCGGATCTGCAGTCTACATGGATTTCGGAACAAGGGCCGCATGGTCCTGTGTCACCCATTTCCCAAAAGTTATCTTTTTTATTTCCAAAAATAATTTTGTCTTCTGGTACTAATTTTTTCCATGCTTCAAGTGCAATAGAGGACATGGGTATACCTTCTGCTTCGTCTCCTTTAAATACTGAAACGTATAAACGGTCTTTGTCAATTTTATAGACTTCTGTAAGTAATTCCCAACTCCATGCTATCGCTTCATCTTTAAAATAATCTCCAAAACTCCAGTTGCCAAGCATTTCAAACATGGTATGGTGGTAGGTGTCAACGCCCACTTCTTCTAAGTCATTGTGCTTGCCACTAACACGCAAACATTTTTGGGTATCTACAATACGGGTATATTCAGGTTTGCGATTGCCTAGAAAAAAGTCTTTAAATTGGTTCATGCCGGCATTGGTAAAAAGAAGGGTAGGGTCATTTTTTACAACAATAGGGGCAGATGGTACAATATGGTGCTTCTTAGAAGCAAAAAAATCCAAAAATTGTTTTCTTATCTCAGCACTGGTCATCATAGAGCGTTAAAATTTTAAATATGCTATTTTTTAGTAAATTGGCAACTATCTTTGATCTTATTATTAATAGATTCAAAGGTAAGGAATTGAGCCTTTAGCTACTGATACCAATGCCCCTATGCGAAAAATAAAATATTACTATAATACCCATACCCTTAGGTTCGAAAAGTTGGAGACACCTCTTCGAGTTCGATTGCTACGGATATTTGGTTTTATTGCAACCTCCATTGTAACTGGGTTCATTATTTTTGCCATTGCATTTCAATATATTGATTCCCCAAAAGAAAAGATACTCCGTCAGCAAAATGAAGACTTAAAAGAGGGCTATGCCGTTATAGAGGAACGGCTTAGCCAGATTGAGTTAAAAATGGGTGAAATCACCAATCGGGACAATATGGTGTACCGGTCTATTTTTGAGGCGGATCCGGTTGCAGACAGTGCGCGCATCAAGGATATGGAACAAAAAAAAGAGGTACAACTCGTTCAGCGTATGGGTTCTTCTGATATAGTTAATACCTTAATCCAGCAACTTAATAATTTATCTCTTAGAATGGCCTATCAAAATAAGTCATT
Source organism: Sediminibacterium sp. (assembly GCA_040403595.1). Taxonomy (GTDB): domain Bacteria; phylum Bacteroidota; class Bacteroidia; order Chitinophagales; family Chitinophagaceae; genus Sediminibacterium. The sequence continues at coordinate 194,498 of JBBAKI010000001.1, read as the reverse complement.
TACAGACCTAATTGCTATGGTAAATGATAAGGCTAAATTATTAGCAGCCATTCCAGCTATTCAGCCCATTAGCAATAAAAAATTGTCCCGAATCGCTTCCGGTTTTGGCTACCGTATCGACCCTATATATAAAACTAGAAAGGCTCATCTAGGACTTGATTTTGCGGCCCCAATGGGAACCCCAATCTATGCAACCGCAGATGGGGCAATTAAATTTTCCGGATTTTCAACAAACGGTTATGGCAATCATGTAATTATTAATCATGGATTTGGGTATGAAACTTTATATGGACATATGGTTCGTGTTAATGTATCACAAGGAGAACAAGTGAAGAGAGGTCAAGTGATCGGATATGTTGGCAGTACTGGTAAAAGTACAGGTCCGCATTTACATTATGAAGTACACAAATCTAATACACAAATTGACCCTATAAACTTTTTTTATAGCGATTTAACGCCGGCTCAGTTTGACAGATTAATCAAAATGGCAGCAGCCAATAATCAAAGCCTAGATTAATAGTATGGAACCAGGTGTACGCAAATATTTGATCCGCATTGTGAATACCATTTCCATGTTTTTGTTATGGATGGCTGTTAATTCATGCGCGGGAATTATGTATGGCGCTGCTTATTGGGAAAGCAGCTTTACGCTATCCAATCTCATTTTTTATACTTGGCTTTTAGCAAGTACGGCTTTGTTAATATGGTATCTCTATAACAAATGGAAAGATCCTATCGATTATAACGAAGAGTAAATTTTATTTATCCTTACCATCTAAGATAACCGGCGTATTACCTTTACCCATTACAATCACTTTTGAATTCGGAGAAGTAATCAGTCCTTTCATCATTTGTATTTGCTCGTATTGTAATTGTTTATCGTTTAGGCCAATGCTAATAATGCGCTGATAATCCGCAATGCCTTGTGCTTCTACGCGCTTACGCTCTGCTTCCTGCTTTTCTTTTTGTAGCACAAATTCCATTTTTTGTGCGTCTTGTTCGGCCTTAATTTTTTCTTCGATCGAAGTTTTTACGTTATTAGGAAGTGTAATGTTTCTGAGGAGTAATTGCTCTAGAATCAAACCTCTTTTTTTAAAATCAGCTTCGATACTGCTAAATATTCTGTTCTGAAATTGATCTCTTTTGGTTGAGTATAAGTCAATGGCAGTAAAGTATACAGCGTTATCTCTGATTTTTGTTCTAGTAAGCGGTCTAACTATTTTGTCTTTATAATCAAGACCTGTTTCTTTAATAAGCCTTGGCGCTTCTGAACCAACTACACGGTATAAAACGGTTAGATCAATCGTTACTTCTAGACCATCGGCGGTGAGTACTCGAATAGCATCGTCGCCTTCTTTATCCCCTTCGTTGTGTACACCACTCATGGTGTAGTTTAAGGTTTTAATATCTACGGTACTAACATCTACTAATGGATTGATAAAGTTTAAACCACTTGTAAGTACTTCATTGGATACTTTACCAAATAAATTGGTAACGCCAATCTGACCAGCGTCTATTTGTTTTACACAAGCATTTAATGCGCCTAAAATAATAAGTATAATACCAAAGCCTCTAATACCAGCACCTAATTTATGTAACTCTTGTTTTTGCTTTAGAATAAAAATACCTGCTACAAGTATGATGATTCCTAAAATAATAATTGCCATTTTTTTATTTTTTATTTTTGATTTAACTACTATGGTCTTGTATTACAAACCATTTGCCTTTTATTTTTTGAAGTAATAAGGTAAAGTAACCGCTTAGGTCTCCTTTCGTTCTTTTTAATGCCCATTTTCCTAAAACACGGTAATGTATTTTTTCGATGGGGGTTAAAGAAAGAAGCGTAAAAGTGAGCTTACCCATAAATGCCGTATCTGGGTACCCTTTTTTATAATTGTTGAGCGTGTTGTTAAAGCCATAGGTAGGTCCGCTTTTGCCAACAAAAAGTAGGGAGTCGGAGGGTAGGTAGCCGTCCATAAAATTTTCTAAATCCCCGTTATTCCAAGCTTTGGTTTGGGCGGCGAGTAACGCTTTAATTGAAACCTCGTCTGCCCTATTGGCGGCTGTTTTGGTTTGCGCAGCAGACGTAAGGTTGATAACAATAGCTAATAATAAAACCGCAAAAATGCGAACTTGCATAACCCGCTAATTTTACACTAAGCTACTACTTCTTATTGGTTTTGAAAGATAATTTAGGGGTTGTAACTTGCCATCATGACCTATAAAAAGCACTTAAGCAAAGACAAGGTTTTAGCAACTATTCTAAAAAAAGATACGCATAGCCTTTCACTTCAAAAAAATATACCCATTAAACTGATGGGTAGTATTATAAGCCAGCAATTGAGTACTAAAGTTGCGGCCATCATTTATGATCGTTTTTTAGCTTTGTATCCTGCAAAAAAGCCAACCATTCAAAAAGTACTCGATACCCCAGCGGAGACACTTAGAGGGATTGGTATTAGTTATGCAAAAATTAATTACATATACGCTGTTGCCAGTTTTTGTTTAGAGCATAAAATCACAGACAAAAAATTACAGCAATTTTCTAATGAAGAAATGATTGAGATACTCACGCAAATAAAAGGTGTTAGGAAATGGACGGTAGAAATGCTCTTAATGTTTTCACTAGGTCGCGAAGATGTTTTTGCGGTAGACGATTTAGGCATACAACAAGCCATGACTAAACTTTACAATTTAAACCCAGCTAATAAAAAACAGTTTAAATTAGATATGTTGGCCATTTCCGAGGCTTGGAGCCCTTATAAAACCTATGCTTGCTTACATTTATGGCGTTGGAAAGACGCAGTGTAACAACCCTTATTAGGCAGAATTTCTAGCAGCATTGATAATGCCAAACATGGTTCTTGTTACTAATTTCTCATACACTGCTCTATTAGCTGCATCGTTGTTTTCTTTGTGTAATTGCCATAGTGCATACTGTTGAATGGTTAATAGCGGCAGTACAATATCATCCCGCATTAAAATAGATGCCCTAGCAGCAGGATCCGCTTCCATTAAAATTTTATTTTCACTGAGCTCCAGTACCAAGGCTTGGGTGGTATCAAATTCGTCTTTGATAAGCTTCCAAATAGAACTATAGGTTGGATTCTCTTTAATAAATTGTGTGAGTTCAAAATAGGACTTAAGCATACTCATCATGCTATTGTCGATAAGCGTTTTAAAAAATGAAACATTTTTAAATAAAAGTTTCACCGACCCCCAATTGCCAGATTCTTTTGCTTTTTTTAATGCGGTTCCAAGTCCGTAGTAACCTGGTACATTTTGTTTGAGTTGGCTCCAACTTCCCACAAATGGAATGGCTCTTAAATCTGAGAACTGAAGTGCAGCAGCTGTTGCACCTCGTTTAGCTGGTCTACTCGCAATATTACTTTTACTATAATAGGTGAGCGGGCTAAATTCTTCTAAGTATTTTAAAAACAATGGGTGTGCTTTAAATGCTTGGTAACTTTCGTAACTTTCTTTGCTTAGTGTGTCTAATAATGCACGTTCCTCTTCTGTAATATTTTTTCTGCTATCTGCAAATAGGGCACTACTCATCCCAGCACTTAGCAATTGTTCAATATTATATTGTGCTGATTGGATGGTTCCAAAATTAGAAGTGATGGTTTGTCCTTGAACCGTTAAATGGATTTCTTCATGCTCAATATCTTTACCAAGTGATGCATAAAATTGATGTGTTTTACCGCCACCTCTTGATGGTGGTCCGCCTCTTCCGTCAAAAAATTTCACTTTAAAACCATGTTGTCTCGAAATGGATGTCAATTTTTCTTTTGCTTTATAGATACTCCAATTGGCCTCTAAATAGCCACCATCTTTGGTGCCATCACTAAAGCCTAGCATGATGGTTTGCTCATTTTTGCGGGCGCCTACATGATTTTTATACATGGGCAAAGAATACACCCGGTTCATAATGCTTGAAGCTTCTGCTAAATCGTCGATGGTTTCAAATAGCGGGACAATATCAAATGTTTTTTCTCCTTTCCAACCACTCAGTGTAAATAGCGCATATACTTCTGCCATGTGAAGCGCAGACTGACAGTTGCTTATGATATAGCGGTGGCAACCAAGTACACCATTTTCAAGTTGAATGGTTTGCAAGGCTTGCATACTTTTTAAAGTATCTTTTGCAAGTGGGTCTTTTAATATCTCTGGGTCAACAGATCTATTTATATTTTCTAGCACAGCAATTTTTTCATTTTCAGAAAGAGCATCATAGCCCGCTGAAAAAATAGGAGTCTGTCCTGCATCAATGAATGCTTGATTTACCTGTGCTAAGGTAGCGGTATGAATTCTACTGTCTTGTCTAATATCAAGTGATGCAAAATGGGTACCAAATATTTTTACTTTATTGATAAGACTTTCAATGGTAGAAATAAATAGACCATGGTTATTTTCTTTGATTTCTTTTTGAATGTCCTCGAGTTTTTCTAACAGCGTAGCCGCCGTAATTTTATTATTGGTTGAAGGCCTAAATACATTTTCATAAAGAAGTGATTCTAGCGCTAATATTAAAGTGTCAACGCCACTAAAAGTGACTTTTCTTTTGAGTCTTCGAATGTCTCTGTAATAACATACCACAATCGCGCTTCTCAATGCTGCCGCTACTTTTAAGGTGGTATCTGCTTGTACATTTGGGTTACCGTCTCTATCGCCTCCTGGCCAAAATCCTAGTTCAATAAAAGTATTATCCGTTTCATTGACCCCTTCAAACATTTCATTGATAATAAAGTTGTAAATGTTACCAATAGATCTATAAAAAACATTTTCTAAATACCACATCACGTTAACGGCTTCGTCATACGGCGTTGGCTGTTTTTTATTAAAAAATGGCGTAAGCGCTAATTGCTGAATGTATTGATTGATAATTTGAAAGTCATTTTTTGCAATGGCTTCTCCCATGTCGTGAATAATGCCAAGTACACTGCCTGGGTAAAACTGAGTGGGGTGTGCAGTTAAAACAATGCGTACTTTACTGTTTTTACAGCGTTCTTTTAGTGCTGCGCCTTTACCAGCAAATACTGCTTCTTGTAGTAATGATTTTAAACTTCCAGCGCCACTGGTTTCATTGATATTACCAAAAGCGGCGTCTTCGATGGCATCAAATAAAACTACCTGTCTTTCGATGTATTGAACAAACTTGAAGAGTCTATCAAACTTATCTGCATCTTTTGAAATACTTGTTTGTTTGGCGAAAAAATTTTCAATAATTTGATTAGGCGATTGCCCGGTGGCATATCCATTTTTGCATGCTTCTGCTAAGATGGGTAATAGGGCGCCTACATTGGCAACACCAGAAAACGGGAGTGCTGCAAATAAGCTATTGTAAATAACATATTTGTCCTCCACGTTTCTTTTAAACTGATTTTTAATAAAAGAACTGTTCATAACCTTTTGATTGCTTGCTTACCCCCTAAGTTAATTCATTTCAAACTCAAAAAACTAACGAATTTATATACTATAGTAAACAAACGTTAGCTTTTTAGATAGCATTAAACTTTTTACCCCTGCAGCAGTCCAAGTATTTACCTTTAGAATATGGCATTGCACCTAGATGATACGAGTTTACTGGCCCAATTTCATAGCCCTTCGACCAAGGAGAAAGGCTATACAGGTATTGTAAAAAAATACCAAGAAAAGCTCTATTGGCATATTAGGCGCATGCTTGTGGATCATGAAGATACCAATGACGTTTTGCAAGGCGTGCTAATCAAAATTTGGAACGGTCTAGAAAATTTTAGAGAGGATAGTAAATTGTTTACCTGGATGTACCGCATTGCTACCAATGAAACCCTCACTTTTATTGAAAAGCAAAAAAAGAGAGCAACCGTTTCTTTAGATCAGGAATCCGGTGGATTTCAAGATAAAATAAAAGCAGATGCAAACTTTAATGAAAATCAATTGATTTGGAAATTGCAATTGGCTATCAAAAGCCTTCCGGAAAAGCAGCAACTCGTTTTTAATTTGCGTTATTATGATGAAATGCCATATCACCAAATGAGTGAGCTGCTAGATACATCCGAAGGCGCATTAAAAGCTAGTTACCATCATGCTGCAAAAAAAATTGAAGAATTTATTAAAAATAATTAAACCCTTTAGTAAAGTCAAAGTCTATTATTTACCGATGTACATAGATCCTAACATACAAGAAGAATTAGTAACTATAAGTTTATTTTGGCAAACTACAAATGCTTTAATGCCTTATCAGGTTCCTGCAAATTATTTTGAGGAACTGTCAGGTATTGTTAGGGCTAGCATCGAAAAAGAAGCCGTATATAATGAACTGGAATTAATAGCGCCCTTTTTAAATACGATTCCAAAAACAACTTTTTATACAAAACCAGCATCTATACAAAAGACCCCTATAGCAATATTTAGCATTGCCAAATGGGCTGTAGCGGCTGCTTTTATTGGTGTTGCGGCGGTTGGGACTTTTTTTTATAATAACAAAAATGAAAAATTTGATTACGCAGCGTATATCAATGCCGATCAAACAAAAATATTGCAAACGATAAGTGATTCAACACTGCTATCCTATATAGATGCGCACGAAAATTTAATTACAACACCTGAAGTTGCCATTCCAGCATATACGATACAGACTGGAGCATCCATTATAAAACAAACCTCAGACGAAGCGCTTTTAGAATATATCCAATCAAGTAATTAGTATAAAAATTTTTAAAAAACAATAATTATGAAAAAGATCATTTTATCCTTTCTACTATCATTCTTTGTTATTGCAGTAACAATGGCTCAGCCGCAAGAAAGACCCATGGGTAATCGTGGCAAAGGCCCAAAACCTAACAAAGAAAATGTTGAAGCACTTAAAGTAGCTTTTATGACAAAGCACCTAAATTTAAATGCAGAAGAAGCCCAAAAATTTTGGCCTGCTTATAATGCATGTTTTGAAGAATTAAAAAAAGTACGTCAAGACAAAAAAGAGGATGTATTGGCTTTTGAAGAAGCTGCATTAAACATCAAAAAGAAATACAAGAACGATTTCAAAAAAGCGTTGGGTTCTGATGAGCGCGTAAACAAAGCGCTTACTGCAGACCGTTCTTTTATGGAAATGATAAGAGAGGAGCTACAAAACAGAAGAGATGGTCAAGGACCAAAAAATGATAAGCAGGGTGGTAAAAAGGGTGGTAAAAATAAAAGAGGAGGAACACCTCCGCCGCCACCGCCTCCAGGTCAAGAAGAGCCAACAGTTTAACGAGCTTCCCATATGGGCGTAGCAATATCATGGTAAAACAAGAAGGTCCATCCTTCTTGTTTTGCTTTTTCTAGCCAGGACTGCCTTAGCTCCATACATTTTTTTCCATCGTAATCGTATTTGGCCACAAACTTACTTTTCATTTGTTGTAATTGAGGCGCATCATCGCCACCAAAAAATACCGTTTCATGATTATCAGTAATCCAAAATACTTGATGAAATTTAGAGTGTGCACCCGTTACCTGATATTTGATAACACCTTCAATTACTCCCTCATCACTATCTAGCCAAACCACTTTACTAAATTCTTGAAGTGGTAAAATGTCTTCTGGAATATAAGAGGCAGAACCTACACCCGTTGCATAATCAAATTCTCTTCGTTGTATATAATAAGTAGCGTAAGGGAAACTAATATACCTTGCTGTTTTATCAATATTACTAAATGTAGTTCCGCCCGCATGGTCTTTGTGTAAATGACTCATGAGTACTTTTGTAACAGAGGCTGGTTTGATTCCTGCTTTTTCTAAGTTTTCATGGATTTGTAATTCACCGTTAGTGCCTGTGTATCCAAGGCCTGTGTCAATTAAAATAATATCATTACTAGTGATTACGACAAAGGGCTGAATTTCTACTAAAATGCTCCCAATAGGCCTACTCTGAAGGGCTTCTGTGTTTGTATTAAACGAAACAAAAATTTTTGATTGATCGATGGTAAAGCTTCCTTCTGATAGTGGAATGATTTGCATAGAATTATGAATTGGCCTAACGCAGCACCATTTGTCTATCGGCGTCTAGGCGGAGCATGATAAAAATTAATACGGTAAAAGTAAGTAAGGAAGATCCCCCATAACTAATAAGCGGAAGCGGAATCCCTACAATTGGAAAAAGGCCAATGGTCATACTTACATTTACAGCGATATGGAAAAACAAAATACTTGCAACACAGTATGCATATACCCTACTAAAAGTACTGCGTTGTCTTTCTGCAATACGTACAATTCTAAATAAGAAAAATAAGTAGAGCCCTAAAAATATCGTACATCCAACGAATCCAAATGCCTCGCCAAGGGATGTAAAAATAAAATCGGTATGTTGTTCAGGAACATATTTACCTCTTGTTTGTGTGCCTTTTAAAAAGCCTCTTCCAAAAAAACCGCCTGAGCCAATGGCAATTTTACTTTGCCTTACATTATAATCATCTGGTTTACGCGCCGCTTTTCCGCTAAATTTTTCGTTCGACTTTTTATTTAAACTACAATCATATTCTTTACCCAACATGCTATAAATTCTGGTGCTTTGGTAACATTCTAAAACGTTATTAAAAATATACGGTACCACATAACGCTGAACGCCCAGGCATAAAATCCAAATAGAAAGAATAATAGAGATGGTCACCAGTCTTTGCTTTTTTCTAACTTGTCTGTAGGCTAAAAAAATAATAAATGCCGTTAATACTGAAAGTGTAACTGATAAAGCATCCCTTTCAACAATCAGTGTAGCAAGTGCTATAACGCCAAAACATGATCCAATAATTAAGAACTGCGCCGGCAGTCCCTCTCTGTACATTGCAATCAACAGGCTCAAATAAACGAGTGCTAAGCCTAATTCGTGTTGCAAAATGGATAAGGCTGCTGGCGTTAAGGCAATAGCGCCCGCAATCAATTGTGATTTTAAACTGGTGAAATCAACCTCTTGACGCGATATTAATTTTGCTAGTGCAAGCGATGTGAAAATTTTGCAAAGCTCAGCAGGTTGCAAATTAAAGCCTCCTGCAAGTGGTATCCAAGATTTAGAACCATTGATATTTTTTCCCAACACAAAGGTTGCAAGCATGAGTAATATGCCAAAAACATAGGAAAGGTTTGCAAATGCAGTAAATATTTTACTATCTGTAAGTAAAATAAAAGTTGCAATGAGCGCACATACACCACCAAAAATAAGTTGTTTGCTATAATTTGTTTTGCCCCCTAAAAAAGTAGAAAGCCAGTTGGTATCTGTTTTATATTCTACCATAAAAATGCATAAGATACCAATGACTACTAAAATAGCGTACAGCCAAATAACTGTATAATCGATTCCTTCCGCAGCAAGATTTTTATTTTTTCTGTTCATTTTTTTGGCTAGTTTTTCGCAATAGCTTTTTTGATAGTCGTCGTTCTTCTGGTAGAATCTTGTTTTATCATGAGTCGTTTCATTTGAGGCGGTATCAAATTCATATTAGCAAGCTGCTCAATTTTTGCTCTGCGCTCCGGACCAGCAATAGAGTCCTTTAAATATTTTTCTATGAGTAAGCTGGCAATAGGTGCTGCAGAAGTAGCACCAAACCCTGCATTTTCACACATTACAGCAATGGCTATGCGTGGATTTTCGCGAGGTGCAAACGCGCCAAAAAATGCATGGTCTTTTAGCGACTCACCTCTGTAAGCGTTTTCAACTGTTCCTGTTTTGCCACACACATTAATTCCAGGAACTTTTGCAGCAGCACCTGTTCCAAATTCCATAGTCCCTTGCATGCCTTCATGTACTTCTTCAAAAATGCTTTCTGCAATATTTTTTGTTTTGTGTTTTTGTTTAAACCTAGAAAGTGTTCCATAGTCATCCCCACCCTCTACAGAGTCAATTAAGTGTGGTAAATAGTACCAGCCTTTGTTAGCAATAATCGCCATTACATTGGCAAGCTGTGTTAGTGTAGTAGATATCTCACCCTGGCCAATAGAGTTTGAAATAATGTTACACGCTTGCCAATTTTTGCCAAATATTTTCTGGTAGTATTTAGCAGTTGGAATGTTTCCCATTCTCTCAGAAGGGAGATCTACACCTAATTTTTTGCCTAACCCAAAAGAATAAGCGTATTCATTAAATAAGCCGAGTGCAACGTCTCTATTGTTCATTTTCGAATTGTCTAATATTTTTCGATACACCACTGCAAAATAACTATTACATGATTTTGATATGGCAGGTTTTAAAGTGAAAGTACCGGCTGCGTGACAACCCATTTTTCTCCCACATCCTAGATAACTACCTCCGCATGAAACGGTTGTTTGATCGTCAATCACCCCTTCTGCCATGCCAATGATACCAACTAGCGTTTTAAAGGTTGAGCCTGGAGAGTAAGTCGTACTAACGGTTCTGTTAAGCAATGGTTTTCTTGGATCATAATACATCATGTCTACCAAATGTTTTTTTCTTTGGTTGCCCGTTAAGTAGTTTGGGTTGTAACTAGGTGCGCTTACCATGCATAAAATGCCGCCTGTTTTTGGATCTATGGCTACGATACTCCCTACTTTATTTTGCATCAGTTTTTCGCCAAGTTGCTGAAGTTCTACGTCAATGCTTGAGTATAAATTTTTTCCTGCTATGGCTACTGTATCAAATTCTCCTTTCTCCCAAGGTCCCTGAATTCTTCCTTTGTTGTCTCTAATAAAGCGCTTGATACCGCGTTGCCCCATGAGTATTTTCTCGTAACTATTTTCTAGTCCTGTGGTGCCAAAATAATCTCCCATTTCGTAGCCTTCATCTTTGTGTCTGCGTAAAAAGCCGGTATCTACTTCTGCGGTGTAGCCTAAAACGGCTGCGCCACAATCATAAGGATAAGATCGTACCGATCTTTCACTAAGCGTGAAGCCAGGAAAGCGGTACATATTTTCATTAAGTCGCGCAAAGTTTTCGGTGGTGAGCAGGGGCTCAAACACACTGGGCTTTACTGTACCATTTTTAAAAATAAGTTCACGCATCCTTTTTTTATAGGTGGCGGTATCTATATTTAATAATGCACAAAGTGTAAGGGTGTCTGTTCCTTTTGATTCTGCAGGTATTACCACCAAATCATAGCTAATCATATTTTCAAGAATCGCTCTTTTTTTTCTATCAAAAATAATTCCTCTATCTGGGTAGATAACTTTTCTGTAAAAGGCATTATTGTCTGCCGCCATTTTATATTTTGTCGAAAAAACCTGCAGGTTAATGAGCTGCAGTGTAATTAATATAAAAACTCCAATAAAAATAAGTTGTACAATTCTACTTCGGTTTTGATTAAAGGCGGACATAAGGGCTTGGTAAGATAAGTCGACAAAAATGTATTGCAAATTTGATGTAACAATGTCAACAATACATCATTTTTTCAAAAAAAACTTATGCATATTTGTGGACAGTAAAAACTAGGCCGCATTGGTTCTGTACTTACTTTTTCTACTAAAGAGAAGTTCAGAAAGAATAATCATCATAAAACTAACTAGGGTGGTGCCAGTTACCTTGCCCAAGAAGTATACGAAGTCGCCAAATTGAAGCCATTCTATAAGCACTAAATAAAAATGATGGATGAATGTAAGTACACCTACATAAACAGCATATGGCGCCCATCCCATGCTACTCACACCCGGCTCGGCATAGCTCTGTTCGATGGTTTCTTGTGTCAATAAGAGGTTTAAGAGGTAAGGTCTAACATAAGCAATAAGCACACAGGGTGCGGCGTGAAGGCCAGTAGTGCCTGTAAAGTAGTCCAAAGAAAGTCCAAATAAAAAGGCTACAATCAGCAGCGCGAAACGATTGATGGAAAAAGGTAGCCAAAGAATGTATAAGAAGTAGAGGTAAGGGATAATAAAGCGGTGTACCGGCGGCACTTCGTTGAGTATCACAATTTGAAGCAGCAGAAATAGCGTAAAGCGAATGATATTTTTTAATGTACTATTCACGTGTTTTTGGGTTGTTATTTTCTAAATCAAATTGCTCCTGGTAGCGTAGATTTTCTACGAGGTATACAAACTGAACCGTAAAAAAATTAACGGCTGTTTTAATTTTAAGGGTATAAAAATTACTAGAAGGGTCGGCGTCTATTTCCGCTACACGACCTATAATTTGATAGGGTGGGAAGTTTGCTGAATAGGTGCTGGTAACTACGGTGTCGCCTTTTGCTACTTTAGCCCCCTTGGAAACGTTCCGTAAAAGCAGGTAATAAGGACTTGCGCCATCCCATTCTATACTACCAGCGTTATTGTCTTTTTTTAGCATGGCACTAACCCTGCTATTGCGGTGTAAGAGGCTCATTACTTTACAGGTATTGTCTGACACTTCCACTACAACGCCAATAATTCCTTCAGGACTAATAGCAGCCATTCCTTTTTTTACACCTTGTAAATGGCCGCGTTCAAGTGTTAAAAAATTTGTTTGTAAGGAAACAGTGTTGCCAATCACTTTTGCAGGAAGCCAATTGTATTTTCTAAATTTATTAAGGGAGTCTTTGTATACCGAATCCGTTACGATACGAACACTAGAATCCGGAGCAGCAATATTAGAACCCAATATATTATGTAAGCGTGCATTTTCTTGAGCTAATTTTTCGTTCGTCTCTCTTAAAAAGAAGTAGCCACGCATGTTGTAATAGCGCTCATTAATTTTTGAAGCGGCATTGCCCATCTTAACAGAAAAAAAAGTTTCATGAGAAGTACTCGCTTTAGTAAGCATATATATTGAAGCGATTTGCAATAGCAAAAAGCTTAAAAAAGTAAAGTGCCTAAGAATGAAATCAATAATATTTTTCAAGGTAAATTATTAGCGCATGATGAACGGAAAACGCTGATAATTTTTAAGTGCTAAACCAGTACCACGCACAACACTTTTAAGTGGATCTTCTGCAACGTGAACAGGTAATTTAATTTTTGCACTCAATCTTTTATCGAGACCGCGTAGTAAAGCACCTCCACCTGTAAGGTATAAGCCTCTACGATAAATATCTGCTGCAAGCTCTGGTGGCGTGGTTTCTAGGGCTTTTAAGATCGCTTCTTCTATTTTAAAAATACTCTTATCAAGCGCTTCTGCGATCTCTTGGTAACTCACCATGATTTGCTTAGGAATACCGGTAACAAGGTCTCTGCCATTCACTGGCAAATCATCTGGTGGGTTGTCTAAATCTTTCATCGCAGCGCCCACATTAATTTTAATTTGCTCTGCAGTACGCTCACCAATTAATAAACTATGATAACGTCGAAGCGCCTCCATAATATCTGCTGTAAATTCATCACCTGCTACACGAATACTTTGATCACATACAATACCAGCAAGTGCAATTACGGTAATGCCTGTTGTACCACCTCCAATATCAATGATCATGTTACCAACGGGTTCTTCAACATCTATACCAATACCTAGTGCAGCTGCCATAGGTTCATGAATCATATACACTTCTTTAGCACCTGCTTGTTCTGCAGAATCTCTTACCGCACGTTTTTCAACTTCGGTTATTGAAGATGGAATACAAATTACCATACGCCAACTTGGAGGGAATAATGGTTTTTTAAGATAGATCATTTTCATCATCTCCCGTATCATTAATTCTGCGGCGTTAAAGTCTGCAATTACACCATCTTTTAAAGGACGAATGGTTCTAATGCTCTCATGCGTTTTTTCGTGCATCATGAGTGCTTTTTTTCCTACGGCCAAAACCTCTTTTAAATTATTGCGGTTTAGGGCAACAATAGAAGGCTCGTTAACAACAACTTCATCATTGTGAATTATGAGGGTATTTGCGGTCCCTAAATCCATTGCAATTTCTTGCGTAAAAAAGTTAAATAATCCCATGGTATAGTGCGTAAAGCTTAAGTAAATGTATTACTACAAAGGTGCTTGAAATAAATGGAAATAACAAAGTCTATTCTTACGAATTTTATCGAGTTATTTGTTTTCAAATTCAAACCCAATATCGCGTCTAAAATTCATGCCTTCAAATTCAATTTTTTGAAGACGCTGGGTGGCACTCACCACAGCTTCGTTAATATTTTCGCCATAAGCAGTAACGGCTAAAACCCTTCCGCCACTTGAAACAACGGCGTTTTGGCCCAGTGCAGTACCCGCCTGAAATACAAGTGTATTTGGCATATCGTTAACGGCCTCAAGTCCGGTAATAACCTTATTTTTTTCATAGCTACCAGGGTAGCCACCACTAACCGCCATAATGGTAGCACAGCTTCTGGTGTCGTAACTAATATTGGCATCTATTAAAGTGCCGTTGTCCATGGCTGCAAAAAGGGCTACTAAGTCTGTTTGTAAGCGTGGCATTACTACTTCCGTTTCTGGATCGCCCATACGGCAGTTGTATTCAATTACAAAGGGTTCTCCATCCACATTCATCAGGCCAAAAAATACAAAGCCATGGTAGCAAAGTTCTTCCTCAGCGAGTCCATTAATAGTAGGTTTAACAATGCGCTCCTCTACTTTTTGCATAAAAGCATCGTCCATAAAAGGGACAGGGCTCACACAGCCCATGCCACCCGTGTTAAGGCCTGTATCGCCTTCCCCTATTCGTTTGTAGTCTTTGGCATGTCCAATAATTTGATAGTCCATGCCATTGGTAAGTGCAAAAACACTCACTTCAATACCGGATAAAAACTGCTCAATCACTACACGGCTGCTGGCTTCGCCAAACTGCTTGTTTACCAGCATTTCATTAAATGTATCTAGCGCTTCTTTGTGTGTTGTTGCAATAACAACGCCTTTTCCGGCTGCTAGACCATCTGCTTTTAAAACAATAGGAAGGCTATGCGCAGCGATATAGGTTTTACCTTCTTCTATATTTTCTAGTGTAAATTCGGCGTATGCAGCTGTAGGAATCTGATGGCGCTGCATAAATTTCTTGCTAAATGCCTTGCTGCCCTCTAATTGAGCTGCTTTAGCCGAAGGTCCCACCACAATAATCTCTCTTAATGCAGGGTCTGCTTCAAAAAAATCATAAATACCCTTAACAAGCGGCTCTTCTGGTCCTACTACGACCAGTCCAATTTGATGGGTGATACAAGCTGTTTTAATGCCTTCAAAATCTGTAACGAATATAGTTAAATTGGTTCCAATACCTGCTGTACCTGGGTTTCCGGGTGCAATATAGAGATCGTTACAATGATGACTTTGTGCCATTTTCCATGCAAGTGCATGCTCTCTTCCGCCAGAACCAAGTAGTAAAATATTCATAGTAAAAGGTATAATTGGAAATGCGAAAGTATCAATTTCGGCGCTCATTTTGGTGGGCGGTTCGCTGTAAAGATTTTATTGCTATTTTACAGCACTAGAAAACGTAAAATTTTCAACGATAACGAGCCATTTATGAATCAAGCTACCCCTCAAAAAGGTCATCCTAAAGGATTGTATGTACTCTTTGCTACAGAAATGTGGGAACGATTTAACTATTATGGCATGCGCGCCATATTGGTACTTTTTATGACCAAAGCGCTTATGTTTGATAAGATTTTTGCATCTAATATCTATGGAAGCTATACAGGGCTTGTATACTTGACGCCCCTGGTGGGTGGCTATATTGCAGATAGGTACTGGGGCAATAAGCGTTCCATTATTTTAGGCGGATTGGTAATGGCGCTAGGCGAGTTCGTTTTGTTTTTTTGTGGCTCTATGTATAAGTCCAATCCTGAAATCGCAGCTTTGTTATTTTTTACAGGTCTGGGACTCATGATTGCAGGCAATGGTTTTTTTAAGCCCAATATTTCTGCGATGGTAGGCCAGCTGTATCCCGAAAATGACAAACGCAAAGATTCCGCGTATACCGTTTTTTATATGGGTATCAATACCGGAGGTGCTATTGGCCCATTTGTGTGCGGATTTTTTGGTGACACGGGAAACCCCGACGATTTTAAATGGGCTTTTTTAGCAGCAGGTATTGGTATGTTATTAAGTGTGGTGGTGATGTACTTTTTCCATAATAAATATGTAGTAGATCATAACAAAAACATATTGGGGTTAACACCACAAGATTCGCCAGCGGCAACTAGAAAACCACTCTATGTATTTTTAGGCTTACTTATTTTTTCCATTATTTCTATTGGGCTTATTTATGTAGAAGCCAATGTATTTAGTTATTTATTTTATTTACTGCTAGGCTCTATTTCACTGATTGCGTTTTTAATTTTTTCTGATAAAACATTAAGTGCTTTAGAAAAGAAAAAAGTATCTGTCATTTTTGTTGTATCATTTTTTGTAATATTTTTTTGGAGTGCTTTTGAACAAGCAGGTGCCTCACTCACTTTTTTTGCAGAAGAGCAAACCAATCGCGCACTTGGTTCTTATACCATTCCTTCTAGTTTTTTCCAATCTTTAAATTCCACTTTTGTGGTGGCGTTTGCACCCATTTTTGCATGGCTTTGGTTAAAGCTTGGAAAATATGAACCAGGTTCTCCAGCAAAAATGGCACTCGGATTATTTTTGTTAGCACTCGGTTATTTATGGATTGCCTTTGGTGTACACAATGTTGCATCCGGTGTTAAAGTAAGTATGATTTGGCTTACGGGCATGTATGCACTACATACTTGTGGGGAGCTTTGTTTATCGCCAATTGGGCTCTCACTTGTTAATAAATTAGCACCTATCAAATTTGCCTCTTTGTTAATGGCAGTTTGGTTTACAGCCAATGCGTTTGCCAATAAATTTGCGGGTGTTTTAAGTGGGTTATATCCAGATGGCAAAACAACTTATTTTGCTGGATATGCCATCACTAATTTATTTGACTTCTTTATTTTATTTGTTGCAATGGCTGGCGCTGCTGCATTCGTTTTATTTTTAATTGCACGCAAATTAAAAACCATGATGGACTAGTCTATCATGATCCATTTTAAATTTTTTAAAAACCAACTATATGTCTGAGCAAAAAAAAGTCTTTAAACCCTTTATTGCACCTGAAGAAAATGTAAAAGAATTAACCGTTAAATCTATATTAGTGGGTAGTTTGTTTGGTGTCATATTTGGCGCTGCCACTGTTTATCTTGCATTAAAAGCAGGACTTACGGTATCGGCTTCTATACCTATTGCAGTTATTGCAATTACGCTTGGACGTAAGTTTTTAAAAACAACGATACTAGAAAATAATATTATACAAACTACAGGATCTGCTGGTGAAAGTATTGCTGCGGGTGTTGCATTTACACTTCCTGGATTTTTGTTTTTATCATCGCCAGATAGTGCCGAATATTTTAATTACCTCACTATTTTAATTCTTGCCATCATTGGTGGACTCCTTGGTACTTTATTAATGATTCCACTTCGTAAGGCCCTTATTGTAAACGAACATGAAAACCTCCCTTACCCCGAAGGAACGGCTTGTGGCGATGTATTAAAAGCCGGCGAAAAAGGGGGTGATTTTGCAAAAACTGCTTTTTGGGGATTGGGCGTTGCTTTTGCCTATGCCATTTTGCAAAAGGTATTTCATGTGATTGCAGAAACACCGTTTTATGCAACCAAGCAAATCAATAAATTTTTTCCTTCTGCCAAAGTGAGTGGTGAAATTACACCAGAGTATATGGGTGTTGGTTATATCATTGGTCCAAAAATTGCAGGCGTACTCGTTGCGGGTAGTGTACTTAGTTGGATGGTTTTTATTCCACTTTTATCAACCCTTGTACCTGGCGATGTAATTGCGGCGCAACTCGTAAAACTTGGCTACTTAATGGATCTTGCAAAGCCAGGAGGCAAAGGTGGTTGGGATCCTTTGACGCATCAGTTTAATGATTATTCGGCAGCTATCTATTATGCCTATATCAGACAAGTGGGCGCTGGCGCAGTAACTGCGGGCGGTATTATTACTTTATTAAAAACAATTCCTACCATTGTTAAATCTATCAAAGGAAGTTTTGCCTCTTTACAAAGTAGCAAAGATCCAAATGCAGCCGCGGTTTTAAGAACTGAAAAAGATTTGAGTTTAAAAGTTGTAGGGATTGGAAGCCTAGCGCTTGTTGCGCTCATAGCGGTGTTACCACAAGTACCTGGTGATAGTATTTTACAAAAATTATTAATTGGCGTGCTGGTGATTTTATTTGGCGCACTATTTGTAACCGTGTCGTCTCGTATTGTAGGACTTATAGGTTCTTCTAATAACCCTATTAGTGGCATGACTATTGCAACTGTAATGGGTACCAGTTTAATTTTTTTAAGTGTAGGTTGGACGGGTCAAGCATTTGAACCACTTGTACTTGTAGTAGGAGGAATGATTTGTATTGCTGCTGCTAACGCAGGCGCTACATCGCAAGATTTAAAAAGCGGTTACATTGTTGGTGCTACACCACGCAATCAACAAATTGCACTTTTTGTGGGTGCCATTGTTTCGTCGATTGTGATTGGGTTGACGGTTAAGTTTTTAGATCGTCCTACCACCGAAATGTTGCAACAAGGCATTCACCACGCGATTGGTTCTGATAAATATCCTGCACCGCAGGCAACACTGATGGCTACTTTAATCAAAGGTATTTTATCACAAAATTTAGACTGGCAATATGTGGTAGTGGGTGTGTTTTTAGCCATCACCATGGAACTTTGCGGTATTAAATCTTTAAGCTTTGCCATTGGGGTTTATTTGCCATTAGCAACTACACTTCCTATTTTTATTGGTGGTGCCATTAGAGGTATAGTTGAAGCAAAAGATAAAAAAGCAAACAAGCCAGCTGCTAGCGCAGAAGACGAAGATTTAAGTAAAGGCTCACTATTTGCAACCGGACTTGTTGCTGGTGGCGCTGTTGCGGGTGTGCTTATAGCTTTTGCAACGGGCACAAGTGCTGGTGAAAAGTTTTTGGCATCCATTAGTTTAGAAGAAGGCATTGTACACAGTGTTTCTCAAAATGGATACTTTTTAATAGGCACTTTGTTTTTTGCTGTAATGGGCGCTATTTTATACAAAGTGGCCACTAAAAAAGCAGATGCATAAATCAAAAAATAAATACGTAGGTTCATTAAACTTTTACTGTTTTTACAACTCTAATAGAACATGAAGATCAACCCTACAAGCCAAACACTTAAGCGTATCATTAGGTATGTGTATGTGTTTGGCTTTTTAGTTTTAATGGCATTTGTACAGCCCACGCCTAAAATGCCCTATACAAAAGCGGGATTAACGGAGCAGGAAGCCGCCTTACACCTACTCAACCGTTTTACGTTTGGTCCAAAGCCTGGTCAGGTAGAAGAAGTGGTAAATCAAGGCCTAGAAAATTGGTTTATGGCTCAGTTACAAGGAGCTCCAGACAACGAGGCCGTTCGTGTAAGACTTGCTGGATACCCGGCCCTTACCATGCCCACAGATTCTATTGTAAACACCTACTTACAACCAGCGCAACTACTAAGACTTGCCATAGCAAAAGGATATGTCGATAAAGACTCAGTAGATAAATCAGATAGACCCGCATACAGAGAAGCACTCAAAAAAATGCAAGCCGATTATGGATTTAGGCCTATTCAAGAATTACAGCGTGAACTCATCAATCAAAAAGTAATTAGGGCGGCATATAGTGATGCGCAATTACAAGAAGTGCTTACCGATTTTTGGTTCAATCATTTTAATGTATCACTCACCAAAAATCAAATACAACAACTGGTGCTCCCTTATGAAAGAGACGCCATTAGACCTAATGTACTCACTAATTTTTCATCATTACTTTTTGCAACAGCTAAGCACCCGGCTATGCTACTTTATTTAGACAATGCATTAAGTATCAGCAATGACAATGATTATGCTAAGCGCCAATTAAAAGGGGCGCAGCGATTACTAGATTTAAATGCAGCTAAAAAAATGCTAGCTGGTGCAAGTGTTTCTGAAGATTCTATGCAAAAAATGGATGCCATGGAAAATCAGATGACGACGCAAATAAAAAGAAGAAAATCACAAGGGTTAAATGAAAACTATGCACGTGAAGTGATGGAGCTGCATACCCTTGGCGTTAATGGCGGATACACACAATCTGATGTAACGGAACTAGCAAGGGCTTTAACAGGCTGGGGCGTTAAACCTATGTATGAAGAAGGCCCACTTGCTAAAAGATTTTCAAATGCTACACCAGATCAATTGTTGCGCAGGGGTCTTCAAGTAGAAGATTGTTTTTTATTTAGCGCTGATAAGCATGATCAAAATACAAAAACAATACTTGGAAAAAGTTTTCCTACAAATGGTGGTTACAACGAAGGTATGGAAGCACTTACCATGCTTGCATCGCACCCTGCAACGGCTCACTTTATTGCCAGCAAACTAGCTGCTAAATTCATTGCCGACGAGCCACCAACAGCAGTTGTAGACGAAATGACGAAAACATTTTTAACATCAAAAGGGGATATTAAAGCAGTGCTATTAACCATGGTAATGCATCCGGATTTTTGGGCCAAGGCCAAAGAAAAGGAAAAAATAAAATCGCCATTTGAACTTGCCGTGAGTGCAGTACGCGCAACGGGCACCGAAGTAGTAGCGCCTTATCAGGTATTTACATGGTCTGAAAAAATGGGTCAAAAATTTTATTTTTATCAGGCGCCAACGGGCTTTCCAGATAGGGCTTCGTTTTGGATTAATACCGGCTCCTTGTTAAATAGAATGAATTTTGGAATGGCTATTGCTGCACAAAAAATTCCTGGTTTTAAAACCAATTTATTGCAGCTCAATCAAAATCATGAACCTGAGAGTGTAGAAGAAGCGCTTCAAATTTATACCAAGCTACTCCTACCGGTTGCCAATCAAAAAGAAAATTCGGAGCGTATCATGTCCATTGTGCGCGCGCAAAATATTGATCAAAAAATTGCATCCGCAACAAATGAAAGCACTAGTAAGCAAGACATGCAAAAAGAATCGATAACGGAAATGAACAACACGCCTCAAAAAACGATGGCACAAGTTGTTGGTGTGATAATTGGTTCACCCGCATTTCAGCGCAAATAAAAAAATGACTATGGCAAACAGAAGGGCTTTTATGAAATCAGGTGCGCTTGCATTATTTGCCACTGGCATAAGCGGCCTTCCTCGTTTTATTACGGAAGTAGCAGCGGGCACGCAAATGCTTCCGATGTATAAAAAAAATAAAACTTTGGTTTGTATTTTTCAGCGTGGCGCCATGGATGGCCTGATGGCCGTAACGCCCTTTGCAGACCCTGCTTTACAACTTGCAAGGCCTGGT
Source organism: Sediminibacterium sp. (assembly GCA_040403595.1). GTDB lineage: Bacteria > Bacteroidota > Bacteroidia > Chitinophagales > Chitinophagaceae > Sediminibacterium. The sequence goes on along the minus strand of JBBAKI010000001.1, from coordinate 173,354 downwards.
TTATTTATGCGCCCAACCGCGGGCGAAGATGGCTCTTTTAATTTGGATGATCGTTTTGCCATACACCCTTCTCTAAAAAGTTTATTTCCTTATTTTAATACAAAAAATTTGGCAGTGGTGCATGGGGTAGGTAGTCCGAATACCACTAGAAGCCATTTTGATGCACAGGATTATATGGAGTCGGGCACACCGTTTGCAAAAGGTACCGCAAGTGGCTGGCTTAATAGAGCGGTTGGATTACTTGGTCATACGCCAACGCCATTTTCTGCTGTGAGCGTAACAAGCTCTTTACCGCGTAGCTTATATGGCGACTTCGATGCAATTGCTATAAATAATTTGCAAGATTTTTCGATTCAATTAAAGGGTAATCCAATGGCTGCGGGTAAAGCGGCTACTTCATTTGAACAACTCTATGATCAAACCACGAGTGAGCTACTCAATAAAACAGGGAAAGAAAGTTTTGAAGCACTCAAAATTTTAAAGTCTAACAATATTAAAAATTACCAGCCTTCTAATGGTGCTGTATATCCAAACTCGGCACTGGGAAATTCTTTAAAACAAATTGCAACACTCATTAAAATGGATGTTGGATTGGAAGTGGGTTTTGCAGAAAGTGGTGGTTGGGATACGCATTTTAACCAGGGTACTACGAATGGAATTTTTGCGCGCAACCTAAAAGATTTTTCTGATAGCATTGCTGCGTTTTGGCAGGATTTAGGAGAGCGTCAAAGCGAGGTTACACTTATGACCATGACAGAATTTGGTCGAACGGTAGCTCAAAATGGAACGGGTGGCACCGACCATGGCAGAGCCAGTTGCTTATTTGTTTTAGGCAATGACGTTGCCGGCGGAAAAGTATATAGTAATATGGGTAGCCTTGCTAAAGAAAACCTAGAAGACAATAGAGACCTGCCTGTTACCACAGATTTTAGGGCCGTATTTAGTGCAGTTGCAGAAAATCACTTGCAGCTAAAAACAAATGGTAACTTATTTCCCGACTGGTCAGGTGCATCACTTAAAATGATGCTATAATTTTCCGTTTTTAATTTCGTCTACTACAGCTGGATCTAATAAGGTACTTGTATCGCCTAAATTCTCTGTTTCACCTTCTGCAATTTTACGCAGTATGCGGCGCATAATTTTACCACTTCTTGTTTTTGGAAGCCCCGATACAAATTGAATTTTATCTGGCTTTGCAATGGCGCCAATAACGCGTGTTACAGTTTGTAAAATATCTTTTCTCACCAGTTCACCAGAACCGTGTGTGTCCTGTGCATGCGATCCGCCATATATAACATAGGCATAAATACCTTGTCCTTTTACATCATGCGGATAACCTACCACAGCGCTTTCTACAACACCAGCATGCATGTTAATCGCATTTTCAACTTCGGCGGTTCCAATTCTATGACCACTTACATTGATTACGTCGTCTACTCTTCCGGTAATTCTAAAAAATCCGTCTTTATCTTTTAGTGCACCATCGCCTGTAAAATACATATTCTCGTACGTAGCAAAATAATTGGTTCTGCAACGCTCATGATCACCATAGGTAGTGCGTAAAATAGATGGCCACGGCGACTTGATACATAGGTATCCAGAGATGGTTTCATCGCCTTCTGCAATGACTTCTTTTCCGTTTTCATCTACCAGTACCATTTCGAGACCTGGCATTGGAAGCGTTGCCCAGCTTGGTTTTGAAGGTGTTATGCCGGCTAAATTTGAAATTAGGCAACCACCGGTTTCTGTTTGCCACCAAGTATCTACAATGGGACAGCGGCCTTTGCCAACATTTTGATCATACCAGTGCCATGCTTCTTCGTTGATGGGTTCACCAACTGTGCCCAATACTTCTAAAGAAGATAAATCTTTTCCTTGCAAGGGTCCTAAACCAAAACCCATTAAACTTCGGATGGCTGTTGGTGCCGTGTACAAAATATTGACTTTGTATTTATCTACTACATCCCAAAATCTTCCTGCATCAGGCCAGGTAGGAATGCCTTCAAATAGTAATGTGGTAGCACCGGCGCTTAATGGACCGTAAACAATATAACTATGTCCTGTTATCCAACCAATGTCTGCGGTACAAAAATGAATTTGACCGGGCTTATACTGAAATACATTTACAAAAGTATAGTTGGTAAATACCATATAGCCACCACATGTATGCACCACGCCTTTTGGTTTTCCGGTAGAGCCTGAAGTGTATAATATAAAGAGTGGATCTTCGGCGTCCATTTCTTCTGCTTCAATAAAAGTGATTCCTTTTTCTTCTACTTGTTTCATTTCATCTTCCCACCAACAGTCGCGCCCTTTAATCATAGAAACAGCCGTGCGCGTTCGCGTTGCTACAATAACACGTTTTACGGTTTTGTTGCCAATAAGCGCATCATCAATCACTGATTTTAAGGGGATGTCTTTGGCGCCTCTGTAGGCACCATCACAGGTAACAATAAAAGTAGCGTTCGCGTCTAATAAACGGTCTGCAATACTTTGTGCCGAAAATCCACCAAACACCACCGAATGAATGGCGCCAATACGCGCACAGGCAAGTACTGCAATAGCTAGTTCTGGAATCATGCCCATGTAAATACAAACACGGTCGCCTCTTTGAACGCCGTTGTTTTTAAGTACTTGTGCAAATTGACAAACTTTTTCAAGGAGTTTGCTATAGGTTAATACTCGACCTGCTTCGTCAGGTGCATTAGGCTCCCAAATTAGTGCAGGTAAATGTCCTTTGGTAGGAATATGTCTATCCAAACAGTTTTCAGTAATATTTAGTTTACCACCTTTAAACCATTCTACTCTTGGTTCTTTAAAATTCCATTCGAGCGTGGTATCCCATTTTTTATGCCATGTAAAATGACTTGCAATGTCGCCCCAAAAAGCAGCTGGATCTTCAAGGCTTTTTTTGTAGGCTTCTTTATATGCTTCAAAGCTGGTGAGCTGATAAGGATAGGTCATGGCTGGTCGTTTGAGGCCATAAATATACGCTACTAACTATTTTATTATTCATTTATTAAGCAAAGATTCAATAATCGCTTGTTCGTTTATTGAGGGTGTAAAAAATTGGAAAAATGCCTTCATTAACGTAAGTTGTTGCTACTATTGTCTTGCACATGAAAAAAGAAAATAAAATTTGGCAGGTGATTACTGCCTCGTCACTAGGCACACTAATTGAGTGGTATGATTTTTACATTTTTGGAAGTCTTGCCACCGTTATTGCGGGTCAGTTTTTTCCAAAAACAAATCCTACAGCGGCGTTACTATCTACACTAGCTACTTTTGCTGCAGGTTTTATTGTAAGACCCTTTGGTGCCCTCGTTTTTGGACGACTTGGCGATTTAGTAGGCCGCAAGTATACTTTTTTATTAACCCTTGTTTTAATGGGTGGATCTACATTTGCCATTGGACTGGTGCCCAGTTATGAATCTATTGGATTTGCTGCACCTATTATTGTGTTAACGCTTCGTTTGTTGCAAGGCCTAGCACTTGGTGGCGAATATGGTGGCGCTGCAACCTATGTGGCAGAACATGCACCTGCTGGAAGGAGGGGTTATTATACTTCATGGATTCAAACAACGGCAACGCTGGGTTTATTTGTGTCACTAAGTGTGATATTATTAACGCGTCATAGTTTAGATATTGACCCAGCTGCTTCGATTGCAAAATTTAATGCATGGGGCTGGCGTATTCCGTTTTTATTTTCCATTGTACTGGTAGTGGTTTCTATTTATATCCGTTTAAAAATGCAGGAGTCTCCACTGTTTTCTAAATTAAAATCGGAAGGGGCTATTTCTGTAAATCCACTTAAAGAAAGCTTTGGGCATAAAGCAAATTTAAAGATTGTTTTACTTGCACTTTTTGGTGCAACCATGGGCCAAGGTGTGGTGTGGTATACGGGTCAATTTTATGCGCAATCATTTATTGAAAATGTTTGTAAAGTAGATTTTGATCAGTCTAGAACTATTTTAATTTGGGCCATTTTATTTGGCACGCCACTATTTGTTGTGTTTGGTTCTTGGAGTGATAAAATTGGCAGAAAATGGATCATGCTTGCCGGTATGTTACTTGCTGTAATCACCTACAGGCCTTTGTTTAAAGGGCTTTTATCACTCACCGACACAGCTACAAAAATGGAACTAGTAGCTGCGGCTGCAACAAAAGTAAATTCAGTTTCTATTCCAAATTCTCAAAATTTTGTAAGAATGGTAATATCAACAAAATCTTACACAGATGGCACTAACGTTACCACCACAACCACCGATACTTTATATTCAAATCCTGTACAAAAAACGATAAAACCCGTTGTTAAAATAAGTAAAGTATTGGCAGATGGTGTGTATTGGAAAATGGTACTCTTGGTGTTTATAATGATTGTATATGTAACGATGGTATACGGTCCCATCGCTGCATTTTTAGTAGAATTATTTCCAACAAAAATTAGGTATACGTCTATGTCATTACCGTATCATATTGGTAATGGCGTGTTTGGTGGGCTAACACCCTTTATTGCAACACTACTCACGACCGTGTATACTGCAGATGCACTTGCAGGACTTCAGTACCCAATTATTGTAGCAGCGGTTTCTGTTGTGATAGGAACGCTATACCTCGATTCAAAAATTAATACCAAACACGATTAAAAAATAATTGCCATGAATCAAATAAAAAAATTAGCTGGTATCATTTGGTTGTTGTTAGGCCCCGCATGCGTCTATTTTTTAGTGCAGGCGGCCGCTCATGAAATTGTAGCAAAGCCAGGTATCGATACCATGATACAATGGGGTGTTTTTGTGGTGATATTTATTCCAATTGCAGTAGGCATGAGTATTTTTGGATACTATGCCATTAAAGGGGAGTACAATCATTGATTTTAAAGATTGTTTATGATATTGTTAGGTCTAGCCCACACTTGTTTTAATATCTTTGCCCTATGTCTATCGAAGTAAAAGAGGTAAGTAAAAACTATGGCACTCAAAAGGCGGTTCAATCCATTAGTTTTTCTGTGGCTGCTGGAGCTGTAGTTGGCTTTTTAGGGCCCAATGGCGCAGGTAAAAGCACGACTTTAAAAATGATAGCTGGTTATTTAACGCCCGATTCGGGAACCATTATGGTGAACGGAATAGATGTAGTTAAAGATCCAATTGCAGCCAAAAAGCAAATAGGTTATTTAGCAGAAGCTAATCCGCTCTACTACGACATGTACGTTAAAGAATACCTTCATTTTATTGGCAAAGTACACGCGCTAGATGCTATTGCAAATGCCGTTGCTAGTTGTATTGAACTTACAGGCCTAGGTATCGAATCTCATAAAAAAATTGGACAGTTGTCTAAAGGCTATAAGCAGCGGGTAGGACTCGCCGCCGCACTCATTCATAGCCCTGAGGTGATATTATTAGATGAGCCCACGTCAGGCCTTGACCCTAACCAAATTATTGAAATCAGAAACGTGATTAAAGACCAAGGTAAAGCAAAAACCGTCCTCTTTTCGTCACATATATTACAAGAAGTAGAAGCCATTTGCGCCAGTGCCCTTATATTATCAAAAGGACAAATTGTAGCCAATGATTCTTTAGCAAATCTCCTCAGTAACAAGCGTCAGAGCTTAGAATCTGTATTTAGATCCCTAACAAGTGGCGCAGCAACGCCTATAAATGCTTAAATTGCATCCTTAATACCCATCTAATTAGTCATAAAATAAGCAATCGAATATGAGTTACATTATTGAAGTACACGCTCGTCAAATTTTAGATAGCCGTGGAAATCCAACCGTTGAAGTTGACGTTTTAACAGATGATGGCGCTATTGGACGCGCAGCTGTTCCAAGTGGAGCAAGTACAGGTATACATGAAGCCGTTGAGCTTCGTGACAACGACAAGAAAAAATATGTAGGCAAAGGCGTTTTAAAAGCAGTAAAAAATGTAAACACATTGATTTCTGACGCCATTATTGGTTTTGATATTACACAACAAGCAGCGATTGACGAAGTGCTCATTGCACTTGATGGCACACCTAACAAAGCTAAATTAGGCGCTAACGCAATGCTTGCCGTAAGCATGGCCGTTGCTAAAGCAGCAGCAGAAGAAGCGGCGCTTCCTTTGTATCGATATATTGGCGGTACCAATGCAAAAACATTGCCTATCCCAATGATGAATATTTTAAATGGTGGTGCACACGCAGACAATAAAATTGATTTCCAAGAATTCATGATTATGCCTGTTGGTGCTTCTTCTTTTAGCGAAGGCTTAAGATGGGGTGTTGAAATTTTTCACACATTAAAATCTGTGTTAAAGAAAAAAGGATACAGCACCAACGTTGGCGATGAAGGTGGATTTGCACCAAACATTCAAAGCAATGAAGAAGCGATTGAAACCGTATTGTCTGCTATTAGTGCAGCAGGTTACAAAACAGGTTCTCAAATTGTTATTGCAATGGACGCTGCAAACAGTGAGTTATGGGACGCTAAGAAAAAGAAATATGTTTTCCATAAGAGTAGCGGTAAAGTAATGAGCAGTGATGAGCTTGTTAAGTACTGGGAAAAATGGGTGAAACAATATCCAATTGCTTCTATCGAAGATGGCATGGCAGAAGATGATTGGAATGGCTGGAAAGCCCTTACACAGGCTGTTGGTAGCAAATGTCAATTGGTTGGTGACGATTTATTTGTTACCAATGTAGACCGTTTACAAATGGGTATCGATAAAAAAATTGCCAACGGCTTACTTGTAAAAGTAAATCAGATTGGTACATTAACGGAAACCATCAATGCTGTTACACTTGCACAACACAATGGTTACAATACCATCATGAGTCATAGAAGTGGTGAAACAGAAGATACTACGATTGCTGATTTAGCAGTTGCATTAAACTGTGGTCAAATTAAAACAGGTTCGGCTTCAAGAACAGACCGTATTGCAAAATACAATCAGTTAATCCGTATCGAAGAAATGTTAGGATCAACAGCCATCTATCCGAAAGGGAAAATCAAGTTTGGCACAAAATAAAATTTTTTAGTGTATTGCGGTTTGCGAAGCAAACCGCAATACACTTTTTCTAACCTCTGCAATTTTCTAACGCATCCCAATGAAAAAAATTACCTCCATCTTAAGTAACAAATACCTGCTTGCAGGGCTATTTTTTATTGTATGGATGTTGTTTTTTGATCAGCGTGATTATTTTCAGCAAAAAGAAAGAATGGCTGAACTACAAAAGCTAGAAGCCAAAAAAAAATATTACCAAGAGCAAATTGAAAAAGCCAAAAAAGAGCTTACCGATTTGCAAAATGATCCCGCAGCCCTCGAAAAATTTGCCCGTGAACGATACCTCATGAAGCGCGATGGCGAAGATGTTTACATTATTGAAGATTCTTTAGCTGCTACAAAATAAAGGAAGGTCCTATCTCGTTTATAGGGGGTATGGAAACGTTTAAAGAGGAAGATTTGTTATTATATCTCTACCAAGAGTGCCCAAAAGCTACTACTCAGGCCATCCATACTGCATTAGAACAGGGCAATTACGAATTAGAAGAGCAACTAAAAATGCTACGAAGGTCTATTGCGCAGCTGAATGCATTAGAACTTAAAAGACCCTCTCTTTTTTCGCTGAAAGCGGTTAAAAAGTATTCTCAAAAAGTAGTGGATTAATCATTTCCATGACTAAAAAAGAAAGATACGCCGGAGTCATTGCTTATTTTGAAGTGCAGGTTCCTATCCCGGAAACCGAGCTCGTTTACAACAATCCATTTGAATTACTAGTGGCTGTAATTTTATCTGCCCAGTGTACCGATAAACGCGTGAATCTTACAACTCCTTCCATTTTTGCAAAATTCCCTACGCCACAAAAAATGGCAAAGGCAAGTTTTGATGATATGTTCGCGCTCATTAAAAGCATTTCTTACCCAAGTAACAAGTCTAAGCATTTAATTGGGATGGCTACTTTACTACTCACCAAATTTGGTGCAGAAGTACCTATGACCGTAGACGAACTGGTGGAGCTTCCGGGCGTGGGTCGAAAAACCGCCAATGTGATAACAAGTGTTATTGATCAGCAACCCAATATGGCTGTAGATACGCACGTGTTTAGGGTGAGTAAAAGACTTGGACTCGTTGCACAAAAAGCGAGTACGCCCCTTGCCGTAGAAAAAGAATTGATCAAAAATATTCCTTCGGAACTAGTGCACAAAGCACACCACTGGCTCATATTACATGGCAGGTATACTTGTCTCGCACGAACGCCAAAATGTAACAGCTGTGGGCTGCAAGCAAATTGCCGTTATTACAATACCAAGGTATTAAAAGTCAAATCCTAGCGAGAAATAATAGATAGGCTTTCCTTTAAATATGCCCTTCATAGGCCATGCAGCGTCTAGTTTCATAAAGTAGCCAAGTAGCGTACTTCTTACACCAAAACCGTAACCACCCGCAAAAGGTCCAAGTCCGCCTGCATCGAGTTTTACTACCACTGGAGAGTTGGCGTCACTTATAACATCGCCCGGACGTTTAATGCCATTGTACTTTCCATTCCATGCAGTGCCTAAATCAATAAACTGCGTTAATTGAAAGTTCCGAATAAATGCGTTGTTGATGGGCTTATTAAATATTGTAGCAAACAAAGGAAGTCTAAATTCGGAATTAATCACAAATGCATTGTTACCGTTTGCGATATTTTGTTGGTAGCCTCTCATGTTAACAGCAAGTGACTGAAACGCATAGCTCTGATCGAGTGCAGGAAAATTTTGGCTGTTAAACTTTGGATTGATCCAGCTATCAACACCACCTAAGTAGTATATAATTTTTTGTCCGCCCCACGAAAAATCGGCAGCAGCTCTTCCGGCCCAAATAAAATTTCTATAAATTTTATAATAGTAACGTGCATCAAATCCTAGGTTAAGTGTTGCCTTGCCATTGTTCAATTCAGTTTTTAATGTTGGCATATTAACATCTAAGAATACTTTATAACGCAGGCCGTTCCATATATTTTGCGTTGTATTAATGGTGTTGTCGTGCACATACTCAAGCCTCGAAACAATATACTTACTAATGGTATCGGGGTAAGCAAGCGCTCCTGGATCAGGATAACCAACACTATTATCGTAAGGTTTTAAAATGCCTCTATCGATACGTAGTCCAAAAGTGGCGCGTAAACTTTTTACCTCATTAAAAGGATACGCCACATTACCTTGGTATAAATTGGTAATGAGCATATTGCTATAAGGTGTATTAAAGTAGTTGGTAACATTGCTTCTATAATAGGTTACGCCCCAGTCTAATCTTTTTCTAAAGTTTTGGTAACTAAAAATGATGTCTTTGTCTTTTAGGTCTGTTCCAAAACGAATACCCCCCATAAATTTCTGGTCTTCCAATAAATCGCTGGTTCCCACTCGTAAATTAAAGTTGAAATTGTTACCATTGTTTAATTGAATAGGACCTGCTCCACCTGCGTATGGTTGGTATCTATTGAGTAATAGATTATTTGAAAATCCACTTAAAATATAATCACTGCTAAATTTAAGTCGGTAATCAAAAAGCTTGGAGTCAGCAAGTATATTATTTGCTTTCGCATTTAACGCTTCAGCTCTTTTTACAGAAAAACTATCTACAGGCTCGTCCGAAAATTCCGATTGAAATAAATTTGCCTTTGCAACAGTGTCTTTATTTTTCTTGTACACAATTGCTTTTCCTTCCGCTGCTCTAATGTCATCCATTACTTTTTTCATGTAAGTAGTGGGTCTTAGATTAAGGTTTCTCTTTTTAAGCGCGATAGAATCTACGCGAAGTTTGTATAAGAATTTATAATCGCCTTCGCGTCTTACTTCACTCACCTGTCCTTTATCACCAGCAATTCTAGTTTCTAATAGAGATGTTTGATAATTGGTAATTGGGAATGTGTAGGTAGAGTCTTTGTATACCTGAAAATAGCTAATGCTATCTGGCTTTTCTTTTTGCCATGCAATAAGGGTTGAGTCTACTTCTTTTGGAGAAGCATTGCGTAACATATCATCGCCAATATGATAAAGTGTGTCTAGTCCATTTCTTTGGGTTACAAAAAAACCTGCCCATCTATTGCCTATGCCGTTTTCGTCAGCTACAAACGTAAAGTGGTTGGTGTTGTAGCCCATTGGGTAACTAGCGTTTCCGTATTTTAAATTGGTAAGCTGTGTAATTTGTTTGTTTTTGCTATTGTTTAAATAGTCCACCATAAACACATTAAAATGGTATTTGCTAGGGATCGCCGTATCGGTGTTAGGTGCATAAGGATTAGGTCTGTTGGATGCAAATAAGATACCTGATTTATTTGGAAACGAAACAAAGCTTGGATGTATATCATCATATACGTCATCTGTAAACTGCGTTAATTGGTTTTCTTCAATTTTATAGGTATAAATATCGGTGTGACCATTTTTTGCAGCACTCATCACTACATTATTGGCATCTACCATATAAGATGCGTCTAAAATTTGATCGATGCCTGCAATTTTTTGTTTGAATCTTTTGATATGGGTAACTACGTCGTATACAAACATTTTAATGCTGCCTTCCTCCGAATAAATCACGAGTAATTTTGTGCCTTTGTTATCCCATGCCATAATAGGATAGTTTGGGTTGATGTCTCCCTGATTGGATCTCACGCCCGACTTTAAAAGCACACGACTATCGTAAAAATTTTCCATTAGCTTTACGCTATAAATACCTCTGTTAAATTCTACCACCGCGTAATTGCTGCTTTTTGGGTTAGGGTTGGCTTGAAATCTGAAATAATCTTTTTTAGAAACGTCTTCCGAAATATTTAATTGACCTTTTGTTGAATTTTTTCTTTGACGTATATCTTTAGCATATTTATCTTGTTCAAACTCCATGAAATCAAATAAGATCTCTTTAAATTTTTTCTTACAAACTTTTAAACAAGCGCTATTTAAATTTTTATAAATCCTTGCTAAATAAAGTAAGTAGGTAATATTTTCTTTTCTATATTTTTCTCCAATGTAATTCCAAAACGCATGTCCTGCAAGCGTTGGCTTATCAAATGCAAATTGATAAAAAGTATTGTAAGCCCCACTAAGCATCGCACTTTTTAAGGCATCGTCTTTTTCTACGCTCCAGTTTTCTGCTGCATACAATACATACCCATCTAACATCCATTTAGGTAAATCTAGTAGGGCTTGGTTACTTGCGAATTCTCCAATGTCTTCGCCAAACAATAAATTATCAGATAAAACTTTTGCTATGCCTTCTTTGATTTGTCTTTTTAAATTAGCATGGTTGCCATCAAAGTAAACGACAATTTTATTGTTTACAAGCTTGGTAAGACCACCGGCACTTTGCCAATCAGATCCAAGTCCAATATTGCTACTCTTGTAATCATCATAATTACTGTACACGATAATATTGGCTCTGCGTTGTAAAGAGTATTCAACAAAATTTTCGATACCGCCTAATTCTTGCTCCGCCACTTGTGCCACATACTTGCCAAGTTCTACGCCACCTTGTGATGTGTAGGTGTTAAAATTGGGAGATTGATGAAACTTCCAAACCAATTTTTTATATTGTACTCTGTTTTTACCAAACTCAACAGCATTCACCTGGGCTTGGCCAAAAACAACCAAACTACTCATGATAAAAATTAGTCCTATTCTTTTCAATTTCATATCCGAACTTTAGTGTTTTAAAATTAGTCAATTACCTTGTAAAATTTTCATAAAACGCGCATGATCCATATCAAAGCCTTCACTTTTAGCCCTATTTCAGAAAATACCTATGTTTTATACAACAACATGGGCAAAGCTATCATAATAGATCCTGGATGTTATTTTACTGCAGAACAAGAAACGTTAAAAAATTTCATAACGGATACAGGCCTAACACCCGTGCACCTACTCAACACACATTGCCACCTCGACCATGTATTTGGCAACAAATGGGTGCATGAAACCTATGGGTTAGAGCTTCATATTCATCCTAACGAAGCATCTATGCTTGAGTTAGCGCCTATGTCTGGCGAACGTTGGGGTTTACCCTTTCAAAACTATACGGGGCCGCTGCATTTCTTAAACGATGGGGACACGGTTTTACTAGATGACACAGCCCTTCTGGTAATCTTGGCGCCAGGGCATTCTCCCGGAAGTATTTGCTTTTACCTACCTAACCAAGGTGATTTAATAGGTGGCGATGTATTGTTTAGAGGAAGCATTGGTAGAACCGACCTTCCAGGAGGCGATAGCGAAACCTTGTTAACGAGTATTCGAGAAAAACTTTGGGTACTTCCGGACGAAACCGTGGTGTATTCGGGGCATGGGATTAAAACCACCATCGGCTACGAAAAACGAAACAATCCTTTTTTATAAAGGGGCTAGTTGGTGTTAAATGCCTTTAAAAGCAGGAGCTCTATGTTTTTATGGGGCGGAATATAGTCTTGAAAACTGTTTTTAGCAGCACCCTTTAACTGCTCATTCATTTGTTTCCAAATGGAACGCCATACCAAATCCTGACCTTTTTCGAGCGTATTGGCTATTTGGCTTAAGAGTGCCGCATTGATGACGCCTTTTCCAATTTGCTTAGAGGAAATTACCTGTGCTTGCGGCGCGCGGTTTAGCACGTTCGCTAATTTTTGATAACCTCCACAACTCCCTAGTAACACAAGTTTTGCACTACTATCAATACCGGCAATGGTATGGTTTGCGAAATAGCTATGGCCTCTATGAACAAATATGCTTGGAGTTATTTTGTGCATTCGTAAGAAACTAGTTAAACTGTCTTGCGCTTTAAGGTCAAGCTCGTTTTTTTCATCGAGCGGTGCATTGGCGTAAATACTCAGTTTTCCGTTGGTACTAATTACCTCGGTCCAATATTTTTGTTTGTTTGTTTTCCAGTCAGGCGTATTAAAACTATTTATAAATGCGTTAAAATTTTGTATGCCGTCTTTGTCTCCATAAAAATATTGTCTAATAATAATTTTTTGTTGATTGTTTTGTAAAGCATTAAAACCAAGTTGGCTGGCTGCGTCAAGTAATAAATGCTTAGGAGCTTTAGAACCGTTGTCTTGTAAAGAAGCCGTGCAAAGTGTGTCTAGCATTTTGTATAACTGGCTATTATTATTTTTTCTAATTTCTGTTAGCAATAAATTTTGGATGCTGGTATCTGTGATACTTGAAAAAGCGCCGGCAACATCTACCGCATCTTCTAGTGAAGGTGATTTGTCTAAATCATTTGCAAAACTTTGCATATAATACGTGCTTGCCGTTGTTGGCATATGCGCTAAAAAATCTTGTAGTGTATTATAATTGGCAGCAATACCAATAAATTTTCTAAAATAATCTTGTTGTACCCTTTCAAATAAAACACTGGTACTGGTGCTGCCTAATTGTTGAATAATAAGTGGGTACACGCCTGCCACAAAACTAGAAGTATATAATTCGTCAGCACCCAATACGGCTATATAATAAAGCTCTTCTGGTGTTAATTTTTCTAATTTTTTAAAACGAATATTGGCGGCTTCCGTTTGATGTAAACCATTGATATCATTCACATACAGATCCATTACACGACTTTTAAGCTTTGTTAAAAGGGCTACTTCTGCTACCAATTTTTCGCCTCTTCTTTTTCTTTGAACTTGATCAATTCGCGTGCGCACCAATAATTTAAAATAATTTTGGACTTGGTCTTGGGTAATAAGTGGCGTGATGTTGTCAACGCTGAGCCTGTGCGTATACAATTCGTCTAGGAACGGAAAATAATAACGCCCCGTTTTCATAAAGGCAAGCCGGCCAATCCAGCTAACAAGTGGATGATGAATCGATTGTATTTTTTTACCCAGCGCACTAGGGGCTGCCGCATAATTGTACAGCATTTCTGCATCTTTATAAGCAGCCGCAATAAGTATACTATCAGCGTATCTGTTGATTGAAATGTTGGCACCTTGTTTATCTAGTATTTGTAAAATTTGACCTGGGTTATTTTGGCAATTTTTTAAAACCAATATATCTCTTGCTGCAGCAAAACCAATATTGTCTGTAAAACTTCCAGTAGCAAGTATGCTATTTCCAATAACGCTGTTTTCGATTTCAATAACGGAGCTCATGTTAAGACCTCTAGCGCTCAAATGCATAGCTGTATTAAATGCCTTTAAACCTGAAACCAGTTCGGAGGCTTTTATTTTATGTATCCTGAACTGTATATGTAATTCAAATAAAAAATTATTGACGCCGCGTAACCACTTAAATTTTTCATTTTCTGTTTTAACTGCCGTTGACTCTATCCATTTTCTGCTGTCCTCGATGATCCAATGAATTTGATTTTTTGTAGTTGAATCGAGTGCGGTAGAAAGCAGGCTGGTTAGGTCATTTTCGGATCTAATAATATAGTCGTGACTTAATTGCCTGATAGCTGGAATGGGCGGTATTGCGTTTTGCGCCTTTGCAGTTTGTACGCTTAGATTAGCACTCAATACAATAGCTAAAAGCCAGATGCTCAATCGCAAAGGCACTATTTTAGATATGTTACCCTTATTTTTCATGGTAGAACCTTGTAAAAATACAACCTTATAACCCAGTTGGAGGCTTATTTTGTTAAAGCCAACCAAAAAGCCTTAACAATTACATAATATTCGTAAAAGATGGCTTTACCAATCTTTAAAATTAAATTTGTGTAAATTATATAAGCGCCATGGCTGCTGCCCCAGTTAAAAAAATATTGATTGCCGACGATGAACCCGATATTTTAGAAATAGTGGGGTATAATTTACGCAAAGAAGGCTATGAGGTTCATACGGCAAAAAATGGCGATGAAGCGGTTGATCTAGCAAAAAAAATAAAACCAGACTTGCTTATTTTAGATATTATGATGCCTAAAAAAACGGGCATTGAGGTTTGTGAAATACTTCGTGCACAAACGGCATTTAAAGAAACGCTCATTATATTTTTAACTGCCATGAGTGACGAGGCGTCACAAATTACAGGGCTAGAAATAGGAGCCGACGACTATGTCAACAAACCCATTTCTCCCAAAGTGCTTGTAAGTCGTGTAAATGCCTTATTTAGAAGGGTTTTACCCAAAGATGCCTCTACTATTTTACAGTTTAGCGCTATGCAAATTGATACGGTGAAATTCATGGTTACCATTAGCGGCGAAGAAAAAGTATTGGCTAAAAAAGAGTTTGAATTACTACACTTATTGGCTTCAAGGCCGGGTCGCGTTTTTTTACGCAACGAAATACTCTCTCAAATTTGGGGTAATGAAGTGATTGTAGGAGACCGAACAATCGATGTACACATTAGAAAGATTAGACAAAAATTAGGGCTTGATTGTATTACCACCGTTAAAGGGGTGGGATATAAGTTTGATTTGCCTTAATTTGCAGTATGAAAAACTTTTCCATACAGCAGTTGGCAGCCTTTGCTGCAGCCATTATTGCACTAAGTTTTTCTAGTGTCATAGGTTTCATTTACCATAGTTGGTTTCAATTTGCGCTTACATTTTTTATTGCAGGCATTGCCTCGTATTTACTGATCCGTTATATTTTTGAAATTTTTGTAAACCGTAAAATCAAACTCATTTACAAGCTTATTTACCAAACAAAAGCAACCAAAAGAGAAGAGACCTACTATAAATATATTTTACCCAAAAAAGAACTCGATGAAGTGGGTGATGAAGTAGTGCAGTGGGCCGAGCAGCGAAGTGCTGAAATTGAGCAACTTAAAACCAACGAAAATTATCGAAAAGAGTTTTTACAAAATTTATCGCACGAAATTAAAACACCCATTTTTGCAATTCAGGGTTATGTTGATACTTTATTAGATGGCGCAATCGAAAGTCCTGAAACCGCAATTCGTTTTTTAAAAAATGCCTCTAAAAATGTTGACCGGATGGTGAATTTGGTTAAAGACCTTGACGAAATTGCAAAGCTTGAAATGGGGGAACAGCCACTCAACAAAGATTTTTTTGTAGCACAAGATCTAATCAAAGAAGTGTTTGACGCTTTGTCTATTAAGGCGGCCAAACAAAACATTAGTTGTAGTTTCAAAAAAGGATCAGAGGGTCAAACCATGGTGTTTGCAGACAAAGAAAAAATCAGACAAGTGCTTAATAATTTAGTGGTGAATGCCTCTAAGTACGGGAAGCAAGATGGTGCCATCGTTGCTAGTGTCTACAAAACAGACGCTGAGCATGTGCTCCTTGAAATTAGTGATGACGGCATAGGTATAGCAGAAGAACATTTGTCCCGTATTTTTGAACGTTTTTACAGAACCGATAAAGGACGCAGCAGGGATGCAGGCGGTGCTGGTATTGGACTTGCGATATGTAAGCATATTATTGAAGCACACGGTCAAACCATTCATGTGCGCAGTAAATTAGATATTGGTACCACTATTGGTTTCACGCTTGCAACGAGCGCATAATTCTTTTTCTATATTCCCGATCTCTACCTAATTTGCAGGTATAATACGCATTTCAAATGGCAAAAATTTTAGTAACAGGAGGGTGTGGTTATATAGGCTCACATACCATTGTAGATTTATTAGCAAATGGTTTTGAAGTTATTTCCATAGACAATTTTTCTAGGTCCTCTAATTATGCAGTAGCGGCGATAGAAAAAATTACAGGTAAGCGTATTAAAAATTATGAAGTAGATTTAAAAAACTTTGATGATACCTTAGCTGTCTTTCAGGAAAACCCAGACATCACTGGTATCATTCACTTTGCAGCGTATAAAGCAGTTGGCGAATCGGTTAAGGAGCCTTTGTTTTATTATGAAAACAATATAGGGTCGCTGGTAAACATCTTAAAGTGTGTGCAAGAATTTGATATACCTCATTTTGTGTTTTCCTCTTCTTGTACGGTGTATGGCAATCCGAATGCTTCACCAGTTACCGAAAATTCGGATGTTAAAAAAGCAGAATCGCCCTATGGTGCTACCAAGCAAATGGGTGAAGAAATACTTCAAAACATTGCTGCAGCAGGGGGTGCAAATGTTATTTTACTTCGTTATTTTAATCCAGTAGGGGCACATCCTTCTGCTCTAATTGGTGAACTTCCTATTGGTCGACCACAAAACTTAATACCTGCTATTACACAAACAGCCATTGGCAAACTGCCTACAATGATGGTGTACGGAAATGATTATCCAACGCGCGATGGCAGTTGCGTTAGAGACTATATTCATGTATGTGATATTGCTAGTGCGCATACGCTTGCCCTACAATATTTGTTAGCAGATAAAAATGCAGAGGCCTGTGAAGTATTTAATTTGGGAACTGGAAATGGAATATCTGTTTTAGAAGCCATTCAAACTTTTGAAGCAGTAAGTGGAACTTCTCTAAATTATGAAATAGGTCCGCGCAGGGCTGGCGATATTGTGGCTATTTATGCCAACAATGAAAAAGCCATCAGTACATTAGGTTGGAAAATTAATTATTCTATTGATGATATGATGCGCACGGCTTGGGCTTGGGAAAAAGAAGTACAATTAAAAGAATCGATTGCAAAAAACTAGTTTATTGGATAAGCATTTTTTCGGCGTTTTCTGCCATTTGTAAAGCTTCAATAAATTCTTCAATCTCACCTCCAATAACAGCATCTAAATTGTACGATGTTAAACCAATGCGGTGGTCTGTAACCCTTCCCTGTGGCCAGTTGTAGGTTCTTATCTTGGCACTTCTATCGCCGGTACTTACCAATGTTTTTCTTCTGGTAGAAATTTCTTCTTCTTGTTTGCGTACCTGCTCTTCATATAATTTAGTACGAAGCATATTCATTGCTTTTTCACGGTTACCAAGTTGTGATCTTTCTGTTTGACAAACCACCACAACGCCTGTAGGAATATGCGTTAAAAAAACTTTTGTTTCTACTTTGTTTACGTTTTGTCCACCCGCACCACCACTTCTCGCGGTTTCCATTTTTACATCACTTTCTTTTAGTTCAAAATCCACTTCTTCTGCTTCGGGCATTACTGCAACCGTTGCAGCTGATGTATGCACACGACCTTGTGTTTCTGTGTTTGGAACACGTTGCACGCGGTGTACACCGCTTTCAAATTTGAGGGTGCCATATACGTCTTCTCCAGTTACTTCTAATATGACTTCTTTATAGCCACCAACGGTGCCTTCACTTTCACTTACCAAGGCTGTCTTCCAACCTTTTTTGGCACAGTAACGTAAATACATACCTAGTAAATCACCTGCAAATAAACTGGCTTCATCTCCACCTGTTCCTGCTCTAATTTCTAAAATGGCATTTTTATCGTCCTGCGGATCTTTTGGAATTAAGAGTTTGGTTAAAGTAGCTTCTAGTTGTTCTTTTTGAGTTTCTAAATCTGGCAGTTCCATTTTAGCCAATTCGCGCATTTCTTCATCACTACTATTTTGGCTTTCTTTTGCAAATGCGTGGTCTGCAAGTACACGCACATATGCTAGATAGGGCTGTACAATTTTTTCTAATGAACGGTACTCTTTACTATATGCGCCAAACTTTTTTTGGTCATTGATAATTTCTGGGTTGGTGAGGGCAATGCCTACCTGATCAAAACGTGCTTTTATGGCTTCTAACTTATCGAGCATAGTGTACGGTAGTTCTTATTGGAGGGCAAATTTACGTTATTCAGCTGGAGATTTTCAACCTAAATGACCCCAAAGAATACTTATCTTCCCGTATAATTTTAGACATATGTGGCACAAACGCTCTTCGATCCTTGTTTTTATTGTTTTTTTAGCCCTTTCGGCGCAGTCTCAAATAGCTACTCAAACGGCTGATATTTTAATCAAAAATGCCAAAATTTTGGATGGCACGGGTAATTCATGGTTTTATGGCGATATCGCTATAGGCAGTGGCAAAATTATTCAAATAGGAAAATTGGCTGGCTGGAATGCTAAAAAAGTAATTGATGCAACAGGCCTTGTGGCCGCTCCTGGGTTTATTGATGTGCACACACATATAGAAGGCGACGAGGTTAAAAACCCGGAAGCCACCAATTTTATTTATGACGGCGTAACAACGGTTATTACGGGCAATTGTGGCTTATCGGAGGCTAATATTGGAAGGTACCTACGTAAAATTGATAGCCTACATACTTCTGTAAATGTGGCCGCACTTATTGGACACAACGATGTAAGAAAAGCAGTGATGGGAAGAGCTAGTAGAAACCCTACAGAGGCAGAAATGCGATCCATGGAAAACATTGTGGATCAGGCCATGCGCGATGGAGCAGTGGGGATGTCTACAGGACTTATTTATATTCCTGGTACGTATTCTACTACAGAAGAAATACTGCGCTTAGCAAAAGTTGCCGCAAAATATGGTGGCGTTTATGCATCGCATATGCGTGACGAAGGGGATAGTGTGGTGGCAGCTATTGAAGAAGCGCTTTACATCGGAAGAGAAGCAAAAATGCCTGTACAAATTTCACATTTTAAATTAAGTGGTCAACAAAACTGGGGCAGAAGTAGTGAAACAATCCCACTCATTATCAACGCACGAAAACAAGGATTGGATGTAACCATTGATCAATATCCATACACGGCAAGTAGTACTTCATTAAGTACACTGATTCCAGACTGGGTGCTTGCAGATGGTCAAGACTCAATAGTAGCAAGGCTTGCAAGGCCTTCCGTTCGAAAAGAAGTAACCAGTTATATGCTAGCAAAACTTGCTAAAAGAAAACTAAAACATTTTAGCTATCCTGTGGTGGCCAACTACACTGCTGATACTTCTTTAAATGGAAATAGCATTGAAGAAGTGAATACGATACTTGGAAAAAAACATACAGCAAAACAAGAAGCAGCAACCATTATCGAAATGATGGAAAAAGGCGGTGCATCGATGGTGTTTCATGGCATGAGTGAAGCAGATGTAAAAGCCATTATGCGTTATCCATTTAATATGTTTGCTTCTGATGCAAGCATTCGTGTGTACAAAGAAGGCAATCCGCATCCAAGAGGATATGGCACCAATGCAAGGGTGTTAAAAAAGTATGTTCGAGAAGAAAATGTGATTGGTTTAGAAGAAGCAGTGCGCCGTATGACTTCACTTCCTGCACAAAAATTTGGCTTTACCAATAGGGGGTTGCTTCGTCAAAATTTTGCTGCCGATATTGTTTTATTTAATGAAGCAGAAGTGGGCGATCGGGCCGAATATAAAAACCCACACCAATACGCAACGGGCTTTAACTACGTTATTGTTAATGGCATTATTACTGTAGATGCTGGTGTGCACACGGGGGCAAGGGCTGGCGTAGCTATCAGAAAAAACAATTAAATTTTATTCTTCGATATGCTTTTGAAAGCTAATATGGTATTCCTGAATTTGTGTAGGGTTTGTAGGCGTTAACGTGAAACTTATTTTTATCGTTCCGTTTTTTGCATGGATATAATAATAACCACGTAGTTCATTTTCTGGTATAAAATTCCCGGGCCCATCAATAGCCCCGGCTGCATCAAAAATTGAATTGGCTTCTTTGATTAACGCGTCTATTTTATAATCATCAAAAAAGTTTTCGGCAAACAAATTAGATGCCCCAGCGTTTTTCCAGCTAGGTAAAAGCGCCGTTAATTTTGCTTGTACATTTTTTAATGCCTCAGATGCCGGTAAAATTCTGGGTTGTAAGTCCACATTGCCCATCCTTAAAATGGTATCAATCACCATGGTATTTAGTAGGGCAGTTGGCGCGTACGTTACGTTTGCCAGCAGTATGACGCCCAGTCCATATTCTGGAAGAATTCGCCAATTGCTTCCAAAACCCGGAAGCCCACCACTATGCGCAATACTGGTTCGACCCGTACAATCTTTTAACCAACTCAGTCCATAACCATATGCAGTGCTGGTTGCGCATGCTCTACCAGAAGGGTATTTATACGAGGTGTTCAGTCCAATAAATCTACTAGGCTGGTGCATTTCTCTAATCGAACTTCTGCTAATAGGTCCGGTACTAGGGTTATTACGCGCAGGCCAAGCATCTAAATGAAGCGATACATATTTACTAAAGGATTCTACACTTGTAATCATACCGCCCATGGCACCATAAATGCCATCATGTAATAAAGGCTCTTCTGTCCAGTTGTTATTGATCCATCTGTATCCGTGCGCGAGCTTTGCATCATCAATGGTAGAAAATTCCCAGCTTGCTTCCATGTTAAGTGGCTTCCAAATATTTTCTCTGATATACGCACCATAATTTTTACCTGTTACTTTTTCTATGATATAGCCAAGCATGGTAAAACCTAGGTTGCTGTATTCATAAGATAAAGCGGTAGCTGTAGAAAAATGAATTCCTTTTTTGATGAGTGCAATTAATTCTTGTGGTGTCTTTTCTAGTTGACGATCGCCCCAAGGATTGTCTTCTGGAAATCCTGCCGAGTGTGTGAGTAAATCTCTAATTGTGATGGGTGCTGCATCTGTGGTAAGCCCCTGATTTTTTAATTCAGGAATATACTTACTAGCTTTATCGTCAAGTCTTAATTTGCCTTCATCTCTTAATTTTAAAATGGCCATCGCCGTAAAACTTTTAGACATAGAAGCTATTCTAAACATGCTTTTACGCGTAGCAGGTGTTTTCGTTTGCAAGTTGGTATAGCCACCACTCGTCTCGTACACTAGCTTTCCGTCAAGTACGATGCCAAAACTATAACCCGGAAAATGATTCTCTGCTGCATATTTTTGGACCATTTTTTCAACCGCCGGAAATGCGATGCGTAGTTTTTCTAACCTATTACTGTCTTTAAAGTAAGGAGGTTGATAGCCCACTTGTGCCGCAATAAAAAATGGCAGCAACCCAAAAGCTGCTACCATTTTAAATATCAATAATTTATTTTTTTGCATTAATCTCTGCTTGATAGTTTACTAAGTAATCTTAGGATTTCTAAATATAACCATACGATGGTTACCATCAATCCAAAAGCAGCATACCACTCCATAAATTTTGGCGCGCCTCTTTGTGCTCCTTGCTCAATCATATCAAAATCTAAAATTAAATTAAGGGCAGCAATGGCAACAATAAATAGGCTAATACCAATGCTAAGCATTGAATTGTCTCTTACAAAACTTACGTCAACACTAAATAAACCAAGTATCCATGTAAGTAAATAAAAGATAGCAATGCCAAGCATCGCGCTCATGATCATCGACTTAAATTTTTCGGTGGCCTTAATCACTCTAAAATTATACAGTAAAAACATGGCAACAGCTACACCAAATGTTAGGCCTACGGCTTGCACCACAATGCCCGGGTAAAATGCGTCGTTGAACATTTTAGAAATAGCACCTAAAAATAAACCTTCGAGAATTGCATAAGCAGGTGCTAGTGCAGGTGCCCAATTGGGTTTAAAAGCGATCGCTATTGCTGTTATAAAACCACCTATAACACCCACAATCATTAGGGTTTGAGCAAGTGAAGGATTGTTTTGATCAATTAAATGCCAAGTATAACCAGCGCCTGCAATTACACCAATAAGCATGAGTCCAAATTTATTCATGGTGCCTCTCACAGACATGGTGCCTTCTGCGTTAGCCTGCAAGTGGCCGGCCTTATCAAACATTTTTTCTGAAAGGGTAGGATTTCCTGATTCAAATAGTGCCATGGTTGTTTAATTTTTGTTATCCAAATATACAATAAGATTTATTTTACTACATGACTCTTTTAAAGACTTTAACAGATAAAATACCATTTGTTTCGTCCTTAGTAAATTGTAACTTTACAGCAATTATAAAAACTCATGGAAAAGAAGGAAACAGTACTGCAGGATGTCGTAATCAAATTTGCGGGTGACAGTGGGGACGGTATGCAATTAACCGGTCAGCAGTTTACCAATAACACCGCGTTACTGGGCATTGACCTAGCTACTTTTCCAGATTTCCCCGCCGAAATTCGCGCTCCAATTGGTACCCTTCCGGGTGTGAGTGGTTTCCAATTACGTTTTTCAAGTGACCGAGTTTTTACCCCTGGAGATGATTGCGATGTACTGGTTGCCATGAACGCTGCAGCTTTAAAAGTAAATTTAAAAGCGATTAAAAAAGGGGGAAAAATAATTGCCAACGTAGATGGCTTTGATGCAAAAAATTTACGCTTAGCCAATTACCCAGATGGCGTGAATCCCTTGGAGGACGGCAGTTTGGAAGGTTTTGAACTGATTAAAGTAGACGTTACTAAACTTACCCGTGAGGCATTAAAAGATTTTACAGATTTAGGTACCAAAGAAAGAGACCGTGCAAAAAACATGTTTGTATTGGGTCTTATTTATTGGATGTACAATAGAAGTGTAGACAACACTATTACTTTTTTACATGAAAAGTTTGGTAAAAAAGATACCATCCTTCAAAGTAATATCAAAGTGTTGCAGGCTGGGTTTAATTATGGCGATACCACCGAAACTTTTTCGAGCCGTTACCGTGTAGAAAAAGCTAAAATGGTGCCCGGAACCTACCGCAGTATTATGGGCAATCAGGCCCTTTCGATGGGTTTAATTGCTGCTAGTGAAAAATCTGGCTTACCTATATTTTTAGGCACCTATCCCATTACCCCCGCCTCCGATATTTTACACGAACTCAGTAAACACAAGGCCTTTGGTATTAAAACCTTCCAGGCCGAAGATGAAATTGCAGGGATATCTGCTGCCATCGGTGCTAGTTATGGTGGTTCTATAGGCATAACTACTACATCAGGTCCGGGCATGGCACTTAAAACAGAGGCGATGGGTCTTGCTGTCATGTTAGAAATTCCACTCGTAATTATAAATATTCAACGTGGGGGTCCTTCTACCGGACTTCCTACCAAAACAGAGCAGAGTGATTTGCTGCAAGCCTATTATGGCCGTAATGGAGAATGTCCAATGCCAATAGTTGCTTCTTCTACACCTAGCGACTGTTTTGATGCTGCTTATGAAGCGGTGCGTATTGCAGTGCAACACATGACACCTGTTATTTTATTAAGTGATGGATATATTGCCAATGGTGCAGAGCCTTGGAAGTTTCCTGCAGCCGCAGATTTAGCACCTATTCAAGTGACCTTTAAAACAACACTTGATGAAGGGGAAACGAAATTCATGCCCTATAAAAGAGACGAAAAATTGGTTCGTCCATGGGCTGTGCCAGGAACGCCAGGATTTGAACACCGTATTGGTGGTATCGAAAAACAAGACATTACAGGTAACGTAAATTACGAGCCAGAAAATCACCAGCATATGGTGAATACCCGTCAGGCTAAAGTTGATATGATTGCCAATTATATTCCGCTTCAACAATTAGATAGTGGTGCGGCAACAGGTAAAGTATTGATATTGGGTTGGGGTTCTACCTATGGTGCTATTAAAACGGCTGTAACAGAATTACAAGCAGCAGGGCACGCGGTAAGCCATGCACATATTAAATACATGCGTCCTTTCCCTAAAAATTTAGGAAGCATTATTGCAGGATTTGATAAAGTACTAATTCCTGAACTAAACAATGGTCAACTCATTAAAATAATTAGAGACCAGTATTTAGTAGATGCAAAAGGGTACAATAAGGTGATGGGTATCCCAATCACCAAAGGTGAAATTATAGAGACCGTATTAAAAATGCTTTAATAGACTAGTCTTTGTTACCTGCCGAAAATATTTGATCTACAGCACCACCCAGCATTGGAAATTTTTCTTTTACAAAATCTGCAATGGTTGCAATGGCTTGTTGTGCTTGCTCTGGTGTTAAGGATGCTTCTTTAACTAAGCGTTCTACTAATTCGTTCATATCAATTTGTTTTAAGCAACTTTTAAAGAACTCAGTTTGCTCTTGCTAAACTTTTGTTCTGCGTAATCAAGGGTTACCGTAAATTTTTTGGTGTCGGTGCCAGGAAGTTCAAACATAGCATCTGTTAAAATACTTTCACAAATACTTCTAAGGCCTCTCGCTCCAAGTTTATATTCCATGGCTTTGCCTACCATAAAATCAAGTACTTCATCTTCTATAATAAGTTCAATACCTTCTAGTTCAAATAAACGGTGGTATTGTTTGAGTAGTGAGTTTTTAGGCTCGGTTAAAATACTGCGTAAAATGCCAGCATCTAATGGCTCTAAGTGTGTTACCACTGGAAGTCTTCCCAGTAATTCGGGAATCAGTCCAAAGCTTTTTAAATCCTGTGCATTGATAAATTGCAGTAAATTTTTTCTTGCATTTTCCTGCTCGTCTTTATTAACGCTAAAGCCAATGGCATTGGTGTTAATACGTCTCGCAATTACTTTATCGATACCATCAAAAGCGCCACCACAAATAAATAAAATATTTTTAGTATCTACCTTAATCATTTTTTGTTCGGGGTGCTTACGGCCACCTTGTGGTGGTACCAGCGCGTCTGTGCCTTCAAGCATTTTTAATAAACCTTGCTGAACGCCTTCGCCACTTACATCACGGGTGATAGAAGGGTTGTCTCCTTTGCGGGCAATTTTATCAATTTCGTCTACGTATACAATGCCTCTTTCGGCAGCTGTTACATCGTAATCACAATTTTGTAATAAACGCGTAAGCATACTTTCAACGTCTTCACCTACATAGCCCGCTTCTGTAAAAACAGTCGCATCTACAATTGCAAAAGGAACATTTAAAAGTCTTGCGATGGTTTTGGCAAGTAGTGTTTTACCCGTACCAGTTTCGCCTACCATAATAATGTTGCTCTTTTCAATTTCAACATCATCGGCTTGTGGTTTTTGTGCCACACGCTTAAAGTGATTGTATACCGCTACAGACAAGATTTTTTTTGCATCGTCTTGTCCAATAATGTATTCGTCTAAAAACTTTTTTATTTCTATGGGCTTTCGCACATTGAGTTTAAAGTTTCCTTTGTCACCTTCTTTTTTAACCGTTACTTCTTGTGCAATAATTTCTTGCGCGTGCTCTACACAGTTTTCGCATATATGCGATTGCTGACCTGCAATGAGAATTTTTACCTCATCACGGCTTCTGCCACAAAAAGAACAGGTTAATTGATTTGATTTTGCCATAAAACGTTTGCTCCTTATATCTTTTCTAGTACACTATCCACTATGCCATAGGCAACGGCTTCTTTAGCATCCATCCAATAATCACGATCAAAGTCTTTCATGATTTTATCTACTGTTTTACCACAGTTTTCAGCTAAAATGCGCGCACCAATTGCTTTTGTTTTTATAATTTGTTCGGCCTGAATTTCAATATCTGCACTCTTCGCTTGCATGTAACCACCGAGGCTTGGTTGGTGAATCATCACTTCACCATGCGGATAAATATAACGCTTGCCTTTAGTACCAGCACTGAGTAAAATAGATCCCATGCTAGCTGCAAGTCCCATACAAATAGTAGACACAGGACTTTGAATGAGTTTCATGGTATCGTACATCACCATACCACTTGTTACAATACCACCTGGGCTATTGATGTAAAATTTAATTTCGGCACCTGGCTTGTCTGCGTCTAATAAAAGTAGTTTGTTCACGACATCTTTAGCAGAATGATCATCTACTACACCCCATAAATAAACGGTTCTCTTTTCAAAGAAAAGTTTTTCCATTTTTTTCATGAGCATGCCATTGTTTACTGGTTTGTCTTCTTTTACAGATTCTTCCTCGTCTTCCATTAAGTATGGGTTTACAATATATTTTAAGTCTGTCATGGCTATATTATTTTTTTTCTTTGCGTGGGTTGGTTAATAATACTTCATCTACCAGTCCATATTCTTTTGCATCTGCGGCTGTCATCCAAAAATCTCTATCACTATCTTTTGCAATCGTAGCTTCGTCTTTACCAGTATGATGCGCAGTAATAGCGTACAATTCTGATCTTAATTTTTTAATTTCTCTTGCAGTGATTTCAATATCTGTTGCTTGCCCACCAATGGCACCACTTGGTTGGTGCATCATGATTCGGCTATGCTTAAGTGCGGTTCGTTTTCCTTTAACACCAGCGCATAATAAAATTTGCCCCATGCTTGCTGCCATACCCGTGCAAATGGTTGCAACATCTGGTCCAATAAATTGCATGGTATCATAAATACCAAGACCTGCATATACACTACCTCCTGGGCTATTGATATACATTTGGATATCGCGGGTACGGTCCGTACTTTCTAAAAACAAAAGCTGCGCTGTAACAATATTTGCTACGTAGTCGTTAATGCCTTCGCCTAAAAATATAATACGGTCCATCATTAAACGTGAAAACACATCCATACTAGCCACGTTCATTGGGCGCTCTTCAATAATATAAGGGGTAAGGTTGGTTACCTGGCTATAATTGTGCAGGGTTGCACTACTAATACCGCGGTGTTTAATAGCATACTGCTCAAATTCTTTTCCTAGATTCATATACTTTTATTTACTCTTTGAAGATAAGTTATTTGCTTTTCATAAAAAAAGCCAGGTTACCCCAGCTTTTTCCTATTATTTTATAAGATTAGTGGTTGTGATTGTGCAATTTCTTTGCAAAATCTTCGGCACTAATGCTTTCTTCTTTGGCAGAAACCTGTGTTTCAATGATGCCAAATAATTTTTCGGTACTAATGCGGTGGTAGCTATCCTCCACAAACTTGCGGTCTTGCATCATGCGGTTTGCATAATCTTCTACCCATTGTTGGTTGTCACCTAATGCACCCATTTGACCGCCCATGTAGCTAAACAATTGTTGCTTAGCAAAATCACGGATATCGTCAGGCATTACTTCGATTTTGTTATCGGCAGCTAATTTGCTACTTACCAACGTCCATTTTAATTGACCAGCAAAGCTTGGGTAATCTGCTTCCGCTTCTGCTTCTGTTTTTGGTTTTTCGCCACCTGTTTGTAACCAACGCTTTAAGAAGCCTTCTGGTAATTCCATTGGAGTATGGTCTACAAAGTGGTGGTAAATTTGGTCGTGAATTTGATTGCGAGATTGCGCATCATAATACGTTTCCATTTCCTTTTTTACTTCTGCATTAAATTCTTCTGCAGTTGCAATAGCGGCGTTTGGATATACGCTTGCAAAAAATTCAGCGTTCATTTCAGCTTTTTCTACAAGACCTACTTTTGTAATTTGTAAGCTAAAATATTTGTCAGCGTCTGCATCTGTTAAACCTAAATCAGCTAAAATAGCTTCTTTCTCTTTCGCTTCAAACGCTTTGCTCACTTGCAATACAACGTTATCGTCGTTTTTCTTGCCTATTAAAGTTTTTCTGAATTTAGGTTCAAAATATTTCACAAGTAAAGAGTTGTCTTTGGTAATACCGCCTTCAATAACTGCACCAGCTTTATCGCACTCTACAAATTTTACGTTAAGCACATTGTCATCACCAGTTACGGCTTCAGGCTCTGTCATTTTACCGCTACGAATTTGTAAACGCTCAAGTTCGTCTTGTAGCATTTGATCCGTAACATTTATTTTGTAGCGTGTAACTTTTGCTTTTTTAACGTCAATATCTACGGCTGGCTTTAATCCAATTTCAAAAGCAAACGTGTAGCTTTCTGGATTGTTGATATCCATATTGCGTAATTCGCTATCTAAGGGAAGCGGCTGTGCAAAAATATCTAGTTGTTCTGCTTGTAAGTAGCTGTTAAGCTCCTGCTCCACCGTTTTTAAAACCTCGTCTGTAAAAACACTTTGTCCGTACATTTTTTTAACCAGTCCTGCAGGCACCATTCCTTTTCTAAAACCAGGTATGTTTGCTGTTTTTGCATATTTTTTGAGGCTTACTTCAAAGTTCCCTAAGTAGTCTGCCTTGTCTAAGGTTACTGTTAGTTTGTCTGTAAGTTTTGCAATGTTCTCTCTAGTAACTTTTGCCATGTCTTCTTATTTATAAGGTTTTGCCTGAGGCCCAAATAGGCCAAAGGGGTTAAATGGGCTGCAAAGGTAAGAATTGTAGGCTAAAAACAGCTCTATTATTTGCCAAAAGCGGCAATATTGCTACTAAAGATCTTTACGGCAATGGCTAACAAAATCACACCAAAAAACTTCCGAACGGCCATTAAACCGCCTTCTCCAAGGCCTTTTTGGATCCAATTCAGTGATTTTAATACTATAAATACGATTACGAGGTTTACGACAATGCCTGATAAAATGTACACTTCTTCAAAATTGGCCTTTAGGGACATAATGGTGGTAAGGGTTCCGCTTCCGGCAATAATGGGGAAGGCAATAGGTACCATGGTGCTAGATTTAGCGTCTTTGTCGCCTTTAAATATTTCGTGCCCAAGTACCATTTCGAGGCCTAATAAAAAGATTACCACAGATCCGCCCACTGCAAAAGACCTGATATCGAGACCCAGCACATTCAAAAAAGGTTTTCCTACATATAAAAACGCAATCATGAGGGCCCCAGAAATCAGGGTGGCATTAATAGATTTAATGCCACCCATTTTTTCTTTCAAGGATATTAAAAGCGGAATAGATCCTACAATATCTATAACCGCAAATAGTGTAAACGTAACGGTGATGAGTTGGTCAAAATGAAAGTTCATATTGTAAGTGTTGGTACCCTTCTTACAAATATAACCAATTATTTTACCAATTTAATACAGCTCCAACACTAGCATTTAGCGGCATGGTTTTAAAGCCATAGACCTCGTAATATTTGGTGTTGGTGAAGTTTTGAATATCAGCAGTAAAGCGCCAATATTTGTTTAATTGATACCCTGCATTTACAGCCAGTGTTGTATAAGAATTTAGAAGCACGTCTGGAGCGGCATAACCACCAACGTCCTGTCTTTTGCTCACATACCTACCTGAAATTTCGAAACGAAATTTTGTGCTTACTTGTGCGCTAACGCCAATGTTTAGTTGGTGTGTGGGCCTACGCAACAAATAATCGTATGTGATGGTGTCTTGGTTGGTAATTCTGTTTTGAGTGGTTTCTTCTCCAGCTAAAAAAGTATAGTTCGCAAATGTTGTAACGCCATTTGCAAATGATTTTTTGATTTCTAATTCTAAACCATTCACAGACTGTTTTACATAATTAAAATACTGATAATTGATATAGTTGTAATCGATACCATTGGCAGTTTGTCTGTTAAAATAAACGAGCCTGGTTTGAAACGTTTTATGTTGATAACTAAAGCCCGCTTCATAACTGGTTGCTTTTTCTGGATCGAGTTTGTCGTTAACACTAATTTGATACAGTGATGGTGCTTTAAATCCTGAAGAAACACTAGCAAAGAGTCTTGTATTTTCGTTCATTGCAAAAGATGGATTCAACGTAAATGTTTGGTTATTACCATATACCGAATGTTTGTTGGCACGCCCTCCTACTTCGAGTGTTAATTTTTTATTTACGCTGGTGTATAATAGGGAACCATAGATTGCAGATTGTTCGGCATATCTAGTAGGGTCATTAAAATTATAAGGCCCCCACTGGCTTATAGAAAGGTAATCCTGACTATAAGATCCTTTTCTGTAATCCAATCCCATAAGGGCTGTTAGCCTATCTGATAATTTTATACTCGTATACATTTCCATATAATCGGAAGCTGCTGCGTAATCATTTTTTTCAAACCAATTGCTTGTTTTATGTGCACTGTCGTTTAAAAAATTTCGGTCCAATTGATTGTGCTGATAAGTGCCCGTTAATTGCCAATTATTTTTCTTATACACAAAACCAGTACCTACGAGTAGGCTGCTATTTTGGATCGTAAAATCTCTATCATCTTTAAAAACACCTGCATCAACGCCAGCTTTGTATTTGTTGTACATACTAAATGCCTTAACCGAAAAATATTCGGTAGCCGCGTAGTTAATTTGACCATGTAATGCAAGACCCTTGTAATAATCGGCATCAAAATTATTTTTTCCAGTGGTATCATTCGCTGCAGAAAATCCTTTAGAATTGGTATGCGCTATTCTGGCAGCGTAAGTCCATTTATTTTTTTTGCCCGCTATTTGCAAGTTATTTTTTTGCGTACCAAAACTACCCAATAAGCTGCTTGCATTCATTTGTAACGGTTTACGAATGTCTTTACTAGTCGTAATGATATTGATAACACCTGCAATAGCGTCGCTACCATATAGGGTTGATTGCGCGCCTCTGCAAATTTCAATGCGTTCAATACTACTTGTAGCAAAGAGGTTTAAGTCTAAATCGTTGTTGATAAATGAAGGATCGTTAACAGGGATGCCGTCTAGTAATACCAGTGTTCTTCCACCCGAAGCGCCGCGTGTAAAAATGGTTTGTACACTACCTGCATTGTTGCTTGCGCCATTGACTGTAATGCCTACTTGTTCTTGGAGTAGCGTGGCTAAATTTTTGTTACCCATTTTTTCCAAATCAGATTTGGTGATAACGGTAACAACTTTGCCGGTGGTAGATTGTTTTTGTGCCATTTTATTGGCGGTCACCACAACTTCGTCGAGGATAGTGGTGTCTTGTTGTGCGCTTACCATTTTCGCTGAAAATAGCAAGGTGAGGAGCATTAATTTTTTGCCCATTGTTTGTTTTTTTTAATTTGAACAATGAGCTTTCAAGAGTTAAAACGGTAGAAACATAAATAGCCGCTGATACAGCATTTACATTCCATGCTTTTCGCCCGAAAGCCGTGGATGATGGTTTGTGACTGGCAGGTCTTCTGGCTTACGCGCTTCCAACGGGCCTTCCCATTCTAGCATAGAACAGTGACCTAGGGTGTTGGTTGCATGGTTGCGTTTACAGCTACGGGGATAGCGCAAGACTTACACTTGCTTCCCTTTTAATTCCGAAAAATTCGAAAACCAATTACACAATAAAAGTAGGCATTCTGTTTTTATATCCTCCTATAGTATCCTTTTTAGTTTTGCACCAAGCGTTGAAAACTTTCCATAAGTTTACTACATTTAAGGCCATACTGTAATCTATGCAATCAAAACAAAAATTGAATTTATTTAGCTTCACCATGATTGTGGTGGGGCTTGTAATTGGAATGGGAATTTTTAGAACTGCAGCAACCAGTGCTAAAGATGCCATTGAACCTTCCGTGTATTTTACTGCTTGGATTGTGGGTGGCTTGGTTGCCATGTGTGGTGCATTAACGTATGCAGAAATTGGAAGTCGTTATCCGGTTACGGGTGGTTACTATAAAGTATTTTCTTACGCGTATCATCCAAGTATTGCTTTTGCCATTAACTGTATTATCTTAATTAGTAACGCAGCTAGTTTAAGTGGCGTGGCACTTATTGGAAGTGGATATATTGCTAAATTATTTCCTGGACATAGCTGGTCCGATATTGATAAAGCACTCTTAAGTGTAGTCGCTATTTTGATTTTTTATTTTATCAATTTGCGTGGTTTAAAAATGAGTGCGCGTGCGCAAAACGTACTCATGCTTATAAAAATTACGATGATTGTGGTAATCATTGCAGCCTTATTTTTTCCGCATGAAACCCTTTTGCATGCTGCATCTGCACCTGTTGCAGCCGCTACCAATATGAGTTGGATTCAAAGTTTTGGTATTAGTTTAATTGCGGTTTCATTTACCTATGGAGGCTATCAACAAACGATTAATTTTGGCAACGAAGTAGAGCGGCCATCGCAAACTATACCCAAAGGAATTTTTATAGGGATTGCTATTATTATTGCACTTTATTTACTTGCAAATTTTAGTTACTACATGATTATTGGTTTTGACAATATGAAAGGCGAACGAGAAATTGCATATGTATTGATTCAAAAAACATTTGGTGAGAAAGCGGCTGGTATTTTTTCTTTCTTCTTATTTTTTGGGGTACTAGCATATGTGAATGCGCTGCTCATGAGTAATCCAAGGGTGATGTATGCTATGAGTGCCGAAGGAACGCTCCCTGCTGTATTTTCTAAACAAGATGAAAAAACAGACGTGCTCGTTTTTTCATTAACCATTTTTGCGGCAGTATGTATTGTTATTTTATTTTTTGCACAAACTTTTGAGAAGATTTTAAATTTCACCATCTTTTTAGATTGCTTTGGCATGGTTGCTTCTAGCGCTGCTATTTTTAAACTGCGTAGTAAAACCAAGCACCTAGATGGCACGGGCATATTTAAAATGAAATTATTCCCACTCATACCTCTGTTTTTTATAGCCAATTATTTGTTTGTAGGCATTAGTATTGCCATACAAACCCCAGAAACCGCATTGGTGGGTGTTGCAGTATTGGCTGCATTTATGGTACTCTATTTTGCCACGGCTAGGTACCGAAAATCGGGTCCTCAGGCTAGTGAATAGAGAAATTCGCCCTTCATAACCCATAAATTGCCAAAATACCCCCTTTCTTTCCGTCTGTCTAAATTTTAAGGCAAGGGGCGCCGAAAGCATTATTTTTGCAGTTCTATGAAATCATTATTTACCCTCCTTGCTGCCTTTGTGGTATTACAGGCACAGTCTCAAACAGAAAAGTGGGACCTCGAACGTTGTGTAGAATATGCTACCAGTCACAACATATCTGTTAAACAAGCAGATATTCAAGCTAGAATTGCTGCTATTCAGGCCAAACAGTCCAAATTGGCCGTGTACCCTTCGGTATCCGGAAGTTCTGGACTAGGTATGCGTTTTGGTAGATCTATTGACCCTACCACCAACGCTTTCTCGACAACTCAGTTTTTATACCAAAACTTTGGCCTTTCTGGAGGCATGCAATTATATAACTATGGTAGTTTAAAAAACGCGGCAACCGTTGCTGATTTAAATGCAAAAGCGGCCCTTACCGACGTTGATAAAATTGCCAATGACATTTCTTTAAGCGTTGCTAATTTTTATTTAACAGTGCTTGCTGCTGCAGAACAAGTAAAAATTACACAGGTGCAAATTGGACAAACATTAACGCAATTAGAAATTACTAAAAAGCGGGTAGACGCTGGTGCATTACCTGAATTGAATTTAGCTGAAATTCAAGTACAGCTTGCTTCTGACAGTAGTAATTATATTGCTGCCTATACAGGGTATGAGCAAAATATTTTGAATTTGCAAGGGTTATTAAACCTAGATCCTGCGGTTCCATTTGAAGTAGCTACCCCAAATATCAATACCATTCCAATTCCAAGTTTTGCAGAATTACAACCTGCCATGGTGTATGAGATGGCGCTTGGAACACAGCCCTTACAAAAAGCAAATGCCATTCGTTTAGAAGCCGCAAAAAAATCGGTGATGGTGGCTAAAGCACAACAATATCCAACATTAAGTGTGGGCGGCAATTTGGCGTCTAACTTTTCAAATTCTTTCAAAAAAACAACGGGTGCAAGCTTTTTAGGCTACGGTCCAGCAGTGCCAGGATACGATTCAAGGGTGTCCATTGCAGGTCAAGACTATTATGTACAAAGTCCATTGTATAAAATCAATCAAACCAACCGAAACATCAGTGAAATATGGGATGGTTGGTCTAAACAATTAAGTAACAACTTTGGTCAAAATCTAGGGTTTAACTTGTCTATTCCTATTTTTAACGCCGGTCAAGCAAAGGCTTCGTATCAACGCGCTAACCTCAACGTAAAAAATGTAGAGTTACAAAAAGAGCAAGCAGACATTACGTTAAAGCAAAACATTTATACCGCTTACAACAACGCTACTGCTGCATTGCAAAAATTAAATGCAAGCAGCAAGGCTGTTGAAACAGCGCAAAAGGCATACGATTTTGCTTCAAAAAGATATGAAGTAGGACTTTTAAGTTCTCTTGATTTAATAACCAATCAAAATAATTTGTTGCGTGCTAAAGTGCAACAACTAAGCAACCAATATGATTATATTTTTAAAATAAAAGTGCTTGAGTTTTATAAAGGCCAAGGCGTTAAATTTTAATAGTACATTCATCCATTTTTAAAAAGTTTGAAATAGAATACCATGAATAAAAAATTACTTTGGACGATCATTGCACTTGTTGTTTTAATTGTTTTGTTTGTATCGCTTAAAAAAGCGGGCGTTATTGGTAAAGAAGACGGCCTTACCGTTTCTGCCGAAAAAGCAACCATGCGTACGATCATTGAAACCGTTAATGCAAGTGGTAAAGTATATCCAGAAATTGAAGTAAAAGTGAGTCCAGATATCAGTGGAGAAATTGTTGAGTTAAACGTAAACGAAGGGGATAGCGTTACCAAGGGTCAAGTGTTGGCGCGTATTTACGCAGACATTTATTCTACACAGCGCGATCAAGTTGCTGCTGGTGTGAACCAAGCTCGTGCGCAGTTAGCTAATTCATCGGCTAGTATTTTAGGACTTAAAGCAACACTTGAAAATGCAAAGCAGGTGTATGACCGTCAACAAAAATTATATAACGACAAAGTAACTTCTCGTCAAGAATTTGAACAATCGCAACAAGCGTACAGGTCTGCAGAAGCCAATTACAATGGCGCAAGAGAAGGCCTTAAAGGCACCCAGGCTGCTATTAGTGGTGCAGAGGCGCAATTAGCGCGTGCCAATAAAGATTTATCAAGAACAACACTTGTAGCACCGATGAACGGTATTATAAGTTTGCTTGCTGTGAAAAAAGGAGAGCGTGTTGTAGGTACTGCGCAAATGGCCGGTACAGAAATGATGCGTGTAGCAGATATGCGTAGTATTGAAATTAGAGTTGACGTAGGTGAAAATGATATACCTAAAGTAAAAATTGGCGATACAGCAGTAGTAGAAGTAGATGCGTATACCAATAGAAAGTTTAAGGGCCTTGTATATAAAATTGCCAATCCAATTACTGCTGGTGGTGCAGCTGGAGGCGGAAGTTCAGAAGTAACCAACTACAAAGTACATATTCGTTTATTGCAAACTAGTTATCAAGATTTACTCGTTGCAGGCAATAGTTTCCCGTTTAGACCAGGCATGAGTGCCAGTGCGGATATTCAAACTAAAACAAAACTAAATGTATTATCGATTCCTTTAAATGCGGTTACTACAAGAGACAAATCAGAAGCGAAAGCAGGTGTAAGTGCTGGCAAAGAAGAGAAAAAAGAAGAAGCTGCTCCAGCCTCAGATAAAAAGTCTTTAGAAGCAGACGATACAGAAGAAGTCGTATTTGTGCTACAAAAAGACAACCGTGTTAAAAAAGCAAAAGTAAAAACGGATATCCAAGATCTAAATTATATAGAAATTGTAACGGGCATTAAAGCTGGCGACCAGGTTATTACCGGCCCTTACAATATCGTAAGCAAGCTCATTAAAGACAGTAGCCTTGTAAAAGTTGTAAGCAAGGACAAGCTCTTTGAAGAGAAGAAAAAAGACTAGGATTTTGAATAAAAAATCATTTCGTATGTTTGTGATTGAATCATAATTTAGAACAACATGCGTTTTGGAATTATTGGAAGTGGAAGTTGGGCAACAGCGCTTGCTAAAATCTTAACGGATAACGGCAATGCTATTCATTGGTGGGTTAGAAATTCCGACACTATCCAGTATATTCAAAAACGAAAACACAATCCACATTATTTAAGCGCCGCTTATTTTAACCAAGCACAACTTCAGTTAACCAACAATTTACAGGAGCTGATAACTTCTGTTGATGTTATTGTAGTGGCAGTTCCGTCTGCGTATGTGAGTTCTATTTTTGATGATATAGATGCTAGCTTATTAGCGGGCAAAAAAATTGTATCTGCGGTAAAAGGAATTTTGCCGGATCACAACGTATTACTCAATCAATACCTGCACACCAAGTTTAATTTTCCACTCGATCAATATTTTACACTACTTGGTCCTTGTCATGCCGAAGAAGTGGCCGCCGAAAAATTGTCGTATCTAACTTTTTCAGGAACTACGCACGAAGCAGCGCAGGCTATTGCAGCGCATTTTAATTGCGAGTACATTAACACAGTTGTCAATACAGATATTTATGGATCGCAGTTCGCCTCTGTATTAAAAAACATCTATGCACTTGGTGCTGGTATTGCACATGGTCTCGAATACGGCGATAATTTTTTAAGCGTTTATATTGCCAATTGTGCGAGTGAAATGGCTCATTTTTTACAAAAATGTGATCACCCGGAAGGCGCGGCTAAAGAAATGGTAGCTCCTAATTACAATGCTTCTGTGTATTTAGGTGACCTACTCGTTACCTGTTATTCTTTGTATAGTAGGAATCGAACTTTTGGTAACATGATTGGGAAAGGCTACTCTGTTAAAGCTGCTCAGCTCGAATTAAACATGGTTGCCGAAGGGTATAATGCTAGTAAATGTATCTTTGAAATTAATGAAGCGTACGGTGCTGAAATGCCTATCTCTACTGCTATTTATCAAATTTTATGGAAGCATGTACACGCTGCCAATGGGTTTTCTGAAATAGAAAAAATACTATTGTAATTTTTTATTTTCGGCTACACTTCAAAAAAATCTGCGGCGATACCGTCTAGAAAAAACTTTCCTTGTTGCGTTACTTGTAAATTGTTTTCCTGTTCTAGCAATTGTCCTTTTTGAATAAAATGTGCTGCAATTTTTTTGGTTCTGGCAAGTGCAGTTTCGCCAAATTTTTCAAACACATAATCATAAGAGCAACCTTCGAAGGTTCTAAGTGATGTCATTATATATTCGTTATACTGGGTTGCTTCTGATAATGTTTCTGATTCAAATGGCACTATATCATTTTCGATACTACTTATATAAAGAGCATTGTTTGCAATATTCCACTGCCTCGTAGTGCCAGTAAATGAATGCGCGGATGGTCCAATACCTAAGTATTTTTTTTGTTGCCAATAACTGGTATTGTGTTTGCTTCTAAAGCCTGATAAAGCAAAATTTGAAAATTCATATTGCTCATAACCAGCCTGAGTTGAAAGCTTCGATAAGATATCAAAATGCGCCGCTTGTTTAGCCGTATCTATATCTTCTTTTTGACCTTTCTGTATGAGTGCACTCAGTGCTGTTTTTGGCTCAACGGTTAATGCATAACACGATAAATGTTGAATTTCTAATGCAACTGCTTTATTGATATTTTGTATCCAGTTTTCATTGGTGAGTGTAGGGATACCATAAATGAGGTCTATCGAAATATTGGTTATGCCAACTTCTTTGGCAAGCCTAATGGCTTCAATTGCAGCTTCCGATCTGTGTGCGCGATTCATCCAAACAAGGTCTTCGTCTATAAAAGATTGTACACCCATACTAAGTCTATTAATACCCATGGTTTTAAAGGCTGTCAATTTTTCTCGGGTGATATCGTCTGGGTTAGCTTCTAATGTAATTTCTGCAGCTGCGTCTATATTAAAATGATGCTTTATGCTAGTAAGAATTTGCGCTGTAGCATGTGCGGGAAGGAGTGAAGGGGTGCCGCCTCCAAAATAAATGGTTTCAATTACCAAACTTGGATCTTTAAAAAAATCTTGTTGTAAGGCAATTTCTTTACAAATAGCATTCACCATTTTATCCAATAACTGAGTAGAGGCACTAAAATGAAAATTACAATAGTGGCAAGCTTGTTTGCAGAAAGGAATATGAATATAAATGCCTGCCATGTAAGAGTTTATGTTGCAAATCTACCAAATAGTTGCTAGGATGCGGTTGATGTTAGGCGAAGCTCCTTACTTTTGTAACCATGCAAGCCCGCCCTGCCCTTTTTTTATTGATTCTTGTCCCGCTTTTATTGATGGGCACTGGCCTTTTGGCAAAGCAAAAGCCTGACACAACTAGTGTGAGCGACTCTATCACGGTTGCACCTACCACCACCCCTCCCCATATAGATAGTGTAAAAAGAGCTTCTGATTCATTATTAATGCTTCAGAAAAAAAAAGCGATACGCGACACTACTTCGTATCGTAAGTTTATGACGCATCCTTTTTTGCCGATGCAAACCAAGCCCTCTTTTAGAATCAATGAACTACATATTACAACCAATTTTGACGGCCAATTTTATTTAATCATTGGTATGCTTTTCTTTTTGGCTTTTATTAAGGTTACGTTTCCTAAGTATTTTTCCAATGTTTTTGTGCTCATATTTCAGAGCCCCATTCGACAAAAACAAACGAGGGAACAGCTTCAACAAAATAATTTAGCATCCCTATTTAGTAATATTTTATTTATTGGAAACGCTTCCATTTTTGTGTCTTTGCTGGCTGTTAAAAATGCCTGGGTTGACATATCACTCTATACCTGTATAGCCTATGCAGCATTAGGATTTACGGGTCTTTATTTGTTCAAGTTTTTATTTCTGCGGTTTTCTGGTTGGCTTTTTGCCCAACGGGAGGCCATTGGAAATTATAGCTTTATTGTGTTTTTAACCAATAAAGTGATGGGGGTTTTTTTGATACCTGCCATTTTGTTATTGACCTTTTCACCAGCTGCTGTTCAAGATTTTGCCTATAATGGAGCCTTAATTGTAATCATTGTCTTATTTGTGTATAGGTATCTTGTTTCCTTCTCAATCATAAGAGCCTCTTTGAAGGTGAGCGCCTTCCATTTTTTCTTGTACCTTTGCACCTGCGAAGTACTTCCTATGTTAGTTCTATATAAACTAATGATGGATTTTATTAGCGGAACTTTTTTACTTTGCACAACCTTAGATAAGTAGAATGGCAAAAATCGGATCAAAGACGGGAACAACTGTTAAGGCGGTCGCTACAAAGCGCATTTTAATTTCTCAGCCAAAACCGGAAAGTGATAAGTCTCCTTATTATGATTTAGAGCGCAAGTACCAGGTAGAACTGGTGTTTCATCCATTTATTAAATTAGATGGCATCCCTGCTAAAGAGTTTAGAAAACAAAAAATTGATACCGCTACGTATACCGGTGTAATTTTTACTAGCCGAAATGCAATCGATCATTTTTTTCGTACCGCCGAGGAAATGAAAGTTTCGATAGGACAAGACACAAAATATTTTTGTATTACAGAAGCGGTTGCGCTCTATCTCCAAAAATTTATTTTATACCGAAAGCGTAAAGTATTTTACGGCGCAGATGGGACTAGTAAAAGCATGTTAGATGTTATTAACAAACATAAGGAAAACGAAAAGTTCATGTATGTATGTAGTGAAAATCAGCAGGACAATGACATTTGCGGTTGGCTTAAATTACATAAATGCAATTTTGATTTAGCTTTCATGTACCGCAGTATTAGCAATGATATCACACCTTTATTTGCAAAAAAAGGGTTTGAAATCATTTGTTTTTTTACACCTAGCGGCGTAAAAAGTTTATTTGATAATTTTCCTGATTTCAAACAAAATAAAGTAGTGATTGGTGCATTTGGAAGCAATACTTCTAAAGCCGTGGAAGACGCCAATCTTCGTTTAGATATTAAAGCGCCAGCTCCTCAACGACCAAGTTTAGTAGCAGCACTGGATCACTATTTACAATCACTTGTCGCAAAAAAATAATCTTTTTGCAAACACCTCATTCAAAGCCCAATTTATTAATTGAGGAAACAAGTCCTTACCTACTTCAACATGCCTATAATCCAGTGGAGTGGCATCCATGGGGTGAAGCGGCTTTGCAATTAGCGATT
Source organism: Sediminibacterium sp. (assembly GCA_040403595.1). Lineage (GTDB taxonomy): Bacteria > Bacteroidota > Bacteroidia > Chitinophagales > Chitinophagaceae > Sediminibacterium. The sequence continues at coordinate 133,053 of JBBAKI010000001.1, read as the reverse complement.
GAATTAGACAAACCCATTTTGGTAAGTATTGGTTATGCAGCATGTCATTGGTGTCATGTAATGGAGCGTGAAAGTTTTGAAGACATGGCTACTGCTAACATCATGAATGAAAATTTTGTCAACATAAAAATTGACAGAGAAGAACGGCCCGATCTAGATCATATTTATATGGACGCCGTGCAAGCCATGACAGGTAGTGGGGGATGGCCCCTCAATGTTTTTTTAACGCCTAACAAAAAACCTTTTTATGGCGGTACTTATTTCCCACCCGAGCCCATGCACAATAGAGCCAGTTGGAAAGATGTATTACTTGGCGTATCAAAAGGGTTCAAAGAAAATAGGGATGAAATAGATGCGCAAGCACAAAAATTAACACAGCACTTATTGAGTTCCAATGCGTTTGGTAAACAAGATGCAGCGGCATCCGCTTCGCTAACATCCGCTGATATGAATGCGGCAGTATCAACGTTATTAATGCAAGCAGATACGGTTTGGGGTGGCTTTGGCGGCGCTCCTAAATTTCCACAAACAGCGTCGATACGTTTTTTATTACGGTACCATTATTTTAATCCTACACACAAATCGTCATTAGAACATGCTTTAGTTTGTTTGGATAAAATGATTGCAGGTGGTATTTATGATCAATTGGGTGGTGGGTTTTCGAGGTATAGCACCGATGTGCAGTGGCTAGCCCCTCACTTCGAAAAAATGCTATACGATAATGCGCTTCTAGTAACTACTTTATCAGAAGCCTACCAATTAACAAAGAAAGAATCTTACAAAAAAGCAATTGTAGAAACGCTCCAATTTATTGAAAGAGAAATGCTTGATAGTGACGGTGGTTTTTACAGTGCACTTGATGCAGATAGCGAAGGTGTGGAAGGAAAATTTTATACATGGTCGGCATCAGAAATAATTGCATTACTAAAAAATGATGCGTCCGTGTACATGGCGTATTATGGTGTAACAGAAAATGGCAATTGGGAGCATACCAATATTTTACATACACCACAATCTTCGGGTGCTGCAGCGCAAAGTGTTGGTATTAGGGAAGTGGAGCTCTTGCAAATAATTACTAACTGTAATACTGTTTTGATGCAGGAGCGTAGTAAAAGAATACGTCCTCAAACAGACGATAAGCAACTACTAGGTTGGAACGCGCTTATGAATACGGCTTTTAGTAAAGCTTATGCGGCCACTGGAAATAAAAGTTATTTAGTACGTGCGCAACAAAATATGACGCACTTATTTGAACATTTTAAAGATTCAAATAATGATGGTTGGTTTCATACCTACAAAAATGGAACTGCAAAAATGCCTGCTTTTTTAGACGATTATGCCTATTTGATGGAAGCATTGATTCAGTTGCAAACAGTATCTGGTGATTTGCACTGGCTGGAAAAGGCAGGAGAAATTGCTGAATATGTGAATGCTCATTTTATAGAGCTGGAAACTGGATTCTACTTTTACACCCATGATGCGCAAACAGATGTAATTCTAAGGAAAAAAGAAGTGTATGACGGCGCCACCCCAAGTGGCAATGCTGTAATGGCAAGTAACCTACTTCATTTGGGTGTCGTATACGGCAAAGACAAGTATTTGTCCTTAAGTAAGCAAACCTGTTTGTCGCTTTTGCCTGCCATAACCAAACACCCGGGTTCTTTTGGGGTTTGGGTGAGCGTTTTACTATACCATTTGGTTGGAACAAGGGAATTAACCCTAATTGGGCCCGGTGTTTTGCCCTATTTAGATGTGGTACTCCCTCTTTTTAGACCCAACCTAATCTTAAATATTTCAGAAAATTACTCAACAGGTATTTTAGCAATAAAAGATAAAATCATTGATAATCAACGAGTTACGTTTCAATTGTGTGAAAATCATGCCTGCCATCTGCATCAGCTAACTAATTTTGACAGTTTTTTAGCAATTGTGTAACATGTAATCAATTATTTTGCAGTTCAGTTTATGCCATTCCCCTCAGGCAAAACAGTGAAACATTAAAAAATTTACTACTGAATAGATTTTTACCCTGGGTCATTAAATTTATTGGTTTTTAATCGCTAAAACTCAGGTTTCTGTCGTTTCAAAACATATATTTGTCACTGTTATAAATCACACAGATCAGATGAAAGGATATTTAACTACAATTACCTTGGCGTTTTTTACGTTGAGTTTAACTTCTTGCTTCTTTGGAAAAAACAAAGGAAAGGGTTTGCCTGATGACGGGCAGTTGCATGGTGTTGCCCCTGCTGTAAAGCAATATATGGGGAGCCCTATAAGCATGAAATATATTCGTCCAGGGTCTTTTCACATGGGGCCAAACGACGAAGACGTTAGTTTTAGTTTTAGCAATCGTAACAGAATGGTTGCTATGCCTGGTTTTTGGATGGATGCCACTGAAATCACGAATAACCAATATCGTCAGTTTGTAAACTGGGTTAGGGATTCTTTAGCATATAAAGTAACTAAGAGTATTGGTTTGAATAATCCTTCAGACACTACCGCTGTTTATTGGAAAGAAGCTTCAAAATACACATACGATGCTGAGCAACTAGCTAATTTAAATGGGCTTACATATGAGAATCAATTAACTAGAAAGTTGGCAATTGATCCTGAAAATTTAATCTATGCTGTTCGGTATTTTGACTTAGCTGCCGCAGCAAAAATCAATAAAAATAATCCAACCCAAAAAGGGCGTGACCAAATTGTGAGCTATCCTGTCCCTGTATACCCTGACACACTTGTATGGGTAAGAGACTATTCATATTCTTACAATGAGCCGTTAACAAAATTATATTATGCACACCCTGCGTATGGTAACTTCCCTGTTGTAGGTGTTACTTGGAAGCAAGCGGTTGCTTTTTGTCATTGGAGAACACATTTACAAAATACTTTTTTTGAAAAAGGAAAAGTAAAGTATGCTGTAGAAGGTGATTTTAGATTGCCTACAGAGGCAGAATTTGAATATGCAGCTAGAGGCGGACGCACCAATTCAATGTTTCCTTGGGGTTCTCCATATTTGAGAAACAAAAAGGGTTGTTTATTGGCCAACTTTAAACCAGGTAGAGGTATTTATTCTGAGGATGGGGCTCATTACACTGTAAGAGCAGACGCATATTGGCCTAATGATTATGGCTTGTACAATATGTCTGGTAACGTAGCAGAGTGGACCTCTTCTTATTTTTATGAAGGATCTTATAATTTTATGTCTGATTTAAGTCCTGATGTTAGAATTGAAGCAGCTGATGATGCACCACCTTTAATGAAACGTAAAGTAGTCAGAGGCGGAAGTTGGAAAGACGTTGGTAACGCTTTACAAGTAAGTGCACGCGCTTACGAATACCAGGACACTGCAAAGTCATATATCGGCTTCAGAACCGTAATTGACTTAGCTCCTAAATCTTCAAGTAAAGGTCTAAAAATTCAATAAACAAATTAATCAAACTTTTTTTTAAAAATAAAAATTCTAACCATGTCTTCAGCTCAACAAGAAAAAATCTTTGGCTTACCAGCACAACAAACAATGAGACTTGTAAACGTTTTTGTATGTACCGGTGCATCTGTGGTAATTTTTGGTGCAATGGCAAAAATTCTTCACTTATCATGGGCTGATTGGGCACTTAAAATTGGTTTAACAACAGAAGCCATTATCTTTTTGATCTATGCAATTTTACCTCCTGAAGGAGGACATGGCGGCGGCGGCGGCACCACTGAGGTCGTTGGTAAAGTACCAGAATCTATTGTAAAGGAAATGGTTCAAAAATTTGATTCATTATTTGCGAATGCAGGTTTAACACAAGAAAATTTATCTAAGCTTAGTACAAGCTTTCAAAAGTTAGGCACCACTGTCGATCAAATTGGTCAAATTGGCGATGTTGTAAAATCTACTTCTGATTTTTCTGCTAAAACAAATGAAGCAGCTATAGCGCTTGGCTCTATTAAAGACGCCGCTACAAAAGCGACAGACTCTTTAGGTAGTATTTCTTTGGCTTCTGATAGCACCAACGAATACCACAAACAAATACAAGGCTTGGCTAAAAACTTAGGTTCATTAAATACCATTTATGAACTTGAATTACAAGAAAGTAATAACCACCTTAAAGCACTCAACCAGTTCTATGGCAAATTAGCGCAAGCTTCTGAAGCGATGAACGGAACTGCAGAAGATGCATTAAGAGCAAAAGAACAAATTGGTGCCCTTGCTAATAATTTGGGTAAATTAAATCAAGTATACGGTAACATGTTAACTGCCATGCAGGGTAGATAGTAACCAACCAAGATTTATCACTCATTATTAATAAGATTACCTAAATAGTACAATATGTCACTACCTAAGGAACCGCGGCAGAAAATGATTAACATGATGTACCTAGTGCTTACTGCACTATTGGCACTGAATGTTTCGGCCGAAATTTTAAATGCATTTAAAACTGTAGACCGCAGTTTAAATATAGCGACAGCGCAAGCTGAAAATCAAAATGGTCAGGCCTTTAAATTTTTTGAAGATTATTCTAAACTTCCAGAAAAAAGAGACCAAGCTGCTTATTATGAACAATTAGCAAAAAAAGCAAAAACTTTATCTGATGATGTATATAATTATATACAAGGTCTTAAAGAAGAATTAAAAAAAGAATCTGGTTTTACAAAGAATAAAAAAGGAGAAGAAGAGTATAATTTTGATAATTTAGATGCTGCAACGCGTTTATTGGTGGAAGAAGGTGAAAGTGGAAAAGGAAAAGGAAAAGGAAAAGAATTGCTTGCAAAACTAAAGGCCTACAAAGACCAACTTTTACAAATCAATGATTCAATGAAAGCTGATATACAAAACGGCTTACCTATTGATTTAACGCTTCCCCAAGCTAGTGAAAGTACGCCAGATGAAGCAAAAGCAAATTGGTCTTATTTGTATTTTCATATGACACCTACAATTGCTGCTGTAACTATTTTAAGTAAGTTTCAGAATGATGTAAGAAACTCGGAAGCTAAAGCTGTTGACTATTTTCTAAAAAAAGTAGGTAGTCTTCCAAATCCTCCAACAGATCAAAGTGTAATGGTATTAGGAAGTGCAAATAAACTTTATCCTGGCGAAGAATTAACCATTACTGCGGGCGTAGGAGCGTTTAGTAAAACAGCTTTACCGAGTGTTTCTGTAGATGGCGCATCTGCCTCTGTTAATAGCAGTGGTGTTGCCGAGTACAAGTTAACGGCTGGTGCACCAGGCACTTACAGCAAAAGAGTTACGGTAACCTACAAAGATTTAAAAGGAGTAACAAAAAGTGAAACCAAAGTGGTTGAATACACGGTAGGTGTTGCGGCTGGTTTAACCGTTTCTACAGACAAAACTCGTGTTTTTTATGTAGGACTAGACAATCCATTGAGTGTGACAGGAGCTGGGGGATCAACAAAATTAAACGTAAATGTATCTGGGCCTGGCATTACTGTAAAGCAAACTGGTGCAGGAACTTATATCATAAACGCAACCACTCCAAAAGTTGATGCAATAGTTACAGCAAGTGACGGAAAGTCTTCAATATCCCCTATCAAAATACCTGTTAGAAGAATACCTGACCCTACTCCTAAATTAATTGGTGGCTTAAATGGAGGAGATATTGGAGCTGATGATTTAATAGGTAATCCAGGATTTGCTGAAGCATCACCGACTGATTTCGTTTTCGATGGTGTTAAATTCCAGGTTGTAGGTTTTACAATTGTTGCTAGTGGCGGAAAAAATTATTCTATGTCAAGGGGTATTGCTACTTGTCCTGGTGGTGGCTTCAGATCTGCCCAAGCAAGCGGTATTTTGTCAAAATGCACAAAAGGAACAAGTGTGATTTTTACAGAGATTAAGGTAAAAGGACCAGATGGGATAAGAACTTTAAATCAAGATTTAACATTTATGTTATTATAAATTAATAGGTGATGAAAAAAATACTTTTAAGCTTGTCTTTGGTTGCATTCATTTGCTTCAGCAGTTCGGCACAAAGAAGATTTGGTGCTACAACTACGACTGCCCCTACTCCCCTTCAGTATGATGAAGGGATTGTTTATTATCAAATTAGTTCTACAACTGCGCCCGCAAATCCTGCAGCAACATTATACAATTTTAGCACTAAAAGTTTCAGTTCACTTTCTAGAAATTGGCTCCCATCTGCACCTGCAGGTCTAACCAAGTATTGGACGGCAAAATATTCTGTAAATGAAACATCTGCCGGCTCTGGAACTGGATCTCCTATTTTTCAGGCTCCGCTATCAACTTTAGCTGGTTCAATACCTCCTCCTATTGTTCCCCCTGGACCTGTTCAAGATACTACTGTCAGAGGTACAGTTAGAGATTTGACTAAGGATGGAGGTGAATTAGAAAAAAAAGTACCAAAATCATTAAGGGGTGAATTTGCAACAGATAATTATAAATTAAGTGATAGCGTTAAGGCTTTTAACAAAAAAGTTCTTGCCCTAGATTACGAATTTTTAAGAGAAGACGACTGGCTGTTTTCTGAATTTATATGGAGAGATATTGATGCTAGAGAAAAGTTTAACCAAACTTTCATGTATGAAGGAGAAGATAATTCAGGAGACCAGCGTTTCTTATCAATCCTTCTCAATGCTATTAAAAATGATAGTATTTGGGCGTTTACTGGGGATAGATTTACCAGCCGTAAATTATTTGATGATATTATTTCGGCGATTAACGGACCAAAGAAAATGACCGTTTATGACGAGGATCCTGATAGGCCTGGGGTAAGAGTTAGTGATACTGTCTATACTTTTGATAAAACAAAAGGTTTAAAAGTTGATTCAATATATACATTCCGTTTAAAAGAGCAGTGGATTTTTGATAAAGAATCGAGTAGGTTGTATACAAGAATTATTGGAATTTGTCCTGTTGCCACCATTACTGAAACTGATAAAGTTACTAAGAAGAAAACACAAACACAGCAAGAGCTTTTTTGGATTCATTATCCTGATTTGCGTAATATTTTAGCAGTAAAAAAAGTATACAATCCTAATAGTTATGCAGCCAGAGGTACTTGGGATGCTTTATTTGAAGACCATAGATATTCCGGCCGAATTGTAAAAACAAGTTATGATAATCCTAAAAATAAATACATTCAAGAGTTGATTATTAATAATCCACTCTTTAGATTATTGGAAGGAGAAAATATAAAAACTCGAATATTTAATTACGAACAAAGCCTATGGTCTTATTAGTAATTACGATATATAAAAAAAGGGACTTTTTGTAAAAGGTCCCTTTTTTTATGCGGTTACAGTAAAATGTTTTTGAATTGCGTCTGCTTTTTTTGCGCCAATTAAATCGGCTAATTCCTTAAAGGGCGCTTTTTTGATATTGATTACCGATTTAAAATGATTGAGTAATGTTTCTCTTGTAGCTGGTCCAATTCCTTCAATATTTTCTAGCGCTGTTGTAAATGTGCCTTTGGATCTTTTGTTTCTATGAAAGGTAATGCCAAAACGGTGCACTTCATCTCTAATACCTCTTAGTAGTTTTAAACTATCACTATCCCATGGTAGTTTTAAAGATTGGCTATCACCTGCAAAAAATAGTTCTTCTTCATTTTTGGCAAGGCCTACTAGTGTTGTGCTACCAGTGAGTCCTAGCGCTTCAATGCTTTCCAGTGCCGCACTTAACTGCCCTTTACCACCATCTATTACAATCAGCTGTGGCATTGGGTCTCCGGCTTCTTGTACCCGTTTGTACCTCCTATATACCACTTCTTTCATGGTGGCAAAATCGTTGATACCCTCCACTGTTTTTACATTAAAATGGCGGTAGTCCTTTTTGCTAGCCACGCCATCTTTAAAACACACCATCGCCGAAACCGGAAAGCTTCCCTGAAAATTGGAGTTGTCAAAACACTCGATATGGGTTGGGGTTTCTTGTAAGTGTAAATAAGATTGAAGTTCGTTCAGTACCAATTTTTTTTCTGATACCGTTTTACCTTCTAGTTGTAATATTTTTTTAAGTTGTAGTTCTCTGGTAAAGTAAGTGACATTTTTGATGGAAAGGTCTAGTAGCTTTTTTTTGTCACCAAGTTTTGGAACCGTTATGGTGATGTCTTTGTCAAAATATTCGATAGGATAGGGAACAATAATTTCGTTACTTAAACTATTAAAATCGGACCTAAGCCTTTCGATAGCAAAACATAGTAGTTCATCTTCAGGTTCATCTAGTTTCCCTTCTAATGGAACAGTATGCGTTTGTATAATACTCCCATTTTGTACCATCAAATAATTGACATACGCTAGTTTGCCGTCTTTAATAATCGAAAACACGTCTAAATTTGAAAAGTGCTTGCCTACCACCACCGATTTTTCTTGGTAGATGAGTAAGAGGTCCATTTTATATTTTAGTGTTGCTGCTTTTTCAAAATCGAGCGCCTCGGCGTGTCCTTGCATTTCTTTTTTTAAATGAACCATCAGTTGGTTCATATTACCCTTTAGCATATTTTTTAATTGCTCCAGGCTTTCAAGATAATCTGCTTCTGTTTGTAACGCAACACAGGGCGCTAGACAGTTACCTAAATGGTATTCTAAACAAGTTTTAAACTTATTTTTTTCAATATTTTCTTTGCTTAGATTGAGTTTACAAGTACGCAGAGGTATAAATTGTTTCACAAAACTTAGCACTTCTCTAATGGTACCTTTAGAAGTAAAAGGGCCTAAATAGGTGGAGCCGTCATTGTATTTTTTCCATGTAGAAAAAACCCTTGGAAACCTTTCATTTTTAATGACTAAATACGGGTAGCCTTTGTCGTCTTTTAATAAAATATTGTAACGAGGTTTGTACTGCTTAATAAGTGAATTCTCGAGTAATAGCGCATCTTGCTCCGAATCAACAATGGTAAATTCGATACGATCTATTTTTTGAACAAGCTCAATGGTTTTAAAACTATTTTGATTTTTTGTAAAATAGGAAGCAATTCTCTTTTTCAAGCATTTCGCTTTACCTACATATATAAGCGTACCAACGGCATCATAGTATTTATAGATACCTGGGTCTGCGGGTAATTTGTGTGCTATTTGTTGGTACTGCTCCTGAGTCATTTATGGATGTATAACGCGAACAACAATCGTTTTGTTGAGTAAAAATCCAGTATTGGTTTCTTTACTTATAGATGTAGTAAAGCCCTCATTTGTTTTCCAGCTTAATTGTTCTGTGCAGGTTGTATCTTTATTGAGGTATTGTTTTCTTATAAATATTCTTTTTACGAGGGATGTATTTTCATCCATTAAAATATCAATATTTTTTACTGTAACGGAGGCACTGATTGGTGTGTAATTGATATTAAAACTGGTTGTCTCGGCGTCTCTAAACACTGATTCTTTGTAATTCTTTTTTTGGATACTATCGCTTATATCCGCGTTAATAAATGATTGTGCAAGTGATTGGATCGATTCAAATTTAACTATGATGCTATCTTTTTTTGTTCCCTCAGTTGTAACTATATTATATATCGTACCAGCGCTATCAAATTGCTTTAGTTGGTCATTAAAATAACTTGCAATTGGGTAAAACCTTGTGGTGTCAGCGCTTGTGTTGTTGCTATTTGTGGGCGCATTATTATTGCTGCAGGCGGCGCCCATCATGCAAACTAAGCATGCCATGAATATTGATTTCATGCTGTAAAATTACTTAAACTGTTTGCTCCAACCTATTCGGAAACCGTAATCAATCAAATTTTCTTTAATTGGATAAGGGTTGGTATATGTAGGCAGTGATTGGTACCTGATTTGTGGACCTAATTGCCAAATGGTATTGCCCTTTTGGTAGCTAAATTGAAGACCAACACTTGTATTGATATTCCACTTGCGCACATAGTCGTTACCTGCTGCATAATTCGCATAATCGGTAGAAAGCAAGTAAACGTTTTTGTTAATATTATAAGTAGGCTGAATAGATGCTTGTGTATGGATACCAAATTTCTTAAATTGTACCAATTGGTAATCTAGTCCCATAGGCAAAGCAATTTGGTAAACTTTATTATCTAGTTGTGCGGTTCTAAAACCGGCATTATTGTTATAACTAGACATGACTGATACCGTTTGAACCCTGCTTCCACTCAGTAAAGAAAGCGTAGCGGCATTTGCAGCAGATTCGTAGGTGTCTATTTGATACTGTCTAATATTTAGTTGTAGCCCGGTTTTAAATTGTAGCTTATTGTTAAGTTGGTAGCTGAGTGCAAATCCAAGTTCCAACCCTACGGCAGGCCTATGTCTAACGGCTTGGTTAAATGTAGGCGCTTGCACAGTTGGCGATGCTAGTGGAATGGCAATTAAAGAAGGTTGAATAAGTTCCTTAACTTTTTGATCGCTGAGTGCTCTAAAGGAAGCTGATGGTGTTGCATAAAACTGAACACTGTATTTTTTCTTTTTTTGTAGCGCTGTCGTTGGCGTAATATTTGAAATATTGCTATTCACTTGTTGCTGTATTAGCGCCGGTAACAATAAAATAGTATTTGTTTTGGTGAAAGCCTCATTACTTGCAATAACAGTAGCTGGTTCGATCGTTTTGGCTGTAATTTCTGATACGATATCTGATGCTTCAGTAGTTACGATGTTATTTGCGGAGTTTATTATTACATCTGTAGTTTTGCGTTTTGTAGCTGGCTCATTTTGTGTTGTTGCTACTCCTTTTATTGGTTGGTTAAGACCATTAGCTACTGTTATTTTTGAAGCGATGATTTGAGCACTTGAGTGATAAGTAGTAAAAGGTTTTTCTTGATTGTTTGTAGGGGCAACCGGCTTAGAAATAGTAGGTGCAAGAGATATCATTGCTGTTTTTTGTGTCTTAATAAAGGTAGAAATGGTAAGCGCTGAAAGTATCGTTAGGGCAATGATGGTAAGGGCTGGCCATGAGTGCTTACCTTGGACTTCTGTACGAATATTATTCCAAACACGTCCAGATGGGTACATCTTGTGTTCGTTTACTTCGTCCAGTAAAAACTCCTCAAATGCATCTAGTTGATTCCTCTTTTCCATATCTACCCGCTTCGTAAGCTTATTTTTGTATTACCGACAACAGCTCAAAATTCTCTTTGGGTGCCTCAATAATTCTTTTCTTAATTAATATATTTGAAAGCATAGTTTTGGCCCTTGTGTATTGGCTTCTGCTCGTGCTTTCTTCAATGTCAAGTAGGGTACTTATTTCTCTGTGACTATATCCTTCAATGGCAAATAAATTAAGTACTGTTTTATAGCCAATAGGTAATAGTCGAATACACTCTACTACTTGTTTTGATTGCATGATGGATGCAATCGATTCTTCTTGTGTAGCCAAGTTTTCTGCACTGGTTAAATCTAAACTTTCAGTAAATTTTTTATACTTCTTTAAAAAATTAATACTGGTGTGAACCATAATACGTCTGATCCATCCTTCAAATGAGCCTTTGTTTTGAAACGTATGAATTTGTGTAAAAACTTTTATAAACCCCTCTTGCAGCATGTCTTCTGCATCTTCTCTATTGTGTGCAAACCGGTAACATACACTTAGCATTTTAGGGCTATAAGTATTAAATAGCTCTCTTTGTGCAGCCGCGTCGTTGTGTAGGCAACCCGCAATGATAGCTTGTTCGGTCATTCAATTGGTTTGATGGTACCCCTAATTTAGTTTAAAAATAATTCACAGAAAATAAGTTTTTCGTATAAATTTTGTAATTTAACTTCCTATTTATTTGGTAAATACCCCCAAACACCATGGAAAAGAGCCGATTAACCGAATTTACACCCCCGCCAACTACTGGTTTACAACCATTTACGGGTAGTTTTGGTGCACCCGAACTAAGACATTTATTAAGACGTACCCTATTTGGTGTTACCAAAGCAGATATGGCATACTTTTCTGGTAAGTCCATGGTTCAGGTCGTGGATGAACTGCTCAATCCTACAGCGCCGTTACCGGCGCCTCCGGTTAAAGATTATGTAGTAGCAGCAACTACGCTTGTTCCGGACAATAATATTACAGCAGGTAGTACATGGATCAATGATGTCAACAATGACGGCAACATTTCAACTTATAGACGTGCCTCCTTTAAAAAATGGTGGATTGGTAATTTAATAAATCAAGACAGGAGCATTCTCGAAAAAATGACGCTGTTTTGGCACAATCATTTTTCAACCGAAACGAGTGATATTGGAAACGCGCAATATGTTTACAAGCACCATAATTTAATACGTACTAGCGCACTTGGAAATTTTAAAACACTTACTCGAAACATCACTTTTGATCCGGGCATGCTTGTATATTTAAACGGGCAATACAATACGGTAGCCGCACCAGACGAAAACTATGCACGCGAAATTCAAGAACTTTTTTGTTGTGGTAAAGGCCCAGATTCATTATATACCGAGGCAGATGTAAAAGCGGCAGCAAAAGTATTAACGGGTTGGTTAAATAATGCAACAACGCTAACCCCTTATTTTACAGTGTCAAGACATGATGCTACCAATAAAACATTTTCTGCTTTTTATAATAATACGGTCATTACTGGACGCAATACCGCAGCTGGCGCCACACAAGAAATTGATGATTTATTAAATATGATTTTTACCACTCCCGAAGTGGCAAAATATATATGCAGAAGGCTTTACAGGTGGTTTGTGTATTATGATATAGATACTATGGTTGAGCAAAATGTTATTACGCCAATGGCTAATTTATTGCGTTCAAATAATTACGAAGTAAAGCCAGTTTTAAATGTACTATTAAAAAGTGAACACTTTTTTGATGTGTTATCGAGAGGCTGTATGATTAAAAGCCCCGCCGATTTAGTGATTGGTTTTTGTAGAGAATCTGACATTGTCTTTCAACCAGATACCGATTATTTTACCAATTATGGTTTTTATAATTACATGGTAAGTTGGCTTAGTAATATGCAACAAAATATTGGGGATCCACCCGATGTGAGTGGATGGAAAGCATATTATCAAGAACCGCAGTTTTATGAAATTTGGATCAACAGTGATACACTTCCAAAACGTAATCAGTTTACTGATACCATGCTTGTAAGTGGCTACACGTATAATAGTAAAAAAATTATGCTGGATCCTTTAGCATACGCAACTACATTTAAAAATCCTGGAGACCCCAATGCCTTTATTGCAGAATTAACAGACCGTTTATTAGGACTTGATATTTCTGCAGCATCCAAAGCACAGGTAAAAAAAGATATTTTGTTGAGTGGGCAAAGCACAGATATTTATTGGACGCAGGCATGGGATTTATACATTTCAACCCCAACCAATACTGCCAATACAACAACGGTTCGAACAAAAATTAGAGACCTGATTAAATATTTAATGAATCTAGCAGAATATCAATTAGCATAAACTTCCCCCTATGAAACGTAGATCTTTTTTAAAAAAGACAGTCCCTGTTGGTGTGGTAATGCCAGCGCTAGTTGGCGGCTTTTCCTTTAAAGCTTTTGGTGCAGAGGATCCACTTACGCAATCCTTACTATTGCCTGCCGCAGTAGACAATGATCATGTACTTGTTATTATTCAACTCAATGGAGGGAATGATGGTTTAAACATGGTTATTCCGTTCGATAATTTTGCCAATTATGTAAATGCGCGTTCTAATATTTATATTCCAGAAGATAAAGTTTTAAAATTAGCCGGCGTTACAAAAGCGGGTTTGCATCCTGCCATGACGGGTTTACAGGCCATGTACAATGATGGTGAATTAAACATTGTGCAATCGGTTGGGTATCCACAGCCTAGTTTTTCTCATTTTAGAGCTACCGATATATGGATGAGTGCAAGCGATAGCAATACAGTTATTAATAGTGGTTGGGCTGGAAGGTATTTAGATTCCGAGTTTCCTAATTTCCCAAATGGTTATCCAAATACATCCATGTCAGATCCGCTTGCAATTCAAATTGGTTCTGCAACATCCTTAACATTTCAGGGCCCTGCTGTTAGCATGGGTATGAGCATCAGCAATACTTCTAGTTTTTATAATCTAGTTAATGGGGTGCGTGACACAGCGCCTAATACACCTGCTGGAAAAGAATTGAATTTTTTACGTATGGTGGCGCAGCAAACGCAGCAGTATGCTACAGTTATTAAAGATGCGGCAGCTAAAGTTCCTACGCAGGTTACCTATCCTACAAGTAATTCATTAGGCGATCAATTAAAAATTGTTGCTAGACTTATTAAAGGCGGATTAAAAACCCGTGTGTATATGGTTAATTTTGGAGGCTTTGACACACATGCTGTTCAGGTAAATGCTACAGATACCGCCACCGGTAATCATGCATCATTACTTGGTAAGGTGAGTGATGCTATTAGAGCATTCCAAAAAGATTTGAAATTTTTGGGTGTTGATGACCGTGTGGCAGGCATGACTTTTTCTGAATTTGGAAGGCGCATTAAATCCAACGCAAGTTCTGGCACTGATCATGGTGCAGCAGCTCCTTTGTTTGTTTTTGGAAAAAATATTATGCCTGGTGTTTTGGGTGCTACACCAAAATTTGGTGCAACTGTTGGAGCAGGAGACAATGTGCCTTTCGAATTTGATTTTCGAAGTGTGTACGCAACACTTTTATCCAATTGGCTTTGTGTGTCTGATACTGATCTACAACAAATCATGCTCAAAAATTTTCAAACCTTACCACTCGTAAATGCAGCTGCTTGTAAAAAAGCAGTGAATTTATCGGGCGAAAATTTGGTAAGCAATTACCCCAATCCATTTACGAGTAAAACGGTGATTACCTTTAAAACGGCTGGTGGCCATACCTTAATTCAGGTAATGGATATGCTTGGCCGTGTGATCACCAATTTAACGGATCGTGAGTATGCAGCTGGTTCATATACCGTAGTATTTGATTCCGGCAACCTGCCATCTGGGGTTTATTATGCTAGATTGCAAAATATGTCGATACAGCAGGTTCATACCATGTTAAAGGTTAACTAGTTAAGTAGCTGTTAAATATTTGCATCATTATTGCAAATATTGAGATTGTTTACTTAAATTTGCAACATTGTAGCAAAATTGGTAAACTATGAAACATGGATTTCGCATTTTTTCAATTTGTATTTTCTTTTTGGCTGTTGCGTTTTCAGCCATCGCCGCTAATTTATCGGGTCTAGTATTGGACGCAAAAGGAAAGCCGTTGGTAGGTGCTTCTATTTATATACATGAGGCAAGAATGGGTGCCGTTTCAAATGCGCAAGGAAAATTTACAACGCCTATTTTACCCGTAGGTAATTATTTAGTAGAGGTTTCATTTCAGGGCTATGCAAGTGTTTTAGTTACCATTGCTATCAAAGAAAATACTTACCAAGTTTTTACACTTGTAGAAAGATTTGTAGAAAATGAAAACGTAACTGTTACAGGTGTAGCAAGTGCTACTAAAACAAAACAATCGGTACAGCCTATTTCAATTGTAAAAAAATCAGAATTATTTAAAAATAGCAGCACCAATATTATTGACGCACTTAGCAAAATGGTGCCAGGCCTTACTAGCTTTTCTTCAGGTCCAGCTATTGCAAAACCTGTCATTCGAGGACTTGGCTATAATAGAATTGTAACGGTGCATGATGGCATTAGACAAGAAGGTCAACAGTGGGGTGATGAGCATGGGATCGAAATAGATGAATATAGTGTGCAACGTGTAGAATTTTTAAAAGGTCCTGCTTCTTTATTGTATGGTAGCGATGCGATGGCAGGCGTTATACATATAATAACCAATACGCCTGTTGAACATGGCACCATCAAAGGAAATTTTCAGCAAACCTATATGAGTAACAATCAGCTCTTGGGTACAAACGCAAACATAGCTGGGCATGTAAACAATGGGTTCAATTGGAACGTTTATGCGACTGCTAAAAATGCAAAAGATTATTCAAATGCATACGATGGCAAAGTACTCAATAGCAGGTTTTCAGAAAAAAATATGGGCGGCTATGTAGGATTCAATAAATCATGGGGATATAGTCATTTGCTCGTAAGTAGTTTTGATCAAAACGTTGGTATGATTGAAGGAGCGCGTGATGCTACAACGGGTTCTTTTTTAATTTATCCAGGCACAGCTGCAGAGCGGACTGCAACGCATCAAGATCTAACGAGCAGCGATTTTTTATTTCCTGGTCAAAAAATCAATCACTTTAAAATTGCCTCAGACAATAATATAGCCCTTTCAAGTGGCCGACTGGCTTTTAACATTGCTTATCAAAGAAACCAACGAAAAGAATTTGCAGACTATAAGACTCCAACAACGCCTGCACTTTATTTTGATTTATCAACCATTAACTACACGCTTCAATACCATGCACCTGAAAAAAATGGATGGAAAACGTCTATAGGACTCAATGGCATGCAACAAGAAAATAAAAATAAAGCAGAAGAAGTTTTGATACCTGCTTACAAGCAGTTTGATGCAGGTATATTTTATTATACCAAAAAAACGTTTGCGCAAAAAACAACCATTAGTGGTGGGTTAAGATCAGACTATAGATCTGTGCAAGGAGATGCATATTATGAGGGTATTGATCAAAAATTTGCAGCAATTGACAAGCAGCTTTTTAATGTGAGTGGAAGTGTTGGCGTGAGTTATGAGCCTTCTAATACGACCATTGTAAAACTAAATTTAGCCCGTGGTTATAGGGCGCCAACGGTTTCTGAACTTGCTAGCAATGGAACCCATGAAGGCACTAATCGATACGAATATGGAGATCCTAATTTGCATTCGGAAACCTCATTGCAAATAGATCTGGGTCTAGAATATAACAATGATCATATTGGTTTTTCATTTACAGGGTTTTATAATAATATCACTAATTATATTTTTTATAGCAAGCTAGCAAATAAGGCGGGTACTGATTCGCTAGTTCATATCAATGGAGAAGACTTAAATGCGGTTACTTTTAGACAAACCGGTGCATCGCTTATTGGCTTTGAAGCAAGGTTTGATGTGCATCCGCATCCACTCGATTGGTTACATTTTGAAAATACTTTTTCGGTGGTATCCGGTAGGTTTAATCATGCAATAGATGGCAGTAACCATATTCCATTTATGCCGCCAGCTAAACTCCAATCAGAATTAAGGGCGGATATGAAAAAATGGAAAACATTTAGGGATGCTTATGTAAAAATAGAGCTAGACCAAACCGCCAATCAAAAAACCATTTTTACCGGGTTTGATACCGAAACCATTACACCAGGTTATTCTTTGCTGCATGTTGGAATAGGAGGCAGTGTTGAATTTGGTAATAAAACGGCATTTTCATTTGCCTTAACTGCTAATAATATAACCAATGAGGCCTATCAAAGCCATTTGAGTAGACTTAAATACACTGCGCTTAATACCGTAACTGGCAGAACGGGTGTTTTTGATATGGGGCGCTCTGTTAATTTGAAAATAAATATCCCCTTCCATTATAATCTAAAGTAATTGTAAATTGCGGTATGGAAATTAGCTTCAATACCCCGGCCTTACTTTTTCCAGCCATCAGTTTAATAATGCTGGCTTATACCAACCGCTTTTTAGCACTTAGTAGTAGGGTTAGAAATTTGCATGATAAATACCAGAATCAGGAGCAAAAGCATATCATCCACGGACAAATAAAAAATATTCGCTACCGCCTCAAACTCATCAAAAATATGCAAGCATTAGGCGTGGTAACATTTTTGGGATGTATCCTTTGCATGTACCTGATTTATGTTCAATTCATGCTTGCTGCAAATATTATTTTCGCGTTAAGCTTGGTTTCTTTTTCAGCTTCTTTATTGCTTTCTTTTTTAGAAATACAATTAAGTACCAAAGCGCTTGAACTTGAGCTTAGTGACATGGAAGGACTAGAAGATCCTTCGGTGATCGAATATTTTAAAAAGAAATTTGGTAAAGAGTAACAAGCGCTTGTTAACGCGTTACTTTTCTTTCTCCAATTTGTTGGCGCCACATCGCAAAGTAAAGTCCTTTTTCTGCCAAGAGTGCTTCGTGCGTGCCTGTTTCAACAATTTGTCCTTTTTCTAAAACATAGATTCTATTGGCATGCATGATAGTGCTTAGCCTATGTGCAATCATGACTGTAATTTGTTCACGCTCTTCAGAAATAGCATGAATGGTTCTAGTGATTTCTTCTTCTGTGATACTATCAAGTGAAGAAGTAGCTTCGTCAAAAATGAGTAAGTGTGGATGTCTAAGTAGTGCGCGTGCAATCGATAATCTTTGCTTTTCTCCGCCACTGAGTTTTAATCCACCTTCGCCAATGATTGTTTCTAGACCTTGTTGAGCTTTAGATAAAATAGAATGACAACTTGCTTTTTCAAGTGCTATAATCATTTCTTCGTCTGTAGCATTTGGGAATACGAAACTTAGATTTTCTCTGATGGTGCCAGCAAAAAGTTGCGTATCCTGTGTTACAAATCCAATTTGATTTCTAAGTTCTTCAAAATCAATATCATTTTCTTTAGCGCCGTTGTATTCGATATGTCCAATTTGAGGTCTGTAAAGACCTACTAATAATTTAACAAGGGTGCTTTTCCCTGCACCAGAAGGGCCAACAAAGGCAATGGTTTCCCCTAGTTTTACAGAAAATGAAATATTTTCAAGTGCTTTAAATTGTGCTGATTGGTGCTGAAACGAAACACCCGAAAAAGAAAGGGTTTGAATAGCGCCCACTTTGGTAGGATGTTCAGGTTTAGCTTCTACTTCACGGCTCATTAATTTGTGAAAATTATGGAGTGAAGCCTCAGCTTCTCTATAACTTAAAATAATGCTACCAATTTCTTGTAGAGGTCCAAAAATAAAGAAGCTATAAAATTGTAATGATATTAATTGTCCTACAGTTAAAACGTCTCTGTAAATAAGCCACATTAATGTAAAGGTAATTACCTGTCTTAAAAAATTTACGAGCGTACCTTGAATAAAACTAAGGGAGCGAATGCTTTTTACCTTTTTTAATTCTAGACCTAAAATTTTATAGGTATTGGTATTGAGTCTTTTTACTTCCTGGTCTGTTAGGCCTAAACTTTTTACAAGTTCGATATTTCGTAAGCTTTCGGTGGTCGTACCTGCAAGTGCGGTTGTTTCACCCACAATTGCTTTTTGAATAACTTTTATTTTTTTACTGAGTAAATTGGTTACAGCACCAATTAGTATTGCCCCACCCAAATAAATGGGAACAATGGACCAGTGTAGTTTTGTTGCATAGATAGATACAAATATCACACTTACAATGATGCCAAATAATACATTGGTTACATAGCCAATAAATTTTTCGGTATCTGCTCTTACTTTTGTTAAGATCGAAAGTGTTTCCCCACTTCGTTGATCTTCAAAATCTTGGTAAGGTAAGCGCATAGAATGTTGTAAGCCATCTGTAAATATTTTAGCACCAAATTTTTGTATCACTACATTAACGGTGTAATCTTGAAAAGCCTTTGCTAGCCTACTTACCATGGCAGTGCCTACAAGCAAAAATAGCATACCCATAATGCCTTTTATAAACTCGTTTTCGGTTCTAAAACTACCGTCTGCATTGGTTTTAGCATGATTGGCAAATTGGTCAATCAATTTCCCAAAAATCATGGGATCAAATAATGAAAAAGTTTGGTTGATACCTGCAAGCAAAAGTGCTAAAAGCACAAGTCCTTTATAAGGTTTTAAATAGGTCACGAGTAATTTCATAATAATGTAGTGTTATTTGGCTGATGCGGCTGCTTCATTGCATGTGTCAATAAATGCCAAAATTTCTGGACGACCTGTTTTTAATTCGGCACTTGTTACAAAGTGCCTTGGCAAAAATTGCCAAGTTTCTTTTAGCACACTAAAAAAACTTTCTATATTTCTTTTTACAACGCCTGGCTTTTCTTTGTCAATTTTAGTAAACACGAGCGTAAATACAATTCCCCAACTATCCAATTGGCTAATGAATTCTAAATCATTTTTTTGAGGACCATGTCTACTATCAATGAGTACAAAAACTTGTACGAGGTTTTCTCTTTTTTTAAAATAACCTTCAATCATTTGTTCCCAACGTCGTCTGTCTGTTTGAGACCGTTTTGCATAGCCATATCCAGGTAAGTCTACAATAAACCATTTACTTCTTGGTGCTTTTGCCTTTTGTGTACTTTCTATTTCAAAATGATTGATCAGTTGCGTTTTACCAGGCGTGCCAGATGTTTTGGCTAAACTCTTCTGGCCTGTAATCATATTAATTAACGAAGACTTACCCACATTGCTTCGTCCAATAAATGCATATTCGGGTCTATCTGGCTTTGGACAGTTGTCAAAACTAGGACTCGAAACCAAATAACTGGCTTTTGTAATTTCCATGCTGCAAGGTAATAAAAAGCCCGCTTAGTTTAATAAGCGGGCTAATAAAAGGGAGGGGTATAGGGGGTTAAAATGATTTTCTTAGCGCTATTGACAAATTTCTGCCTGGTGCAGAAATACCACTTGCAAAATAGCGGTAGTTCCTATCAAAAATATTCTCTAATGAAATTTGTGTTTGCCATTGTTTGCCCGTATTCAATTCAAACTTGGTATTCAATGAATACCAACTAGGCATCCCTTCTGGTGTGGCATATTGTTGGTTGTCTTCTCCATTTGGATTGTAATTTACCATTTTTTTCCATCCATTAAATTGGCCATAAATACTAGCATTCCAAATAGTAGCCGTATGTTTAATGGAAACTTTCCCAAAAAATGGAGGGATATGATCTAAAGGCATTTCAATGCCATTTTGGTCGGTGTATTTGCCTTTGGTATAAGTTGCCATTCCATCTATTTGCAATTGCTTTGTTAGTTTTATGGCAGCATTAGCGCTCCATCCAAAAACATAGGCTTTGGCTTTATTTTGAGTTGCGTATACAGCGCTTTTTGTGCCGCTGTATATAATACTATCCATGCCATTCAATGAAAACCTATCAACAATAAATGCTTGTTTAAAGAGGGTATAAAAAATAGCACCGCCAAACGTAATATTTCCACTCGTGTGGTTAAAATTTAATTCGGTGTTGTAAGTGTATTCTGGTTTTAAATTAGCATTTGGCACTACCACTGATCCCGTTTTTGTATCAAATACTTTTGATAAGTCATCTACATTGGGTGCTCTAAATCCACTACTTACAATAAGGCCTATCTTGGTTGTATTGTCTACAGCATAAGCTAGACCTATGTTTCCGGTAGCTGCTTTATGCTGTTGGACTACTTTATTAAAAGGGAAATGCATAAGTGTAGTATCTGCAAATCTTGCATCAAGCTTTGTTAAGTTTAATCGTAAGCCGTCATTGAGTGTTAATTGTTTTGAAATTTTATAGATATGTTGCCCATAAACAGCATTAGACTGCATACTCGTTGGACCGTCAGCGTACCTTGTTGTAATAGCACTAAGGGCACCTGTTACAATGTTTTTTCTTTCGGCAGTAGATCTTATGAAATTTTGATAGCTCTCAGCGCCGATATGCAGTTCATGATTACCACTTGTATGTTTAGCATCTATCGAAATGCCAAATACATTTACTTTTTCCCATCTAAAGTCTTTGCTATTATTTTGAAACTTTCTTGTAATTCTACTTTCTTCTATATTTTGGTAGTTGGCCGTAAATTTTACGTCCTGAAAAAATCCGTTGAGATGATTTGCAGTATAATGATAGCCTACAAGATTTCTAACTTGTGGTCCGTAATACCATTCGGCGTATACTGGCTTTCCAGAAGAGAATTCTGTTAGCCTATCATATCTTGGCACATCGCTACTATTAGATAGTTGAATATTTAGAACATGTTTACTTTTTTCGTCTGGTGTAAACATGATTTTTTGTAAAATATCATACTGCTTATAACCACTCGCAACTTGTTTATTAGGGTTTGGATTAGCAGATGCGATATCGGTATTGTTTTGTCTTGTTACAATAAAATATTTCTTACCAAAATCTGGATATGCACTACTTCTATTGTTGCCTTGTGTCATATCTCCAAAAGATCCCGCCGTAAATGCAGTTAAAGAAGCCCATTTATTGCCACCAATATTGAGTTGTACATTGGCTCTTTGTTCATCTGTTGCAGAAGCGTATCTCAAAGTACTTGAACCACTTAATGTTGTTTTTTTGGAGCTTGATGTAATGGGGTCTTTAGTGATCATGTTTACAGCACCACCAAGTGCATCACTACCATATAGTGTAGAAGATGGACCATAAATAATTTCTACTCTGTCTAATACCATATTATCAACGGTAATCACATTTTGCAAATGGCCTGCTCTATAAATAGCGTTGTTTAAACGAATGCCATCTACACTTAATAAAATCCGGCTCGCTTCAAAGCCTCTAATGACAGGACTACTTCCGCCTTGCTGACTTTTTTGAACAAATACCTGGCCACTATTAAGTAGTACATCGCCAGTATTAGATTGTAGTTGCACCGCATTTTGATCTCTTATAACACTGATTGTCTCCGCTATTTTCCCCGCTTTTTCAGGAAATTTATTGGCATAAACAACAATGTCGTTGAGTTTTGTAACGGAATCTTGGTTCTTGTTTTTTTGTGCTAAAGCTATGTTGGACATAGCTGCTATCCCTACCAGTAGTAGCGATGCAAATCTTTTGTGCATAATGCAAATGTTAAGTATGAAAAAATAAAAGACTGCGCTTGAGGCACTATTATTGTTTTACTAACATTTTGGCGGCGGTGTGGTAATTTTTTTTGTGAGATTTGCAAGTGGTGTTGGAAGTTGCGGGTAGCATTTATTCTGGTATCCATTAATACATGCTACGTATATGCCAGGCTGTTGTTTTTCAAAAACAAGAGAGCAGATTTTTGCTACCAACCACTTGGTTGTTTTGCTATTTTTCTGGTCAAATAATTTTGCTGTTGATGCAATTATTGCATCTTCTGCGCTATCATAAATACCGGTGCAAATGATATCGCCAGACGCAAGGGTTGTGTAACCTTTAACATCAAACATTGTATTGTTAATGCGTAATTCTTGGCCTTCCTCTACCCAATCAATTTTATTTTTCTCTACCCTAACTTTGATAAGGTTGGTTTTTTCTAATTTTTCTGCAGCCATTATTTTAACAACCTGCTTTGTTACTTGCAGGTACATGCTCACAAGCGTAGTTACGCTTATAAGTAGGATCATTAAAAGGGCTACAATTTTTTTCAAATCTATTTTTTATCTTCCTTTTTTCTGATCAAACTATCAATTGGATAGGTTGCTTTCATAGAATCAAGCACAGACTGCGCCCAGCTTGTTAATACCG
Source organism: Sediminibacterium sp. (assembly GCA_040403595.1). Taxonomy (GTDB): domain Bacteria; phylum Bacteroidota; class Bacteroidia; order Chitinophagales; family Chitinophagaceae; genus Sediminibacterium. The sequence continues at coordinate 109,826 of JBBAKI010000001.1, read as the reverse complement.
CTTGTTCCGCTTGTGTAAGTTTTGCTTCTTTATGGATATATGTATACGACTCAAAAGGCATTTCGCCTTCTTTAACCTGTTCAATAACTTCCTCCATTTTATGGTATTGTTTGCGCAATTTGTAATTGGCAAAATCATCCAAATTAAAATGTTTTTTACCATCTACAACATGGTCATTAATCCACCAGGCAAGTGGCTGAACGCTTGCATACCATGGGTACTTTGTGTTATTGCTATGACAATCATTACATGCTTTTACTAAAATAGCATCCACTTCTTTGGACACAGGGTAAAGGGTTGTAATATTTTTTGAATGATCATCCGAAATATTTTTTGCTGGTTTAAATGCTTGCATCACAACTAGTACAACAACTAGTGCAAGACCTATTTTTTTTAATAAACGCATGTTAGATAATTTTTAAATTAAAATATTGCCGGTCATTTCTGCCGGTATCGGTAATTCCATTAATTGTAAAATGGTAGGCGCAATATCTCCAAGCTTACCTGATTGAAGGCTCACTTTTAAGTCATTGTCTACCAGAAATAAAGGTACCAAATTTAAAGTATGCGCCGTGTTAGGACTTCCGTCTTCGTTGATCATAAAATCTGCATTACCATGATCTGCAGTAACAAGTAGGGTATAACCATGGGCCAGGCCTTCTGTTACAACTCTATTTACACAAGCGTCTACGGTTTCAACTGCTTTAATGGCTGCTTCAAAAACGCCGGTATGGCCTACCATGTCTGCATTGGCGTAGTTAAGACATATAAAATCTGCAGATTCGGCTTCTATTTCTGGTATCAATAAATCAGTAATACCAACAGCACTCATTTCAGGCTGTAAATCATAGGTAGCAACTTTTGGTGATGCCACCATAATTCTATTTTCTCCTTCAAAAGGTTTTTCTCTTCCGCCGCTAAAAAAGAAAGTAACGTGCGGATATTTTTCGGTTTCTGCAATTCTAATTTGCTTTTTACCATGCGTGGCCAACACTTCGCCTAATGTGTTTTGTAAATTATCATTTTCAAATACCACATGCACGCCTTTAAAGGTTTGGTCGTATTGTGTCATGGTGGTATAATGAAGCTGTAATGGCTGCATGTTTAATTCAGGAAATACTTGTTGCGTTAGCACTTCTGTAATTTCTCTACAACGGTCTGTTCTAAAATTAAAACAGAATACCGCGTCGCCCTCTTTGATAGCTGCGACAGGTTCGTTATTGTCATTTACAATAATAGTAGGCAATAAAAATTCGTCGGTGGTATTTGCAGCATAGGCGGCCTCTATGGCACTCGTAGCGCTAGTTGCACGGGGTCCTGCACTATGAACGAGGCAATCGTAGGCGAGTTTTACTCTTTCCCATCTTTTGTCACGATCCATGGCGAAGTAACGACCACTAATGGTTGCAATTTTACCTACACTATTTTGTAAATGCTTGGTGAGGGTGGTGATAAAACCAAGGCCACTTTTAGGGTCCGTATCTCTGCCATCTGTGAAAGCATGAATGTATACTTTGGTAAGTCCATTTGCTTTGCAATAATCACAAATAGCGGTTAAGTGATTGATATGTGCATGCACGCCGCCATCACTTACAAGTCCCATTAAGTGAAGTGGTTTGTTATTTGTTTTAGCGTACGCTACTGCTTCTAAAAATGTTGGGTTGCTTGCAAGCTCGCCAGTTTTAATTGCAACATTGATACGTTGTAACTCTTGGTATACGATACGGCCTGCGCCAATATTTAAGTGACCTACTTCTGAATTGCCCATTTGGCCCTGTGGTAAGCCTACGTCTTCACCACAAGTAACAAGTGTACTATTTGCGTATTTTGTATACAGGCTATTTACAAATGGCGTTTTTGATTGTTGGATGGCATCAGACATTTTTTTTGTACCAAGTCCCCATCCGTCCATAATCACGAGAATTACTTTGCGTTTCATGTTACAAATTTACAACCTTTATTTTTGAGCCAAAACGTCAATTTTAAAGGGTTTAGTGGCATTAATTGCTGCATCTTAGTTATTTTTGGGTTCGTTATATAAAACCATATCATGAAAAAGCATTTATTAGCCCTTTTGTTCCCACTACTGCTGTTGTGTACGGCGTTTGAGGGTCCATTTCAAGGTGATGCAGATCTGGTGATTACCGCCTTAAAATCAGGGAGTGCAGCAGAAATAGCAAAACACTTTGCTGTAGTAGTGGACATTAAATTTTTAGACGCCCCTGAAGATAAAATTGTAGCAGAAGAAAAAGCTGCCGAAAAGCTAGCTGCTTTTTATACCGAATATAAGATCAAAGGATTTGAACGCACTGCCCAAAGAGAAATAGGTAATACCATGTATTTGACTGGCAAAATTAATGGCGCTTCAAAAAATTATAACATTACGCTCATGCTCATGAAAAAAAATGCAGCGCCTTATCATATTGTAACCCTTCGTGTTAATTAATTACTGATTTTATTTTCATGAGTAAAAAAAATAAATCAGACACAAGAGGGTTCATTTATAGTACCGATCCAAATTTTAGCTTTGAGCCAGAGCAGGATGAAGTACTTGAAACCTTGCCGCCAGCAAAGCAACCACTTCGTATCAGATTAGACACCAAACATAGAGCTGGTAAGGCTGTTACGCTCATTACAGGATTTATTGGCACCAACGAAGACGCTGAAAAATTAGGTAAGCAGTTAAAAAATTTTTGCGGAACGGGTGGTTCTGTAAAAGATACTGAGATGATTGTACAAGGGGATCAGCGCGATAAAGTACTACAGTGGCTATTAAAAAATAGTTATAGTGCTACCAAAAAAATATAGCAAAGCCCTGCTTTAATAATTGATTTCTAATTTCAGTTTTTCTTTTAAATCTTTGAGTAGCGGATACTGCTCACTAATGCGTTCAAATTTTTGTTTGCTGTTTAATCGCATATGAATTGGAACGTCTTCTTTTTCTGTGGCGTCAACAATCACACTAAATTTTATAGACCTGTTATTAAACGTAGCAAATATTTGGTCAATGAGCATCATGCGCTCCTGTTCAACGAATTTTTGAGCTGTTAAACCAGGTACACGAACTGTAAAATGAATGTCGTTTTCTATTTCAAGCACAGCCATTTTAAAAGTTCCAGAGGCAGAGTGTTTTTGTTGTGCTTCTAAGGTGGAACCATATGCGTCCCAACAAGCCCTGAGCTCTTCGATATTTAATGATGCCGCTTCTTTTACCTCTTCAATGGCGTATTGATCACCATATTTTTCTCGTAAAGCAGTTAATAGGTTCTTTTTTGGGCCCGTAGCTTGAGCGGGTGCTGTGCTAGCTGTTTTTGCGGGCGCTGGTGCAACTGGCGCCGAATCACTAACAGGCGCAGCGTTCGACATTGGAGCTATTGTAGGAGCAGGGGTAGGAATACTTGCAGCCACATTCGTATCTATCGAAAGGCTTGGTTTGTTCGTAGTTGTACTATTTGGAGGCGTAACAATTTGTATAGAAGGGATGCTTCTTGTTTTAATCGCTACTGGGCCATCAATCCGTTTTTTTTTTACAATCGAACCATTTTCTGAGGCAAGCTCTATCGCTTCTTGTAAAAAGTTAAGTTTAATCAGCGTGAGTTCTACGTGTAACTTTTTGTTACGCGCCATTTTATAATTGATCTCTGCTTCATTTAAAATATTAAGCGCACTCACCAAATACGACATGCCCATAGCGGCGGCTGCAGAAATATATTTTTCCTGCATGCCCTCAACTACTTCTAATAAAGGGGCCGATTTAGGATCTTTGCAAACTAAAATATTACGGATAAATTCTGCAAAACCATTCAGCACCATATCGCCTTCAAAACCCTTTCTATTGATTTCATCATAGAGCATCATGGATGCTGCCAAATCCTTGGCTTGCATGCTTTCTAGCATTTTAAAGAAATAGTCTTCGTCTAAAATATTTAAATGCTCAAGGGTGTTTTGATACGTTAAATGACCACCCGTAAAACTTACAATTTTATCTAAAATGCTTAGTGAGTCACGCATACAGCCTTCGCTTTTTTGCGCAATAACTTGTAGTGCAGCGCGCTCGGCTTTAATAGATTCTTTACCTGCAATTTCTTCTAGGTGTTCTACAGTGTCATTGTTGGTGATTCTTTTAAAATCAAAAATTTGACAACGACTTAATATGGTTGGAAGTATTTTATGTTTTTCGGTGGTTGCTAAAATAAAAATCGCATAAGAAGGTGGTTCTTCTAGCGTTTTTAAAAATGCATTAAAGGCACTGGCACTGAGCATGTGTACCTCATCTACAATATATACCTTGTATTTACCAGCCTGTGGTGCAAACCTTACTTGTTCTACCAGTGATCTAATATCATCTACCGAGTTGTTACTCGCTGCATCTAGCTCATGAATATTTAAAGACGTGCCTGCATCAAAAGATACACAACTATTACAGGTGTTACAAGCTTCACCATCTGGGCTTGGACTTGTACAATTAATGGTTTTGGCTAAAATTCTGGCACATGTTGTTTTACCTACGCCCCTAGGTCCACAAAACAAAAACGCATGTGCGAGTTGGTTGTTTTTGATGGCGTTTTTTAGGGTTGTCGTAATATGTGATTGCCCAACAACGGTATTAAAGTTTTGGGGTCTATACTTACGGGCCGATACAACAAAATGATTTTCCATAACAGGATTGCAATATAAGCACAACGGTAGGCTTACCCTTATCTAAACCCCACCTTTTTTGCACATGGGTATAATTTTAGCCGTACACCATTTCTGGGTGACGTTCAAAGGGCTTGGTGGCGTCAAAAAGACACCTAAATGTCACCATTCTGCGGCTTGGCTGAGCACCTAAACTTTTATAAATATTGAGCATTTTTGGGTTCCAATCGCCAGCCCATCCCATTTCGTAACGGTCATACCAATCTTTGTCTTTAAAAAGTAAAGAGCATTCTTGAATTAAGAAACTATCAATGCCAAGTGATTGGTATTTAGGAATAATACCAAAAGCAAGTCCAGTAAGTTGTTTGTTTTTTCCGGTTTTAGTCATGTATAACAAACGAAGTTTCTCAAACCAACCAAGTTTTCCATTAAAGTGTTTAAAATATTGGTTCAGGTCTGGAATATTAATGAACATACCAATAGGCTCTGCTTTATAATAGGCAAACCAAACAAGGCGCTCATCCATTATAGGTTTCATGGTTTTAAAAAGCTTAATTACTTCTTCTTTGGTAATTTCTTTTGCCTCGCCATGTTGGCCCCATGCGGCGTTGTAAACGGTTACAAAGTCCCCAGCATATTTTTCAAGCTCACTTAATTTAACGTGCTTGGCCACATAGTCTGGTTTGGCTGCAAAGCGGGCGTGTCTTTCAGGAAATCTTGCTGGTAGGTCTAATTGAATGCTAGTCGCATAATAGTACTGGTTGTAATAATTTTGAAAACCATAGTTTGTAAAAAGTATTTCGTAGTATTCTGGGTTATATGACATGCCATACATAGGCGGCTTATCAAACCCTTCTACCATCAGGCCCCACCACTTGTCTCTGTCCCCAAAATTAATAGGTCCATCCATAGCTTCCATTCCTTTTTGTGCAAGCCAATCTTTAGCGGTATCAAATAATAAATTAGCAGCCGCCCCGTCATTGATGCAATCAAAAAAACCAACGCCGCCCGTTTTAAATTCGGTTCCTTTATTTATATATTTCGAATTGGTAAATGCAGCAATACGCCCGGCGAGCGCACCATCGTCTGTTTCCAATATCCATCTTTTGGCTTCTCCGTATTTGAAATTTTTATTTTTAGTAACGTCAAATACGTCGTTTACCTCATTGTTAAGGGGTCTAATATAATTTGGGTTACCTGCACTGATAATGGCCTGCACGTCTAAAAAATCTTGTGCGGTAGCTGCGCTCGTTACTTCAATTAAATGCATCTTAATTCTTTGATTCAAAGTTAGGATATGGATGTTATAATGGGTTCTCTTCTTTTTTAAAAAGAATACGTTCCATTTTTTCATCTAAATCGTAAATATCTTTTCTAAATTGTAATATACCATTACTATCTACCCAGCTTGTAAAGTAGGCAATAAAAACAGGGATTGTTTTTTTAAGGGTAACCCACTTTTCTTTTTGCTGGTGCATGGCCGTATCTATTTTAATGGCCGTCCAACTGGTATCGCCTCTAAGTATATAGCCAGCCATTTTCCGCGCATCACCAAGTCTTATGCAGCCATGGCTTAAACTCCTGTTTTGCTTTGCAAATAGGTGCTTGCCGGGTGTATCGTGTAAATAAATATTGTAAGGGTTTGGGAATAAAAATTTTACAAGACCGAGGGAGTTTGTTTTTCCTGGTAATTGTCTAACTGTAGGTATATCACCAGCTGTGGTGATCTCCATATTTTTTGAAGCCAAATAATTTATATTTTTTCTAATACCGGGTAAAATTTCTGCTTTTACAATACTTGGCGGCACATTCCAGTAAGGGCTAAAAACCACGTAACGCATGCGGTTGCTAAATATGACCGTATTTTTGGATTCGGATCCAACAATAACGGGCATTTTAAACTGAATTTTACTACTATCAAAAACAAGTAGTTGATAGGCTGGTATATTTACAACTATATAATTGCTATCTAGCATCGCAGGCATCCAACGTAACCGCTCTAAGTTAATGGCAATGGTATTGACATAGTCTTGAATGGGTATGCCAATGGCTTTTAGTAGGGCTTTGTCAATGATAGTAGTAGAAGCTAGGCCCATTCTTTCTTGAAACTTAATAATGGCAATGACAAGCGTATTGCTATACATCGATGTTGTATCTGTGCTTTTATAATCGCCCAGTAATTGTAATTTCTTTTTTACCTGACTGACAACCGGTACCATTTCTCCTTTTTTAATTTTAATGTTGGAAGCGGTGATATGTATGCCGGTATCAAGTGCTGCAATAGAAGAGAGGCTCACGAAATTTTCGAGTAGTTGTTTAAAGTTTTGACTGCTAGTATTAAATCCCATTTTAGCCGCTGGGCTAAGCCAGTTTTTGAATTGATTTGCAAGGGAAATAGACTTTTTTGGGATAAGCCAATTAACGCTTGATGGGTCAATGCTACTAGGGGTTAGCCATTTATCTGCGTAGGTAAAAAAGGCAAGGCTTAATGCTAATTCAATATTTGTTACAGCGTTATTTTGTGTAAAGCCTTGTTTGGTTAGTTGTGTAATAAAGCTACTATCAACCGTATTAAGTGCAAGCTTGTTGACATGTACTATAAAATCTTTTGCAATTTGCTTGACGCCCTTGGTTTGCATCCAAACATATTGGTGTTTGTTGGCCGCGTAAAATTCCTTTAGGGCAGCGCTAAATTTTTGCGACACTTCGTTTTTAGCAATAAAAGAATCTATGGAAGCCTCTGATAAACTGTCTTGTTGTTCTGCGCTATAAAAATTACACCAGCTATTTGTTGAGCTTGTGAGGGTTATTACAAAAAGCATCAAACCAATCATTAAACGACTGCGTAAATTTAATTGGGTTGCTTGCATGCAGTTTTTTGTTGGTGCGTTTAATTTTTATAGATAAGCAATGCGGCAGCTACCATGCCAGCAGTTTCTGTTCTAAGTCTCGTGCTTCCAAGGCTTACGGGGTTGTAGTTGGCGCTCAGTGCTGTTTCAATTTCCGATGCCGTAAAATCACCTTCTGGTCCAATCAAAATATTGGTATCGTTATTCGTTGGCGCGTCTTTAAGTTCTGTTTTAGTACCCTCTTCGCAATGTGCAATGAGTTGTTGACTTGCAGGATGCTCTTTAATAAAAGTAGCTACTGTTAAGGGCTCTGTTAATACGGGTAGCCATGTTTGTTTGCTCTGAATGAGTGCGGCAACAAGAACGCCTTGCATACGCTCTTGTTTGAGGTTAGACCGCTCGCTTCGCTCGCAAATTAACGGGACAATTTTTGTCACGCCCATTTCCGTCGCTTTTTCTAAAAACCATTCAAAGCGTCCTGTATTTTTTAAAAGTCCTATCGCAATACAAATATTTTTAGTGGGAGCAGGGGTGTGCACCACCAAATCAATTTTTACGACTGTCTTTTTTTTATCAGCCTCTACAATGCATGCTGTGTATAGGTTTCCGACGCCATCTGTGAGGTGTAGGCTTTCTCCAGCGCGCATGCGCAGCACTTGAATGCAGTGTTTTGACGTCAGTTCACTTAACGCAAAGTGGGTACTTAACGCCTCAATGCCAGGTTCAAAAAAATAGGGTAGTGCCGACATGATATTTGCTAAAAAATAGGAAAATTAAAAAGGTGTTTCGTTGTCAAAGCCTGCATCAAAATCACCCCCATTCATTTTGCTTTCTTTTTGAATAAATAGCTTAGCGCTGTCTTGTGCACCTGTGCCAGCCGTGCTTCCAGGGGCTACGGGTTTCCAATTGCTGGTTCCAAATCCTGAACCATCGCCATCCCATTCTTCAAATTTTTGAATGTCGAGTTTTGCGCGTAGTTTAATGGTATCGAGCTGACCATTTCTATGTTTTGCAATTCTTATGTGCGTTTCACCATGTGTGCTTTCGCCCATATCGTTACTCATAACTTCGTAATATTCTGGACGGTAAATAAACATAACCATATCGGCATCTTGTTCAATCGCACCCGATTCACGAAGGTCACTGAGCTGCGGCATTTTACTTTCCTTTCTGGTTTCTACCGCACGACTCAACTGCGAAAGTGCAATAATTGGTATGTTTAATTCTTTGGCAAGCGCTTTTAAGCTTCGAGAGATATTTGAAATTTCTTGTTCACGGTTATTGTTTCTATCACCACTACCACTCATTAATTGTAGGTAGTCAATAATGATAATACCAACCTTGTGTTTGTTTACTAGTCGGCGCGCCTTGGCTCTAAATTCAAAAATATTTAAAGCGGCGGTGTCATCAATATAAAGTGGTGCACGCTCTAGTTTTTTTAATCCCTTTGCGTGTAGTTGTTGGTATTCATAATCTTCTAGCTTACCCCTAGAAATTTTTTCCATTTTTATTTCACTCTCTGCACTTAAAATACGTTGCACAAGCTGTGGCGCACTCATCTCTAACGAGAAAAACCCAACAGGGACAGGCTTTGTAGGGTGCAGTGCTGCGTTACGCGCTAGGTTAAGAGCGAAAGCGGTTTTACCCACAGACGGTCTTGCCGCAAGGATAATTAAATCGGTAGGTTGCCAGCCGTGCGTGATACGGTCTAGTGTTGGGAATCCAGTTGGCACCCCAGAAATATCTTCTGTTTTGGTACGTAATTCATCAATACGGTTGATGGTTTTTGCAAGTACTTGACCTATTTCTTCGAAATTCTTTTTAAGATAATTGTTGGTGATGTTAAACATTTTTGTTTCACTTTCATCCAGCAAATCAAAAACGTCGGTACTGTCTTCGTAGGCGTCACCAATAATTTCACCACTAATTCTGATGAGTTCGCGTTGTATAAATTTTTGTAAAATAATTCTTGCGTGCGCGTCAATGTTAGCAGCCGATACCACCGAGTTGGTAAGCTTGGTAATCTGGTAAGGCCCACCTACAAGGTCTAGTTCATTTTTTGATTTTAGACCTTCTACTACCGTTAAAATATCGATAGGTACGCTGTCATTTTGCAGTTGCTGCATCGTTTTAAATATCAGCTGATGCGCTTCTACATAAAAACATTCGGGTTTGATAATTTCTGATACAGTGTCAAACGCACTTTTTTCCAGCATGATCGCACCCAACACCGCCTCCTCTAATTCTTTTGCTTGAGGGGGCACTTTTCCATAGAGCATGCTGCTCATATCTATCGATGGCTTTCTAGTTTTGCGATTGGTATTGGTAATCTTAACGTCCATTTTTGGGTTGCTTTACAAAGGCGAATAATTGGCTGCATTGGATGCAGAACAGAACGAATATGCACTAAGATTTGCGCTTTTTCAAGTATTTCCTCGCTATTTTTCGTCCACACGGAATTAACCGTTCCACGCAGGTTTTTACTGCGCTATCCACACAATTTACTACTGTTATCCACCAATATCAAAACTTATTCCACTAAAAATGACCATTATTAACAAATCTTGTGCAGAAAGAAGTATGGGGCGAATCTGTGTTTTGTTCTCACGAAAGCGTAGCATTTACGGCTATAAAAACTTATTTTTGAGGTCCTTAACCACGCAAAAGCAATCATGACCATAAGTTATAACTGGCTATCAGAGTACCTGCCTTGGAGCATTGAACCCGAAAAATTATCTAAAATTTTAACGTCTATAGGTTTAGAAGTTGAAAGTTTAACGTTTTATGAAAATGTAAAAGGAGGACTTGCCGGTTTAGCTGTTGGAGAAGTGCTTACTGTTTCGCAACATCCAAATGCCGATAAATTAAAAATCACAACCGTAAATATCGGCGCCGAAGCCCCATTACAAATTGTGTGTGGTGCATCCAATGTTGCGGTTGGACAAAAAGTAATTGTGGCTACTATTGGCACTACTATTTATCCAACCACCGGCGATCCTTTAACCATGCGTGTTGCAAAAATTAGAGGAGAAGAAAGTTTTGGAATGATTTGCGCAGAAGATGAAATAGGACTCGGCACCAGTCATGACGGCATCATGGTTTTAGCAGCAGACACTGTTGTTGGAACGCCTGCTGCTACATTGTTTGAGCCCTATCAAGATTGGGTATATGAAATTGGTTTAACGCCTAACCGAATGGACGCGATGAGTCATTACGGTGTTGCCAAAGATGTGTGTGCCTATTTAACACACCACGAAAAAGAAGCAAAACCAGTGGCTCCATTTCCATCGTCATTTATCCCCGATCAAAATAATAAAACCATTGCTGTTAGCATCGAAAACGAAGCAGCGTGTAAGCGTTATGCGGGTATCGAATTAACGGGCGTAAAAGTTTCCGATTCTCCAAGTTGGTTGAAAAATAGATTAACCGCTATTGGTATAAGACCCATTAATAATATTGTAGACGTTACCAATTATATTTTACACGAAACCGGTCAACCACTGCATGCTTTTGATGCTGCTGCCGTTACGGGCGGTAAAGTGATTGTAAAAAATGTAGCTGGAGGCACATCCTTTACAACCCTTGATACCAAAGAAAGAAAACTACAAGATTCAGATTTATTAATATGTAATGCCACAGATCCTATGTGCATTGCGGGTGTGTTTGGTGGTGCTGCAAGTGGCGTAAACGCTGGTACTACTTCTATATTCTTAGAGAGTGCTTGGTTTCATCCAACAACCATTCGTAAAACTTCTTTACACCATGGACTGCGCACCGACGCTGCTACTAGATTTGAAAAAGGCGTTGATATTGCTTCCACTGTTCAGGTATTAAAAAGAGCCGCTTTACTTATTAAAGAAGTGGCTGGCGGCAGCATCAGTTCTGAAATTACAGATATCTATCCAAAGGTGACGCCTAAAACAGAGGTCGCTGTTAAATATCATTATATCAAAAAATTAAGTGGTAAAAATTACCACCCGGAAGCCGTTAAAAAAATCTTGACTGCACTTGGTTTTGAAGTGATTGGGGAAGGCATTGATGAACTCCGTGTTGCAGTGCCTTACAGCAAGCCAGACATTTGTATTCCTGCCGATTTAGTAGAAGAAATTTTACGTATTGACGGGTTAGATAATATCGAAATTCCTACTACCATTACCATTAGCCCTGCAGTAGAAGTGGCAAGTGCTAAAGAAGTCATTAAAGAAAAAACAACGCAGTTTTTAGTAGGTAAAGGCTTTGTAGAAATTTTTACAAATTCAATTACCAACAGTCAATATTTTACGCCAGCTGTTTTAGAAACGGCCGTTAAAATGATGAATAATTTAAGTGCTGATTTAGACGTGCTTCGTCCATCGATGCTTGAAACTGGACTTGAAACCATCGCCTACAACTGCAATCGACGTAACCACAATTTGCGTTTATTTGAATTTGGTAAAACATATGCTACCAGTGGTTCTGGACAGTATTCGGAAATGGAGCATTTGTGTATTTATCTAAGTGGTTTAGATACCGAAGAAGGCTGGCGTGTTAAATCCAAAGAGCAAGACCTATTAATGGCAAAAGGAATTTTGCAGGCTATTGCTACACTTGCCGGATTGCCGCCTATTAACTGGTCATTAGACGACACCGCAAAAGATACTGCAAGCACCTGTGTTGCTGCAACAGTGGGAGGCATTAAAATTGCTACTTTACAAGAAGTGTCACCAAAAAAACGTCAACAATTTGATATCAAACAAGGCGTTGTTTTTGTAGATATAGATGTAGCTACAATTGTTAATGCTGCCGAAAAACAAAAAATTGTTTACAAAGAGGTGTCTAAATTTCCAGCCGTGCAAAGAGATTTGGCACTCGTAGTAGACCGCGCTGTAACCTATGCAGCTATTGAGCTTGCGGTAGGTACCGTAAAACTCCCTAAGCTTAAAGGCATCCGTTTATTTGATGTATTTGAAAGCGATAAATTGGGGGTTAACAAAAAGTCGATGGCGCTTAGTTTTACATTTGTTGACGAAGAAAAAACCATGACAGATACCGAAACAGACAGCATGGTATCAAAATTAATTGGGGCTTTTGAAAAAGAATTAGGTGCTGAAATCAGAAAATAAGCACTTATATTTATACGCATATTTACATGTTTGAATTCGAAACACATATCAAATCTTTGCAAGAAAAGTTGCAGTTGCTGCTTAAAAATCAGCAGCAGCTAGTGCGTGAAAATCAGCGCCTAACCGCCGATTTAGAAAAGGCAACAAGTATTATGCATCAAAAAGAGGAGACGCTGCGAAGTCTTCAGCAACAGCTAGACGGGCTCGGTGTAAGTTCTGCAAGTGGTTATTCGGATCAAGAAAAAGCAGCCCTCGAAAAGCGCATTAATACCTACCTCAAAGAAATTGACCACTGTTTAACGCTTCTTAAATAAATAGTATGTCTGAGCTCATTCCCATCAATATTGTTATTGCAGATCGAAGCTACCGCATCCGCATTGAACCCGCCGAGGAGGAAATGGTGCGCAAAACAGCCAGTCTTATCAACGATAAAATAGCCGAATACCGCCAAAATTTGGCGGGTAAAGACATGCAAGACTATGTAGCCATGGTACTTTTATGGTTTGCCACCGAGCAAAATACAAGCACCATCCACGAATTAAAGTGGAAAGAAGCAGCCGAAAAGATAAACTCTCTCGAAAAACTCATTGATAAAGCGCTGATTTAAGTATCTTCGTTCCTATCCGTTTACTTATTAAAGTAAACCTTCATGTGTATGCGTGAATGAATGATTGTGAACAACTTAAAAAAAGCTACAAATGGACCAGACGATTGTCTCTATTATACTTGCCGCCACCTCACTTGTTGTAGGTATTGTTGCGGGAAGGGTTTTCTTCGCAAAAAATACCAAAAAACAAATTGAAGAAGCCAATGCACAAGCCGCTAATATTTTAAAAGAAGCCGAATCAAGAGCTGAAACCGTTAAAAAGGAAAAGCAATTAGAGGCTAAAGAAAGATTCGTTCAACTGAAGTCTGAGCATGAAAGAGAAGTGCTAGAGCGTAACCGCAAAGTGGTAGACGTAGAAAACAGACTCAAGCAAAAAGAAATCACCGTTAACCAAAAAGAAGCTTCTCTAGACAAACAAGTCAAAGAAAACGAAGCCATCAAAGAAAACTTGAACAGGCAAATTGATGTGGTAAACGCCAAGCGCACTGAGCTTGAAAAACACCAAGAAGAACATATTCGCCGCCTAGAAAAAATTGCCAATTTAAGTGCAGATGATGCGCGTGAGCAACTTATCGAAAGCCTTAAAAATGAAGCACAAACACGTGCTTTATCTATGCAGCAAGATATCATTGAAGATGCCAAGCAAAAGGCAAATAAAGAAGCGCGTAAAATTGTTATTCAGACCATACAACGTACGGCAGCAGAGCAAACCATCGAAAATACAGTTACCGTTTTCAACCTCGAAACCGATGAAATTAAAGGTCAAATTATTGGTAGAGAAGGTCGTAATATCAGAGCCATCGAAGCAGCAACGGGTGTAGATTTAATTGTAGATGATACACCGGAAGCCATCATCTTATCTTCTTTTGATCCACTACGCCGTGAGATTGCTCGTTTAAGTTTACAACGCCTTGTTTCTGATGGTCGTATTCACCCAGCTCGTATTGAAGAAGTGGTTGAAAAAACACGCAGACAATTAGAAGAGCAGGTAATGGAAATTGGAGAGCGTACCGTAATCGAAATGGGTATCCATGGCCTTCACAAAGAGCTGATCCGTATTGTAGGTAAAATGCGCTTTAGATCATCGTATGGTCAAAACCTACTCATGCACAGCAGAGAAACAGCCAATTTGTGCGGTATCATGGCATCTGAGTTAGGCATGAACCCTAAGCTAGCTAAAAGAGCCGGTCTATTACACGATATAGGTAAGGTTCCTGACGAAGAAACAGAATTGAGCCACGCATTACTAGGCGCTAAACTCGCAGAAAAATATGGCGAGAATCCGGCTGTTGTAAACGCTATTGGAGCCCACCACGATGAAATGGAAATGCAATACGTAATTTCTCCTATTATTCAGGCTTGTGATGCCATTTCTGGCGCTCGTCCGGGTGCACGTAGGGAAATTATGCAACAATATTTACAACGTATTAAAGACCTAGAAAACCTAGCTTTAGCGTACCAAGGCGTAGAAAAGGCCTATGCCATACAGGCGGGTCGTGAACTTCGTGTAATCGTTGAGGCTGAGAAGGTTACGGATGGCGACAGTGATAAATTGAGCTTCGAAATCGCTCAAAAAATCCAAACCGAGATGACGTATCCAGGGCAAATTAAAGTAACCGTAATTAGAGAGAAAAGGGCAGTAAACGTAGCTAGGTAAAAAAAAATGCAAATCACTTCCGATTTTCGATTTTTACCCCTACCTTTGCCGTCCGCAAAAATTAAAAGATATGGACGCAGCAGTTCAGTTTATACACGAACAATTAACCGTAAAAAAGCAATATCCTGCCTTCAAGGCTGGTGATAATGTCACTGTTAACTATAAAATCGTTGAGGGTGGTAAAGAGCGTATTCAAAGTTTCCGTGGAGACGTAATCAAGTTACAAGGAACTGGAGCAACCGCTTCATTCACTGTACGTAAGATTTCGGATGGCGTAGGCGTTGAGCGTTTATTTCCGACCTTATCTCCAAACATCGAATCTATCCAATTAAACAAAACGGGTAAGGTTCGTCGTGCTAAACTATATTATCTACGCGAGCGTAGCGGTAAAAGTGCACGTATTAAAGAAAAACGTTTCTAGTCAAACAATACCTTTTTACAAACGGAAGTTAGCATCCAGCTACTTCCGTTTTTTTATGCCTTTTATTTAGGCCTTTACATGCTTTTTCCCCTACCTTTATATCCTTAAATTAAATCATTATGGGCAACTTAGGATTTCAAGAAATATTACTCATTGCAGTAGTTGTACTTGTTTTATTTGGCGGACGAAAAATTCCTGAATTTATGCGTGGCCTTGGTAAAGGTATTCGTGAATTCAACGATGCTAAAAACAACGTGAAAAAAGAATTAGAAGAAGGTATCAAAGAAAAAGATACACAAGCTTAATTTCTACCTCACAATTTTCTGACTAACAAACAACTTTAGCCTTTGTTTCGGTTCACTACAATCAAAGACTATCATAACAATTTACAGAGCGGCCAAACCACAGTTGTGGAGGCCGTTCGTTTTTTTGTGGAAGCAGCTAAAGGCGGTGCCTATTTAAATGCATGGCTTACAATTTATGAAAGCGACGCTTTAGTAGCAGCAAAAAAATTAGACGAACATATTGCGGCCGGACAACCTTTACTGGCACTACATGGCGTAGTAGTGGGTTTAAAAGATGTGATTGCATATAAAAATCATCCGCTGTCTGCGGCTTCTAAAATACTAGAAAATTTCCATTCTATTTTTGATGCCACTGTTGTAGAAAAACTACAAGCAGCAGGTGCCATTATTTTTGGACGACAAAACTGCGATGAGTTTGCTATGGGAAGTAGCAACGAAAATTCATCGTATGGTCCTGTAAAAAATGGTATCGACCCAGCACGTGTACCTGGAGGATCATCAGGTGGATCTGCAGTGGGCGTTCAAATGAATCACTGTATGATAAGCCTAGGTTCTGATACGGGTGGCTCTGTAAGACAGCCCGCAGATTTTTGTGGCATCGTTGGACTCAAGCCTTCGTATGGTAGAATTTCCCGTTACGGACTTATCGCATACGCATCTTCTTTTGATCAAATTGGCATTTTTGCAAAATCAGTTGGCGATGTTGCAGTGGTGCTTGAAATCATTGCAGGACCCGACAATTTTGATAGTACCGTTTCAGCAATACCTGTTCCCACATATAGCGCTTTTGTGGATGATTCTACTCCAAAAAAGCGCATCGCTTATTTTAAAGAAGCACTCGAACATCCTAGTTTAGATCCTGCCATTAAAATAGCTATTTATACAACTATCAATACTATGCAAAAAGAAGGCTATATAGTGGATGCAGTGTCATTTGATATGCTGGACCTGGTGGTGCCCACCTATTATGTATTAACCACCGCCGAAGCGTCTAGTAATTTATCGCGCTATGATGGTGTAAAATTTGGACATCGATCTAGTGTCGATAACAATGACCTTACAGCCCTTTATAAAAATGCAAGAAGCGAAGGTTTTGGTAAAGAAGTAAAACGCAGAATTATGCTCGGTACTTTTGTATTAAGTGCTGGTTATTTTGATGCGTATTTTACAAAAGCACAACAAATTAGAAAACTATTAGTGGATGGCGCTTCGCAGTTATTTAAAAATTACGACGCTATCATTTTACCTACCGTACCAAGTCCTGCTTTTTTAATTGGCGACAATGCTAAAGATCCAGTGGCAATGTTTTTGGCAGATATTTATACCGTGTATGCAAATCTTGTAGGTATACCAGCCATTTCAATTCCTTTATACAAACATCCTTCGGGGCTTCCTTTTGGCCTTCAAGTGATGTGTGCTCCCTTTGAAGAAGCAACACTGCTTCAATTTTCAATAGCTATTCAAAAATTACATGAATAAGTTTTTTCGCATATTGTTATGCGTTGTATTGATGCTGGTGCAATATGCAGCATCAGCAAATTCTATATTTTCAGATACACTCATTGACGATAAAAAACCTTTTGCCAATTTATTTTTATATAATAAAGTAGCGTCTAACAAGTCATACCAAGCACAAATAAATCCACGAGCGATTCCTTTTGTTGAAGAATATATTAGAAAGCAGGGCAAGTCACTTGAAAAAATGAAGGTATGGGGCAAACCCTATTTTGATTTGTATGATCAAATATTAGTCAATTATGGTATCCCAAAAGAAATGAAATACCTCAGTGTAATTGAGAGTCATTTAGGAGCTAGTGCAACGTCTTGGGCTGGTGCAGGCGGACCTTGGCAACTCATGCCAAGTGTTGCTAAAGAATATGGGTTACAAGTAGGTGGTAATATAGATCAACGCACCGATTATTTTAAAAGCACGCACGTGGCCGCACGTATCATGAAAAAGTCTTACTCAGAATTTGGTGACTGGTTATTGGTTATTGCCGCATATAACTGTGGGAATGGATGTGTACGGTCTGCTATCAGAAGGGCAAAGAGTAAAGACTTTTGGCAATTGCAAAATTTGTTACCTGAAGAAACGCGCAACCATGTTAAAAAATTTATTGCCACCCATTTAATATTTGAAGGTGCTGGAGGTTTTACCACCATGACAGCAGCAGAAGTGGCACAAGCAAAAAAGGAAAATAAAAATACTCCATTAACGCTTTCTGCAGCCGAACTTGCAGGCTCTGCGCTTATAGAACTATCAGGCAGGTATAATTCATTAGTGGTGGCTAATGAACTGAAAATTAATGTTGAGCAGTTTAAGGCATGGAACCCAGGTTTTGATCAAACACTTGCGACTGGCGAAAAATATGCCATGCGTATTTCAAAAGATAAGGAAGCCGTTTTTGTGGCTAAAAAAAATCAATTGCTATTAGCCTCTGTACGGGCTATTATTGAAGGGGTAATTCAGTAACGCTGTCAATATTGGAGAGTACTTTTTTGATGGCAGCCGCTTTTAATAAACATTCGTCATATTCTTTTTCTGGATCCGAGTAAATAGTAATGCCCCCGCCCACTTGGTAAGATGCATCTGCGGTAGTACTATTGTAAAATATGCTTCTAATGACGACGTTAAAATCAAAATCACCGGCTGGATTAAAATAGCCAACCGTGCCGGAGTATAAGCCACGCCTAGTAGGCTCAAATGCGTCAATGGTTTCCATAACGCTTTTTTTAGGCGCACCCGTCATGCTACCCATTGGGAATGTAGCTTCTAATATTTCAGAAAACAAAGTGTTGCTAGTAAGGATGCCTGTAATGGTTGAAATCATTTGATGCACCTGCGGATAACTATATACGCCAAACAGCTCCGACACCTGGACCGATCCTTGTTCGCAAATTTTACTCAAATCATTGCGCACAAGATCAACCACCATTACATTTTCACTTTTGTCTTTACTGCTGTTTTGTAGTGCCTCTAAAAGCAACTTATCATCTGCGTCATTTTCTATATTCCGTTTGATGGTCCCTTTGATGGGTTGCGAAATAAGCTGGTTGCCTTTTTTTTGCAGGTATCTTTCGGGGCTGGCACATAAAAGGTAATCACTATTATTTTTATAAAAGCATGCAAATGGTGTTGGCGAAACGGCTGTTAAATTCAAATATACATTTGCCGGATGTGCGGCTATATTTTTTACGCTAAAAGCCTGGCAATAATTGATTTCATAAAAATCACCCCTTCTAATAAGTTGCAATATTTTGTGGATGTTTTCTAAATAAGCCGCTTTACTTATAAACGGTGTGATGCTTATTGTAGGCTCAGCGCTCTTATCAGATGAAGGTGGTACCGCAAAACTGCTTATTTCCTCAAACAATATTTCCGGACTTTCCGGTCCACTTTGGATGGTTACTTGGTTTCCAGCAAGTTCTATAACAACCGCAGGCGTATACAAATATGCTAGTGGAAAACCCGTAAGGTTTGCTTTGTGATTAGACTTTGTAATCGAATGGTATTCGTAATTGAAATGGGCAAAAATCCATTCACCACTATGTTTTTGAATGAAATCGTCGACTGCTAGAGCGTTTACACTATCAAGTGCAATAAAAGATACAGGGTTAACGGCAGTGATACAATCCAGTGCGCCGTAGGGTGATTCGTAAGCATGGTTATCTAAAAAAGTGCAAACCTCAAACTGGTTAGACCAGTGTAAGATTTGCACTTTAAATGATTGTGGGTTGTCTATTACAAAAACCTGCTTATTTTTTTTCACGTAGGGTTACAGATGATTAAAAATCATCGTCATCGTCATCAAATCCACTATTCTTATCATCAAATAAATCAAACTCATTAAAGTCTTCGTCTAATTTAAAATCATCTTCTTCAGAAGAAGTGCCTTTCTTTTTAGGACTAGCAGGTTTTTTGGTTTTACTTTTAGGTAAATCAAATTCTGCAAAGTCTGGATCCCAGCTATCGTCTTCTTCACTGGCATTCCAATCATCATTTTCTTCTTCCCCATCAAAATCATCATCGTCGTCATCGACAGATTTTTTTGACGTCGATTTACTACTAGATTTCTGCGGCGTTAACGTTTCGTCATCGTCGTCAAAATCATCTTCTTCTAATTGTTTTGAACTTTTAGTAGAAGTTTTTGGTGCAACCTTTTTGTTTGCTGCTTTAGGGGCTGAGGACTTTTGATCCTTATCAGATTTCACTGCCATATTTCTAATAAGATTTACTCCGTAAAAATTCAACGCAAATTCCTTTTATCCAAATAAAAATGCATAAAATTTTAAAATATCTTTTCTCCTAAATTTTTACTATTTGTTCGCGTCCTGGTCCGTTTGATACATAGGTTACTGGCGCGCCAATATAATGATTGATAAAGTCTACGTAAGTGTTCATGGTAGTTGGGAGTTCGGACGCCAATTTTAATTGAGTGGTATCCATATTCCAGCCTTTAAAACTTTGTAAAACAGGGTCAATTTGAATGTTTGACATTTGGAAAGGCACTTCTTTGGTAGTTGCACCATCAATGCCGTACGCAGTACACACTTGTAGCTCTTCAAAGGCGTCTAAAACGTCGGCTTTTGTCATTACTACCTGTGTTACGCCATTAATCATACAAGCGTATTTTAGGGCTACTAAATCGATCCAGCCGCATCTACGTGGACGTCCGGTTGTAGCACCAAATTCACTTCCTATTTTTCTAATTTCTTCACCAACGCTGTCGTGTAATTCGGTAGGAAATGGACCGCCACCTACTCTGGTACAATAAGCCTTGGTAACGCCAAATACTTCATTGATTAGTTTTGGGGAAACGCCAAGTCCAGTACAAACGCCAGCAGAAATGGTATTAGACGAAGTCACAAATGGGAATGTGCCAAAATCGATATCAAGCATACTTCCTTGCGCACCTTCAGCTAACACTTTTTTACCTGCTTTAATTTGATCATTGATATAATATTCGCAGTTGATAACGTTGAGTGTTTTTAAAAACTCAAGGGCTTCAAAAAATTCTTCTTCCCACGCCGATATATCTTCAATGAAATGAAAATTGTCTAATAATTTTTGGTGCTTTAAACGAAGCTTAATGTATTGAGTGGTAAAGCGCTTATCTAGCAAATCGCCTACTCTTAAAGCGTTACGGCCTGTTTTGTCCATGTACGCTGGTCCAATACCTTTAAGGGTAGAACCAATTTTGCTTTCACCTTTAGAAAGTTCAGAGGCTTTATCTAATGCACGGTGCGTCGGAACAATAATATTGGTACGGGCAGATATAAATAAATTTTTGCGCACGTCAATACCAAACGCTGCTACTGCGTCACATTCTCTTTTTAATGTTACCGGATCTAATACAACGCCGCCACCAATAATATTGATTTTGTTTTGGTGAAAGATACCAGAAGGTATTTGGTGAAGTACCATTTTTTTGCCTTCTACATATAAAGTGTGTCCAGCATTGGGTCCGCCCTGAAAGCGTGCAACAATATCATAATTGGGCGCAAAATAATCTACTATTTTACCTTTTCCTTCATCACCCCATTGTAACCCTAACAATACGTCAACCATAATTTGAAATTTGAAGGACAAAAATAAGTCTTGGAAGCCCTAATAAAAATTAATTTTCTGCTTCTGCGTCAAACCGGTCTACGGTTTGGATACCATGAAGGGCTTTTAGCCTAGAAACAAGCATTTCTAGCTCTTCTTTGTCGTGGACAAATACTTTTATAGTACCCTCAAAAAGGCCTTCTTTGGATTCGATGGTGAGCCCGGCAATATTAATGCGCAAATCACCACTGATAATATTGGTTATTTTATTAATAACCCCGACATCGTCTAGGCCCACAATTTTAAGCCCCGTTAAAAACGAAATCTCTTTGTTTTTCGCCCATTTGGTTTTAACCACACGGTGTCCATAATTGGCCAGTAATTGAGTGGCATTGGGGCAGTTGGTTCTATGAATAATAAGTCCCTTTCCGGTACTTACAAATCCAAATACGTCATCACCAGGAATGGGGTTGCAGCATTTTCCAAGGGCGTACATGATTTTGTCACTACTTTCTCCAAAAATGATCAATTCCGAGTCTTTTTTAGAATAGGTTTTGGCGGTTCCAGCATCTGTGGTTGTTTCCGGGATGGCGGGCTTTGGTTTTGGTATTTCTATTTTGTCGCCATGTACCAAAAAGTCTTTGAGTTCTTTTAGATCTATGGATTTGGTCGCAATTTTATAGTGTAAATCCAGCGCCGAAGGAAGTTTGTAAAAATGCACGAGCTCTTCTATATTGTGCTGGCTATATGTCGCACCCATACTTTCTAATTTACGTTGAAGCACATATTTACCATCTTCTGCGATGGTTCTTTTTTCTTCACGTAATGCGTCTTTAATTTTATTTTTTGCTTTCGCTGTTACAACAAAGCCAAGCCAATCTTCGGAAGGTTTTTGTTTGCTACTCGTAATAATTTCTATTTGATCTCCACTGCGCAGTACATGACTCAACGGTACTAATTTGTGTTGCACTTTTGCGCCAATACATTTAGAACCAACAGCGGAGTGAATGGCAAACGCAAAATCAACGGCCGTGCTTCCAGTGGGTAATATTTTTACTTCTCCCTTTGGCGTGTACACATAAATTTCTTCTGCTAAAAACGACGTTTTAAAGTCTTGTAAAAAATCAAGACCCGCTCCATCTTGTGTGCTTAATACTTCTCTAATTTGACCAAACCATTTATCAAAACGGTCTTCGGTGTCATTGCCTTCTTTGTATTTGAAATGCGCAGCTAAACCTTTTTCAGCAATTTCGTTCATACGTTTAGATCTGATTTGAACCTCTACCCATTTGCCTTGCGGCCCCATCACAGTTGTGTGCAAAGCCTCGTATCCATTGCTTTTGGGGTTACTTAGCCAATCCCTTAAGCGCTCCGTGGAAGGCATGTATTCATCAGTTATGGTAGAGTAAACTTTCCAACAATCTTCTTTTTCTTTTTCGGGTGCCGAATCTAAAATAATTCGGATTGCAAATAGGTCATACACTTCTTCAAAAGCAACACCCTTCTTTTTTATTTTATTCCAAATAGAGTGGATGCTTTTAGGTCTTCCATAAATTTCAAATTCAAAGCCACTATTTATTAACTTCTCTTTAATGGGTTTTACAAACTCATTAATATACCTACTACGTTCTCTTTTTGTTTCCGCTAATTTTTTTGCAATATCTTTGTAAGCTGCAGGCTCCATGTATTTCATGGATAAGTCTTCAAGCTCTGTTTTTACATTGTAAAGTCCCATCCGGTTTGCAAGCGGCGCATATACCCAAATGGTTTCGGAAGCAATTTTTAATTGCTTTTCTGTTTTCATAAAATCTAGCGTACGCATATTGTGTAAGCGGTCTGCTAGTTTAATGAGTATCACACGAGGATCATCGGTGAGGGTTAGTAAAATCTTTTTAAAATTTTCTGCTTGCTGTGATGTATTGGTATCCATTACCGTAGAAATTTTGGTAAGGCCATCTACAATTTTTGCAATTTCGTTACCAAATTCACGCTGTACATCTTCAAGCGTAATATCCGTGTCTTCTACAGTGTCATGTAACAGTGCGCAAATGGTACTTCTTACGCCCAGACCAATTTCTTCTACACAAATCATGGCAACGGCAATAGGGTGTAAGATATAAGGCTCCCCACTTTTTCGGCGCATGGTTTTATGCGCGTCGGCGGCCATTTCAAAAGCCTGCCGTACCAATTCTTTGTCGCCTTTTTTTAATTTAGGCCTGAGGCTCCTAGAAAGGGCACGGTAATGCCTAACGATTTCGTTTTTTTCCTGGTCGGCGTTTAAATTATATTTTGGAAGTGCAAGTTCGGCACTCATTTGCGGGTCCTGATCCATATCTTTTACGAATATACGAATTAGCCCGCTTTTTTTGTGCTTACATTTGCAGTTCAGTATGAGCACGTCGTCACCTAAAAAAGTATTTAGTTTCTCGTTATTGGTTCGGGTTTTCAAATTTGTAAAACCTTACCGCACTCAGTTTTATGTAAGTGTTTTGCTGGCTGTGGTAATGGCTGTTTTTGCTCCTATACGTCCTTATTTAATTCAGTTAACGGTAGATATGGCTACCGGAAAAATTGTGCATATTCCGGGTTGGCTCAAAC
Source organism: Sediminibacterium sp. (assembly GCA_040403595.1). Classification (GTDB taxonomy): domain Bacteria; phylum Bacteroidota; class Bacteroidia; order Chitinophagales; family Chitinophagaceae; genus Sediminibacterium. Next base: position 86,101 of record JBBAKI010000001.1, on the reverse strand, counting down.
TCTTTATTGCAAATCAGCATTTATCGGACGCTTCAAAATTTATTATTGCGGTAACGCTTTTTCAGGTGGTGTTTTTATTTATTGAAACGACCATTCGGTTTTTCTTTTCATTTCTGACAGCCTCCCTAGGGCAGCGTGTAGTAAAGGATTTGCGTATTGCGGTGTATGAAAAAATTGTAGGCCTTCATTTGCGTCAATTTGATGCCACGCCTATTGGCACACTCACTACTAGAACCATTGATGATATTGAAAGAATCAACGATATTTTTTCGGATGGCCTGATTCCAATCATTGCAGATTTACTCACTATTATTTGTACACTGGGCACCATGTTTTGGATCAATTGGCAATTGACGCTTGTGAGTTTAGCGCCTTTTCCGATCATGCTCATTGCTACTTATTTTTTTAAGGAAAGCGTGAATAAAAGTTTTGTGGAAGTGCGCAATGCAGTGGCGAGTTTAAATGCATTTATCCAAGAACATTTATCTGGGATGGCGGTGGTGCAAGCTTTTGCCGCTGAGGGTAGAGAACTACATAAGTTTAAAAAAATTAACGCCGAACACCGCCTCGCAAACATAAAAGCCATTTTTGCATATTCGGTGTTTTTTCCAATCGTAGAAGTTGTTTTAGCCATCAGTACCGGCCTTCTGGTTTGGTTTATTGCTGGCAATGCGTTAGACGCGGGTCTTTTAATGTCTTTTATACTTTATCTGAATCAGTTGTTTAGGCCACTTCGCGTGATTGCCGATAAATTTAATGTGCTTCAAATGGGTATGGTGGCCGCCGAAAGGGTGTTTAAAGTCATGGACAATCCCGATCAAATGTCCCCAGATAGCCCTGATAGCGTAGACGCTGGCGTTTTAAAAGGCAATATCGATTTTAAAGACGTTTGGTTTGCCTACAAAGAAGACCAATATGTTTTAAAAGGGATCAATTTTTCCATTGGGGCCGGTCAAACCGCTGCTCTTGTTGGTCATACCGGCAGTGGCAAAACCTCTATTATTAGCCTACTAAACAGACTCTATACCATAGGTAATGGAGCAGTGCTTTTAGACCAACAGCCATTAAACCATTACACCTTAGAAAGTCTAAGACGTAATATAGGCGTGGTTTTGCAGGATGTCTTTTTGTTTTCTGGCTCTATTTTGGACAATATTACCCTTCGAAACCCAGCCAATTCCGAGGCGGAAGTAATCTATGCGGCCAAACTGATGGGATTACATGATTTTATCATGCAATTACCAGGCGGGTACCACTACCAGGTAATGGAGCGGGGCGCCACCCTTAGTTTAGGTCAGCGTCAACTGATATCATTTATTAGAGCTTTACTTTATAATCCTGCTATTTTGGTGCTGGACGAAGCCACATCATCCGTAGATTCAGAAACCGAGCTGCTCATCGAAAAAGCCACCGAAACACTCATAACTGGTAGAACCTCAATTGTTATTGCCCATCGACTCTCTACCATTAGAAAGGCCGGTTTAATTATTGTATTGGACAAAGGGGAGGTCAAAGAGGTCGGGAATCACGAATCTTTGCTTCAAAAGAACGGTTTTTATGCACGTTTATATGAAATGCAATTTGAAAAGAAAGACCCCCTTTCTGTGTAGGTTTTGGGCCCAAAAAAGCCCCTTTTTTCTTCAATTTTAGTTGCTTTCTTTTACTAATTTCAGGGATAATATCCCTATCTTTGCCGCAAATTTTGAGAAAGGTATGACGTTTAGAAGCATTAAATCTTTACTGGTAAAGACTTTCAGCGTTTTTTCGTTGCTGATAGCGACCCAGGCATTTGCTGGGAAAAATCATACACCAGCCAGTTCAGAGGCGGGTGCTGCAGCTCCTATTGCCGCAGAAGCGCATGGTGCTAAAAAAGAGGGTGATTTTAATGTAACTGAAACAATTTTAGAACATATTAAGGATGATCATAGTTGGCATGTATGGGGGCATACTTCTATTTCATTACCTGTGATATTATATACGCCACAAGGGTTTGATGTTTTTTCTTCAGAAAAACTAGTAGACGAACATCATGAGCCAGTGGTGTACAAAGGAAAATTTAATTACAAGTTGGTCGCAGGTAAAACTAAAATTGTCAATGCGGCAGGCGAAGTAGATGTAGTAGCTAGTAAAAAATTATGGGATTTCTCTATTACAAAAAATGTGGCTAGTTTATTTATATCCGTTATCATTTTATTATTGGTTTTGCTAACTGCAGCACGTGCGTACAAAAAAACAGGCGTTACTAATGCGCCAAAAGGTTTGCAATCTTTTATGGAGCCGATTGTTCTATTTGTAAGAGATGAAATAGCCCTTCCAAATATTGGTGCTAAGCGTTACACAAAGTACATGCCGTTTTTGTTGACAATTTTCTTTTTGATATTGACCAATAACTTTTTAGGCTTAATTCCATTATTTCCAGGCGGCGCTAATGTGAGTGGTAACATTGCTTTTACGATGACTTTAGCGGTATGTGTTTTCATTGTCGTGAATTTAAGTTCTAACAAAAACTATTGGGAGCATATTTTCTGGATGCCAGGAATGCATTGGTCTATGAAATTGTTTCTAGCGCCTATCGAATTAATTGGGGTATTTAATAAGCCTATTTCATTGATGATTCGATTGTTCGCGAATATCACAGCGGGTCATATCTTAGTATTGAGTTTGGTTTGTTTGATTTTTATTTTTAAAACTGTTTATGCAGCTGCAATAGCAGTGCCATTTGTAATTTTTATATTCTTGATAGAATTGCTAGTCGCTTTTTTACAAGCTTATATTTTTACAATGCTCACTGCTATGTATATTGGCATGGCTTCGGAAGAAGCGCATCATGACCATCATCCAGCAACTGAAGGAGCAGACAAGGAATTAGCGCATCATTAATAATATTTATAAATTTTTTTTCAATAACAATTAAAACGTAAAAAATGGTAGTAGGAAGTGTTGCCGCAATCGGCGCTGGATTAGCTGCTATCGGTGCTGGAATTGGCATCGGTCTAATTGGTAAAGGAGCGGTAGAAAGTATTGCTCGTCAACCAGAAGCAGTGAATGATATTCGTTCTAATATGATCGTAATGGCTGCCTTCGTTGAGGCCGTGGCTTTATTTGCGGTGGTGGTTGCCCTTTTGGGTAACGGCTAGTCCGTAAAATTTTATACAAGGTCTCGCGCAAAGGGCAACAGACCTTGTATTTTTTTCAAGATTTTTTTTAATTAAGATAAATGTCTTTTATGTTGTTAGAGATCAATCCGCTGGTATTACCTGATATCGGACTTGTATTCTGGAACACCGTTGCTTTCCTTTTACTACTCGTAGTACTCGGAAAATTTGCATGGAAACCTATTTTAAAAGCGATCAATGATCGTGAGCAAGGTATCGAGGATGCTTTAGCTAAGGCCGACAAAATGAAATCTGAATTAGCAGCTATGCAATCAGAAAATGAGGCTTTACTTGCAAAGGCGCGTGAAGAAAGAGCTACTTTAATCAAAGAAGCAAAGGAAACCGCTGACAAAATGGTTGCTGAAGCAAAAGAAAAAGCAAAAGCGCAATACGATGCGATTGTTGCGGATGCACAAGTTGCCATCAACCAGCAAAAAAATGCTGCCCTAACAGATGTAAAAAATCAAGTAGGTGCACTTGTAATTGAGGTTGCTGAAAAAGTGTTGCACAAAGAACTAAGCAACAAAGCAGCGCAAGAATCGTATATCAATGAATTAGCTGAAGGCGTTAAATTAAACTAAGCAAAATGCCCAATCCAAGATTAGCAAGCAGGTATGCAAAAAGTTTATTAGACTTAGCCATTGAAAAAGGGCAGTTAGATGCAGCTTATGCAGACATGAAATATTTGCAGGCAGTATGTGCGGCTAGTGCAGAATTTGTAAATCTTTTGCGCAGCCCAATTATTAAGGCCGATCAAAAAAATAGCATCATTACAGCAGTTACTACTGGAAAGATTAGTGAACTTACGGCTTCTTTTAATAACCTACTCGTTAGAAAAGGAAGAGAAAGTGATTTACCTGAAATCGCGACTGCATTTGTGGAACAATACAATGCTTTAAAAGACATTCACAAAGTGACCCTCACTACTGTTGTAGAAGTAAGCGCTGATTTACAAAATGCCATTGCGCAAAAAGTAAAAACAGCACATTCATTTGCAAGTATAGAATTAACATCTAAAGTTGATCCATCTTTAATTGGTGGCTTTGTATTAGAGTTTGATAACAACTTAGTAGATGCAAGTATAGTTAGAGATTTAAGAGACATTAAAAAACAATTTCAGCAGAACTTGTATGTTCCGCAGATGAAATAAAAATAACAAATCATCATTTATAAATAGAATATCATGGCCGACATTAAACCCGATGAAATATCAGCGATACTCAGACAGCAACTAAGCAATTTTGATGCAAGTGCTGATTTAGAGGAAGTAGGTACCGTATTACAAGTGGGAGACGGTATTGCCCGTGTATATGGCCTTAACGGCGTACGCAGTGGTGAACTAGTAGAATTTGAAAATGGAACCAAAGCCATTGCCCTTAACCTTGAAGAAGACAATGTGGGAGTGGTATTGATGGGCGAAAGTGGCTCTATCAAAGAAGGTGCTAAAGTTAAAAGAACTGGTAAAATTGCCTCTATTAAAGTAGGTGAAGGTGTTGTTGGTCGTGTAATCAATACATTAGGTGAGCCTATCGATGGTAAAGGTCCTATTGCTGGTGAATTATATGAAATGCCACTAGAGCGTAAAGCGCCTGGTGTAATTTATCGTGAGCCAGTTAAAGAGCCATTACAAACAGGTATCAAAGCAATTGATGCGATGATTCCAGTTGGTCGTGGTCAACGTGAGTTGGTAATTGGTGACCGTCAAACTGGTAAAACTGCCATTTGTGTTGACACCATTATCAATCAAAAGGAATTTTACGATGCAGGCAAGCCTGTATATTGTATATATGTAGCAATTGGTCAAAAAGCATCAACTGTTGCTGGTGTTATGAAAACCCTAGCTGACAATGGTGCCATGGCATACACAACAATTGTTGCTGCTCCTGCTGCTGATCCAGCTCCATTACAATTCTATGCGCCATTTGCTGGTGCTGCTATTGGTGAGTACTTCCGTGATACGGGTAGACCTGCTTTAATTGTATTTGATGACTTATCTAAGCAAGCAGTTGCTTACCGTGAGGTATCATTACTTTTAAGAAGACCTCCTGGACGTGAAGCATATCCTGGTGACGTATTCTATTTGCATAGCCGTTTATTAGAGCGTGCCGCAAAAGTTATCGCAAACGATGAAGTTGCTAAAAACATGAATGACTTACCTGCTTCTATCAAGCATTTGGTAAAAGGTGGTGGTTCATTAACTGCACTTCCAATTATCGAAACACAAGCGGGTGACGTTTCTGCATATATCCCTACCAACGTAATCTCCATTACCGATGGTCAGATTTTCTTAGAAGGTAACTTATTTAACGCAGGTATTCGTCCAGCGATTAACGTAGGTATCTCTGTAAGTCGTGTGGGTGGTAATGCGCAGATTAAGTCAATGAAAAAAGTAGCAGGTACCCTCAAATTAGACCAAGCTTTATACCGTGAGTTAGAAGCCTTCTCTAAATTTGGTGGAGACCTTGATGCTGCCACTAAATCTGTAATTGACAAAGGTGCACGTAACGTAGAAATTTTAAAGCAAGCACAGTACACGCCGTTTACCGTAGAAAAGCAAGTTGCTATCATTTACTTAGGTACACAAGGTTTACTTCGTGAAGTAGCTGTTAAAAATGTAAAAGAATTTGAAGCTCATTTCTTAATGGAAATGGAAAACAAATTACCTGAAGTTTTAGCTGCCTTCAAAAAAGGAGATTTACCTGAAGATGGTCTTAACAAAATGGTTGAATTAGCTAAAGGGTTAATGCCTCAATACAAATAATAGCACTGTCTATATTTTTAAAAGCCTCCACTTTGTGGGGGCTTTTTTACTTCGAACATCTTGCCTACTTGTTTGTTATATTATTATGTCGTCAGTTATACAAGTGCAGGGTCTCACCAAAAAATTTGGGCATCATTTTACAGCGGTCAATGACTTATCGTTTTCTGTAAATAAAGGAGATGTGTATGGCTTTTTGGGTCAAAATGGAGCCGGCAAAAGTACCACCATTCGGATGCTCCTTTCACTCATCACACCAACATCGGGCAGTATCGAAATTTTTGGTATGCCATTACAAGCCAACAGGGCTGCTATTATGCAAAACGTTGGCGCTGTTATAGAAAAGCCGGCGATGTATGAATACTTAACGGCGTATCAAAACTTAAAAATATTTTCTGCATTAAGTGGCGTATCAAAAACCAGACTGCAACTACTTCATGAGTTAGATGTAGTTGGCCTCGCCCCAAGAGCACATGATCTGGTGCGTACTTTTTCGCAAGGGATGAAACAACGACTTGCCATTGCGATGGCTATGGTAAACAATCCTCAACTTATTTTACTCGATGAACCTACCAACGGCCTAGATCCACAAGGCATTGCGGATATTAGAAATTTAATTTTACAACTCAGTAGAGTGCAAGGGAAAACGGTACTCGTTTCTTCTCACTTGTTATCAGAAATCGAACAGGTTGCTACAAGGCTCATTATTATAGATAAAGGTTGCAAATTAGTAGAGGGCGATAGTAAAGATTTATTTGACACGAGTAAAACAGTGGTTGCCATTCAAACGCTTAATAATATAGAGGCTACAAAGCTACTCATGCAAACAAGCTGGGCGAGTCATTTACTGATAGACCGTTCTACGGATAAAGAAATATGTATGCAGCTAGACGAAAAGCTGCTTCCTACTTTACATAAAAATTTAGTTGAAATGGGCATTGGGGTGTTATCTGTAAAGCCCATGCATTCTTTGGAAGATTATTTTTTACGTATCACTTCAACGCCATCTTATGTTTAGTCTTGTTCAAGTAGAATTGTATAAAATATTTAAACGCCCCAGAACCTATATTGCTTTTGGAGCAGTGGCTGCGCTCATCGGCATCATTCACTTTGGCTTAAAATTAGATGGCAAAAGTTACCTCGATTTTATGCTTAATGATTTAAGTAGTTCACTTGTAATTGATGGTAAAATTTTAAATGGATATTTGGTTTGCTACGTAATGCTTCAATTGCTACTTGTTCATGTGCCACTATTAATTGCGCTCATTGCCGCCGATATGATTTCTGGTGAAGCCAATATGGGCACGCTGCGTTTGTTACTCATTAAGCCTTATAGTCGTGCCACTTTATTGCTCGCAAAATTTATTGCTGCAATTATATATACTTTGATGCTATTAGTGTGGCTTGCGATATTGGCATTATTTGGAAGCATGCTTTTATTTGGCACCGATGATATGTTTTTATTAAAAACCAGCTATGTGGTTTTATTAAAAGAGTCGGATGTTTTTTGGCGGTATATTGGCGCCTTTGGCTTTGCAGCCCTTGCCATGACAACCGTTGCGGCGCTTGGGTTTTTCCTCTCTGTGTTTGCCGAAAACTCGATAGGCCCCATTGTGGCAACCATGAGTGTGATTGTATTTTTTACCATTTTAAGCACGCTTAATATCCCCATATTTAATGTCATTAAACCTTATTTGTTTACGACGCATATGATTGGGTGGAAAGAGTTTTTTGATATTAAAGTAAATGCCTCCAACGAAGCCATTATTGGCAGCATTCAAAATCCGGAAAAAATAATTAAAGCATCACTTGTACTTGTAGCACATACCATTGGATTTTTTATCGCCACTTTACTTGTGTTTAGAAAAAAAGATATCCTTAGTTAATATTCGTGTATGAAAAAGTGTTGTTTGTTTGTTTCGTTTATTTTATACGTATCCCTTGCTATGGCGCAGGACGCCGCGCAACTTATTAAAAAAGTAAAGACAAAGCTGGAGCTAGTAGATAATTACGAAGCTACCGGCGTAATGAAAACGGATATTGCATTTATTAAAGCGCCAATTGGAAAAATTAAAATTTATTTTAAGAAGCCCAATTTATTTAAAATTAAAAAAGAAGGCGGCATTTCTTTGCTTCCCAAAGGTGGACTTTCTGTGAATTTAAGTTCACTGATTGCATCCTCTAATTATACCACCATCGATGCGGGTGTACAAGATGTTGGCGATAAAAAATTAAGAATCGTAAAGCTACTTCCCAACGAAGAAATAAGTGATGTAGTTATTAGCACACTTTACATTAATGAAAAAGAAAGTTTAATCGAAAAGGCTGTAACCACCACCAAAGAAAATGGCACTTATACCATGCTTATGAATTACGGCGCCTATAGTAATTACGGATTACCAGATAAAGTGGTGTTTGAATTTAATACTAAAAACTACAAATTACCTAAAGGAATTACGCTAGAATTTGAAGATGACAGCAAACCGCTTTCTGCGGCACAGCAGTTAAAAAATAAAAAAGGTCGAGTAGAGATTAGCTATAAAAATTATAGCGTGAACAAAGGTGTTCCAGCAGCTATTTTCAATTAAATTATTGCTCTTCAATTCTTTCATCAACGGCGCCAGCGAGCATACGAGCACTTCTTTTGCGTAGCGGATTGATGCGCATTTCTTTGTAACCTTTTCTAGTTCTTATAATTTCGATGCACTCGAATGTAGCTGCTACAAAAGAGCTATGATCAGCAATGCCTTTTCCTGCAATATCAAAAGCAGTACCATGATCTGGGCTGGTTCTAACGCCCGTTAATCCAGCAGTAAAGTTTACACCTTCTCCAATGGCAAGCGATTTAAATGGAATTAAACCCTGGTCGTGGTACATCGCAAGAACGGCATCAAATTTTTCATATTGACCTCTTGCAAAAAATGCATCGGCACTATAAGGGCCAAATACAAGCATGTTGTTTTTGCGTGCTTCTGCAATGGCTGGTTTAATAATTTCAAGTTCTTCTTTACCAATAAGACCTTCATCACCAGCGTGCGGGTTAAGCCCTAGTATAGCAATTTTTGGTTTGTCTATACTAAAGTCTTGTAGCAAACTGGTATGCATCATTTTTAGTTTGCTCATGATGCCTTCTAGGGTAATGTATTTATTCACTTCAGCAATCGTAACATGCTCGGTAAGTAGCCCAATCCGTAAATTTTCGGCTACCATAAACATTAAAACGTCCTTTACACCAAATAGGTTTTTTAAATACGGGGTATGTCCACTATAATTAAACGTTTCTGATTGGATATTTTTTTTATGTATAGGCGCGGTAACAAGGCCATCAATATGACCTTCCTTTAATGCTTGTCCTGCTGCTTCTAATGATAGGAGCGCGTATTTTCCGCCAATTTCGTTGAGTTCACCAGGTGTGATCACCACTTCCTCTTCCCAGCAGGAATAAATATTTACTTGTTTGGGATTGAGTTTAGAAAAGTCTCTACCAGTTGCGTAGCTAAAATTAGATTCAGGTAGGCTTTTGCGGTAAAAATTGACACTTTTATTGCTGGCAAAAATAACCGGCGTGCAAAAATCAAGTAAACGGCTGTCCGAAAGCGTTTTAAGGATAATTTCTAATCCAATGCCATTTAGGTCACCACATGAAAATCCTATAATTGGTTTTTGCGTCTCAATACTCATCCTGGCTATTTTAGAAGATAAAATTACGAATATTTGACCCAATAATAGCATGTTTATGGGTTAAGCGTACTTGGGAGGCTAACTAACACTTACGCCTTAGAATTGCTTACTTTTGCGTTGTGGAATATACACTCAAAAAATCGCTGGGTCAGCACTTTTTAAAAGACGAAAAAATTTGTCTTTCTATTGTGGACGCCATTCCAAATTGTGAGCGCCTTGTAGAAGTTGGGCCCGGCGCTGGTGCCCTCACAAAATATATTTTACAAAAGCCCGTACTCGATTTTAAGGCGGTAGAATTAGATGACGAAAAAGTAGCGTATCTCGAAAAAACATATCCATCCATAAAAGGTAAAATTGTACATGAAAGTATTTTGGATTGTGCACCCCCTTTTTTAGAACGATTTACGGTGGTTGGAAATTTTCCGTACAATATTTCTTCTCAAATATTATTTCGTGTACTTGAATGGAAAGATCAAGTACCCGTTATGGTTGGTATGTTTCAAAAAGAAGTAGCCAAGCGTATTGTATCGGGGCCGGGCAATAAAGATTATGGTATTTTAAGTGTACTCGTGCAAGCCTATTACCACGCCGAATATTTATTTGATGTACCTCCCGAATCATTTAATCCGCCACCTAAAGTTGATAGTGGTGTTATTAAATTAACACGCCGTAGCGACGTAGTAGACATGCGCTCCGAAAAATCATTTATTGCAGTTGTAAAAGCGGCATTTGGTCAACGCCGAAAAATGCTCCGCAATCCATTAAAAGGAATGTTTACCCCCGAAATACTACAAGAAGAAATATTTACCAAAAGACCAGAGCAGTTAAGTGTAGCAGATTTTGCAGCACTCACATTTAAAATGAAATAAATTTAACTTGTGAAACCTATTGTTATTGTTACCGCACCGGTTCATCCATATTTACCACAACGCTTGCAGGACAAGGGTTTTGAAGTAGTGTTGTCAGAAACAATCACCTACAACGAGCTAGCAAATAGTATTGCATCGGCTACTGGTTTAGTAGTAAGCACGCGTATAAAAATTGATCAACCCTTACTAGAAAAAGCAGCAGCACTAAAATGGATTGCTCGTCTTGGAAGTGGAATGGAATTAATAGATACTCATTTTGCTGCATCCAAAAATATTATTTGCGTAAGTAGTCCAGAAGGAAATGCAGGAGCTGTAGGGGAACATACGATGGCGCTTTTGTTAAATCTCATGAATAAAGTGAGTACTAGTTTTGCAGAGGTAAAAAACGGCTTGTGGATTAGAGGCGCTAATAGGGCCGATGCATTGATGGGAAAAACAGTGGGTATTATTGGCATGGGTCATACTGGAAATGCATTTGCAAGTAGGCTTCAATCTTTTGGCGTGCAAATTATGGCGCACGATAAATACAAGCAGGAAACGGGTTTAAAAAATATTGAATTTGTAGAACTTGCTACACTTTGCGCCAACGCTGATGTAGTGAGTTTACATTTGCCGTTAACGCCCGAAACACATCATTACGCATCTACTTCTTTTTTTGCTAGCCTAGTAAAATCGCCGTATTTTATCAATACTTGTAGGGGTAAAGTAGCAGACACAGCCGCTGTTATTGCTGCCTTAAAAAATGGTCAAATAAAAGCAGCTGGCTTAGACGTATTAGAAAATGAAAATCTGGGCAGTTACGCTGAGGTAGAAAAAGTGCAGCTAGACTGGCTTTGCAACCAGGCTAATGTGCTTATTACCCCACATATTGCCGGTTATAGCCATGAAGCCTTCTATTTAATGGCAAAAATTGTACTAGACAAGCTTGAAATCTGATTAAATTAATTATTTTTGACGTCCAACGCTGCAGTCAAATGTGGCGTTGTCTTTTTTACCCAACTTAAAGCTACTATATGAGCGATACGAATATGTATGTAACGATGGAGACATTTGAAAAAATGCGTGAAGAGTTACAAAAAATGAAATCTATAGACCGCCCGGCTGCTTCTAGAGCGATAGGTGAAGCGAGAGAAAAAGGGGATTTAAAGGAAAATGCCGAGTACGATGCTGCCAAAGAAGCGCAGGGTATGCTTGAAGCAAAAATCAAGCAACTAGAAGGTGTGATTGCCAATGCTAAAATTGTAGACACTAAAACGATTGATACCAGTAAAGTAACTATACTTACCAAAGTGACTATTACCAATATGGCCACTAAAAAAACAGTTACCTATCAACTTGTAGGTGAAAAAGAAGCGGATTTGAAAGCACAAAAAATATCGGGCACTTCTCCAATAGGGAAAGGATTGATGGGTAAAGTAGTGGGTGAAGTTGCAGAGATTCAAACGCCTGCTGGTGTGTTAAAATTCAGGGTTGACAATATCACCGTTTAATCCCATTCTATGACGTTGTTTTCTAAAATCATTGCTGGAGAAATTCCTTCTTACAAAATTTTGGAAGATGAAAATTTTTATGCCTTTTTAGATGTGTTTCCACTTGTCGAAGGGCATGTACTCATTGTCCCTAAAAACGAAACCGATAAGTTTTTTGATTTACCAGATACATGCCTTCAAAAAATATTAGTATTTGCAAAACCTATAGCTGCAGCAATCGAAAAAGTATTTCCTTGTAACCGTTGCGGCATAAGTGTGGTAGGGCTTGAAGTGCCGCATGCGCACCTTCATTTAATGCCTATTAATTGCGCCAACGATATTAATTTTACAAAAGAAAAAATAAAGGTTACGCCTGAATTGTTGGCCTTGGTACAAAGCAAAATTATAGCTGCTTTATAAGCAGTTAAGGCTACATTATAGTTTAACCTTTCCTGGATTTTTTGCAATAAAATCGTCCCATCCTTTAAATCCTTTTCCACCCGCTGCCGCTAGTGGCGACGAGCTTTGGTAGTAATGACAAAGTGCAACAGCGAGGGCATCTGTTGCATCAAAATATTGAGGCTTTACTTCTATTTGAAGGGTACGTTGTAGCATTTGCCAAACCTGGTCTTTACTTGCATTACCGTTGCCTGTAATAGATTGCTTTACTTTTTTAGGCGCATATTCGGTTACAGAGAGTCCAGTTTGCATGGCTGCTGCAATCGCTACACCCTGAGCCCTTCCTAACTTAAGCATACTTTGGACGTTCTTTCCAAAAAAGGGTGCTTCAATAGCAAAAGTAGTGGGCTGGTATAACTTAATGAGTTCTACAACCTTGGTATGAATCATTTCTAGGCGTGCATAAATATCTTTTTGCCCTGTTAGTTTTAAGGCATCTATAAGTATCACTTGCGGGGTACTATTTGTGATGCGCAGTAAAGCATATCCCATGAGTTGGGTGCCGGGGTCAATGCCTAATATGATCTGGTCTTTTTTCAATTTGATGTGAAATTACATGCTTCCTTTGAGATTCTACCTACTTTTGCTGCACAAGCTTTTTTGTATCATCTAAACGCTACTAGCGCTGCAAAAGAAAATAAACATAATCGTTCAATACCTGTTGGCACCCATCTTATTTGTATGGCTATGTTATTCTATTTACCATCAAATAAATGAGCAAAAACAGCTGCCTAGTTTTATTACCTCAGTACAACAAATACCAGCGGCTACGGCTTTTTGGTACTTACTTTTTATAATCCTATTAACTACTTTTAATTGGGGGCTAGAAGCTTTTAAATGGAAGCGACTAACACATAGGCTCGAGCCACTTTCTTTTAAAGCAGCCTATGCCGCCATTTTAACGGGGCAGGCGGTTTCTTTTTCTAGTATTAACAGGGTGGGTGAATCTATTGGAAAATCAATGCTCTTATCTAATGGCAACCGTTTAAAAGGCGTGGTGCTTTCTTTTGTGACAAGTGCTAGTCAACTTTTAATAACCTTAGTAGCCGGACTAATGGCGACCATTTGGTTACTTCCGCACATTCGTGTTGAGTTACAGAATCAGTTGCATGTATCCGAAAGGATATTATCTATGCTATATGGGGCTTTGTTTTTTGTAGTTGGTTTATTTATTGTTTGCTATGCGGCCATTCCATTTTTTGCAAACAAACTAGCCAAGGTATCCTTTTTTTCAAAATATGTTTATTTATTAGAGTCTTTACAAACGATTCCTAAACGTTTATTGATAGAGCTCTCCCTTATTTCAGGGGCCAGGTATCTTATATTTTTATTTCAATATTTGTTAATTTTTAAATTGTGTCAGGTACAAATAGAATCGATTACTATTATATCACTAACTGCTATTCTTTTTTTAATTCTTGCCATTATACCTACCATAACACTAGCAGAATTAGGCATTAGAGGGAAAGTGAGTTTGCTTTTATTTGGTACGTATAGTTCAAATACCCTTGGCATTTTGGCTGCCGCAGGCGGTATTTGGTTGTTAAATTTAATTATACCTGCTTGTTTAGGTGGTCTCATATTATTACGTTTACAGTATTTTAGAAAGCGTTCTTAACTATCGTCAGATGTTTAAAAAAATAACAGCCTACTTTTTTATTTGTCTTTTTCTGGCGCATCCCTTAAAAGCGGGGGATGATTTTTGTGGCATCAGAAATTTTGCTTTTAATAGCGGCGAAGAAATCAATTATAATTTATACTATTCGGTGATTGGTTTATACATCAATGCGGGTTCGGCAAAATTTACGGTAATGCAAGAAAAAATAAATGAGATTCCCGCATACCATGCAATCTGTATTGGCAATTCCAATAGCCGTTACGATTGGATTTTTAAGGTACGTGACCGGTATGAAACCTATGTAGATACGCTTCATTTACAACCCATTAAATTTATTCGAAACATAGAAGAGGGGAGTTATAAGAAGCAGGAAAACATTTTGTTTAATCAACAACTTAATACCGCAACAGGAGCAGAAGGGGTTTATAAAATCCCAAATTGTGTGCAGGATGTTGTGAGTTCTATTTATTATTTACGCAATATAGATTTCAATAAATACAAGCCAGAAGATAAAATTCCTTTCAATTTGTTTTTAGACAATCAGGTATACAACGTGTACATCAAATACTTAGGTAAAGAAACCGTAAAAACACAATATGGAACTTTTAATGCCATAAAATTTAAACCTTTACTATTAAAAGGGACTTTATTTGAAGGGGGTGAAAAAATGACCATCTGGGTTACCGACGATTTAAACCATATCCCTGTACGAATCGAAAGCTCTATAATTGTAGGGAGTATAAAAGCGGATATGATGGGCTTTAAAAACCTCCGTTATCCTTTAATTTCGCTGGTTAGTAAAAGATAGGCTTGCATTCTATTTTGTTAGTAAGGATCTGACTATAAGTCTTTAAGTGTAAAAGCCTCTCCCGCCCTAATCCCTTTTTCTGTTTGTATGAGTTTTACGCATTCATGCACTGCGTCGTGTTCAAAAAAGAGTATGAACTGCTTTTCAAATGCTTCCTGTAAAAAGGATTTCTTTTCTGTGAGCGTTGTTAGTGGAAACATATCATAAGACATCACATAGGGAAGTGGCAAATGCCCCACCGACGGCAGTAAATCAGCCATATAAACGATGGTATGACCTTTGTAACTAATTTGAGGAAGCATCATTTTTTCGGTGTGTCCGTGCACAAACCGGATGTCAATATTATTTGTAAATGAAATGTTATGCAATAGCCCGTTGCTAGTGAAATGAGCAGCAGGTGCGTTAATAAAGGAAAGTTGCCCTGATGCCTGAATAGGTAAAATATTTTCTTTTAAAAACGACGCTTTTTCACGCTCATTAGGTTCGGTAGCCCATTTCCAGTGTGTCTCATTACTCCAGTACGTTGCATTTTTAAAAGCAGGAATGAATGTATCACCGTCTTTTTTGATCGATCCGCCGCAGTGATCAAAATGCAAATGTGTTAAAAAAATATCCGTAATGTCATTAGGCGTATAACCATGTTTTGCTAAAGATTTTTCTAGGGTATCATCTCCATGCAAATAGTAATGTCCAAAAAACTTTGGATCCTGTTTGTCGCCCATACCATTGTCTACAAGTATTAAACGGTTGCCATCCTCTATGAGTAAACAGCGCATCGCCCAACTACACATATTGTTTGCATCTGCTGGATTGGATCTATTCCAAATACTTTTTGGCACAACGCCAAACATAGCGCCACCATCTAGTTTAAAATTTCCAGCATTGATGCTATATAGTTGCATGTTTATCTAGCTTTGATGTTCGGTACAATAATATAAATCCTACGATAAAAAATATAGTTAATGCTAAAACTGAGTTTCTCTGTGACCCAGTAATTTCATTGATATATCCAAAACTAAACATGCCAATTACGATGGCAATTTTTTCCGTAACATCATAAAAACTAAAATAACTAGTTGTGTCATGTGTAACAGGCATTAATTTTGAATACGTACTCCGACTTACCGATTGAATACCTCCCATTACAAATCCAACAACAACGGCTAAGGTATAAAATGGAACAACACTGTTTCGAGGTAAATAGTAGCCCATTACACAACCTCCTATCCAAATAAGCACGGCTATTTTTAAGGTATTAAAATTCCCATATTTAGTTGCCATTTTTGCCATTATATTGGCGCCAGGAATAGCTACTACTTGGATAATCAAAATGGCTAAAATTAAATTAGTGGTAGGAATATTTAATTCACTCTTGCCATATAATGTTGCAGCTAGCATTACTGTTTGAACGCCCATATTGTAAAAGAAAAATGCCGTTAAAAATCTTTTTAGGGTAGGTTGCGTTTTAAGCTCTAACCAAACTTTATGTAATTCTTTGTAACCTTGAGTAAATAAATTTTTGGTATGTGCTCCTTTTACGCCATGTCCATCGGGTAGTCGGCCAATTGCAAGCCAACCAAATCCTATCCACCAAATACCTACGAGTAAAAAAGATATTTGAGAAGCTTTACCAACGGTAATACCAAAAAGTTCTGGCTTTAATACAAAAACAAAACATATTAATTGTAGTAAAACAGAACCAATATATCCCATTATAAATCCTTTTGCACTTACGCGGTCTCTATCTTCTAGCGCAGCAATTTCAGGTAAATACGAGTTGTAAAATACTAGGCTACTCCAAAATCCAATACATGCTATAATTACTGAAATCAGCCCTCCATAAATGTGGTCCTTATCAAAAAAATACAAGGAAGCGCATGAAATGGAACCCATGGTACAAAAAAATCGAAGGAATTGTTTTTTATTTCCTTTGTAATCAGCAATGGATGATAAAATGGGAGATAGTATAGCCACGATCACAAATGCAATACCCAATATATAATTATACAATGCTGTATTTGAAAATTCGTAATTCCCAATTTTGATTTTGTCAACAATTGTTGCTTCATTACCATCTCCTGTTACGGCTTCGTAGTATGCCGGAAAAATAGTGGAAGTTATAACAAGGTTATAAACACTATTGGCCCAATCATACATAGCCCATCCATTAATTACTTTTTTGGGTGCTGTTTGCATGTAATCGTTTTTGTTTTCTTAAAGATAAGGGCTTCAAGTGCAAAACAAAAGCGGCTGTCCAATTATTTTAATAAGCCTGTATAGATAAGTGCTAATAATATGATGCCCGCGATAATACGGTACCATCCAAATAGTTTGAAGCCATGTTTTTGTAGGAATCCTATAAAAAACTTAATAGCGAGTAGTGCTACAATAAATGCAACTACATTGCCAAGCCCTAGTAGTATTAGATTTTCTTTGTTGAGTAGGATTTCAGGGGTTGTTTTATATGCCTTTAAGAGTTTATAACCAGTGGCGGCAGCCATGGTAGGAACGGCTAAAAAGAAAGAGAACTCTGCTGCTACATTTCTAGTAAGTTTTTGTTGCATACCGCCAATAATAGTTGCAGCGCTGCGGCTCATGCCAGGTATCAGTGCTAGGCATTGCCAAAAGCCAATGATTAAACCTTTATTGAAAGTAATTTTTTCTTCTGTCTCTATTGTTGAGGCACTAAAAAGTTTATCTACAAATAGTAAGACAACTCCACCTAATAGTAAGGTTACTGCAACCGTAGTTGGGCTTTCTAATAGTGCATCAATAGCATCTGATAAAACAAATCCAATAGCCAGTGCAGGCGTTACGGCCACTAATAGTTTGATGTAAAATTTCCAGTTGTTAAGCGGGAAAAACTTTTTATGGTAAAGTACCACCACCGATAAAATAGCACCAAGTTGGATGCATACTTCAAAAAGTTTAGTGAAATTATCTGAGGCAATTCCAAGTAATGAACTGGTGATTATCATATGCCCAGTAGAAGAAATAGGTAAAAATTCTGTTAATCCTTCTACAATAGCAATAACGACCGCTTCAAATAAATGCATGTAATTAAATTGGATAAAAAAGAGAGGCGCTAACGCTTATTCCCCTTTTTTAAAGATGGCATAAATTTCAATCACAAATCCTAGTATAATAACAATTGGCGCAATGGTAATACGGGTAGTACTATATACTTCTTTGGTGTCAAATACAGCAGGGTCAGTGCTTTTGCCACCACTGAGTAAATAAAATCCAATAGCAATTACTAGCCCACCAATGAGCATCCATGTATAATTAGATTTTGTAAAAAGGGTAGGCAAAGATTTTTTTTCCTGACTCATAATATGTTTTTGTAAATGTATTAAAATCGAAGATAAGAAGCGTTGTTTAATAAAGATCGTCCAGTTTCATTTTTAAATACTTGAGTACACTTCGGTATGTGCTGTATACCGATATGCCCACGCCCATTAAAATAAGGCCGCCGTATAAAAATAAAGTGAGTTGAAAATCTCTAATGGCTTTTAGTTGAGGGAACTGACTTTCAGCCCAGCTTACAATGGTAAATACAAGTACAATGGCAATACCTGAGCTTATCAAACCATTAATGATGGCCTTGATGGTTAATGGCTTAATAATAAAGCCGCGCGTTGCACCCACCATTTGCATGGTTTTAATTAAAAAACGGTTGCTAAACATCGCAAGTCTGATGGTATTGTCAATGCTAATAATTACAATGGAGCATAAAATTATGGCTACCACTAAAAAGATAAGTCCAATTTTAGAAGCCCTTTCGTTAAGGCTGGTAACTAAGCTTTTTGGGTATTGAAGATCGGTAAGTTGGTTGCCATAGCGCGCCATCAGCTCCGAAGCAATTTTGCTCAATGAATCTTGGTTTACGTAATCGGCCTTAGCAAAAAAATCAATGCTTTCTGGAAGTGGGTTAGAGTCTAAAATTTTAGCCCAATCTTCGCTATTTTCTTTGTTCCAGATGGCTTGCGCCGTTTGCTTGTTAACGTAGGTAACCGTTTTTGTATACGGCCGCTCTGCTATAAAAGCCTGAATTTGGCTAATCGTGTCTTTATTGAGGGTTCTGAGGTAGGCGCTTACACGGATATCTTCCTTAAAAGTATTACCAACGGAATTGATATTTAAGAAAAACCAACCCATGATGCCCATAATAAGTAGCACAAGAGCAACGCCCACAATGCTATAGATGTAATTGGGTTTGCTGCGTTTCAAAGACATTTTAGCGCTATCCGTCATAGTAAATCAGGTAAATTGGGGTTATTTAGATTCAATTTCTTGTAAAATAAGGTTCTTTAGCTGCTTTTCTGCTAGGCCTCAAAGGTAGTGTTTATGCCTAAAGGCTTACCTTTGCAGCTCAAAATAGAACCAATTTTCACTTAAGTATAACGTAAAAAATAGTTGTAAAGTATACGACTAGCAAAGAGGCTTGAAACATGGAATATAATTTTAGTGCAATCGAAAAAAAATGGCAGGCGGCTTGGAAAGCGTCGGATGCCTATAAGGTGAGTAATGATTCTTCAAACCCCAAGTATTACGTGCTTGACATGTTCCCTTACCCAAGTGGTGCTGGCCTGCATGTGGGTCATCCGTTAGGGTATATTGCCTCCGATATTTTTAGCAGGTACAAAAGGTTAAAAGGGTTTAATGTGCTGCATCCCATGGGTTATGATGCCTTTGGGTTGCCCGCGGAACAATATGCGATTGAGCATGGGGTACATCCGGCAGTGAGCACCCATAAAAATATAGATACGTTTAGAGCGCAGCTCGATAATATTGGATTTAGTTACGACTGGAGTAGAGAAATTAGAACTTGTGAGCCTACTTATTACAAATGGACGCAATGGATTTTTTTGCAATTATTTAATAGTTTTTACAACACACAAAAAAGTAAAGCTGAGCCGATTCAACATTTAATCAACGCGTTTGAAAAAAATGGCAATGCGGTACATGAATGTCCTTCTGATGCAAATGTAAAATTTACGGCAGCTGAGTGGCAAGCCTATTCGAATCAGAGGCAACAGCAAATTTTAATGCAGTACCGCCTTGCTTTTTGTGGCCATGGTGAAGTAAACTGGTGCGAAGCACTTGGTACCGTTTTAGCCAATGACGAAGTGGTGAATGGGGTGAGTGAAAGAGGCGGGCATCCGGTGGTAAAAAAGAAATTACGTCAGTGGTATTTGCGCATTACTGCTTATGCAGATAGACTTTTGTCAGGCCTTGATACCATTGAGTTTAGCGAAGCCATGAAAGAAATGCAAACCAACTGGATCGGCAAATCTTATGGCGCCGAAATTGATTTTAAAATTGCTTCTGACGCACTCGATACAGATGCTACTTTAACTGTTTATACCACAAGACCTGATACTATTTTTGGTGTCGATTTTATGGTGGTAGCACCGGAGCATGATATCATTGCATCGATCACTACCAAAGAACAACAAATTGCTGTAGACAATTATATAGCGTATGTAAAAAGCAGAAGTGATAGAGAACGTCAAGCAGAGAAAAAAATATCGGGTTGCTTTACGGGTGCATTTGCAGTGAATCCATTTAATGGCAAACAAATCCCTATTTGGATTTCTGAATATGTATTAGCAGGGTATGGCACCGGCGCCATTATGGCGGTTCCATGTGGTGACGAGCGCGATCATAAATTTGCGCAACATTTTAATATTCCTATCACCAATATTATTGGAGATGCATATAACGGTTCCGAAGCTAACGCAACAAAAGATGCGCCACTATATAATAGTGATTTCTTAAACGGTATTATCATGCGTGATGCCATTGAAATTGCGCTTGCAAAATTAGAAGCGCATGGTATTGGTAAACGCAAAGTGAATTATAAAATGCGCGATGCGGCCTTTAGTAGACAAAGGTATTGGGGCGAGCCTTTTCCGGTTCAATGGAAAAATGGCGTGGCGGTTGCACTCGATGAAGCCGAGCTTCCTTTGTTATTACCAGCGGTAGATTCTTATAGTCCGGGTCCGGAGGGTGAAGGTCCGCTTGCTAATATTCCAGCATGGGTAGAAAAAGAGTTGGAAACCAATACCATGCCGGGTTACGCAGGTAGTAGCTGGTATTTTTTACGCTATATGGATCCACACAATACGGATGTGTTTTGTGATCGTAACGTAAGTGATTACTGGAATCAAGTAGACTTGTATATTGGCGGTACCGAACATGCGGTAGGGCATTTGTTATACAGCCGTATGTGGACCAAAATTTTATTTGATCTTGGTCATATTGGTTTTGACGAGCCATTTAGAAAGCTTTTAAACCAAGGGATGATTCAGGGAAGTAGCAGGTTTGTTTTCCGTAAAAAAGGAACCCAAGTGTTTGTTTCGGCAGGACTTGTGGGTGATATTGAAGTAGATAAATTACATGCAGATGTAAATATGGTGGACGGCGTAGAATTAGACATGGCAGCGTTTAAAAAATGGCGCAACAATGAATACGCAAACGCAAGTTTCGAATTAGAAAACGGAAAATATATTTGCGGCGTTGAGGTAGAAAAAATGTCCAAGTCTAAATTTAATACGGTTAATCCAGATATTTTAGTAGAAAAATATGGCGCCGATACATTTAGAATGTACGAAATGTTTTTAGGCCCTGTAGATCAAAGCAAGCCATGGGATACCAAGGGTATTGAAGGTGTGTACCGGTTTATTAAAAAGTTATGGCGCTTGTTTTTTGATGAAGAAAAAGGTGCGGTATACAATAGCGAGCCAGCGGGCCCGGAGGCTTTAAAAATATTACACCGTACCATTAAAAAAATCGAAGAAGATACGGAGCGTTTTAGTTTTAATACGGCAGTGAGTGCCTTTATGATTTGTGTGAATGATTTAGCAGATATTAAATGTCATTCTACAGAAGTGTTATCACAACTACTTGTTTTATTAACGCCGTATGCGCCACATGTGGCTGCAGAGTTATGGACGGCTACCGGTAATGAAGGGTCTGTGTTAGACGCGAGCTATCCGGTTTTTGATGCAAAGCATGTAACAGAATCTTCTAAAGAATATCCGGTAAGTATCAACGGAAAAGTGCGCACCAATATTTCTATTGCACTAGACGCTTCTGAACAAGAAGTTTCGGCTATTGTTTTAGCGGATACACTTATTCAAAAATGGATGGAAGGGAAACCTGTTAAAAAATTCATTTTTGTAAAAGGTCGAATGATTAATGTGGTAGTGTAGAACTGCTCTTTTTTAACTAGATTTGAAACATGTCTAACACCAATTTAAATAACGACGCATCTAATTTAACTTCTGCTGACAAGGAGTTTGAAAATACCATTCGTCCATCTGAAATCAATGATTTTTCGGGGCAGCCTCAACTCATTGAAAACCTAGTTATTTTTATTAAGGCTGCAAAGCTTAGAGGTGAAGCATTAGACCACGTTTTATTTCATGGCCCTCCCGGACTAGGTAAAACAACCCTGAGCCGTATTGTGGCTAATGAACTTGGCGTAAATATTAAAGAAACATCGGGTCCTGTTATAGAAAAGCCAGGCGATTTAGCTGGCCTACTTACCAACTTAGGTCCCAACGACGTTTTATTTATAGATGAAATTCACCGCTTAAGTACTGTTGTAGAAGAATATTTATACGCTGCGATGGAGGATTTTAGAATTGACATTATGATAGATTCTGGCCCTAACGCACGCAGTGTTCAAATTAATTTAAATCCATTTACACTGGTTGGGGCTACCACTAGATCAGGATTATTAACGGCGCCACTACTATCCCGTTTTGGTATTAAATCAAGACTCGAATATTACCAGGCCGATACCCTTCAAAAAATTATTGAAAGAAGCGCCACTATTTTGAATACAAAAATTAATACCGACGCCGCTTTTGAAATTGCGCGCAGAAGTAGAGGAACACCTCGTATTGCCAATGGACTACTTCGAAGGGTTAGAGATTTTGCACAGGTATTAAATGATGGCAAAATTGATTTAGGCATCACTCAACATGGATTAAAAGCACTCAATGTAGATGCGCACGGATTAGATGAAATGGATAACCGCATTTTGCTTACCATCATAGATAAATTTAAAGGGGGTCCTGTAGGCTTAACCACTATTGCTACTGCGGTTGGTGAAGAAGCGGGCACAATCGAAGAAGTGTATGAGCCTTTTTTAATTCAAGAAGGATTTTTGCAACGCACGCCTAGGGGTAGAGAAGTAACGGCCAAAGCGTATACACACCTTGGCCGTTTAGCAGGCTTATCCAATAAGCCCAATTTATTTTCTGAATAGGAATGACTAAGGAGCTACCAGTCTAAATCCGTTACCATGAATGTTAACGATTTCGATTTGTGTATCTTCTCTTAAGTACTTGCGTAATTTGGCAATGTACACGTCCATACTTCTTCCGTTAAAATAGGTATCACTGCCCCATATCTTTTTGAGTGCTCTTTCTCTTGGAAGCAAATCATTTTTATGTTCTGCTAACATTTTAAGTAGTTCATTTTCTTTAGGCGATAAAATATGAACCGTAGCGCCAATTTTTAATTCACGAAGTCTTGGATTAAAATGATAACCTCCTAAATCAAATTCAATATTGTCATTGATTCTATTTTCTTCTTCGCCTCGCTTAAGCATCGCTTTGATTTTTAAAAGCAATACTTCGCTATCAAAAGGCTTGGTAATATAATCGTCGGCACCAAGCTTATAACCCTGAATAATATCTTCTTTCATTGTTTTTGCACTTAAGAAAAACAGGGGTATATCTGGATCAACATCTCTAATTTCTTCGGCTAGCGTAAAGCCATCCATATTGGGCATCATCACGTCTAACAAACAAATGTCATACTTTTCACGCTGAAAAGCGGCCAATCCCAAACGGCCATCGCGCTCTAGTGTTACATCGTAGTCTGTGAGTTCTAGGTAGTTTTTTAAAACCATACCTAAGTTGGTATCATCTTCACAAAGTAAAATCTTGTATTTTTTTGCTTCTTCCATGGGATACTATTTTATGTGAAATAAAGGTAAATTAATAAGTGTTGATGCAGTTGAACTTCCAATATTTTGTTAAAACAATTTTAAACGAGCTGTATCGTGCCGTTTTCGTTCATTATCAATCTGTTCTCAGATTCCAAAAACCGAATCACTTCCAATATGGTTTCTTTTTTTTCGAGACCAATGCTAGCAAAGATGTTGGCGGTGGGGGTGGGTGTTTTGCCAATTAATACAAATAGAGCTTTTTCTATAGTAGCAAAGCTCGCATCGTCAAGTTTATTTTTTTTATGAGACAGGCAGTAATCGCAAATACCACAGCGCTCTTTGTCTGTGTCTCCAAAATAGTTGCCTATAAAAACACTGCGGCAGCATCCTGGGTTTGTTGCAAATGTTACAAGAGTATTAATGCGGGCGGTAAAAGCTTCTTTTCTTTTGAGGTACTGGTCTTTATCAATGTGTAAAAAAGCAGCCGGTGCACGATTCACTAAAAAATGAATTTGCGGTGTTTCTTTTTGAGGCAAATATTCAATAATGCCCATAGCTGCTAATTGTTGAAGCTGCTTTTGTACGCCCATTACATCTAATTTGCAAATGCCTCCTAATCTTTTTTCAAATACCGAAATACGGTTATCAAAAATGCCCTGGTAGCTTCTTAGTAGTGCTTTAATAAGGGGTTCAAATACGGGGTAAGCCGCTTCAAAGTCTTCTAAACTTTCTTTGGAGCAGGTAAAGCAAACTTGAGTGGGTAAAAATATATTTTCTGAAAATTGAATGTGCCCTTCAAGCTCCAATACTTTTAATGTTTGGGTTACGATTGCAAGGTCTAATTTAAAATTGTTGCAAAACTCCAATACATTAAAATCATAATAGCTGCCTTCGCCAATGCCCACCGGTAGTTGTAAATAATTGGCAATCGATTGATACATATTTTTAATCACATCAATGGCTGGAAACCTAGTCTCATGTAGGTTACGGGCCTTGGATATATCGGCACTAGTGGTTAGTAAAACCGCATATGCTTTTTTGCCATCACGGCCTGCTCTACCTGCTTCTTGGTAATAATTTTCGAGGCAATCAGGCATGTCGTAATGAATAACGGTGCGAACATCATCTTTATCGATGCCCATACCAAATGCAGAAGTGCACACCATGATGCGCGTTTCTCCTACCATCCATTTCTTTTGTTTTAGCTGCCGTTCTTCTGCGTTGAGTCCTGCATGATAATAATCGGCACTTATTTTTTGAAGCTGTAATAGTTCGGCAATATCTTTTGTTTGTTTTCTAGTGTTGCAATAAACAATGCCGCCTCCTTTTACACTTTTAATAATTTCAAGTGTCTTATTGATCTTGCTTTCTACTTCAAAATAACTATAGGAAAGTGCAGGACGTTTATAGGGTTGTCTATAAATAGCGTGCTCCTTAAATGATAATTTTTCTATTATGGTAGCTTCTACTTCTTTGGTAGCGGATGCCGTTAGTGCGATAACGGGCACACCAGGTAGTTCTTTTCTTAGATCCGCAATACGCAAATAGGGAGGTCTAAAATCGTAACCCCACTGCGCAATACAGTGCGCTTCATCTACCACAATCAGTGAAATGTCTAGTGCGGGTAAATATTCTTTAAATAAATTAGATTCGATGCGCTCTGGCGATAGGTATAAAAATTTATACGCGCCGCTTGTACATGCTTGCAGTGTTTGTTTAACGGCACCAAAAGGCATGCCACTATGAATTACAGCCGCTTCAATTCCTTTTTTTTGCAGGTTATTTACCTGATCCTGCATGAGTGCAATGAGTGGGCTAATGACGAGGCACATGCCATCTTGTAAGAGCGCGGGCACCTGAAAACAAACAGATTTACCACCTCCGGTAGGAAGTAATGCCAACACGTCTTTTTTGGCCAATACCGTATCAATGATATCCGCTTGTAGTGGCCTAAACCCTTCATGCCCCCAATATTTTTCTAGTATTTGTAATGGCTTTGACATGCGGCGCTTAACGTGTTACCCTTTTAAAATTGAGCCGTACAGAATTAATTGCAAGTACCACATCGCTAAGGCCCATTACAAGTGCGCCAAATGTTGGATTTAAATAACCAAATGCAGCAACTGGAATGGCAACAATATTATAGGCAAAAGCCCAAAATAAATTTTCTTTAATGGTGAGGTATGTGTGTTTGCCAAGTCCTAAGGCCAGTGGTAAATTTTTAATGCCATGATTCATGAGTACCACTTGTGCGCTTTGCATGGCTATCTGCGAAGCCTCACTTAACGAAACGCCAACAGTGGCTTTAGCAAGCGCTGGCGCATCATTGATGCCATCACCCACCATAACAGTAGGCGCTTGGAGGGTTAGGCTTCCAATTTTATCTAATTTATTAGCGGGCGTTTGCTCGTAATAAAACTCAGTGATACCTAATTCGTTTGCAACGAGTACACATTTCTCTTTTTTATCACCACTTAATAAAATGGGTTGAAGACCCATGCGTTTTAGTGTTGCTATTACTTCTTTAGCTTCTGGTCTAATTTCATCTGCAACATCTATATAGCCTAGTAAAATATTATTTTTTAAAACGTATACATTGTGGCTATGGTCTGTGGAATGTTGTGTAGCAACTTTAAATGAACCAGCTATATAGGTATTGCCTTCTTTGTCGGTGGCAAACATACCTAGTCCTTTTTGTTCTTCAATTTGTTGCCAACGGATATCGTCTTTTGTTTTCCATGCTCCCGCAATGGCGTTTGCAATGGGGTGGTTGGCATATTTTTCTAATGAAAAGGCAATTTGCTTAAAGGTGTTTTCATCAATAGCAGCAGTAGGCGCCAACGTAAAACCAGTAACGGTAAATTTACCAGTAGTAAGTGTTCCTGTTTTATCAAACACAACCTGCTTAATACTTTTAAATATTTCTAAGCTTCTTGCATTTTTAAACAGCACACCATTGCGCGCAGCTCTACCAAGCCCAACAGCAATGGCTGCCGGTGTTGCGAGTCCCATGGCGCATGGGCATGAAATTACAAGTACGGCAATACCTCTTAGTAAAGAACTACTAAAGGGAAGCGAGGCAAAAAAATAATCTCCTACAATCGTGAGTATTGCAATACCAATAACAGTAGGCACAAAAATGGCGCTAATTTTATCGGCGAGTTGTTGAACGGGAGGCTTTTCTGTTTGTGCATCTTTTACAAGTTGTAAAATGTGCGCAAGTACTGTATTTTCTCCAACAGCTGTTATGTAAGCTTTGAGGGTGCCCGATTCCACCATGCTACCCCCAATGAGTAGGTCGTTCATTTTTTTAATAACCGGTAGGCTTTCTCCAGAAATAATGGCTTCGTTGATACTGGCTTCGCCCCATAAAATTTTGCAATCCATGGGCACCGTTTCACCATTTTTAATAAGTACAATATCGCCTACTTTTAGACTGGTGTTTTCTACTGGAAATAAGAGCTCTTGATGGTTTTCATCAAAGGCAATAAGATTGGCCATTGTCTTTTGCGACACGGCTAATTTTTTTAAAGCCGCTTGCGTTGTTTGTACCGATCTATCTTCTAGCCAGTTACCCAAAAAAACGAGCGTTAAAATGGTAGCCGTGGTTTCATAAAATAAATAATGTTCCGCTTCTCCAATAAGGGTTCCATATAAACTATATCCAAATGCAGCAACGGCACCTAATGCCACAAGTACATTCATATTTGGAATGCCCTTTGCAATACTAAGGATCGCGCTTTTTCCAAAGTAGGACATGCCTACAACAAAAACAGGAATCGTTAAACCCAGTTGCACAAAGGGGTTCATGAGTATATGAATATGTACGCCTGGAATCATGTGCAGCATAAGCGGCAATGTAAAAACCAAGCAAAACCAAAAACGTTGTAGGGGCGAACTAAATATTTTTTTTGAAATATTGTCTGTGTTTAATCCTTCTCCAGCCACTTGATAACCCAATGATTCTATCTCCTTTTGTACTGCTTTTTTATTGGTATTTTCGGGGGTGTTAAAACGCACTTCGCCACCCATAAAGTTCACCTTTACTTCCTGCATACCTAAACCCGTAAGTACTTTGTCTACGCTAAGTGCACAGTTGGTACAGCTCATGCCTTTTACCTTCCAATTCACTTTTTCCATAAGACGTAATTTGGTACAAAGTTACTTCATTCGGAGGCCTTTGTTTGTATATTTGTTTCATGGATCAAAATTTTACCCTAGACCAAATTAAGGAAGTGGCGGCCGCTGTTTGGGCCGAAGGAAAGGATACCGCTGTTTGGGCTTTTTATGCCCCTATGGGAACGGGTAAAACCACATTGATTCATGCCATTTGTGAGGAATTAAGCGTTACCGACACGGTGAGTAGTCCAACTTTTGCGCTCGTAAATGAATATCAGCATAATGGGGGTAGTATTTTTCATATGGACTGGTACCGATTAGGGTCTTTGGAGGAAGCTGTTAGGGCCGGCATAGACGAGCATTTGCACAGTGGTGATACCTGTTTTATTGAATGGCCCGAAAACGTACCTGCGCTTTTAACCGGGCCCGTATTTGAACTACGGCTATCCCTCATTGATGAAAAAACGAGACATATATATTCTAGTGTAAAATGCTAACTTTATAGACAACCCGGCTAGTCACTAGCAAACACAAATAATTATGGCTACTAGTAAACCTACTATTTCTACTTCTTTTTTATACGAAACCCTCGAAGAAACTATAGATATTAAACCACTTGGCGCGAAACTGCAGATTGGTATTCCCAAAGAAACAGCGTTTCAAGAAAATAGAATTGCATTAACCCCCGAGGCGGTGGGTGTTTTGGTTTCCAATGGTAATGAAGTTTCTATTGAGCATTTAGCCGGAGAAGGCAGTCATTACTCCGATGCCGATTATAATGAAGCGGGCGCTAATATTGTATTTGATAGACATGAAATTTTTAAGTGTCCAATACTTGTAAAAAGCGCACCCATTGTTTCTAAAGATTTACCTTTATTACAACTCAATCAAATTATTATTTCTCCTATCCATTATTCTGCGTTACAACAGGAGGATATCCAAAAAATGATGGAGAAAAAAATTACAGCATTAAGTTTCGAAAATTTTAAAGATGCTAGTGGTACCTATCCAATTGTGCGCAGCATGAGTGAGATAGCGGGTAGTGCCGTTATGCTAATTGCAGCACAATACCTGAGTAGTTTTAATAAAGGTAAAGGCGTGCTACTAGGCGGCATCAGCGGTATTCCGCCAACTAAAGTAGTCATTGTAGGCGCCGGTATTGTTGGCGAAAGTGCTACCAGAAATGCACTTGCGCTAGGCGCCTCTGTAAAAGTATTTGACAACGATATTTATAAACTCAAACAACTTCAAAATAATGTAGGCCAACGTGTTTGGACTTCTGTGTTAGAGCCTAAAATTTTAGCCAAGCAATTAAAAACTTGTGAAGTAGCAGTTGGTGCATTAAGCAACGAATATGGTAGAGCGCCTGTTGTGGTTACCGAAGAAATGGTAGCTGCCATGAGGCCAGGCAGTATCATTATTGATGTAGCCATTGACAGAGGTGGTTGTTTTGAAACAAGTGAATTAACGAGTCATGAAAAACCAACTTTTGTAAAGCACGGCGTTATTCATTATGGCGTTCCAAATATTCCATCTGGTTTTGCAAGAACGGCAAGTCAGGCCATTAGCAATGTACTCATGCCACTGATGCTCACAATTAGTGATGAGGGTGGATTAGATGAAATGCTATGGCATGATATGAATTTTAGAGAAGGTATTTATTTGTTTAAGGGCGCTTTAACCGATTTTTATATCAGTCAAAAGTTTGACTTAAAATATACCGACCTTAATTTATTGATTGCCAGTAGGCGTTAATCTTTTGAATTGATCATTATGGAAAGAAGAAACTTTTTGAAGAAAAATATTTTATCTGGAGCTGCACTTGCTGCCGGTTCGTTACCATTTATGAGTAAGGCTGCAGCTACTACCCCTCAAGTATTGGAGTCAAAACCATTTACTGCCGATTATGCTATTCATGATGGCATGTTTGCTGCGCATGCAGGCCCTGATTTTATGGAGCAAATCAAATTTGCACATAGTGTAGGCTTTAAATCTATAGAAGATAATGGCATGATGTCCCGCACACCAGAAATGCAACAAAAAATTGGTGATACACTTGCCCGGTTAAACATGCGTATGGGCGTGTTTGTAATTGCCTATGATAATTGGCCATTACAAACTTCTTTAACAAGTGGTGACAAACAGTGGCGCGAAAAGTTTATAAAATATTGTAACGATTCGGTTGAAGTAGCTAAAAGATGTGGAGCCAAATGGATGACGGTGGTGCCTGGTAATTTTGACCGTAAACTTCCAATGGGTATTCAAACGGCTAGGGTTATTGAGTCGCTCAGGTATGGTACCGAAATTTTAGAGAAGCATAATTTAGTAATGGTATTGGAGCCATTAAGTGATACCCCTGATTTATTTTTAAGACATACAGATCAAACCTATGCAATATGCAAGGCGGTTAATAGCCCTTGTTGTAAAATCTTATTGGATATGTACCATATGCAAAGAAATGAAGGCAATATGATCGCTAACATCAACTTATGCTGGGATGAAATTGCGTATTTCCAAATAGGAGATAATCCTGGACGTAACGAGCCTGGTACCGGTGAAATGAATTACCAAAATTTGTTCAAACATATACATAACAAGGGTTATAGAGGTGTTTATGGAATGGAGCATGGTAAGGCAGGATCCGGCAAAGAAGGTGAAATTGCGCTCATTAATGCGTACAGAGCTGCCGATAATTTTACTGTGGGAAGCTAATCTTTCCCATGCTGAGTTTGGGTAATCCGGCAACTGCTTCGTTGGCTAAAATGGCAAACAATACCGCTTCTTTTGCATCCGGATGCACACCCAGTGTTTCTAAATTTTTAAATGAAGCACCCGGGCACATGTTTTGTAACTGTTGCATAATGTAGGCGTTATGAATACCGCCGCCACTTGCATAAATAACTACATTTTTACTAGTATCACCTATAACTTTATGGATACCATCTGTTATTACACGCGCTGTAATATAACTAAGCGATGCAACCATATGTTCATGTGCCATGTTATTAATTCCAGCACTTTTACAAGCCGCCTCAATAAACGCTAGATTAAATAATTCGGGTCCAATGGTTTTAGGAAACGCAGCACTAAAAAAAGGATGTGCTAACACTGCGTTTACAAAGGCTTCGTTAATACTACCCGTCCTTGCAATATCGCCGTTTGCATCGTAGCTAAGGCCAGCATAATTTGCTTTCACATAACTATCTATAAGTGTATTGGCGGGTCCTACATCAGTGCTAATAATATCTGTGGTTTGTCCGGAAGGTAAATAGGTGAAATTGGCAATGCCGCCCATATTTAATAAAACTCTATTCTCGGTTTCACTAGCAAATAAAATAGTATCGCCAAATAAAGCCAGCGGTGCACCTTCGCCACCAGCTGCAATATGCTTTTGTCTAAAATCACTAATGGTAATAATGCCTGTTGCAGTACTAAGTAGATCACCATCTCCAATTTGTAATGTTGCATTACCATAGCCACTTTGCGAATGCATAGATGTTGGCGCATGGTAAATGGTTTGGCCATGGCTTGCAATTAAATCAATACTTGTACTAGCGATACCCCAGCTTGTCAGCGCTGACAAAACCATGCTGGCGTGAACCCTCGCTATATGTGCATGTAAAATGGTTACTTGTTCAAGATTTACAGCTTTAATTGAAAATATTTGAGCAATGGCAGCTTTAAATGCGGAATCGTATGGAATAGTAGTGTGGTGTGTAACGTTAATTTTTGTGTGCTTACCGCTCCCCATAATTTTACAAACAGCAATATCAAGTCCATCAACAGACGTGCCGCTCATGAGCCCCACAATGGTTCTTTCATGACTACCTGCAATGCGGTAAAGCGCTTCTATATTCGGGTTCATGCTTATTTGTACTTTTTAATATCAATCACTTCTTCACAAAAATTATATTCTAATTTATCATTGCTACTTACAATAATTAATTTATTAGATGCGAAGTTTTGAATGAGTGATTGATAAAGCGCATAGCCTGTTTCGTCTAAATTGGTGCAGGGTTCGTCTAAAAATAAAACGGGCACGTCAGAAAAAATAGCTTGTGCTAATTTTATACGCTGCTTCATACCGCTCGAATAATACCTGATTTGTTTGTTGGCGGCAGCAGTAAGTCCTATTGTTTCTAATATGCTACTGGGTGTGATGCCTGGCATAAAAGATTTAAAGCTTTGGTGGAAAGCTAAAAATTCAAGCGCGGTCATTTCTTCTATGAGTGTCAGATAAGGCGCACAAATACTAAGCTGCGTAAAGGCATTTTCAGGGGCAAGCTCGTTGCCTGCTAAACTGTATTGAATATGACCTTCCGATAAAGTGGTGCTACCTGCAATTGTTTGCAGTAGCGTGCTTTTTCCTGAACCATTGGGTCCGGTAATCGCATATTTTTTTCCTGCAATAAACCTATGGGATAGTCCGCGAAAAATCCATTCCCGATTGTATTTTTTTCCAGTTTGCTCGAGTTGGATTTGCATGGTGTTAATCTTCTTCGCTTGTGCCTTTTACAAATCTTTTAATAATACCTCTGCCACTTTCTCTAATAAAAGTAACAATCTCATCACGCTCGTCACTTGCTGGTAATTCTTCTTCAATAAATTCTAGCGCTTGTGTAGTGTTAAGTCCTTTATTAAAAATTATACGGTAGATATCTAATATATGGTTGATACGCTCGAGTTCAAAACCTCTGCGTTTAAGACCTACACTATTTACGCCGCCGTAACTAAGTGGGTTGCGCACTGCTTTAATATAAGGAGGCACGTCTTTACTTACAAGGCTACCTCCGGCAATGTAGGAGTGTTGACCAATGGTTACAAACTGGTGAACGGCACTCACGCCAGCAATCCAAACCCAGTCACCTAATACAACGTGGCCCGCTAATTGTACGCTATTACTTAAAATACAATGATCTCCAATTACACAATCGTGCGCAACGTGCGAGTATGCCATGATTAAGCAGTTGTTACCTACTTTGGTTTTCCAACGATCGGTGGTACCTCTATTGATGGTTACAAATTCACGAATGGTGGTATTATCTCCAATTTCTACGGTGGTTTTTTCGCCTTCAAATTTTAAATCTTGTGGAACAGCACCCAATACGGCGCCCGGAAATATTCTGCAATTTTTTCCAATACGTGTTCCATCCATAATGGTCACATTACTTCCAATCCATGTGCCTTCGCCAATTTGTACATCACCATGAATAACGGTAAATGGGTCAATTTTTGCGTTGGGTGCAACTTTTGCATTGGGGTCTATGTACGTATACGGATGTGTCATTTGTTTGTTTTAAAGTACTTCGGCTCTTTTAACTACTTGCGCTACAAGGTCTGCTTCTGTGGCTACTTTGCCACCTACATAAACCGTACCGCGCATTTCGCAGATGCCTCTTCTGATCGGGCTTATAAATTCAAGTTTTAAAATCATGGTATCGCCAGGCCTTACCATTTGTTTGAATTTACAATTGTCTATTTTTAAAAAGTAAGTATCGTATTGTCCTTCCGGCATCGAATTGATACATAAGATTCCACCTGTTTGTGCAAGTGCTTCAATTTGTAAAACGCCTGGCATAACGGGATTGCCCGGAAAGTGTCCAGGAAAAAACCATTCGTTGAAAGAAACATTTTTTATACCAACAATGTAGGTATCCGTTAACTCAATAATTTTATCTACAAGTAAAAACGGATGTCTGTGCGGTAATGTTTTTTCTATTTGTACCAGTGATAATACCGGTGGGATAGTAGGGTCATAAACGGGTACATCTTTAACGTGTTTGTTTTTTTTGATGTACTGTTTAATTTTTTTAGCAAACGCTACGTTACTGCTATGACCAGGTCTATTGGCAATAATTCTACCTTTAATTGGATAACCAATCAGTGCTAAGTCACCAACAATATCCAGTAGTTTATGTCTTGCAGGCTCGTTCGGGAAACGTAGTTCTAAATTATTTAAATAGCCTTCGCTTTTTACTTCAATTTTTTCGCGCTTAAACACTTTTGCAAGCCTTGTCATTTCATCATCCGTTACGGGCCTGTCTACTACAACAATGGCGTTATTGATATCGCCACCTTTGATTAAATCGTTGTCTAGTAAGGCTTCTAGCTCATGTAAAAAACAAAATGTACGGCAAGGTGCAATTTCAGTTCTAAAATCTTTGATGGTTTTTAAACCTGCGTGTTGCGTTCCTAATACCGGACTATTAAAATCAATAAGTGTTGTAATTTGATAATCAAGTGCAGGTAATACGACCATTTCTACGCGCTTCTCTTCGTCGTAATGAAAAATATTTTCATCAATGCTATACCACTGTTTGGTAGCATCTTGTTCTAGTACAACAGCTTTTTCGATGAGCTCAATAAAAGGTGTTGAGCTACCATCTATAATTGGAATTTCTGGACCGTTTACTTGAATAAGAACATTGTCAACACCCATGCCCACAAGCGCCGCTAAAATATGTTCGACAGTACTCACTTTTGCATCACCCACCTGTAAAGTGGTACCTCTACTTGTGTCGGTTACCAAATCACAATCGGCCTTAATAATAGGCTCGCCCGCTAGGTCGGTTCTTTGAAATTGAAATCCAAAACCCGGGTTGGCAGGTTTTAGTGTCATGTCTACAAGTGCGCCTGTATGTAAACCAGTTCCACTAATACCAATAGAGCTTGCTAGTGTATGTTGTTTGTCTGGGTTAAAATGTTGGTCCATGCTAGAATGTTAAATACGATAAAATCTAGCGCAAAAATATGATTTATGGGTGGTTAAACCACTGTTTTGGTCTATTTGGACCCATTTTGAAGCATATCTGCTAGTAATTTTTCCAATTCTTTAACCCTTTTTTCTAATTCTGGGAGTTGTCTTGTGTACACTTGGGCTTTTAAAGACTGTTTTGCGTCTTCGGCGGGGAAGCCTGCATATGATTTTCCTTCACCGTCTAAATTTTTGGTGACACCAGCTCCACCGGCAATTTTAACCCCGTTTGCGATGGTTAAATGACCTGCAATGCCTGCCTGACCACCAATCATAATTTTTTGACCCAGTTTGGTGCTACCACTAATGCCTGTTTGAGCGGCAATAACGGTTTGACTGCCAATTTCTACATTATGGGCTATTTGAATGAGGTTATCTAGTTTAACCCCCTTTTTAATAATGGTAGAACCCATGGTGGCCCTGTCAATGGTAGTGTTTGCCCCAATTTCTACCTGATCTTCTATTATTACATTGCCTATTTGAGGTACTTTTTGGTAGCTGCCATCGGGTTGAGGCGCAAAGCCAAATCCATCACTTCCAATAACGGTTCCGGCATGAATCATCACGTCATTTCCAATCACGCAATCTTCATAAATTTTAACACCTGAATGAATGGTCGTGTTGTTGCCTATAGAAACGTTTTCTGCGATATAAGCACCCGGAAAAATTTTGGTGTTATTGCCAATGGATACTTTTTCGCCAATGTATGCAAAGGCACCCACAAAAACATCCGTGCCAAGGGTTGCAGTACTTGCAATATGGCTAGGTGTTTCAATACCTTTTTTTTGCTGCGCTTTTAAGTTTTGATACGTGGTTAAAAGTGTTGCAAATGCAGTGTAAGCATCTT
This sequence comes from Sediminibacterium sp., assembly GCA_040403595.1. GTDB lineage: Bacteria > Bacteroidota > Bacteroidia > Chitinophagales > Chitinophagaceae > Sediminibacterium. The sequence goes on along the minus strand of JBBAKI010000001.1, from coordinate 50,596 downwards.
TAACGCGAACGAGTGTAGCCGAAATATTTTTTTGTAATTGCAAACTTTCATTTACAATAATAAGAGACGCTTTTGTCGTGTATAAATATTCTTCGTATTTAGGGTTGGATAAAAAAGCAAGTTGCCCGGCTGCAGCTTCCTCAATTTTTCCAAAAGAGGTAACAGTAGTATCCGGATTACCTTCGATGGTACCTGAAACGAGTAAAGCTATTTGTTGAGCAGTAAATTGCATACTAGAATATTATAGTAGTTGACAAATGTAATTTTTTTTGACAGCAGCAGATAAATTTTGATGAATCAGCGCATTGTCAATTAATGAAATGTCTTTGATACTTCCATCTTTAAATAAAATATTGATGCGTTCGTCTTTGGTTTGGTAGAGTGTATTGGTTGCTTCTCCGGTAAAACATACATAGTCCACTTCGGATGCATCTAAATTAAATGCATCGATACTTTCCTTTTGTTTAGCAGCAATGGCAGCAGGTAAAAAAGGTTCCGACTGAATCGTTGTTTTATATAGTTGACGGGTTAAAAAACGGCTACACAAAAGCGATAAAACCTTTTCTGGATGGGAACTCCAGCGTTTTATGGCATGCATGATATCATGGTCATCTAAGCTGCAAAACTGCTCGAGCGCAAATGCGTCCATAACACCTGTAAAGGTCCCTAAAAAATAATCCAGTGCCGATCCCGTTTGCATGGCAGCATCGGTATCTGTGTACAAACTACGTGCACGCTCTAAAATTTTAACCAACATTTTTTCGGCAGATAAAACCGTTTTGTGTAGGTATACTTGCCAATACATTTGTCTGCGTGCTACTAAAAATTTTTCGACCGAATAAATGCCTTTTTCTTCAATCATGAGTTGGCCATCAACTACTACAAGCATTTTTAAAATACGGTCGTAACCAATAACGCCTTCGCTGACGCCGCAAAAAAAGCTATCTCTACTAAGGTAGTCCATACGGTCTACGTCGAGTTGTCCACTAATGAGTTGGTGTAAAAAAGGCTTGTGGTATGCGTTTGTAAATATTTGTATAGCTAGTGTTAATTGACCATCAAACGCCGCATTCATTTCATGCATAATTTGAAGTGAAAGTGCTTCATGGTGAACACCTTTTACCACCACATGTTCTAGTGCATGCGAATAAGGGCCATGTCCAATATCGTGTAATAAAATTCCCGCTTTAACTGCGATCTCTTCTTCTTCTGTAATAATAGTGCCCTTACTTCTTAATTCATTAACAGCATTACCCATTAAATGATATGCGCCTAATGAATGATGAAACCTGGTATGAACGGCGCCCGGATACACGAGTTGACCCATGGCCATTTGTGTAATCCTTCTTAATCTTTGGTAATACGGATGGGCAAGAATCGAAAAAATCAGGGGATGATTGATCGTGATAAATCCGTAGACCGGGTCGTTGATGATTTTTCTTTTTGGTGCTACCATGCCTGTTGTTAAATTGTTAAACTGCCACCTGTTGGCCGCTGCGAAAATACAAATAGAAGTTCGATAGCAAAGAATGAAATAGATTTACGGAGCGTTTTTTAACTAAATACCTACAATTGATGCATTTAGGAAGGATTTTATGGGTTGACGATGAAGTAGATAGCCTGCAGTCACAACAAATCTTTTTAACACAAAAGGGTTATGAAGTAATCACGTTTACCAATGGGTATGACGCTATCGAATACTTGGGATCCAGCGTTGTAGACGTGGTGCTTTTAGACGAAACCATGCCCGGTATCAGTGGACTTGAAACCCTGAGCCGCATTAAAATGGACCATCCGCACCTACCGGTAGTGCTGATTACAAAAAATGAAACCGAAAACCTCATGAATGAGGCCATTGGTAGACAAATCAGTGATTACCTAATCAAGCCGGTTAATCCGAGTCAGGTCTTATTAAGCCTTAAAAAAATTATCGATAAAAAGGACCTGGTAGCTGCAAGTACTACGGCTGCCTACCAGCAAGAATTTACCAAGCTATTTATGCAGCTCCAGGAGAATCCTGATTTTCATGAATGGCAGGAAATTTATAAAAAACTAGTGTACTGGGAACTTGAAATGGAGAAATCCGATAGTCCCGAAATGCGTGCTATTTTACAGGCACAAAAAAAAGAAGCCAACACCGCCTTTTTTAAATACATCAGTAAAAATTATGCGGGCTGGGTAGCACCTGGCGCAGCAGATGCGCCCATTATGAGCCATCAGCTTTTGCAGTTTAAAGTACTACCGCATGTAGAAAAAGGAACCAGTACTTTTTTTATTTTAATTGACAATTTGCGGTTTGATCAGTGGAAAGCCATTCAGCCCATTTTTCAAGAACATTTTAGGGTGCTAGAAGAAGACACTTTTTATTCCATTTTACCAACCGCTACCCATTATTGTAGGAATGCTATTTTTTCTGGGATGCTTCCAATAGACATCGAAAAGAAGTTTAAGGAGGAGTGGAAAAACGACGATGATGAAGGGGGTAAAAATTTGCATGAAGAAACCTTTATGCGTGCGCAACTTACCAAATTAAAAAAAGATGATTTACGGGTAGGCTATCATAAAATTGTGAATCACGCAGATGCACAACATTTGCTTGCTAACATGCATAATTTATTGCAAAACGACCTGAGTGTCATTGTTTATAATTTTGTAGATATGCTGAGCCACGCAAGAACAGAAATGGAAGTGTTAAAAGAATTGGCCAGTGATGAGTCTAGTTACAGAAGCCTTACCAAAAGCTGGTTTGAACACAGTCCATTATTTCAGGCGCTCAAGAAAATTGCAGATAAAAAAATTAAAATCGTGCTCGCTACCGATCATGGAAGTGTGCGCGTAAATACGCCAAATAAAATTGTAGGTGACAAACAAACCACGGCTAATTTACGCTACAAGCATGGTCGTAATTTAGACTATGATGCAAAAGATGTTTTGGCATTTAAAGATCCTACAAAAGCGGGGCTTCCAGTACCTACTGTTAACTCAAGTTATGTGTTTGCAAAAGAAGACGGGTTCTTGTGTTATCCCAATAATTACAACCACTTTGTGGGCTATTATAAAAATACTTTTCAACATGGGGGGATAAGTTTAGAAGAAATGATTGTACCAGTCATTAAAATGATTCCAAAGGGTAATTAATGTGAATAAATATTTTTTTCGAAAACTTGTTTTGGAGGGATAGTCGCTTACATTTGTTAGATCAATTTTTGTTGTAATCGACTATGAAATACACACAATCGAATTTAGATAAGTTAGGAGATATTTTAGGAGAATCTGAATATGTGGTAAGGTATGAGCGTGGAACTTTTCAGAGTGGTTGGTGTTTATTAGAAGCCAAAAAAATCGTTGTCTTAAATAAGTTTTTAGATACAGAAGGTCGAATTAACACATTACTTGAATTAATTCCGCAACTCAATATCGAGTTCGATAAATTAACACTCGAATCTCAAAAATTATACGAGTCTGTTTTAAAACTAGCCATTGATGAAGTGGCTGCATAATTTTCTTGCAACACGCAGCGTTACATATTAATTTTTTAGGAACCGGAACGAGTAGTGGCGTACCCATGATTGGATGTCACTGCCATGTTTGCCGTTCACAAAATCCTAAAGACAACCGTTTACGCTCCAGTATATTGGTATCTTCCAAAACCACCCAATTTGTAATTGATACGACCCCCGATTTTAGGTACCAGATGCTCCGAACTCATACTGAGCATTTAGACGCTATACTATATACCCACCCCCACAAAGACCATATTGCCGGCCTCGATGATATTAGGGCCTTTAATCACTTTTCAAAAAAGCCTATTGATATTTACGCAGGTGCCAATACGGAGGAAGCCATTAGACGTGATTTTTATTATGCATTTGTAGAAACCCGCTATCCAGGGGTACCCGATTTAAATTTAATAAATATAGACCATGACCCGTTTATGGTGGGTGATATAAACGTACGACCCATTCATGTGGCACACCATAAAATGCCGGTGCTTGGTTTTAGAATGGGTGACTTTACCTATATCACCGATGCTAATTATATTGAGCCACAAGAGCAGGAAAAAATTAAAGGGTCCAAAGTGCTTGTAATTAATGCGCTTCGTAAAGAAAAACACCTATCGCATTTTACATTAGCAGAAGCTATTGAGCTTGCAAATTCTCTTGAAATTCCAAGGGTTTATTTGACGCATATTTCACATCAATTGGGGAGGCATACAGATGTTTCTCATGAACTTCCCGCAAATATTTCTTTGGCTTACGATGGGCTTCAAATTAGCGTGTAGTTTGCTTTGTGCCTAAAACTCAACCGCATAAACCACATCATTATTTTTATTTTTCACGTGCAGAACGCACGGCTGCATTTGTATTAATAGGTATGATTGGGTTGGTTATTTTGCTCCCAAAATTTTTGTGGCAGCAAAAGCCAGAACTACTCATGCCACTCGCCATTGAGCAGTTTGGGATGGATACCCTATATATGCGGGACGCATTTGCAGCGGTTGAAGGTGCTACTGCTAAAGATCCCTTTTTGTTTGATCCTAATACAGCTTCTTTGGAAACGCTCCTATCACTTGGATTTAGTACCAAGCTTGCAAATACACTAGTGCATTACCGCGTTAAAGGTGGGTTTATTAAATCTGGTAAAGACCTCTATAAAATTTGGGGTATGCCCACACTACTTGCTGATAAGTTAGCGCCCTTTGTGCGCACGACACAAAAATCAACACCAAATAAAGCCTGGGGTAGTGCCTTTACGCCTACATACGCTACTGCAGCCCCGATAGATATTAATACCGCTACTATTGGTGAATTTGAGGCCCTTAGGGGCATTGGTCCGGTGCTAGCTGCACGCATTGTTGGTTTCCGTGAAAAACAAGGTGGTTTTACACGGGTGCAAGACCTATTACTCGTGTATGGTGTAAAAGATAGTTTGCTGCAGGTGCTTAGTCCATATTTGCGCATAGAAGAGGGCAGGGTGCCAAAGTCTAATTTTAACCAAGCATCGGCACTACAGCTGGTACAAAAAGCTGGCTTACAACCAGTTGTGGCGCAGGCATTGGTGCGTTGGCGGCAACAAAATGGAGCTTTTGTAACGTTTGATGAGCTGGAAAATTTTGAAGGCCTTAGCGCGGCCAGTATGGCCGCGCTAAGGCGACTCTTTTTTATAGATTAACAGTTTTGGTGAGAGCCTTTGCATACACCTAAAAAAGTTCAAAAAAACTTGTTAATTTCCAAAAATGGCGTAGTATTGACATACTAAATGAGGCCCTAAAGCCACATTTTTATAAAAAGTCTCTTTTCGATTGCTTGCTTATATTAAGGTCTCACCAAAAGTGAGACCTTTTTTTTATGATCATTTTTAGCGCAACGCTTACGAATGATTGTTCGTTTTTGTAATCTCTGTTTGACTTAGTCTTTACTTTTTATTTGCGGTTCTCTTAAACTAACTGGCTTAACATATTTTTTGCGCATGCGCATATTGAGCATTTCAACACTAAAAGAAAATGCCATTGCAAAGTAAACGTAGTTTTTTAAATGCATTTCGTGTGCATTTTTTGGATCCCATCCTTCTACAATTAATACCAGACCAATCATTACTAAAAATGAAAGGGCTAACATTTTTAAAGTAGGGTGCTTATGTATAAAACTAGAAATGCGGCCACTAAATAAAAACATAACAATCATAGCAAGCACCACAGCAGCAATCATAATTTCAATGCGCTTTGCAGTACCGCCAGCAGTAATGATACTATCAAAACTAAAAATCATATCAATGAGTATGATTTGAAAAACAGCTGCAGAAAAGCCAAGTGGTTTACTTGCAATACCCGCTTCTTGCTCTGCTTCTCCTTCTAATTTTTGATGAATTTCTTTGACTGTTTTATAGAGTAAAAATAGTCCACCTGCTAGCATTACAATACTTGCGATGTCTAAATCATTGCCAAATAAACGAAGCACCGTAATACCTTTTTGTGATAGTAACCATGTTAATCCAAATAATAATAAACAGCGTGTTGCCATGCCCATAATCATCCAAATAAGTCTTGCTTTTTTTTGTTTTTCTTGAGGTAAACGGTTCATGATAATGCTTACAAAAATGACATTATCAATACCTAATACAATTTCTAAAACGACAAGTACTAAAAAACTAACCAAACTCTCTGACGTAAATAAACTTTCCATTTTTCGCTTATAATTTTGAGCAAATATTTTTTACAATGCTAGGTCCTTCGTAGACAAATCCTGTCCATACCTGAATAAGTGTAGCGCCTGCATTTAATTTATTGGTAGCATCTTCGGCGTTAAATATGCCCCCGCTTGCGATAATAGGAACTTGACCGTTTAAACCTTTTGCTAAATAACGTACTACGTCGGTAGCTCTATTGGTTAAAGGCTTTCCTGATAATCCACCCATGCCAATTGCTTCAATGGTACTAGCATCTGTATAGAGGCCACGTCTATCAATAGTGGTGTTACTTGCCACCAAACCATCTAATTTTAATTCGGTGCTTAATGCAATGATATCATCAAGTTGTTCATCTGTTAAATCAGGCGCAATTTTTAATAAGAGTGGCTTGGGTGTATTTTTTGTAGCATTGATTTTTTGCAAATTGGATAAGATGGTGTGAAGTGCATCTTTGTCTTGCAGTGCACGAAGGCCCGGTGTATTGGGAGAACTTACGTTCACCACAAAATAATCCACTACATCAAATAATTTTTCAAAACAAATCTGGTAATCTTTCCAAGCGTCTTCGTTGGGTGTGATTTTATTTTTTCCAATATTGCCACCTACAATTAATCTACTGTTTGGATGCGCGCTGCGCCATGTTGCCAGGCGGCTAACAATAGCATCGGCGCCATCATTGTTAAAACCCATTCTATTAATAAGGGCCCTGTCTTTTGGAAGTCTAAATAAACGGGGCTTAGGGTTACCATCTTGTGGAAGTGGTGTTACAGTGCCAATTTCGACAGCGCCAAATCCTAAAACTTCGAGTTCATGTAAATAGCGTGCATTTTTATCAAATCCGGCACCTAGTCCAACAGGGTTCGCAAATGATAGGCCAAATACTTTTTTAGCCAGTGCCGGATTTGTTACGCCCCAGCTATTGTGTAGCAAGTTTTTAATCCACGGAATACTGCAAAACCTTTTGAGCCAATTCATAGAAAAATAATGGACGGCTTCTGGTGGAAAGCAAAATAGAACGGTTCTTAGTAGGCGGTATATCATAACCCCGCAAAGATAGGTTTGTACGCTCAAAGAAGAATTTAGTTGCATAAACAACTTTTTCTAAAAAATCACTACATTTGAAGGGTAAATACTTAGCCATGCAAGAAGCTTACATTGTAGCCGGATTTAGAACAGCTGTAACAAAAAGTAAAAGAGGCGGTTTTCGTTTTTTTAGACCCGACGATTTAGCCGTTCAGCTCATTCAAGGACTCATGAAAACGGTGCCTGCATTACCTGCGGCAAGAGTGGATGACGTTATTGTAGGAAACGCAGTGCCAGAAGCAGAGCAAGGCTTACAATTTGGCCGTATGATTTCGGCGCGTGCATTAGGTGTTGATGTAGCAGGTATTACCATTAATAGATACTGCGCCAGTGGACTTGAAAGTATTGCGATGGCCACTGCAAAAATTAGATCCGGTATGGCCGATTGCATCATTGCAGGCGGAACAGAAAGTATGAGTTTGGTGCCAACAGCTGGTTGGAAAACAGTGCCTTCTTATGAAATCGTCAATAACGATCCTGATTATTATCTAAGCATGGGATTAACTGCCGAAGCAGTTTCCAAAGAATTTAATATTTCGAGAGCAGATCAAGATGCATTTGCATTTGCATCGCATCAAAAAGCAATGACGGCACAACAAGAAAATTATTTTAAGCCAGGCATTTTACCTATCACTGTAGAAGAAGTGTATGTGAATGAAAAAGGGAAAAAAGCAACCCGTTCGTATGTGGTAGACACCGATGATGGTGTGCGTGCCGATACAAGTGTAGAAGCGCTTGCAAAATTAAAACCTGCTTTTGCAGTGGATGGAACCGTAACTGCGGGCAATTCTTCACAAACCAGTGATGGCGCAGCTTTTGTGGTAGTGATGTCTGAAAAAATGATGCTTGAATTAGGACTTGTTCCAATAGGTAGACTTGTAAATGTTGCAGTAGCAGGGGTGCATCCCCGCATCATGGGCATTGGTCCGGTAGCGGCTATTCCAAAAGTGTTGCGTCAAGCAAATATGAGCATGAATGACATTGATTTAATTGAACTCAATGAAGCTTTTGCTGCACAATCTTTAGCAGTGATACGTGAATTAGATTTAGATACGACAAAAGTAAATATTAATGGCGGTGCCATTGCACTAGGTCATCCACTGGGTTGCACAGGCGCAAAATTAACCGTGCAAACGCTCCATGATTTAAAAAGATTGAATAAAAAGTATTCGATGGTATCCGCTTGTGTTGGTGGCGGACAGGGTATTGCAGGTATTATTGAAAATCTATAATCACAAATATTTGCCTACAATCGGCATTCTTCTACCCACACCAAAAGCTTTTGGCGACACTCTAATAATAGGGCAAAACTGATTGCGTTTGTATTCGTTGGTATTGACCATTTTCAAAGTGCGATTTACCAGCTCAGTGCTATATCCCATGGCTACAATGCTAGAAGGGTTTGTGCGTTTCTCTATGTACTGGTATAATATCTGATCAAGTACACTATAATCTGGTAAACTATCGCTGTCTTTTTGATCTGGTCTTAACTCGGCACTGGGTACTTTGGTAATAATATTAGTAGGAATAATTTCTTTTTCGCGGTTGATGTATTTGGCTAATTCGTACACCTGAATTTTATAGAGGTCACCAAGAACACCTAGCCCGCCCGCCATGTCTCCATATAAAGTTCCGTAGCCGGTTGCAAGTTCACTTTTGTTAGAAGTGTTGAGTAATACGTAACCCAGTTTATTGGCAATGGCCATTAAAATATTGCCTCTTGATCTACTCTGAATATTTTCTTCGGCAAGTGAAAAGGGCATACCATTAAATATAGGATCCAATGTTTCTAAAAATGAATGGTATAGATTTTTAATAGGAACAATATGGTAAGGATTTTCTAGATTTTTACTGAGCAAAACGGCGTCCGTCACCGAGTGCTCCGTAGAAAAATCGGAAGGCATCAGTACCGCTAATACATTTTGTGTGCCAAGCGCATCGGCAGCAATAGCAAGGGTTACAGCCGAGTCTATGCCGCCCGATGAACCCAGAATGGCTTTGGTAAACCCCATTTTTGTAAAATAGTCTTTAATGCCAAGTACCAGTGCCTGATATATTTGATCGATGTTTAAATCTGCAACTAGTGTTGCTGGATTTAATTCTTTATTGGGAACGCGACTTGCAGGTTCTATAATAGGTTCCTGAATGGTGCCATCATCATTACAAGTGTAAAATGAAAGGTCTGATGTAAACATCGGAAGCGCGCCACATAAATTGGCATCTTTATCAAATGCATAAGAACCGCCGTCAAAAACAATTTCTGTTTGACTGCCAACGGCGTTGCAATAAAAAAGTGGAATTTTATATTTTAAAACATTGGCTTTGATGGTTGCTTTTCTGTCTTCGTCATGTGTGTAATCGAAAGGAGAAGCACTTAGGTTGAGCATGATATCTGGCGACTGTTTCATTAATTCATCCATCGGACAAATTTTGTAGAGTGGATTGTCTCCTAGGTTCCAAATATCTTCACAAATGGTAACGGCTAGTTTTTTTCCTTTAAATGGAATCACTTGCCAACTGCTGGCCGCTTCAAAATATCTGTTTTCATCAAAAACATCGTAGGTAGGCAGTAAGGTTTTATGAATTTCTGCCACAATTTTTTGTTCGTACAAGAAAAACGCAGCGTTAAATAAATCCTTGCCTTTTTTGCCCGGGTTACGCGCCGGACTTCCAATAAGCACACCAATGGTATCGGCCGCTTTTCTAATGGTATCAATGCTTTCGTAGCATTTGTCTATAAAATCTTCAAATTCAACAAAGTCGCGCGCTGGATATCCGCATACACTCATTTCGCTAAATAATATCAGATCAGCGCCTTCTTTTTTGGCAAGTTCTATGGCACATAAAATTTTCTCGGTGTTTTGTTCGAAATTTCCAATGTGGTAGTTCTGTTGCGCGATACTTATTTTCATAGGGATAACTGCGGTGGCTGCAAAGGTCAGTAACTTTTACATACCAAATACCACCTATCTCATTTAAATCTTGTTTATTTTTTAACGAATTTATGTAACATCTTTGCGTCAAATTAGTTTCATGACCAAATTCCTATTGGCTAGCACTATTGCATTGTTACTTGGCTGTAATTCTTTTCAAAAAACACCCGATGTAAGTAGTATTGATGTGCACCTTACTACCATCCGCTATGAGCAAGCTTTTTTTGCAATTGACACTTTGCAACTAGACACTTCATTACAAAAATTAGCAGGTCAATATCCAGGATTCACCAAAGATTTTATCTATAATATTTTGGGTACTACACCTGAAAATGCGCTTTCGGATATTCCTCAATTTTTGGCAGCATACCGTTCTATGTATGCTCAAGTGAACGCAATATTAACGGACATTAAAAAACAAGAAGCAGACGTCAAAGAAGGTCTTCATTTTGTAAAATATTATTTTCCAACGTATACATTACCAACCAAACTCATTACTTTTTTAGGTCCCATTAATAGTTTTGGAAATATTATTACAACTGATGCACTTGCCGTTGGGCTTCAAATGTACCTTGGTAAAAATAATCCTATTTATTTAACCGAAGAAGGCCAGAGCCTATATCCTGTATACGTTTCAAGACGTTTTGATCGGGCATACATGGCTACCAATTGTATGAAAAATATACTCGATGATTTGTATCCTATACAAGATGCAGGCGCGCCACTTTGTGAACAAATGGTTGAAGCAGGCAAGCGATTGTATTTCTTAAAAAAAGTATTACCGCATGAAGCTGATAGTATTGTAACCGGATATACTGCAGCGCAACTAGAAGGTTGTTATAAAAGTGAAAAAGACATTTGGTCTTTTTTTGTTCAAAATAATTTACTCTACGAAAAAGATCCATCACTGATTGCTGATTATATGCATGACGGACCAAATACAGCTGTTTTTGGGGATAGTTCTCCAGGGTATATTGGACAGTTTGTTGGTTATAGAATTGTAGAAGCGTTTTTGGAAAAAAACAAAGAAACCTCGCCGGAAAAACTACTGAAAATTCCTGCAAAAATCATTTTTGAACAGGCAAAGTACAAACCCTAAACATACACCTTATTGTTAGCCGCTTAGTTTAATTTAGAAGGTACAATCAGGTCAAAGGCGGGTATGGCAACGGTAAACGATTCTTTGTTGTTTTCATTCTCCATTTCATAATGACCCTGCATACGGCCCAGTTCCGATTTTAGGTTGCATCCACTGATGTATTGGTAACGGTCCGAAGGTTTGATAATGGGCTGAATCCCAATAACACCTTCGCCATCTACTACTTTGTGTTCCCCGCAACTATCAAATATTTCCCAGTGCCTGCGCAGCAGTTTTACATTAAAATGGTTGTGGTTTTCGATGGTAATGCGGTAGCCAAACATGAACTCATTAGATATGGCATTGCTATATTCTGATTGGTAGAAAGTTTCTACACTTATCTCGATGCCTTCGGAAATCATGGATATCATGGGTGGCCGCTTTAGGGTAAAAGTAAGGTTTCGCCCATAATTAGTCAAATAAACCGGTTGTTTGGGGTCTCGCAATCCCATTTTTTCCTTAATTTCGAGCCATAATTAAAAGCGCAACCGAATCTTATGGCTGAAGTGATTTTAATGCCCCGCTTAAGTGATACAATGACCGAAGGTGTTATTGCAGCTTGGCACAAAAATGTGGGCGATCCGGTAAAAAAAGGTGATTTATTAGCTGAAATCGAAACAGATAAAGCAACCATGGAGCTTGAAAGCTACCAAGAGGGTGTTTTATTGCATATAGGTACTACAAAAGGAGGCAAATTGCAAGTCAATGATTTGCTTGCCATTATTGGGAAGGCTGGTGAAGATGTTGCTTCACTCATAGCATCCGTTGGAGCGGGTTCACCTGCAGTAGCGCCTGCTTCAGAACCAGCACCAGCCGCTACTGCTGCAAGTGCTGCAGTTGATGTGGCAGCTATGGAAGAAGTGGTGCTTATGCCACGCTTAAGTGATACCATGACAGAAGGGGTTATTGCTGGCTGGCAAAAAAATGTAGGTGATACAGTTAAAAAAGGGGAAGTGTTAGCGGATATCGAAACCGATAAAGCGACCATGGAACTTGAAAGTTATAAAGATGGTATTTTATTATACCAGGGCGCAAAAGCGGGAGAGAAAATTTTAGTGAACGATTTACTTTGCGTGATTGGTGCTGCTGGTACAAATGTGGATGCGATTGTTGCCGCTGTAAAAAATGGCGCAACCGCTACAGCCACTGCGGCAAGCGCTGCTAACGTTGCGGCTCCAGCTGCTACTGCTCCAACAACTGCAGCTGCAGTTCAGGTTGTTGTAAATGAAGGACGAATTTTTGCAAGCCCTCTTGCCAAAAAAATGGCAGAAGAGCGTGGCATTGATTTAAAATATATAAAAGGTACGGGCGATAATGGACGTATCACCAAATTTGATATTGACGGGTACGTTCCAACTACGGCAACTGCATCAGCTGCTCCAACAATGAGCGCTTCTGCGCCATCAGCAGTTCAAGCTGCACCTTCTGGTGTCGTGAGTTTTGATGACCAGCCGGTTTCTCAAATGCGTAAAACCATTGCGCGCCGCTTAAGTGAAAGCTTATTTACGGCACCACATTTTTACATCACCATGACCATTGATATGGACGCAGCTGTTGCAGCGCGCGCAAAAATTAATGAAGTGGCGCCTGTAAAAATTAGTTTCAATGATATGGTTGTTAAAGCAACAGCACTTTCATTAAAACAACATCCAAAAATTAATAGCAGCTGGCTTGGTGATTCTATTCGTACCAACCATCATGTAAATATTGGTATTGCTGTTGCAGTAGACGAAGGTTTACTCGTTCCAGTTGTGCGTTTTGCAGATACCAAATCACTCAGTGAAATTGGTGTTGCTGTAAAAGGTTTTGCACAAAAAGCAAAAGATAAAAAATTACAACCTGCCGATTGGGAAGGCAGCACATTTACCATTTCTAACTTAGGTATGTTTGGAGTAGATGAATTTACAGCAATCATCAATTCTCCGGATGCATGTATTCTTGCAGTAGGTGGTATTGCACAAGTACCTGTTGTAAAAAATGGTCAAGTGGTACCGGGTAATGTTATGAAAGTGACCCTCAGTTGCGACCACCGTGTTGTGGATGGTGCAGCAGGAGCCGCTTTCTTACAAACATTGAAATCTTTATTAGAAGAGCCTTTACGTATGTTGGTATAAGCTGTTTCAGCGTTTACTAATCCATATCACATCCAATAGGTGCACCTGGCGCAATTTCTTTGTGCTTTGGTAAGCTAATGTCTTTTGGATGTTCTATGCGGTCTATCAAATACGCAAAATGCGTTTTGTATTTGTTTGCTTTTATTTGATCCATGCTCCACTTTTTAATTGCTGCTAATTTTTCAGAACAAATCGCTTTTACTTGATAATTGCTTTGTTCAGATTGTGCAACGCCGAGTAACCAAGTCACCAACATCTGTCTTGTTTGAAGGCCTACCATTTCTTCTAGCCCTTTGTTGAGTGACTTTTTAAAGAGCTCCACAACAACTGCATCTATCACTTCTCCAAATCCAATACTTGCTCCGTTTGCTTTATTAATTTCCAACCTGTTGGCTCTTTCTGGATTACATAAAAATGCAAGTTCAAAATCCGCTAGTGCTTCTGCGGCTGCTAGTGGATCAAAACTCATGCCTGTTCTTTTGGCAAATAATTCACCAATGCCATAATACATAGGAGGTCTTGGAGGAATTTGCGCAGCAATAAAAGGGGGTATGGTTAAAATGCTTGGCGATAAACATCCTACTGCTACTTGTAATGCATTTTCTTGCATGGCGTTTGCCAATACTTTTGGTTTTTGTCCTGCGTCACCTCTGGTGCTGTAACTATAATCAATGCCGCCAATAAGTTTACACACAGCCTCTAATTGATAGCGGTGGTAATTATAAATAGGTACGAGCACATCTTCTAATTTTGCAAGTGGCGTGCCTGGTCTTATGGTATTTTCAGAAAAATTATTCAATGCTTTTGCTCTAACAGCGAGTGTGTTTTTTAATCCTACGGTTGCATCTTTTTCGTTGTCCCATAAATGTGCATAGGGATGAAAGCCGCTGGCAGCGCGTGCATCCGCATCTGAAATAAATAAGAGTCCTTGTTTTGTATTTTCTGCTAATAAATTTTGAAGTGCATTATTTTCGTTGGTGCTTGTAGAGAAATCTTGGTATCCATACATGATGGCTCTTTTGTCCCACTCGCCAATGGTGTTGGTGTACACTTTGGAAAAATCCATCTCTCCTTTTTCATTGATAAAAATATTAGGATGCGGATAATCCATTACAGAAGCTCTATCATTATAACTTGATGCATAGTTATGTTGCAATCCTAAAGTATGTCCAATTTCGTGTGCAGCGAGTTGACGTAATCTTTGGAGTGCGGCTTCTTTCATGGTGTTAGGAACGGGCTTCCCTGCTTCATAAGGTGCTAGGAGTACTGTAAAAATTAAATAGTCTTGTCTAACCCGGAGTGAGCCTAATGTTACTTGGCCTTTAATAATTTCTCCAGTGCGTGGGTCTGTTACAGAAGCGCCATAACTCCAGCCTCTGGTAGAACGGTGCACCCAATTAATCATATTGTACCTGATGTCCATAGGGTCGCAACTATCTGGCAATACTTTTACAATAAATGCATTTTTATAACCTGCAGCTTCAAAAGCTTGATTCCACCAGCGGCCGCCTTCTAATAGCGCTGATCTAATAGGTTCCGGTGTGCCGTTGTCTAAATAGTATACAATGGGTACAACGGGTTCGCTCATTTGAGCAGTAGGATCTTTTTTAGCGAGTCGATGCCTTGAAATAAACATTTGTTCGATGGGCGTCGTAAAGTCTGAACTATAGTCGAAATATGAAATACCAAAGTACCCGCTTCTGATATCATATTTTCTTGATTTGTATTGATTGTCAGGTAGTTGAACAAAAGAATAATGCATGCGCAGGGTAATGGCTTCAGGCGAAGGTGTTACACTTGTAACAAATTTACCTGCATCGGCGCCACCAGTAAAAGTGATACTGGCTTCAAATTCTGAATTGAGTGGAAAGTTTTTGGTGTTAGTAAAATACATCGCAGAACGAGGTTCGTTAAACGAATAGGTTCCTTGGCGCATGGCTTTAATTTTGTCTGCAACACCATGTGCGTCTTTTACAAAAAAGGTGGTGGCGTCCACTAATAAATGACCCGTTTGCTCTTCTTCAATAACAAAAGACCCGATGGTAGAACTCGCAAAAGATTCTTTAACGGCCCTTTTTTCATTTTCATCTGGGCTACTGGCACGGTAATCGTAATTGGGTTGCACCAGTAATAATTTTTTACCAACGCGCTCAAAAAATACAATTTTAGTATCTCCAATTTGTCCTCTGTCAAGCCCTATGTCATTAGATCCTAAACCAGCAGGCAAGGAATTAACGAGTAAAAATTCTTGTCCAATTTTATCCATGTCCAACCATATTTTTCCGGTGGTTTCATCTGTATAAAAAGTAAAAAATCCGGATTGGCGCTTCATGTTTTTTGTTTTTTCAAAAACAGTACGTACAGTTTGTGCAAATAGAAGCGAAGGGATGATAAGCATGATTAAAAAAAGAAAACGACGCATGGTTTTGTTTTTTGAGTTTGAATTACTACTGGGTGCAGTTCTTTAAAGGTATCAATAAAAAAAATCCTGCTACTATAAGTAACAGGATTTTTTTTATTGAGCGAACGAATGTTCAGATATTCAATTAAGCGTTTGGCGTTTCAGTTGTTGCTGGCGCTTCAAAAAGCGTAGGAGCTACAACTGGCGTTGGCGCTGCAACTGGAGCTGCTACTTTTTTAGGAGCGGCTTTTTTCACAGCTTTTTTCACAGTCTTTTTAGCTACTGGTTTTTTTGCAACTACTTTTTTAGGAGCGGCTTTTTTCACTGCTTTTTTAGCTACTGGTTTTTTTGCAGCAGCTTTTTTAGGAGCTGCTTTTTTCACAGCTTTTTTAGGAGCTGCTTTTTTCACAGCCTTTTTAGGAGCTACT
This sequence comes from Sediminibacterium sp., assembly GCA_040403595.1. Lineage (GTDB taxonomy): Bacteria > Bacteroidota > Bacteroidia > Chitinophagales > Chitinophagaceae > Sediminibacterium. The sequence continues at coordinate 34,313 of JBBAKI010000001.1, read as the reverse complement.
TTTTTTGCAACTACTTTTTTAGGAGCGGTTTTTTTCACTACTTTTTTTACAGATTTTTTAGCTACTGGTTTTTTTGCAGCAGCTTTTTTAGGAGCGGTTTTTTTCACTACTTTTTTCACTGCCTTTTTAGCTACTGGTTTTTTTGCAGCAGCTTTTTTAGGAGCGGTTTTTTTCACTACTTTTTTCACTACTTTTTTCACAGTCTTTTTAGCTACTGGTTTTTTTGCAGCAGCTTTTTTAGGAGCGGCTTTTTTTGCTTTTGCCATGGTATTGTTGTTTGTTTGGGTTAAAAATTGAGCTGTGAAGTTAAAATATATTTCGACAATACATAAAAAATAATTTGATTAAAAACCGCCAGGGCATAAGCCCTGCTTTCATTTGATCAATTAGTATGTATCTTTGAAAAATGACAGTACAACCTAGCATGCCTAAAAAAACATTGATCATTGGCGCTTCCGAAAATCCGGAGCGTTATAGTTATTTAGCTACAAAATTACTAGTAGCGCATGGGCATCCAGTTGTGTGTGTAGGTCTTAAGCTTGGTCATATCGATGATACACCTATTGTTACCGGCGAGCCCGTTTTAACAGATATTCATACCATTACATTGTATGTGAATCCCGCGGCTCAGCATGCACTGATACCTTATTTGTTTTCATTGGCGCCCAAGCGCATTATTTTTAATCCGGGTACCGAAAATGAAGCTTTTGCTATGGTGGCAAAGCAAAAAGGGATTGAAGCCATGGATGCCTGCACGCTTGTGCTTTTAAATACCGGCCAGTATTAGTTGCTTTATTGAGCGCTAGCTTAACCCCCACCGCCTGCACTCCAATTGGCCCGGTCTAGGGTTCGGTACTGGACGGCTTCTGCAATATGTTCAGGTAAAATCTGCGGTGCACCTTCTAAATCTGCAATGGTCCTGCTCACTTTGATGATGCGGTGATACGCCCGCGCACTTAGGTTTAGTTTTTCCATAGCGGCTGCTAGTATGGCTTTGCTATTAGGTTCGAGTGGGCAAAAAATAGCTAATTCTTTATTTGAAATTTGTGCATTGGTATAGGTATTGGTGCAGTGTTCGTACCTGTTTTTTTGAATGGCCCTAGCTGCTAAAACCCTTTCTCTGATGATGTTTGATTCTGATACCCGGGTGGTACGGTCTAGTTCATGATGTGTAACGGGGGTTACTTCTACATGAAGATCTATGCGGTCGAGTAGTGGCCCCGAAACCCTATTTAAATATTTTTCTACGGCGCCCGCCGGACAGCTGCAAGATTTTGTTGGATGATTGAAATAGCCACAAGGGCAGGGGTTCATCGAGGCTATTAGCATAAAGTTGGCGGGATACGTTAGCGACATACTTGCTCTTGCAAGGCTTACCATGCGTTCTTCCATAGGTTGACGGAGTACTTCTAAAACAGATCTTTTGAATTCTGGTAATTCATCTAAAAACAAAACACCGTTATGCGCCAATGAAATTTCGCCGGGTTGAGGATGACTGCCGCCGCCAATAAGCGCAATGTCTGAAATGGTATGATGCGGTGACCTGAAAGGTCTTGATTGCACCAAGTAAGAGCCTGCGGCTAACTTTCCCGCCACACTATAAATTTGGCTTGTTTCTAGGGCTTCTGCTACATTTAATGGAGGCAAAATACTAGGCAGTCTTTTTGCAAGCATGGTTTTTCCGGCTCCAGGTGGTCCAATTAAAATAACGTTGTGTGAACCAGCAGCCGCAATTTCTAGGGCGCGTTTAATATTGTCTTGCCCACTCACTTCACTAAAATCAATACTTGAAAGGGAAGGGTCTGTGTTCAAAAAAGTTTCGGGGTTAATTTGGTGGGTGGGTGTGAATGTTCCAGCAGCAAAAAAGTTTACCACTTCTTGTAAATGCGCCACGCCATAAACGTTTAGGCCTTTTACCATGGACGCTTCATTGGCATTGGCAGCGGGTAAAATAAGGCCAAGTGCATTTTCTTTTTTTGCCCGAATGGCCATGGCTAGTGCACCTCTGATGGGATGAATGGTGCCATCTAAACCCAGTTCTCCCATCAGCATGTATTTATGAATTTGTGCTTCTTGCAGGAGTTGGTCACTAGCAGCTAGTATGCCAATGGCAATAGGTAGGTCAAACGCAGAGCCCGTTTTTTTGATATCCGCTGGCGCTAAATTGATCACCACTTTAATGCGTGGCATACTAAAGCCATTTGATTTAATAGCGCTCTCTGTTCTTTGTAAACTTTCTTTAATCGCAATGTCAGGAAGGCCTACAATTTGATAGCCCTGACCCATACTTACATTTACTTCTACAATGATGGTGATGGCATCAACGCCCATCACTGCGGCTCCCATGGTTTTTACAAGCATACAATCGCTTTGATACTTGTAGAAAGGTAAGGGCTATACGGCCTTATAAAAACGACACCGAATAAATACCTGAAATAATAACAGAATAAAAAAAATTAGAGATTTTGTAGTAAATCCACAACGCCTTCTCTTTTTAAAATGAGATAGCCAAGCCGATCATCACTAATACCTTCTTTTAATTGGTAATTAAAAACAAGCTCACCGTCATTAACACTTGTTTCAAAATATTTGAATTGAATATTGGCATACTGTTTTAAGTTGTCGCCAATTTCATACAGGTGCGTTGACAATATAAATAATGAAGGTTTGATTTTTCGAAGGCCTTCAATTACAGCAGTACTGCACTTCATGGCGTCTTCAACATTGGTGCCTTTAAAAAGTTCGTCGATGAGGATGAGCCAATTTTTTCCATCGTTAATTTTTTCGATGGTGTTTTTTATGCGCTTTACTTCGTTGTAAAAATAGCTTTCCCCTTTAATGATATTGTCCATCACATTGATGTTGCTAAGTAGTCCATCAAACAAAGTGAGCTCCATTGTTTTTGCAGGAACGCCCATACCCAAATGCGCCAGATAAACGCTAATGCCAACGGCTTTAATAAACGTACTCTTGCCCGCCATATTAGCGCCGGTTAAAAATAAAAAGTTGCTGTCTTTTTCTAGTGTAATATTATAAGGCGTAGGCGTTTGTAAAAGTGGATGGTAGCAATTTGTTGCTTCTATATATGCGGTTGGTGCCGTGGTAAAATTTGGAAAGCAAAGATCCTGTGCCACAAATACGCGCGCTAAACTTTGGTAGGCATCCATGCTGCTGTACAAATCTATGAGGTCATAAAAATCTTGCTTATGCCTTGTTCTAATCTGACCCGCAATACTTAACATTTGTTGCGGCGATGCTGTTGTAGCATCCATGAGCCTAAGCGCCGCAATTGCTGGTTTACTTATTTTTTTTTCGATGCTTACTGTCCAGCTTGCAACAATTGGATGGTGGTTATAGTCCAGTAAAAGTTGGTGTACGGCAAACATTCCATTCAAAAAATCGATGAAGTGGGTAATGGTATATTTTGTTAGCGCATAATCTGGCGCATGAAATATTTTATACCAGGTACTATTAAAATAAGTCGGGTGCTGAGGGTATGGGTCAAACTGTGTTTCGTAGTATTTGGCTACCACCATAATGGTGCCGTTGGTGATGCTGGAAGGCCAGGTTGGCAAAGTATTTGCAAGGGCCTGAATAACGGCTTGCGTGTCTTTAATTTTTTGGGTGCTACTTAATGGGTTTTCAACGAGGTATCGAAGCATTTCTTTACCACCAACCGTTCCGGTTTGATTGAGGTAATTGAATATAGACACAGACTCATCGCTATTAAATATGGAGAGGTCGTGAAGGGTATCTTTATCTACCTGCATAATTTAGGATCTGTTAAACTGAAGACGCATTCCAGTCTTAGATTCATCAAATCCTCCATTTCCATAAACCATATGACCATTTACAAAAGTTTTTGAAACAGTGGCTGGTTGAACAAAGCCTTCTAATGGGCTCCAACCGCACTTGTAAAGGATATTTTCTTTGGTAATTGTTTCAGGGGTATTTCTGTCAAGTAAAACTAAATCAGCAAAGTAGCCTTCTCTAATATAGCCACGGTTGTTAATTTGAAAACAGCGGGCCGGTGCGTGGCTCATTTTTTCTACTACGCGCTCTATCGTAATTTTTTGCTCGGCCACATAATGTAGCATAAGGCCAAGCGCGTGTTGCACCAGTGGAAGCCCAGCATGTGCGTGCAGATAGTCTTCTTGTTTTTCGGCCCAGGTATGCGGTGCATGATCTGTGGCAATAATGTCAAGGCGGTTATCTAGTAATGCTTCCCATAAAGCTGTTTTATTGTGTGGTGCTTTAATAGCAGGGTTACATTTTATTTGATTGCCTAACTGTGCATAATCATCCGATGTAAAGTGTAAATGGTGCACACATACTTCCGATGTAATTCTTTTTTCTTCGAGGGGTAACATATTGCTAAAGAGTTGTAATTCTTTAGCAGTGGTGATATGTAAAATATGCAGTCGAGCCCCAAATTTTTTGGCCATTTGAACGGCTTTAAAAGAAGATTCAAAACATACGTCTTCATCTCTGATGATAGGGTGATCTGCTGCGGTTAGTTTTCTGTTTTCGGCAATAGCCTTGGCTAGATTGTCTTTGATAAGGCGCTCTTCTTCACAGTGTGTAGCAATTAAAACTTCAGAGCCTTCAAATATTTTTTCTAATAAAACAGGGTTGTCTACTAATAAATTTCCGGTAGAAGAGCCCATAAATATTTTAACACCACAGACATCATTTTTTTTATTGTTGGTGCGTAACACTTCTTCGAGATTATCATTGGAAGTGCCCATAAAAAAGGAATAGTTGGCAAGTGCATGGTGCTTTGCGATATCATATTTTTGCTCGAGTAAGTCGTGCGTAAATGCTGGAGGATTGGTGTTGGGCATTTCCATAAAGGAAGTAACACCACCTCTTACCGCTGCTTTTGACTCGGTGTAAATGGTTGCTTTGTGCGTAAGGCCCGGTTCTCTAAAATGCACTTGATCATCAATAATACCAGGGATCAGGGTTTGACCGGTACCGTCTATTTCTTCTATACGCATGCTAGGATCTAGTTGTGATCCAATTTTTTCTATGCGGGTATCTCTAATCCATACATCACCAGTAGTGGTGGTTCCTTCGTTTACAATAGAAACGTTTTTGATGACAATGTTTTTCATAATACGCTTATTATGTTGTGGTGTACTTTGCTTTATTAGTCTTCTAAGTGAATTGAAAATACGATCATTCTAGATTGTAATTTATCAAGCACATTAGAATATTTAAGTCCGCTATCAAGCTGGTGCAAATTGGTGATGCCGTAGCTAAATTTTATTTCAGGTGATATGGTTACAAAGGGCAAATAAAAATTGAGCCCTAGGCCTGCTTCTAATCCAAAATCGGCAGCACGTAATTTAACCAAGTCGTCTGCATTACGCGACGTGGAATTACTAGATAAATCAAAGTCAAATTTAATACCCCCTAAAACGTACAACCTAAAATTGTCGATGCGGTCCGAATTTAATTTAAAGTGAGCGGGAAGGCTTACGAGGGTAGAGGGTAAAATTTGTTTTTGCTCGGTTTGCTCACCTGGCTTAACAGATTTTAATTTGTAGTCGATGTATTTGGAGCCACCAATAATGAGTTGTGGATTTGCACGAAACTCTATATGGTCGTTAAGTTTAAGGGTTGCTAATAAACCCATGGTGATACCGCCGCTTGCCACTGGATTCACATACATGATAGAATCGGAAGCTAAAAAATTAGCAGATTTGGTATGGTGTAAATAGCTGGTATTGTAGCCGAGTGTTAATCCAAAATAGTAAGGCAGGTCGTCTCTATACGAACGGTATATTTCACGCTGTGCATGCATACTGCTCACCGCGCAAAACAAAACAATGCAGGTGGTTATTATTTTTTTCCGCAGTAAATAGTGCATATGCCAAAAGTCAATTTCTTACTTGTAATAGATGTAAAGCCTACTTTTTCCATGATACTCGTAAAAGCGTCTCCTTCTGGAAAAGCTTGAACACTATCATTTAAATATTGGTAGGCTTCTTTATTTTTTGCGATCATTTTACCAAAACCCGGCGCTACTATATTCATGTAAATATTGTAGAAGCCTTTAAATAAAAACTGTTTTGGTTTTGAAAATTCTAGAATCACGAGTTTGCCACCTGGTTGTAACACACGAAACATTTCTTGTAAGCCTGTTTCTAAGTGTTCAAAATTACGAACACCAAATGCAACAGTGATGCCATCAAAATGATTGTTATTAAATGCGAGTTGTTCACTATCGCCACTAACAAGTTCAATTGAATCTTGTAATCCTAGCGCAACAATTTTTTTTCTTCCTTCTGCAAGCATGCCTTCAGAAATATCGATACCCGTGATATGTGTAGGCGCAATTAATTTATGCGTTAGTATGGCAACATCGCCGGTACCTGTTGCAACGTCTAAAATAATTTTAGGTTTCACTTCATGTAAAGCATGAATTGCTTTTTTACGCCAGCTCACATCGATACCTGCACTTAAAAAGCGGTTTAAAAAATCATATCTAAATGCGATACTGTCAAACATGCTCGCAACCTGCTCTTTTTTGGTGAGCCCACTTTGCTCATAGGGCACCACTTTATCATGTGCATACTTTCCCATAGGGTGTAAAGATACCAAATTATAGACCTTTTAAGGGGCAATGTGGAGGCTTAAAAGCCTAAATAACCCGTTAATGTTTCGCAAAAATTCTTTTTATTGCAATTCACTCCCTTTTAAAGTGCGGCCGTATCTTCGTTCCAGCAAATGAAAGCAAGAATTTACAAGTCTACGGGTAGTTGGTATGTGGCCAAAGCTGAAACGGGCAAAATGTACAATGCGCGTATCAAGGGGGTGTTTAAAATTGGCGGACTTACCTCTACCAATCCCATTGCTGTGGGCGATGAAGTGGAAATGCAAATTGAAGATGTGTTAGAAGAATCGGCCATGATTGACACCATTTGTGATCGAAAAAATTATGTAGCGCGCGTATCGCCACACAACAAACACCAGCACCATATTATTGCTGCCAATCTGGATCAAAGTTTATTATTTGCAACCCTAAAAGATCCCAAAACTTCACAAGGTTTTATAGACCGTTTTTTAATTTCTTGTGAAGCCTATCATATTCCGGCCATTATTGTTTTTAATAAATCAGATTTATACAAACAAAAAGAGTTGGATCATTTTGCGCACGTGCAAAAAATTTATTCAAGCATTGGTTATCAGGTCATGCTTTGCAGTGTAGAAAAAAATACAGGCGTTGCAGAAATTGCTGCATTACTAGAAGGTAAAACAACACTACTGAGTGGACATAGTGGTGTTGGTAAATCTACCTTTATCAATTCGGTGTTTCCAACACTCGAATTACGTACCCAAGAAGTAAGTGGTTGGAGTGGCAAAGGAATGCATACCACTACTTTTGCAGAAATGTTTGACCTGCCTACAAGTGGCGCCATCATTGACACACCGGGCATTAGAGAGTTAGGGCTTGTAGATATTTCTAAACAAGAATTGTCACATTATTTTCCTGAAATGCGCGCCCAAATGGGGCATTGTTATTTTAACAATTGCATGCATATAGAAGAACCAGGGTGTGCTGTTAAGCAGGCGCTTGAAGAAGGAGAAATTGCTGCTGACCGTTACGTGAGTTACCTTAATATTTTAACGACCATGGACGCAGCGCATTAACCTGCGTCATACCAACTCGCATACTTCACATAGTTTTCTGCAATTCTATTAATTTCTGATTCTATTAAATCAGGAGATACTTCTTTTACTTTTTTTGCTGGCACACCTGCGTAAATACTTCCAGCTTCTACAACTGTTCCTTCTAGTACAACAGCTCCTGCTGCAATGATGGAGTTGCTATGGACTACACACCGGTCCATCACAATGGACCCCATGCCAATGAGTACATTGTCATGGATGGTGCATCCATGCACCATGGCGTTATGCCCAATGGATACATTGTTGCCAATGGTAGTGGGGTGCTTTTGATAGGTGCAGTGTATGATAGCTCCATCTTGTACATTTACGCGGTCGCCCATTTTAATAAAATGCACATCGCCTCTTACCACGGCGTTAAACCAAAAACTACATTCTTTTCCTGTGCTTACATCACCAACAATGGTTGCGTTGGGTGCTATAAAGCAGTTTTCTCCAAAACTGGGTGATTTACCTAAAACGGGAAGTATAACCGGCATCTTCTTTTTTAAACGAATGTAATAAAATTGTGTAAAGTTCAGTTCTTGAATAATCCTTCAAGTAATCGTTTGCGTAAACCTTTACCTTTGTGATTCTTGTAAATGCCATGAACAACCGTCAACTTTTTTTACAGCACGTAGCACAAACCTCGGACGCACCCATTGGTATCGAAATGGTGGAAGCTGCTGGCGTGACCCTCACCGACGTGCATGGCAAAACTTATACCGATTTTATTGCTGGCTTTAGTGTTTGTAATATTGGGCATAGCCATCCGGAGGTTGTAAAAGCCGTGCAGGAGCAGGCTGCAAAATACATGCACCTCATTGTGTATGGCGAGTTTATTGAAAGCCCACAAGTGCAGTATGCGTCGTTACTCGCTAGTTATTTACCTCCAAATTTAGACTGCGTTTATTTTACAAGTAGTGGCGCCGAAGCCACAGAGGGCGCACTTAAATTAGCCAAGCGTGTAACGGGAAAAACAAAAATCATTGCTTGCAATAAAGCCTATCATGGAAGTACGCAAGGTGCTTTAAGTGTAATGGGAGACGAGTATTGGCGCAATGCATTTAGACCGCTCTTACCAGAAGTATATCATTTTGATTATAACGATGATGCTTTAGTGGATGCTATTGATGTAACGGTAGCCTGTGTGATTGTAGAACCTGTGCAAGCAGAGAGTGGTGTAACGGTTGGAAAAAAAGAATGGTTCGCTGCTATTCGAAAAAAATGTGACGAACACTGTGTGCTTTTAATTTTTGATGAAATACAATCTGGCTTTGGCCGTACGGGTACACTTTTTGCCTTTGAGCAAATGGGTGTAGTGCCAGATGTTTTACTCGTTGGTAAAGCACTTGGTGGTGGCATGCCGCTTGGTGCTTTTATTTCGAGTCACAAACTCATGCGTACATTAACCGTGGCGCCGGTGCTTGGTCATATCACCACATTTGGTGGGCATCCGGTAAGTTGTGCTGCGGGTAAAAAAGCATTTGAAATTTTAACGGAACAAAAATGGATAGATACCGTTCCTGCAAAAAGTAAATTATTACAAACCTTACTACAGCATCCTGCTATTGTTCAAATGCAGGGAATTGGACTTTGGTTTTCTTTACAATTTACTTCAGATGCGCTGGCACAAAAAGTGGCGCATACATGTGTACAAAATGGACTGATTACCGATTGGTTTTTATTTGCACCCGACCGCATCAGGGTAGCACCTCCACTTATTATTACCGAAGCCGAAATCCGCGCCGCTTGCGCTATTGTAACAACTTCTATTGATCAGGCACTTTTGGAGCATCCGGAGCTGGCCTAGGGCCATTGTTATTAGGTCCGCGATCAGGTCGAGGTCCGTTGTTAGATCGAGGTCCATTGTTATTGGGTCTTGGACCATTGGTTGGTCGAGGTCCGTTATTGTTTGGTCTTGGACCATTGTTATTAGGCCTGTTGTTATTAGGTCCACGACTGTCTCCTCTGTTGTCTCTATTGTTGTCTCTTCTTCTCTTATCGTTTCTTTCTAATGAGCGTAAACTAATTTGTCCAACCACATCCGCAAATGCTGGTTCTACTTCTTTTGGTTTACTGCTGGTTACTTCTACCGCTTGTAACTCGTCTACTTTTACACCTTGCCCATTGAGGCGTTTAATTTCTTTTACGCGCTGAATGGTAAGTGGATAATGCTTTGTATTATTGGGTAAGATGTACCACATTAAATTTTTGAAAATATCTTTTTTAATGAGGTGCGCTGTGCCCATTGCAGTATCTAATGCATCTGCGTAATCAGGGAAGTTTTGCAGTGCATCTAGGTATGTGTCTAATTCAAAATTTAAACAACATTTTAATCTACCACACTGTCCACTTAGTTTGGTTTGATTGATAGATAAGTTTTGGTAACGCGCAGCAGTGGTGTTTACACTTTTAAAGTCGTGTAACCATGTGCTACAACAAAGCTCTCTACCGCAAGATCCAATGCCACCAAGCTTTGCAGCTTCTTGACGAATACCAATCTGACGCATTTCTACTTTAAACTTAAAGTCTGTGGCGTATTTTTTAATGAGTTCTCTAAAGTCTACGCGGTCGTCTGCGGTGTAAAAGAAAGTTGCTTTTTTTCCATCTGCCTGAATTTCCACTTCACTAAGTTTCATTTGAAGTTTCAGTTCCATCGCCGCCACTCTACTTCTAGATAAAATATCTTTTTCGCGGCCTTTGCTAATATGAAATGCTTCGATATCTCTTTCTGTGGAACGTCGAATAATTTTTTTAATTTCCGGGCTGTTTTCGTCGAGCTTATTTTTTTTAAGCTGCATACGTACCAGTTCTCCAGTAAGGCTTACTTCTCCCACATCAAAACCACTCACACCTTCTAGTGTAACGTAGTTTCCCTTTTCAAAAAATTGGAGGGTAGCGTTTCTAAAATATTCTTTGCGACTGCCTTGTTTGAAGCTTACTTCTACAATTTTGCAATTGCTTTCGGGGTCACTAAAAGGAAGGTTTAAAAGCCAATCGTGAACGTTTAAACGGTTACAGCCACCCGTGCTACAGCCACCATTACTTTGGCAACCACCAGGTTTACTTGTTCCACAAGATCCACAGCCCATATTATGTAGTTATACTATTAGTTAATAAGTGCTTGATAAACAATGATTTATAGTTTAAAAAGCGGTTTGCATGGAGGTCATATCCAAGCTAATCATTCAAAATTAAGGTTTTGTTTTGAATGATGTGGTAGAGTTTAAGGGTAAGGGCCTGAAATAACATTTTACCGTTGGCATTGCGCTCTATATAATAAGACGCTTTATCTAGTTCTTCGATAATGGCCTGTTGTTGGCTCACCGAAGCAATTTTATTTAAACGAACCGCAAAATCCTTTTCTTGATCCCCCATTTTTACCTGGTCTACCCCTAGTACTTTAATGCGGATGCTCATTTGCAGGAGGTGGTTAAAGTAGCGTAAAAACTGTTTTTGTTTTTCTCTGCCTAGTTTAGCCGCTTCTTCGGTAAATTTTACCTGCGCGATGGGTCCGCCTTTTAAAGTGGCGTTTAACCACTCCCTTAAATATGAGTGCCAATCTTCTTCGGAGTGTTGCAAAAGTTGTAATGCCTCGCGGTAATTGCCTTCTGCGATACCCGCAATTTGACTAGCTGTTTCTTTGCTGGCTTTGGCTCTTTCAAAAAGGGCGTCTTCTAATTCTTCGTTGGAAAGAAGCGGTACTTTGATAAGTTGACATCTGCTTAGTAGCGTAGGTAAAATTTGTTCTTCACTTTCTGCTACTAAAATAAATAAAGTGTTGGGTGGTGGCTCTTCTATAAGCTTGAGTAATTTATTGCCTTCTTTACCTAAATATTCTGGCATCCATAATACCAATACTTTGTAAGCGCTTTCAAAACTTTTTAAACTGAGTTTATGAATGATTTCGTTGCACTCTTCTGCGGTAATATTTCCTTGTTTATTTTCCGCACCAATAAATTGTAACCAGTCGTAAATATTACCGTACGGAAATTGCGAATAAAAATCTCTCCAGTCGGAAATGTAATCTGTGCTTACTGGTTTTTCGCCAGGCTTTTTTGAAATAACCGGATACGAAAAATGCAAATCGGGATGTAGTAGCTTTACAGCTCTCAAATAAGAAGGGTCTTCTGCTAATGCTTCGGGAGATGAATATGCGGGCCCTGATTCTATGGCTGTGAAGCCACCAAACAAATCGGCTACGGGTTCACTGGCTGCTGGTTGGCTCACTACAAATTGAGCAAAGTTAATGGCAAGCGGAAGTGCACCAGATCCTTCTTTTCCTAAAAATAAAAGGGCATGACTTAAGCGGTTATGCTGCACCATATCTATTAAGTGCGCCTTAACAGATGCTTTTCCTATAATGTCTTTGAATACCAATGTGCGTGCCTTTAGTAGCGGTTATAGTTTACCAGTAATTTCTGGGCTATCAGGTTTAGTACTGCTTGGAAAATAAGCAATCATATTACCATTTTCATCCAATAAAAATTTATTGAAATTCCATTTGATGGTTGCATCTAATACACCATTGTCTTTTTTTTGTGTAAGCCACTTATAAATAGGTGCGGTGTCTGTGCCGGTCACACTTATTTTACTCGCCAGCGGAAATGTTACACCATAGCGTGCTTTACAAAATTGTTTGATTTCTGCATCGGTTCCTGGCTCTTGACCACCAAAATTATTGGCAGGAAAACCAACTACCACTAATTTGTCTTTGTAGGTATCTGCTAATTTTTGAAGTGCTTCGTACTGCGGTGTATAGCCACACTCAGAAGCTGTGTTCACCACTAAAATTTTCTTTCCTTTAAATTTAGAAAAGTCAATAACGCCACCATCAATTGATTTAATGGAAAATTGGTGTATACTGTTGCTTGGTGGAGGTGTAAAAGATTGTAACATAAATAAGGTAGCTATTAGGATGAGATTTTTCATGATGTTTTATTGAGGTTGTTTAATTACCATAACAATGGCATTCTTTATTTGTTGAATGTAACAGCAATTTCCGAAAAAATACGCAGCATAACTATTTTAATGGATAAGCGGCCGCAGCTACACTAACCCTTACATCCTGTATCGTTAGTAATGTTTTGCCACAAGCCTCAATAGTGGCACCCGTTGTTATTACGTCATCAATTAATAATAGGTGCTTGCCTGCAATGGATGTGGGGTCTTTAATGGTAAATGCGTTTTCCATATTATCCCAGCGCTCCGCCCTGCTTTGTTTGGTTTGTGTACTGGTGGGTTTTGTTCTAGCAATGGCGCCCGTAAGCACCGGTTTGTGCCAGACTAGACCAATGCCTTCACATATAATGGCGGCTTGATTAAACCCCCTTTTAGAGAGCGCTTGGGCATGAAGCGGCACAGGTACCAGGGCGTCGATGCTGGCAAACCGCTCCGAGGCAGCCAGTAAGGCTCCCATTTGCTTCCCTATAAATAAGCCCACTTCTTTGTTGGACTTATACTTTAATTGAAAAAGCAGGGCCTGAAGGGCCGAGTTTTTATGAAAATACCAGGCTGCCGCCCCCGTTTGTATGGGGAGCCTGCCGTAAAATATTTTTTCGATGGGGTTGTTTGGAGCCTCAAAAAAGTGGGTTTCGGGTAGGCTTTGGCTACAGGGCCCACAAATATTGGCCCCAAAGAGCCGAAGTGGCCTTCCACAGGCAGGGCAATTTTTAGGGAAATAGAGCCAAAAAACGGGGTCAATCCAACGCGTAAGTTTGGGTAAATAACTGTTTTGCATTTATCCAACTTACCCTCAATAAATTAGAAGCAATAAAAATTAACCGCAGAAATATTTTTATACGTGTTTATAGTTGCTAAAAAAGCTGTTGATATACTTCATCCACTCTACTTAATGCCAATACTTGAATGCCAAATGCTTTAGGATTGAAACTCTTTTTATTGTAGCTCGACACTATAATTTTTTCAAATCCTAGCTTTTCAGCTTCCGCAATTCTTTGTTCAATTCGGTTCACGGCTCTAATTTCTCCATTTAATCCTACTTCACCAGCAAAACAGATGTGATGTGGCAGTGGAACATCTTCATAAGACGATAAAAGTGCGCATATGATGGCAAGATCGGTAGATGGGTCTTCTATTTTAATACCACCCGCAATATTTACAAAAACATCTTTCATCCCAAATTGAAAGCCGCCTCTTTTTTCTAAAACGGCCAGTAATAGTTGTAATCTTCGAAGGTCAAATCCAGTTACGGTTCTTTGCGGCGTTCCATACACACTTTGCGTAACGAGTGCCTGCACTTCTAATAATAATGGACGGGCACCTTCAAGTGTTGCAGCGATGGCAGAGCCACTTAAACTATCTTCTCTTTGTGCAATTAAAATTTCGGAAGGATTGGAAACAACACGCATGCCTTCGCCAGTCATTTCGTAAATACCTAACTCTGCAGTACTACCAAATCTATTCTTGAGCGTACGTAAAATTCGGTATGCATAATGTCTATCACCTTCAAATTGTAAAACGGTATCCACCATATGCTCAAGTACCTTAGGACCCGCTATGGCGCCCTCTTTGGTGATATGGCCAATTAAAAACACAGGGGTATTTGTTTGCTTGGCAAACTTCTGAAATTCGGCAGCGCATTCTCTAATTTGCGAAACAGATCCTGCTGCAGAATCAATCAAACTTGATTGCAATGTTTGAATCGAATCAACAATAACAAGTGTTGGTTTTAATTTTTTTATTTCTGCAAAAATGGTCGATGTATTGGTTTCGGTGAGTAGGTAAAAATTATTGTTTGGGATTTTAAGTCGATCTGCACGCATTTTGATTTGCTGCTCACTTTCCTCTCCACTAATGTATAATACAACCTGATCTGTGGCTTGTAACCCATTTTGTAAAAACAAAGTACTTTTTCCAATGCCAGGCTCTCCAGCAACCAGCACAATGCTACCCATTACGATACCACCACCAAGCACGCGGTTGAGTTCTGGATCTTTGGAAACAATTCTTTTTTCTTCCGATGTTTTTACTTCATCGAGTGCAATTATTTTTGAATTGCGCTTTTGTTCGTGGTAAGAATCCCAATTTTGATCCTTCTGAATTCCTTTATCAATAATTTCTTCCGAAAAAGTATTCCACTCCGCACAACTTGGACATTTTCCAATCCATTTTGCACTTTCATAACCACAATTACTACAGAAAAAAGCAGATTTTATTTTACTCATTGCATAAAGATATTTCAGAAAAATTAGATTCGCGTGAATGAAAAAATAACCGTTGTTCGTATTGTAAAAAAAAGAGACAAATACAGGTAAATAGGAGCGAAAATACATGTAAAAAAAACATAGCAAATCTGCTGAAACGCAGTGGTAGTAGGCATGTAAAAGGGCCAGTATTGCTACTGGCCCTTATTACTTACTAACCCATTAAATTCTACTGCTAAGGTACAATAATGGGGCAGATGGCAAAATATTTTTTAGGGTTTAAGGGAAAATTTAATATACGATTTCTTTCGTAGTAGCCTCCTAAGGCTGACAATAAGCCCGGACCCCGAACGACAGTTTGACGGACGGTGTTTTTGGGGTATTTTTTACGCATTTTTGGATAAAAAAAAGGCCAAATTGGCCTTTTTTAAAGTTATGTATGAGCGTAGGGTGGGAAAATGAATTCGTATTATTAATTATATTAATATCAAAAAATATTTTTTTTCAGGGGTTCTGGTTAGAACTTAATTTCTTCCTCCTGGGCGTCAAAAAATCTGAATTCGGTGAGGTGGTAGTTGGTATTTGCCTCCAAACTTAGCTTTACCCCATGCTTTTTACGCATTTTACTTAGTTTATTGCTAAATATCCCCTTGGTTAAATAAGCCTCAATAATAGGGTGTACCACCAATTGGAGCTTTTTATGGGCATGTGAAGCCAAATAAACCAGCTTATTTTCTATTTCATCCTCTAGTAATAGGGCTGAAGTCATTTTACCGGTACCATTACAAGCCGTACAATTTTCAGAAGTATTGATATTAACCTCCGGACGCATTCTTTGACGCGTTATTTGTAAGAGCCCAAATTTAGAAATAGGAAGTACCGAATGTTTGGCACGATCTGCTTTCATAAAAGTATCCATGGCTTCTTGCACTTTTCTTTTATTGTCAGGAAGTTTCATGTCAATAAAATCAACCACAATGATGCCGCCAATATCTCTAAGTCTTAATTGTCTTGAAATCTCTTCAGCTGCTTCTAAATTTGTTTCTAGTGCATTTTCTTCTTGGCTATTGCTTACGCTCTTATAACCACTGTTTACGTCAATAACATGCAGAGCTTCTGTGTGCTCAATAATTAAATAAGCACCACTAGGAAGGTTAACCGTTTTGCCAAAAGAAGCTTTTACTTGTTTGGTCACACCAAAATGATCAAAAATAGGAAGCCCATCTTTGTACTGTGTTACGATATCTGTTTTATCCGGAGCAATGCGCTGGATATAACGCTGCGTTACTTCGTGGAGCGATTTATCATTCACAACAATTCTATTAAAATCTGCACTCAGCAAATCTCGTAAAATACTTGTTGTTTTTGTTTCTTCACTTAAGATACGAACGGGCGCTGCAGCCCCTTTTAAATTGGCTTGTATCGTTTTCCATGTTTCTACAAGGGATAACATGTCTTGGTGTAATTCTGCAGTTGATTTACCTTCTGCAGCAGTACGCACAATCACACCAAAATTTTTAGGCCTTATGGCTTCTACAATTTTGTGTAATCTTTTTCTTTCTTCAGAAGAATGAATTTTTTTAGAGACCGCTACAATTTCATTGAAAGGCGTAACAACTACAAATCTTCCAGGTAAAGAAAGTTCACAACTTAAACGAGGTCCTTTAGCTGCAATGGGTTCTTTTAAAATTTGAACGAGTACGTTTGGCTTACCATTTAATACTTCGTTTATTTTCCCTGTTTTAATAATTTCAGGTTCCGATTGAAAGCGTGCAAAATCAAATCCATTTTCGCTTTTATCAGACATGGCAGCCTGCGTATATTTTATAATAGACTTTGCATAGGGGCTTAAATCTGAGTAATGTAAAAAAGCATCTTTTTCAAAACCAACGTCTACAAAGGCAGCGTTAAGTCCGGGAATTAATTTTTTTACTTTACCGAGGTAAAGATCACCTACTGCAAAATTTGCGTCGGTTTTTTCGTTGTGCAACTCCACTAGTTTTTTATTTTCTAGCAAAGCAATTTCTACACCCGTAGGCGTAGCGTTTATAATAAGTTCTTTGTTCAAAATTAGCAACTTTTAAATACAAAATTACCTGCCTAATTAGGCGGCATGTGTATACACCAATATCTTAACAATCAAAGCCCTATCAAGGAAGGAAATAGGAAAAGTTGCAGAAAAGGAAATAAGGGGCTAGATACAGATAAGTGTTAAATACGCCCCATGTTTTGCATAGGGCGTATTTATATAGGTCAATAAAGGAAAAACAATTACTTGTTCTTCTTCTTATGACGATTCTTTCTTAGGCGTTTCTTACGTTTGTGTGTCGCAATTTTATGACGCTTTCTCTTCTTACCACAAGGCATACACTGAGTAATTTTATTTGTTAATAATAATTTATTTATTCAATTCCGCAATTCTCTTAGCGATTGCTTCTTTTGCTTCGGGCACTTTAACTTTTTTAGCAGCTAAGCTATACCACTTTACTGCGTTTGTTTTGTCGTTGTGCATCTCGTAGCATTCTGCTAAGTGAAATATAGCTTCCAGGTTTTCTGGATCTTTATTTACAATTAGTAAGAAGCGCTCAATGGCTTTATCTAACTGCCCACTTTTTTTACCACCCAACCCCAAAATCATTTGAGCATATAGGTTGTTTGGATTTTTTTGGACAATGTCTCTGATGGGCAAAATACCCTGCATTGGATTGTCTGAAATGTTTCCAAATATGTAGCAAGCACCCAAACCAATTTTACTAGAATCGTTGTTTGGATTGATAACTAAAGCTTTCTCTAAAAGATCTTTTGCTTGTTCTGCCAACCAGTGTTGCATGGCTGGGTCACCTTCCGTAACTAGGTTGTCTATATACAGTTGGGCGGCAAAGGTGAGGCTTTTTTCAGAATTTTCCAATTTAGCTGCTTCGCCGGTGTACCAAGCATAGGGTTCAAACAGTTTTGCTGAGTCTGACCAGAACCTAGCAAGCCTGTGGTACACATGTATTTTTTGGTCTTTCACATCCCCTCTAACCACGCTATTTTCGAGGCTATTAAGGCGTAAAACTTGGTCTGTACTGATTTTCCCTTTTGCTTTTAAGAGTAGGTCTTCAAACTTAAGGTGTTGATTATCATCACTATTTTGTGCGGTAGGAGCAGCATCAGGGGCTTTAGGTGCCACGGTACTACCCATGTATAACAAAATGGCAAATAGGAGTACGGCTCCGCCAATGAGGAGTAATTGCTGTTTTTTCACTTTCGAAAAGAATTAGGGAACGAAGTTAGCGCTACTTAAGCTTGCTTTTAACTTCAGTTACAAATTCTTTTGCCGGTTTGAAGGCAGGAATAAAATGTTCAGGGATTTGCACAGCGATATTTTTTTTGATATTTCTACCAATTTTTGCTGCACGTTTTTTGGTGATAAAGCTCCCAAAGCCACGTATATATATGTTTTGGCCGTTAGAGAGACTTTCTTTTACCTCTTTAAACATGGTTTCAAGCGTAACGAGTACGTCCACTTTTGGAATACCTGTTTTATCTGAAATCTGGTTGATGAGATCTGATTTTCTCATTGTATCAAAATTAATTTTAGGGTATGCGTTTCTAAAAATAAGCTAAAAAATCGCGTATTTAACAGAAAATTAAATTTTTTTATACGTTTTGCCAACTAAAAATGGGCATATACACCCTAAAAATTAACTTTATACCTAAAAATTAAGCATTTTAGCCATCGAAAGGCTGATTTTGCCCATTCCTAATAAATGAAATCAAGTTTTACCACCACCCTCCTTCATTGGCATACCCACACGAATACTAGGGTTATGCCTTGGAAAGGCGAAAAGGACCCCTATAAAATTTGGTTATCAGAAATAATTCTACAACAAACGCGTGTAGAACAAGGCCTTGCCTATTATAATAAATTTATAGAGGCCTACCCAACTGTTTTTGATTTAGCAAAAGCAAAGGAACAAACGGTGTTTAAATTATGGGAAGGGCTGGGTTATTATAACCGTTGTAGAAATTTACTTTTTACTGCAAAAATAATTGCGACAAATTACAAAGGAATTTTTCCGAGTGATTACGAAACGCTTTTAACATTAAAGGGGGTGGGGCCTTATACGGCAGCGGCTATTGCATCATTTGCCTTTAATGCACCACATGCAGTATTGGATGGAAATGTGTATAGAGTGATAGCTAGGCATGAAGGCATTGATGTGCCCACAGATTCTACAACAGGTAAAAAAATATTTGAAGAGCGCGCTGCGGCACTGCTCGATAAAAAGCGCGCAGGCCTTTACAATCAAGCTATCATGGACTTTGGGGCTACTGTATGCAAACCCATGGCGCCTGGTTGTAATGCATGCCCACTACAAAAAACTTGCGTAGCACATGCTACCGCACAGGTAAATCAGCTCCCCATCAAAGAAAAACAGCTTGTTAAAAAAGAACGTCGATTTTATTATTTTTTACTTCAAGTACAAGATGAAATTTGGGTTAGCGAAAGAAAGCATAAAGATATTTGGCAGGGCTTGTATGAATTTTATTTGTTGGATGCAGGAAAAAAAATGTTGTGGAATGAAACAAGTACACAGGCTTTTTTAAAAGAACAACTAGGGGTGTCTTCTATTAAACTCTTACAACGTTCAATAGATATTAAACAACAGCTTACCCATCAAATCATAACGGCTCAATTTATGAGAGTTGCTTTAACAAAAAAGCCAAGCAGTTTGACAGCTGGAAAATGGCAAAAAATATCAAAACTAAAGGCCCTTCCTTTTCCCAAACTAATCCATCAGTATTTTAGTGAAACCTTTATCTGGTAAACCCCGTTGGTCTTTGTTTTAGGGTGTACGATGTAACTGAATTATTGGTATTTTTGCCTAGTACTAAATTTACTGTCACTTTGGACGATTATTCGGTAATGGGTTTATATCTTGCGCAATCATTTTTTGGCGCTATTCAACCTCAAGGCACAACTGTTTTGGTACTTATTTTGGTTGTTTTATTGTTTTTGTCTTTTGTACTGGCCGGTGCGGAAGTTGCATTCTTTTCATTGACTTTTAAAGACATCAACTTGCTAAAGTCAAAACAGCAACCTGCTTACAAAAGAATTGTTGACTTAATTGAGCAACCTAAAATATTATTGGCCTCACTTTTAATTGCTAACAGTTTTATCAATATCTCCATCATTATCATTTCAAATTTACTCATCGATAACATGTTTAATTTTGAACAGTTTGATGCTGTGTGGGTGGAGTTTGTTATTAAAGTTATTGCGGTTACTTTTTTACTCGTACTCTTTGGTGAAATCATGCCTAAAGTGTTGGCCACTCAAAACAATGTTCGTTTTGCAAAAGATTTTGGCGGCATTGTTTATGGAATTTCTTATGTGGTGATGGGGCTTAGTAAACCACTCGTAAAATATTCAGATATCATTGAAAGAAAGCTCGCTAACAAATCGGCGAGTGCTTACAGCCTCGAAGAGTTAGATCATGCCATTGATTTAACAACCAATGAAACGGCTTCTGAAAATGAAAAAAATATTTTAAAAAGTATTGTTAAGTTCAGGAATATCACCGTAAAACAAATTATGAAAACCCGTATGGATGTGAGTGGGGTGGATCATGAAATTAGTTTTGATCAATTGATTGAATTTGTGCGTGAGGTAAACTATTCTAGGCTTCCAGTATACAAAGAAGATTTAGATGAAGTGCTAGGCATTGTTCATACCAAAGACTTGGTGCCGCATTTAGATGAAAGCGCAACCTATAACTGGCATAAGCTTTTAAGGCCTCCATACTTTGTGCACGAACAAAAACCCATCGAAGATTTATTAAAAGAGTTTCAATCTAAAAGAATTCACTTTGCAGTAGTGGTGGATGAATTTGGAGGAACTAGTGGTATTGTTACCCTCGAAGATATTTTAGAAGAAATTATTGGAGAAATTAAAGACGAGTTTGACGAGGAAGATAGTGATTACAAAAAAATTGACGACAACAATTATATTTTTGAAGGGCGCGTAATGATTCAGGATTTGTGTAAAGTAATGGATCTGCCCACTGAAACTTTTGATACGATAAAAGGGGAAAGTGATTCACTTGCAGGCCTAGTATTAGAACTTGCTGGCGATTTTCCAAAGCCCGCTGCCATTTTAACTTCTGGCGATTTTGAATTTACAGTATTAGAAGTGGCCAAAAATAGACTTCAAAAAATTAAGGTTTCCATTAAGCGTCAGTACACCAACTAATATTCGTTTCATGCTAAGGCAATTACAATTATTTTTTTTAGTAGTGGGTTTTGCTAGTGTAAGTTTTGTGGCATGTAACAGTGTGTATACACCAAAGCCGACTGGTTATTATAAAATCAATTTCCCAGAAAAAAAATACCAGCTATTTGACCAGCCTGGCTATCCATATGCTTTTGAATACCCCGTGTATGCGAAAGTGGTTAAAGATTCTACCTTTTTTGGTGAAGCCACCGAAAATGACTGGTGGATTAATATAGACTTCCCTCAGTTTAACGGCCGCATTTATGTGAGTTACAAAGAAATTGGCAAGTATAAATTTGATTCGCTCGTGAAACATTCTTTTTTTATGACCAGCAAGCAATCTGCTAAAGCCTATTCCATAGACGATTCACTCATGCACACTGCAAATGGCGTAAGTGGCCTCTTTTTTACGGTAGGAGGCGATGCTGCTACTGCCAATCAGTTTTTTTTAACAGATTCTACCAAGCATTTTTTAAGAGGCGCGCTATATTTTGACGCTACGCCCAATTCCGATTCTTTGGCCATCGTCAATGATTTTATTAAAACAGATTTGAAACATTTGGTAAACACTTTTAGGTGGAAAAACTAATTATATTCGCATAACCATGATTATTATAGATAACAAATTGGTTTCTGATGAGCTCCTAGAAGAGCATTTTGTATGCGATTTAACAAAATGCAAGGGCGGTTGCTGCGAAGATGGTGACGCGGGTGCCCCTATGGAAAAATGGGAACTTGAAAAATTAAAAACCTATTACGAAGACATTAAACCTTATATGACAGCTGCTGGCATCAAAGAGGTTGAAAAGCAAGGGAAATTTTTATATGACCGCGAATTTGGTTGGGTAACACCTACCATTAATGGGGGTATTTGCGCATATGGAATCAAAGACAAAACAGGCACCATACTTTGTGGTATAGAGCAGGCCTATAACGATGGTAAATTAGATTGGAAAAAGCCACTAAGCTGCCATTTGTTTCCTGTTAAAACAAAAAAGAGTAAGCGTGATCCAGATATGGAATATGTTAACTACGAACCCCGCGAAGACTTATGCAGTGCTGCTTGTAGCCTTGGTAAAAAATTAAAAGTGCCCGTGTATCAATTTTTAAAAGAATCGTTGATACGGAAATACGGCCCCGAATTTTATGAAGCATTAGAAGCAACAGCGCTTCATCAAAAAAGTCAAAAAAAATAAGCATGTCAGAAACAGCTGCGTCATTTATTGCAAAGAGTACCATTAAAGCTGCCGATTTAGAACATCGCAGAAAAATCAATTTTAATATTGCTAAATACAATGCCGTTGTCCCTATTGGTAAATCACAATTTACCGACGTTAATATTACCAGGGAGCGCGCAAAAAATATCAAGTGGGAAGCGATTGAGCATTTAGACAAATACTTACTTGAGTTTGAACAAAAAATTACCGCTAGAGGGGCCACCGTTATTTGGGCCAATGATAGCGCAGAAGCTTTAGAGGCTATTGGAAAAATATGTAAAGAAAGAGCTTGCAAAACGCTCGTAAAAAGTAAGAGCATGGTAACCGAGGAAATTCATTTAAATGATTTCTTGGAAGCAAATGGAATAGAAAGTGTAGAAACAGATTTAGGCGAATACATTCAACAATTAGATGGCGAGCCGCCGTATCATATTGTTACACCAGCCATGCATAAAAGCAAAGAAGACGTAGCCAAACTTTTTGCTAATAAATTAGGTACTAAACCAGATTTAACACCCGAAGAATTAACACAGGTAGCGCGTATTAAACTTCGTGATAAATATACAGAAGCGGAAGTGGGTGTAACAGGCGCTAATTTTTTAATTGCAGACATTGGTGCCATTGCTATTACCGAAAATGAAGGCAACGGGCGTTTAAGTTGCGCATGGCCTAAAACACATATTGCAGTTGTGGGCATCGAAAAAATGATCCCTTCTGTACATGATCTTCCTTTGTTTTGGCCACTGCTAGCCACATACGGCACAGGTCAAAAAGTAACGGTGTACAATTCCATTGTAACCGGTCCCAAGCAAGCAGGTGAAACCGATGGCCCCGAAGAAATGTTTGTAATACTTTTAGATAATGGACGTACCAATTTACTGGCTAATCCTACGGCGCGTGAAGCACTGTATTGTATTAGGTGCGGTGCTTGTTTAAATGCATGTCCCGTGTATAAAAATATTGGCGGACACTCTTACGAAACAACCTACAGTGGCCCTATTGGTAAAGTCATTACGCCATATTTAAGTGGTGTAGATGCGTATAAGCACTTAAGCAATGCTTCTTCTTTATGTGGCAATTGTACAGAGGTTTGTCCTGTTCGCATTAACTTACATCAACTCTTATTAGACAACCGTCACGAAGCTGTTACGCAAGGCACAAGCACACTTGCAGAGCGCGTTGCATGGAAAGCGTGGATGGTTGCTAGTTTAAATAGACCCATGATGAATATGGGTAATGGTAAAATGAAAAACTGGGTAGTCAATAAAGTTTTTAAAGGGTGGGCCGTACACCGCTCAGAATTAGATTTTAGCAAAAAAACATTTAATGAAATGTGGAAGGACAATACTACATCCCGTCCGCGTCTGTAACAGGAACAATTTCGTGGTGCTGTGCTTTCATAGATCTATTGACTAGATACACGCCTGCTAGTGTAACAAATGATCCTACAAAAATGGGCAGGCTTAATTTTTCGTCTACCATAAAAGCCCCTACAACCGTAGCTACTATTGGGTTTATATAGGCATACAAAGATGCAATGGTTGGTGGTAAATGCTTCATGGTATAAATGAACGCAGCAAATGCAATAATTGAACTTGCGATAATTAAATAGATAATGGCCATCCAAGTTGTGTGTGGGATAGCACTGAGTGGAATGGCTTTACCGGATACAATTACAAAAGCACCTAAAAAAAAGCAGCTTAAGAACATTTGCCAACCCGTTGCATAATACGGATTCATATCCATTTTATTACGTGCAATAAAAATGGTGCCAAAGCTCCAACTTAACATGGCAATAATAGAAACGCCAACGCCAATAAAATAACCTGCCGAATTATGCACGGCAAGGTTTTCATAAAATACAATCGCAATACCTACTATACCAAGTAGCATACCACTAAAAGTAAGGGCAGTAATTTTTGTGTTTTTGTAACGTACTCTTTCAATTACAACTACACTGAGTGGATATAGTGCCGCAATGAGTGCCGCAAGTCCGGATGGCATATCTTTTAAAGCATAGGTAGAAAAACCATTGGCAATTACAAAAAGCAAAATAGACATGCCCAGTAGCCATTTGAATTCTTTAAAGCTTGGAAACTTTTCACCTTTTATTAAAAAAAAGGAAATGAGTAACAGGCCGCCTAATCCATTTCTAATAGAGGATAGTTCAAAAGCAGGCACGCCTTGTTTGATACCAAACTTACTTGCAACCCAGGTGGTTCCCCAAATAATACTGGTGAGACCAAGTCCTATGTATGCTTTTTGTTTGGTTGTCATGCGTTGTAAAAATTAATGTCTAAAATGACGAAGTCCGGTCATTACCATGGCTAGCTTATGTTCTACACAGTACTCAATACTGTCTTTGTCTCTCACCGAACCGCCTGGTTGAATAAATGCTTCCATACCTGCCTCCTGTGCTATTTGTACACAATCGTTAAAAGGGAAAAAAGCGTCTGATGCAAGCACGGCGCCTTTTAGATCAAAATTAAATTGATGTGCTTTTTTGATAGCCTGGCGAAGTGCGTCGATACGACTGGTTTGACCACAGCCTTTGCCTACCAATTGTTTATTTTTTACAAGCGCTATGGCATTGCTTTTAAGATGCTTGCATACCAAGTTGGCGAAAATCAAATTTTCTTTTTCATTTTCTGTGGTAGTTCTACCACCAACTTCGTTCCAAGTATCAAAGTTGCCCGTATCAGGCGCTTGTGCCAATACACCATTTAGTAAAGACTTGCTCGGTGTTTTTAATACAGTAGCGCCTCCTGTAAGTTGTAATAAAATTCTATTCTTTTTACTCTTTAAAATATCGAGTGCAGCCGCGTCAAAGTTTGGTGCAATGAGTACTTCAAAAAATATTTCGTTGATAGCGTTTGCAGTGGTAGCATCAACAGTACCATTAGTTACAAGTACACCACCAAAAGCGCTTTCGGCATCACCACCTAAAGCAGCGTCCCATGCATCTTTAACGGTGCCTCTTGCAGCAATACCACAAACATTGGTATGCTTGATAATGGCAAATGCTGTTTCATTAAATTCACCAATCAGTTGCACGGCTGCGTCTACGTCTACTAAATTATTATAGGATAATTCTTTACCATTTAGTTGTGTAAAGAGTTCTTCTAAACGACCTGTAAAAGTAGCCCCCTGGTGTGGGTTTTCGCCGTAACGTAATATTTGCGTAGGCGCTGGATTAAAGTAATTGCTAATGGCAATATCATAATGCATCACTACTTCAAAAGCTTTTGCAGCAAAGGCTTTCCTTTGTTCTAATGAAGTGGTACCTGCTTGTGCAGCTAACATGGTTTCAAGTACTGCATAATCTTGTTTAGCAGCAATCACTACTAAGTCTCTAAAATTTTTTGCAGCAGCCCTAATCATAGAAGGCCCACCAATATCAATTTTTTCGATAATGGATTTTTCTTCTGTAGTGGTTGCAAGTGTTTCTTCAAATGGATATAAATCAACAATTACTAAATCAATTTCAGGAATATGGTACTGCTCCATTTCAACGAGGTCTTGTGGCTCATATCGGCGTCCTAAAATACCGCCAAAAATAGCAGGGTGTAATGTTTTAACACGACCTCCTAAAATAGATGGGTAGGTGGTTAAGCTTTCTACCGCAACACAAATGATACCCAAATCTTCTAAAAATTTTTGAGTGCCACCCGTCGAATAGATGGTTACGTTTTGAGCTACTAATTGACGTGCTAAAGGCTCTAAACCATCTTTATAAAAGACAGAAATGAGCGCAGACTTAATTTTCTTTTCCATTGCTTGATTGGTGGACAAAAGCCCCTTGTTGAGAAACAAAATGATGCCGCAAATGTAGGTCCTCTGCCTCTTTTTTCCACGCTTGCATTTTCCACAAAGGTATACTGCTGTCAAACACATAGAGCGCGCCGCTAAAGTGCTTTGCGAGTAGGCTTAAAGGGGACTTGGGGAGGTTGCTCACTAAAAGGATATCCACTTTTGGAACTTCCTTGAGGCTAGGTTTTAGCTGCATTATCTGACCAACACACATAAATCGTGTAGGCCCAATGGTAAAAGCGCTGGTGCCCACTGGCAAGATCGTTTCTTTTTGAAGCCCATAGCGAATTGTGATGTTGGTGGTTTTGGGAACAAACCACACGGTTAGGGTCGTTTGCCCTACCGCCCTTGTGTACGTATAACTTTGTATGCTGCAGCCAAGCAGTAGGGCGGTTAAGCCAATAAAGCACCACTTGTTTTTTTGGGTTTGAATAAGTAGCGTAGTACTTGCAATGATGATAAAAAACAAAACCACTTGAGCCGTGTTGATGTGTAAATCACTTGTGGTGGCATAGGGTAATGCATTCATTTTTTGGATGATCCAGTTCATGCTACCAATTAACCAGCTTGTACAAACGGATAAAGCTTTACCAATATAAACGAGGCTTCCAAAAGGGAGGATTAGTAAACAGCCATATAAAATAATACTAGAGAGCGGCACCACTATAAAATTGCTGAGTAAAAAATAATTGGGAAACTGATGAAAATGATACACAACAAGAGGCAGTATAAGTATTTGCGCACTTAGTGTAACGGCGTTTAACTGCCAGCAGGCCTGCATCCATTTGTGTTTGAAATAGAGGGCATCAAAAATATTTTTTTGATATAGCACAATGCTAAGCACTGCTGCATACGAAAGTTGAAATCCAATATCCCACAAATAAAACGGATGTAGCAGCAGCAAGAAAAAGGCGGATGCTGCGAGTGCATTTACAATGTTAGAATTTTGTTTTACAATTTTGGCGATAATAATAAATGAAAACATAACGGCTGCTCTTACAATAGAGGGGCCTGCTCCTGTTAGTAGCGCAAAGCCCCACAAGACTAGTAGTATGATGGGTGGCGCTGTCCATTTTTTTATTGTTGAACTGGGCATCCAACCAAAAACACCTACTAGTAATTCATAAATTAAACCAAGGTGTAGTCCACTAATAGCAATAACATGTATCACGCCGGTGTTGCTATAGGCTTTCATTAAATCGGAATCAATATCTTGTTTGTAACCTATTAAAAGCGCCGCTGCTACCGCTTTTTCTTGTTTGCCCGTAATATTTTGTTGAAGTCGATTGCTAATTTTTTGTTGTAGTACTTGCAGGTATTGTTTACTTTTTTTGGAGGGCAGTAAAGTCCAACTTCCTTTTGCCAAATACAGTTGATGCGTTATTTCATTTCTAAATAGCCATTGTTTGTAATGAAAGCCGCCTGGGTTATGCGTATCCGGCACTGGGCTTGGCCATAAAGTAGTGGCTATATAACTGCCCGCTGTTAATGCCGGTATACTAACGCTGCTGCTATCTACAGCTACATGCACAATTATTTTTATGTTCGTTTTTATTTCATGTTGCGCATTGCCAATGCTTTCTATAATAGCTGCCGTTTTATAGGTTTTGTTTTTTAGTTGCAGCGGTTCTGTTAGCTGCATAATATAAATGGTTCCATTTTTCTGCGCCGCTAGTAACACAGTTTCTTTAGTACGTGCCTGTAACGTATTTTGCATGATAGCAATACCAAGGGATGTAAATAATATTTGTAAAAAAACACCTTGTATAAAACGGTAACGGTACTTTTTAAAATTTGTTAGCTGGGCGGTTACTAAAAGTCCGACAATAGAAATGCCCACTGCTATATACAAGGCGGTATGGATATGCGCGTTTGTGAAAACACCATGCAATACATAATTGCACGTAACAATTCCGAGTACGAGCGGAAAAGTAGTCTAGTAAAGGGTGCTTGATGCCAAAAAGGAGGCGCGGTTACGGACACGCTCAAACCTATGCACTATAATAGCATAAGCCTATACATCCATGTGTTTTGGTAGAAGGTTCTCCGTATTTACGCCCTACTTATTTAGATAAGTTCATGCTACGCTCTTTGTATAGCGTGCGGAAATAAGGATCGTGTAAATCTTTAATAAAGCGAATGGCTTCTCCCGTACTTTTCATTTCTGGTCCTAACTCTTTGTTCACGCCAGGGAATTTATCAAAACTAAATACAGGCTCTTTAATCGCATAGCCGTCTAGTTTTTTAACCATGGTGAATTCGCTGAGTTTATTGGCGCCAAGCATTACTTTGGTGGCAATATTCAAGTACGGAATTTGATACGCTTTTGCAATAAATGGGGTTGTTCTAGAAGCTCTTGGATTTGCTTCAATCACAAACACTTGATCATTTTTAATGGCGAACTGAATATTAATAAGTCCTTTGATATTTAATGCACGTGCAATTTTTTCGCTGTAGAATTCCATTTTTTCAATGATCATTGGCGTTAGGTTAAACGCTGGCAACACCGCGTTACTATCGCCACTATGAATACCTGCTGGTTCAATATGTTCCATCACACCCATGATGTGAAAAGTTTCTCCATCAAAAATGGCATCCACTTCTGCTTCTTGACAACGGTCTAAGAAATGGTCAATCAAAATGGTATTGTCTGGAATGTGTTTTAATAAACTGATCACCGCTTTTTCAACTTCTTCGTCATTGATTACAATTCGCATGCGCTGTCCACCAATAACGTAGCTAGGTCTTACAAGTACAGGATATCCAACTTTGTTGGCTACTTCGATAGCTTCGTCGGCAGTATGTGCCGTGCCATATGCTGGATACGGAATTTCTAATTCTTTTAATAGATCACTAAAACGTCCACGATCTTCGGCCATGTCTAGGCTTTCGAAAGAAGTACCAATAATACGAATACCTTTTTCGTTTAAACGCTTGGCTAATTTAAGTGCTGTTTGACCACCTAATTGAACAATGATACCATAGGGTTGCTCTAGTTCAATGATGTCCCATAAATGTTCCCAAAATACTGGCTCGAAATATAATTTGTCGGCCATGTCAAAGTCGGTAGAAACTGTTTCGGGGTTACAGTTTACCATAATGGCTTCGTAACCACTCTCTTTAATAGCAATTAAGCCGTGTACACAACAATAATCAAACTCGATACCTTGGCCAATTCTATTGGGGCCGCTACCAAGTACAATTACTTTTTTCTTACCTGAGGGTATGGATTCGTTGGAGTTAAGCGTAGGTTGAGTCATTATTTACAAATTGTGCAAATTTAAGGTACCGCCGCAATTTATCCGTGTAAATTTTAAAATACTTCTTAGACGCTTATTCACAGGGCTTTTGAGGCCTTATTTTAAGAGTGGAAGCTCCTCCCAGCGGGTGGTATAGCGGGGACTCCGCATTTCTTGGCGCATTTTCCAGTTGCGGGTGGTGCCGCTAGCGGCAAACTTTAAAATATCACCCCGCATCGAAAAATTAATATTATCTACCGCTTCCATGAGGGCACGACCTTTGGCCAGTTTTTCACCACAGATAGGCGCTGCTACAAACAAATTTCCCTGAATCACCGATTCGGGCACGATATCACTTAAAATAACACCTGCTTTTTTGTAGGTTTTACCCGCTTCAAATAAGCTTCTTACCAGTTCTAGGGCTGGTTTGACTAGTTCGTTGGTAAGCGCGGAGGCAACGGGCAAGCGGATGCTAGCGGTTTTGGTAGGTCCATGCCGGTAATAACTGCCTTTTACTTCCTGTTTGGGCACAATTAATACGGTAATGCCACGCGCAGCAGCGTGTTGTCTGCGCAGTTTTTCTGCGGCCCTTGCCATGTAGGTAGCCACCGCTTCTTCTAACTGAGTAAGGGTGGTAACGGGGTTTCCAAACATGCGTGTGGTAGCAATCATGTGTTTGGTTACTCTTTCTGATTGCATATCAATGCAAGGAAATCCTTTGAGTTCTCTAAACAAACGCGCACCTACCACGCCGCCTAATTCTTGGTGTGCCCAATTTTCGGTGCGCAGTGTTAAATCGTAAGCGGTGTTAATACCGTAGCAACTTAATTTTTTAGCGTACTGGTAGCCAATACCCCATACATCACCAATGGGCGTTTTTTGTAGGGCTTGTGTTATTTTTTTTTCGGTATTTAATATTAATACGCAGCCTGTTATTTGTTTATTTTTTTTAGCGAGTTTATTGGCTACTTTACTCAGTGCTTTGGTAGGCGCTACACCAATAGAAACACTGATGCCTGTCCACTGTTCGATGATCGTTTTAAGTGAAACGGTAAAAGATTGCAGGGCGGCTGGTTCAATATGCGCGAGGTCTATAAAGGATTCATCTACCGAGTATACTTCTACGCAACCCTCTGGCAGCATGGTTCTTAAGGTTTCCATCACGCGCCAACTTAAGTCGCCGTATAAGTGATAGTTAGAAGAAAAAGTAGTAACCCCATTTTTTTCTAAATTCTTTTTTTGCATAAAAAAAGGACTGCCCATTTCTATGCCTACTGCTTTTGCCTCATCACTTCTTGAAATAATACAGCCATCATTATTGCTTAACACCACTACCGGTTTGTGTAGTAAATCTGGCTTAAATAAACGTTCACAGGAGCAATAAAAACTATTGCAATCTACAATGCCAATCATGTCTAATATTATAAAGTAGCGTGAATACAATATATCACCACGCCCCATACTGCAAAGGAGGCGAGTGGATCAATTTCAATGTCGGCGCATTTTTTATTTTCGGCAGAGAGTAATTTTTTAACACCCGTATCGGTGTAGCGCCGAATTAAAAGTTCACCATTTAAAATGGCCACTACAATTTTTTGGTTGCTGGCTCTAATGCTCCGGTCTACGATTAAAATATCGCCCGGGTAAATGCCGGCACCGGTCATGGCGTGGCTGTTCATTCTAAAAAAGAAGGTAGCGGGCTTGTTTTTAATGAGCTGCTCGTTGAGGTCAATACCCCTTTCCATATAATCGTCGGTGGCAGCCCCAAAACCAGTGGCATTGGCGGTAGTAACGTCTTGTTGGGTGTATTTTTTGGAGCCTTTATAGGCAGCCCCCTGCCATTCTTGACTATCCATACAAGTAAAAAGTTTTGTTTTAGCTAAAATATTTAGTAAATTTATGCTAAAATAATTATCAAAATAAAAAAATTATCGACATTCATACGAGCGCACGCACTGTTTTTGCAGGTCAAACACTAACAACCACTGGGGCGTATCAGTTGGTGGCCTACCCCGACGCACATTTTACAAATTGGGCCCGTACCCTTGGTTTTACCGATAAGCCGGTTATTGAGCTAGCCCAGTTTCATACCACCGAGCATATGGAAGCTACGTTGCTCAAGTGGATGCACCGTATTCTTAGCCAGCAAAAAAGCTTTAGTGTGGTAACTGATGGTTTTGGCGCCCTGCCTTCTAGACGCATTTTTATGCGTATTGCCAACCAACAACCTTTTGCACAGCTCGCCGCAAGTTTGCAGGTACTGGACCAGTATTTAAAAAGTTATGGATGTACACCTTCTAAACTCATACAGCAACCTTTACTTGCACTCACTTCGCCACTACCGCCCGCTGCTTTTGAACAGTTAGCAGCGCAGTATGTAAATAAAGTAGCGCAACCATTTTTTGAACTCACTACCGTTACACTCATCCGCAAAGAGCATGCACTAGACAAGGGTAAACAGATAAGCGTTTTTGGGCTACAAACTTTATAAGCAAATTTGGGGTTTGCATACTAAGTTCTATTTTCGTTGTAAATCGATTTTCCTATGGAGTCAGTGATTAACGGAATAGAAACTTTATTTACCTCTATCAGCGGCACTGTAGCTACAAGGGTAGAAAAATTACCACAAAGTGGGAGTGACCGTATTTACTTTAGAATATACGAAGGAAGCAAAACCTATATCGCCACCTACAACCTCCATCAAAAAGAGACACAAACATTCATACATTTAAGTAAGCATTTTAAAACAGCTGGGCTTCCAGTGCCTGAAGTGCTTGCGGTAAATGCAGATGATACTATTTATATACAAGAAGATTTAGGAACAGAGTCGTTACTGAATCAGATAGAAAACGAAGGTCATTCTCAAAACGTATATGCACTTTTTGAAAAAAGTTTGGCAGCACTTGCGCGTGTACAAATTATAGGGGATCAAGATTTTAATTACAATTGGTGTATCACTGCAAAAGAGTTTGGTAAGCAGGCTATTTTAAGTGATCTATTGTATTTCAAATATTATTTTTTAGATACGTTACAACTGCCTTACGATAAGCAGGCGATGCTTGAAGATTTTGAAGCATTAAGTACCTATCTCACCCATACGCAGCATAAGTATTTCATGTATCGTGATTTTCAGAGTAGAAATATTATTGTCAACCAAAACGATGTGCACTTCATCGATTTTCAGGGTGGTATGAAAGGCGCTTTGCAATATGATGTGGCTTCATTATTGTGGCAAGCTAAAGCAGAGTTAAGTGAACAGTGGAAAGATGAGTTGCTTTCTTATTATATGGACCAAGTGGATGGTTTATTGCAAGAACCACTTGACCGTATCACGTTTGAAAGTCAGTACAATGGTTATGTATTAATTAGACTCTTGCAAGTAATGGGTGCTTACGGATTTAGGGGTTTGTTTGAACGAAAAGCACACTTTTTAACAAGCATTCCACTTGCTATGCGAAACCTTCAGTTCTTTATTGAAAACAAACGCGTAGGTATTGTTACGCCCGAATTTGATCGGGTACTAAAAATTGTGATGTCTGAGGACATGATTGCTCGCTTTGAACCACCGCAAGCAAACGCAGCTACACCGCTCACTATTTCGGTGAATAGTTTTAGTTATAAAAAAGGTTTTCCGGTAGATGATTCTGAAAATGGCGGCGGCTTTATGTTTGACATGCGCGGCATTTTAAATCCGGGTCGTTTTGATGATTATAAAAAACTGTCGGGACTCGATAAGCCTGTTCAAGATTTTTTAGAACAGCGTACAAAAATAAATGAGTATTTAAATAGTGTTTGGGATTTAATCGATATTACGGTAGAGGATTATTTAAAACGTGGCTTTCAAAATTTACAAATCAATTTTGGATGCACGGGCGGACAGCACCGCAGCGTATATGCTGCAGAGCAAACGGCAAGACACTTACGCAATAAATACAAGGTGGCTACACAGCTTTCTCATACCAATAAAGCCAACTGGGTAAAATAATTTTTATGAAGGCAATGATATTGGCAGCAGGTTTGGGCACAAGGTTAAAACCTTTTACAGATAAGCATCCCAAGGCATTGGCCATGGTTAATGGCAAGTCGTTACTACAACGCAATATCGAATATTTACAAAAAATTGGCATCACCGAAGTGCTCGTAAATGTGCATCATTTTGCCGATCAAATTATAGAAGCTTTAGCCACCAACAAGGGTTGGGGTTCTAGGGTTACGATATCTGACGAAACAGACGCTGTATTAGAAACGGGCGGTGGTTTAAAAAAAGCTGCTTGGTATTTTGCAAATGAAACTTCGTTTTTATTGATCAATGCAGATATATTGACCAATCTAGATTTAGATGCACTTGTTGCGCAGCATACAAATACAGGAGCACTCGCTACGCTCGCTGTTTCTAGCAGGGACAGTAGTAGGTATTTCTTGTTTGATGAAACCGGTAAATTGTGTGGATGGAAAAATCAAAACACCGGGGAGTATAAGCCCGCTCATTTAACGGATGATTCTACGAAATACTTGCAGGTAAAGGCTTTTAGCGGTATTCAAGTAATTGATACCAAACTACTACCGCTCATGCAGCGTGAAGGAAAATTTTCTATGGTGGACGTGTATCTAGACCTTTGTGCTACACATAATATTCTGGCATATGATCATACCGGCGCAATACTACTTGATGTAGGTAAGCCAGAAAGTTTAGCACTTGCTGCTACGCTTTTTTTATAAGATTCAATCTAATTAGAACAGGATGTATGACCCTGAGGTCCCGGTTTCAAATCTTGGTATCGCTACAAAAGGGGATAAATCAGCATCAGATTGGTTTATCCCCTTTTTATTTTCCTTATAATTCGTTGATAATGTATTGATTAGACCAAAATAACTGTTAACATTTTTGGTTATGTATGTCGTCAAAGAAAGTGGACAGTTTAGTTGTAGAGGGTTTCGTTGTTTA